>NZ_JAALEG010000025.1 GCF_011058165.1 Rhodococcus aetherivorans
CCCCGGCACCGGCCCCCGCTCCCGAAGCGCCGGCACCGGCGGCCGTGCCTTAGCCGGCCGCCGGTCCCCTCGCCGGTGCCCTAGCCGGCCGCCGGTCCCCTCGCCGGGGCCGTCACCGCCACCAACGCTCGAGGATGCGGGCTACCCCGTCCTCGGTGTTGGTGGCGGTGACCTCGTCCGCGGCCGCCTTCGTGTCCGGGTGCGCGTTCTCCATCGCGACCCCGTGGCGCGCCATCGACAACATCGGGATGTCGTTGGGCATGTCCCCGAACGCGACGATCCCGTCGGCCGCCACCCCCAGGTGCTCGGCCATCAGCTGCAGGCCCGACGCCTTCGTCACCCCCGAGGCGGAGATCTCGATCAGGCCGTTGTCCGTGGAATAGGTGACGTCCACCAGGCCGCAGAGCTGCGGGGCCAGCGCTTCGGCCATCTCGTGGCTCGTCGCCGACGCCATCCGGATCAGCAGCTTCACCGCCGGCTCGGCGATCACCTCGTGGTCGGCGAGCTCGGTGTTGTCCGGATTCAGCCACGCATGCTCGTAGCCGGGGGCGCTGACGAACTGTGGCGTCGCGGCGTCGTGGGCGCTCGCCCCGATCCGCTCGGCGGCCAGACCGCAGCCGGGCAGCACGCTGTTGGCGACGTCGGCAACCCAGGCCAGCTCGTCCGCGGAGAGCACGGCGGCGCTCAGGACCCGGTCGGCGGCGCTGTCGTAGAGCACCGCGCCGTTGGCGCACACCGCCATGGGCGCGAAACCGAGTTGCTCGATCACCGGCGGAATCCATCGCGGCGGACGGCCGGTGGCCAGGACGAACGGCGTCCCGGAGGACACCACGGCCTGCACCGCCGCGCGGGTACGGTCCGAGACGCGCTCCTCGTCGTCGATGAGGGTGCCGTCGACGTCGGTGGCAACCAGGCTCGGCAGATCTCGGCTCACTTCGCCATTGTGCCGGTCCGCCGCGACACGGCGCATCCGGACGACCCGGGCCTCACCGCGGCTGTCGTCGTCACCGGTCGGTGCCGGCATCCTTCTGCGCCCGGCGGGCCTTGCGCGCGGCGGTGTCGGCGTCGTCGAGCGCCGTGGCCTCCGCGAGCGTGGGCGCGGTGCCGCCGAGCCGGGCGGGCACCCAGTACGCACCGGCTTCGTGGACGTAGCTGCCCTGCAGTTCCCGCAGCATGCGCTCCATCGTCTCGTGCAGCTCCGCGGTCAGCTCCGACGCCGACGCGTTCGGCGCGATGGGTTCGCCGACGGCGATCGAGATCGGCGTCTTCGTGCGGCCGAGGCGCTTGGGGTGCCCCTTCGTCCACACCCGCTGGGACCCCCACATCACCACGGGGATGATCGGCACGTCCGCCTCCAGCGCCATCCGCACGGCACCCGTCTTGAAGCCCTTGATCTCGAAGCTGCGGCTGATCGTGGCCTCGGGGAAGACCCCGACCAGCTCGCCCGCACGCAGCGCCGCCACCGCCGCGCGGTAGGAGTCGGCGCCGTCGGCCCGGTCGACGGGGATGTGCTTCATGGCCCGCATCAGGGGACCGGAGATCTTGTGGTCGAAGACCTCCTTCTTCGCCATGAACCGGATGTAGCGCTTGGAGGTGCGGGCGGGCAGGCCCGCGTAGGTGAAGTCCATGTAGCCGACGTGGTTCATGGCGATCACGGCGCCACCGACGGCGGGGATGTTCTCGGCGCCGGTGACGGTGAACTTCAGTCCCTGCGCGGCGAAGACGGTCCGGGCGAGGCCGATGACGGTCCGGTAGAAGGGTTCCACAGTCGGTCAGAGTAGCCGGATCGGCGGCTGCGGGCTCCGCCCGATGTCCGCCGCCCGCCCGATTCGGGATCAAAGGCCCGTATCCGGCCCGGGTTCACCGCCTGGGCGCGGCGCCGCACCGGCGTCCCCCTACGCTGGGTGGTACGTCGGTCAGCACGTCAGGAGGCAACGAAGTGCAGATCACCAGCGTCGGACACGCCGGGTTCCACATTCAGACCGCAGCGGGATCGATCCTGTGCGATCCGTGGGTCAACCCCGCGTACTTCGCGTCGTGGTTCCCCTTCCCGGACAACACGCAGTTGGACTGGGACAAGCTCGGCGACGTCGACTACCTGTACGTCTCGCACCTGCACAAGGACCACTTCGACCCGGAGAACCTGAGCAAGCACGTCAACAAGGACGCGACGGTGCTGCTGCCCGACTTCCCGGTCCCGGACCTGCGCCGCGACCTCGAGCAGCTCGGGTTCACGAAGTTCCTCGAGACGACCGATTCCGTCAAGCACACCGTCAGCGGCCCCAAGGGCGACCTCGACGTCATGATCATCGCCCTGCGCGCGCCCGCGGACGGGCCGATCGGCGACTCCGGCCTCGTCGTCTCGGACGGCGAGACCACGGTGTTCAACATGAACGACGCCCGCCCGGTCGAGATGGACTCGATGCTCGAGGCGTTCGGTCGGATCGACGTCCACCTGCTGCAGTACTCGGGCGCGATCTGGTACCCGATGGTCTACGACATCCCCAAGCGCACCAAGGCGAACTTCGGCAAGCAGAAGCGCCAGCGCGGCATGGATCGCTGCCGCAGCTACATCGACCAGGTCGGCGCGACGTGGGTGGTCCCGTCGGCCGGGCCGCCGGTGTTCCTCGATCCGGCGCTGCGCCACCTCAACGACGACCACGGCGACGAGGGCAACATCTTCCCCGACCAGATGGTCTTCCTCGAGCAGATGCGCCTCCACGGCAACGACGGCGGCGTGCTGATGATCCCCGGTTCGGTGCTCGAGGTGCACGGCAGCACGTCGATGACGCTGACCCACCCGATCCCGGACGCCGACGTCGAGCGGATCTTCACCGACAAGGCCCCGTACATCGAGGAGATGGCGCAGCGCCTGGCCCCTGTGCTCGAGGCCGAGAAGGCGACGTGGGCCCCCGCCGAGGGCGAGCCGCTGCTCGGCCCGCTCAAGGCGAAGTTCGAGCCGATCATGGCGCAGTCCGATCTGATCTGCGACGGCATCGGCTACCCCGTCGGCCTGGTGATGGGCGAGGAGACGGTCGTGCTGGACTTCCCCAAGCGGGTCGTCCGCGAACCCATCGAGGGAGAAGGCAAGTACCGCTACGGTTTCCGCATCGCGCCGGAGCTGGTGCGCACTGTCCTGCGCGACGACGAGCCGGACTGGGTGAACACCATCTTCCTGTCCACCCGCTTCGAGGCGTGGCGTGTGGGCGGCTACAACGAATTCCTCTACACGTTCTTCAAGTGCCTCACCGACGAGCGGATCGCCTACGCGGACGGCTGGTTCGCGGAGGCCCACGACGATTCCGCGTCGATCGAGCTGGGCGGGTTCGAGATCCAGCGCCGCTGCCCGCACCTGAAGGCCGACCTGTCGAAGTTCGGTGTCGTCGAGGGCACCAGCCTCACCTGCAACCTGCACGGCTGGCAGTGGGACCTCGTGACCGGCCGCTGCAAGACCTCCCGCGGTCACGAGCTGCGCTCCCGCAAGCTCTGACCCCCCGTCGCGTGGGTGTGGCCGAATGTCACATGGGTTCAGTTCGATCGAACGCGTGTGACATTCGGCCGCAGCACGTTCGGCAACAGTGCCGGCACGGCGAGCACCAGCGCCCCCAGCGCGACGAGCGCATACGGCCACCACTGCCGCTCGGCGGTCGTCTCCACCGCCGCCCCGACGTCGCCCGACGACGCCGGGGCCGGCGACTTCGGCAGCGCGGCCGTCGCTTCCCGCACGTTGTCCGAGACTCCCTCGATCACCCCGGTGACCGGGCCGACGCCGTCCACGAGCTGTCCGGTGCCGTCGACGAGCTGCCGGCCGCCGTCGTCGAGGAGCATCAGTCCGTCGCGTAGCTGCCGCGAGCCGTCGGCGGCCTGCACCATGCCGGCGACGAACTGCGCGTCCGGGTCGCTCAATTCGTAGGCGAGCTGCCGCGCGCCGCCGCGCAGCTGCTCGAGCTGCGCGAGCGTCTCCGGGCCGAGCCCCTCGGTGTTCAGCCGTCCGACGAGCCCGTCGAGCCGGGCGGCGGCCTCCTGGGACACCGGGTCGGGCGATTGCCGCAGGGTGCCGGCGACGACGGTCAGCTGCTCGGTCACGCCCGCCTGCATCTCCCCGAAGCCGGTGAGCCGGTCGACGACCTGGTCGACGCCATCGCTGACCTGGGTCGCACCGTCGCCGAGCAGGCCCACCCCGCCCTGGAGCTGACCGAGCCCGTCGGCGAGCTGCTGCCCACCCGCGCTGGCCTGCGCGAGCCCGTCGGCGAGCTGGTGGGCGCCGTCGTCGAGCTGGCGGCTGCCGTCGGTGAGCTGCCCGACCCCACCGCCGAGAAGCGCGAGCGGCAACCCGGCCTGCTGAAGGTTGTTGCGGGTGCCGGAAAGCGGGTCGCCGGTCGCGGCGGGCGGTGCGTCGGCCGGCGTCGCGACGGCGGGCGCGTCGGCGTACGCGAAGGCGGAACCGGTACCGATCAGGCCGAGACCGGCGGCGACGAACAGGGCGGGAACGAGACGAGCACGCATGGCGGAGGACGTTAGTCCGGCGAATTAAGAGGGGACTGAGACGGCGGCAGCCACCGCACCGCCGCGACGGCCAGGCCGAGCAGGGGCACCGCCCACGCGGCGAGCACCGCCGCCAGCGGCAGCCAGACCGTTCCGAGCGCGAAGCCGGCGTAGACCGCCACCGACGCGACCTCGCCGACGAGGCCCGACACCGACGTCACGGTCGCGCGGGCGGTCCCGCTCATCGCGTCCTGCATCCGCGCCTCGGCGACGATCATCGCGTTGTGCAGGGCGCCGTAGCCGATGCCGATCGCCACGAATCCCGCCGCGCCGCCGAGCGCGGCACCCGCCGCCAGCAGCACACCCCCGGCGGCGATCACCGCCCCCATGGCGCGACCGGTCATTGCCGCGGTGCGGCCGGCCGTCGCGGCGCCGAGCACCTGTCCCGCAACGGTGATCGCCACCAGCACCGGCGCCGCGGACGTGCTCGAGCCACCCTCGCGCGCCAGCAACGCGAAGTACTCCTCGAACGCGAGGCACGCCGACAGCAGCGCCGCGAGCAGCACCGCGCGGCGCACCACGGCGCTGCGTCGCGCCTCGCTCGTCCCGGCGTGCAGCACCGCCAGGTAGCGGGTCACGAAAGCGCCTGGAACGGCGCCTGTCTCGTCCGCCGAGGCGTGACGGGGGGCGGCCGGCAGGGTGAGGACGAGCAACCCGTTGCCGACGGTGATCGCCACCGACAACCACCCCACCGTCGCGTAGCCGCCCACCGCGAACAGCGGCGCGGCCGACAGCGTCGCGGCGAGGACGCACAGCGTCTCGCCGGCGTTCGCGTAGCCCAGTACCGCCGGATACCGGTGCGCCGCCCCGCGTGCGGACAGTTCGTCGTACACCAGGGCCTCGAACGTCCCGGACTTCAGCGACTCGCTGATCCCCCACGCCACGAAGCCCGCCGCGAACCCCCAGTAACCCGGGAACAGCAGCCACAGGGCGAAGCCCGCGGTGAACAGGACCGCGCTGAGCAGCAACAGGCCCCGGCGGGACACCGTGTCGGCCCACGCGCCCGACGGCACCTCCGCGACGAACGCCACGACGGACCACAGCACGAAGAGCGACGAGATCTCGCCCGTACCGAGGCCGTGGTCCTCGAACAGGAGGGCGTACAGGCCGTAGAGCGGCACGAGTTCGCGGGTGGCCGCGTACGCCACCACACGAACGGTCAGGGAAGAGGCGGAGCCGGATCAACATCGGTGGCGCATGGCTCCAGGGTGGCACGCGCGGACGGGTTTGTCACCGCGCGATACGGTCGGCGGGTGACCGAACGCCAGCGCACCTACACGTGGGACGACCCCGCCCCGACGTCCGCCGCGAACCGCGACATGCAGGGCCTCGACTTCCTGCGCGGCCTGATCGACGGCTCCATCCCGCACCATCCGACGTCGCGCACGCTCGGCTTCCGGGTGACCGACGCCCGCGAGGGCTGGGTGGAGGTGAGCATGGAACCGCAGGAGTTCCACGCCAACGCGGTGGGCAGCGTGCACGGCGGCGTGATCGCGACGATGTTCGACACCGCGATGGGGTTCAGCGTGTCGAGCACGCTCGAGGCCGGTGTCGGGTACACGACCCTGGACCTGCAGGTGCGGTATCTGCGGCCGGTCCAGGCCGGCAACGGCGTCGTCCGCGTGCACGGCATCTGCGAGTACAGCGGCCGTCGCACCGCCACCGCCCGCGGCGAGGCCCGCGACGAGAACGACCGGTTGCTCGCGACCGCGTCGACCACCTGCCTGATTCTGCGCTGACAACCGTCGCCGGACCCGCACACTGAAGTGCATGAGCGTGGAACGCATCGCACTGGACCGCTTCTTCACCCTGTACGGAGAGGCGCTCGCCGGGTTCGACGCCGAGGCCTCGGCCGCGCTGTGGGGTGAACCGGGCACGATCCTGACGGATTCGTTCGCCGGATCGCTGGCGAACCGGAAGGAGATCACCGAGGCGCTCACGCAGAGCAACGAGACCTACCGGAAGCACGGCCTCGCCGGTGTGGGGCACGAGTTGCTCGACCTCTCCCCGGTCACCGACAAGATCGTGCGGGCCCGGGTGCGCTGGTCGTTCCGCGACGCGAACGACGCCGTGATGGCCACCAGCGACTACGAGTATCTGCTGCGCGACGACCCCGACGGCCTGCACGCGTACGTGGCCGTCGGCTGCGACCCGGGCAGCTGAGCCTCAGAAATCCTTCACGCGCTCGGCCGCCGCGTCGAGCACGTACCGGCGTATGTCGGGTGGTGTCCGTGACGTGGACTGGACGTGGACGGCGACATCGTCGGGACCGATCGAGTCCACGAACCGGACAGCAGCGGCCCGATCGAGAGGCGTCGTACCCCAATGGCTGCGGCACAAGGTGTCCGATCGCGTGAACGATCGATCGGCGTCGGTGCCGAGACGATCGACGTAGGTGCCGTACAGGAAGCACTCGGAGAAGTGGAGTTCTCGGGCGACGGCAGCCCGCCAGTCGTCGCCGGTGACCTCGCGGACGCGCTCGCCCACCCTTCGGACGATTCGAGGATCCCATGTCAGAAACGACGTCACATAGTCGGCCGACGGGTCCGACGACCGCGCGTCGAGGCCGAGAAGCCGATTCGCGGCATCGCGCCAAGCCGCGTGTCTCGCCATCGCAGTAGTGATCCCGCCGGGCAGTCGGTAGAATCTGACCGCTCCGCCGCGGAGGAAATCGTCGGCACCGACAGGGCGGATCAGCGCAACATCGGAATCGACGAGCAGAACCACGTTCGCCTCGATGCGGCTCGTCGCTGCGAGTTTGACGATCTGCTGCAGTACCCAACCGCGGACCGGTGGCCAGGGCCGCAGCAGGTTGAGCGCTTCCACTCTCGCCACTCTCGACATCCGGGGGATTCCCCTCAATCGGCTCCCCAGTGGATACGTGGACAGAAAGGAACGCGGCAGCAGTGCGTCGATCGGATGCACCGTCAGCCGACGGGATTCGATGGTCGTGAACAGCGCGACGTCGCGGTTCGGCACGACGACATGGTGGACGACATCGTCCGACGTGTACTGCACGACCGACGAATGCAGTTCCGTGAAATGCCGGAAATCCGGTCTGTAACTTGCAGTCAGTACGGCGAGGGTACCCAACTCCCCCTCCGATCCGATCTGCGCTCGAGTTCACGCATGGAGCCTCCGCCGTGCTCGCGTGACATCGGCGCACGGCAGATCACCGATCTCGGCCATTCACTTTCGAATCTACCGACCGAGACACGACCGTGTGGCGTTTCGGGTACAACACGGACGATCCCACAGGCTTCCGGTATCACAGCCTTCCGGTATACAGTCGTCCATCCGACGTCGTTCCGCCGTCCACTATTCAGGCACGAGGCCGTGCCCGATTGCCACGGGCAGGTACGGTATCCGATACCCGGTGAAGCTCCCCCTGCCGATACATGTGGCGGCTACCCTCGGTTTGTGTCCCGCCCCCGCATCAGAGTTGCTGTCCTCGGGATCAACTACGCGCCGGAAGTAACCGGAGTCGCGCCCTACACGACCGGTTTGGCGACGGGCCTGGCGGCACGCGGACACGACGTCCGGGTCTTGACCGGACTACCACACTATCCCCAGTGGAAGCTCGCCGAGGGATACGGGGGTTTCCGCTGGATCGGAACGATAGACGGTGTCCGCGTCGCTCGGTTCCGTCACCACGTGCCCAGCGGTCGTTCCATGAGGAGACGGGCGATCATGGAACTCACCTTCGGCCTCCAGCTCCTCACCGCGCCCTGGTACCGACCTGACGTCGTGGTGTGCGTGAGCCCCCCTTTGCTGGCCGTTGCCTTGGCAGCGACTCGCACCCAGCTGACCCCGCACCGACCGGCCCTCGGAGTCGTCGTCCACGACGTCTACAGTCGCGCTCTGGTGGAGATGGGCGCGGAATCGGGCCTGTCCGCACGCGCCGTCCGTGCGGTGGAAGCGTTCACGATCCGGCGGGCCGACGGCGTCGCCGTGATCCACGAGGGCTTCGCCACCGATCTCGTGTGCACCTTCGGCGTCGATCCGCGACGGATCCGCGAAGTGCGCAACTGGACGCACATCGCCGTGCCCGACCCGGCCGCCAGCGCCGACTTCCGATCGACGCACAAGTGGGGCGACGATGAGATCGTCGTCCTGCACGCCGGGAACATGGGGACCAAACAGGGGCTGGAGAACGTGATCGACTCCGCTCGCCTGGCCGGCGAACGTGGCCTTCGGGTCCGCTTCGTTCTGCTCGGGGACGGACATCGACGGACAGATCTGCAAGCCGCAGGTGCAGGCGTGCCCAACCTCCAGTTCCTGCCCCCGGTACCCGAGGCCGAGTTCCCTGCGGCGCTGGGCGCGGCCGACGTCCTCCTCGTCAACGAACTCCCCGGCGTAGCCCATATGGCGGTACCCAGCAAGCTGACCTCCTACTTCGCAGCTGGAAAGCCGATCCTGGCGGCCACCGACGAGAGCGGCTTCACCGCGGAGGAGATCGCCGAGTCCGACGCAGGAATCCGGGTCCCGGCCGGACGCCCGGACCTGCTGCTGCGTGAGGCGGTCCGGCTGGGCACCGATCGCGCCCTGGCCGGACGACTGAGCGAGGCCGGCCGGCGCTACAGCGACCTGCTCCTCTCCACGACAGGAGCGATCGACCAGTACGAGCAGTGGATCCTGGATCTTGCCGCGACTCGCCGAACGACACACTCGACACGTGAGGGGGAGGACCCATGAGGCGTCGCGCACTCATCACAGGAGTCACCGGGCAGGACGGATCGTATCTCGCGGAACTCCTGTTGCAGAAAGGGTATGAGGTTCACGGGATCATTCGTCGAGCGTCCACGTTCAACACCGGCCGGATCGATCACCTGTACGTCGATCCGCACGATCCCGATGCCCGGCTGTTCCTGCACTACGGCGACCTGCTCGACGGAACCCGCTTGATGGCGCTACTCGCTCGGATCGGACCCGACGAGGTGTATCACCTGGCGGCCCAACCACACGTCCGTGTCAGCTTCGACGAGCCGGAGTACACGGCCGACACAACCGGACTGGGCACGATCCGTATGCTGGAGTCGATCCGGCAGCTCGGGTTGGACTGCCGCTTCTACCAAGCATCGAGCTCCGAGATGTTCGGCTCCTCGCCACCACCGCAGAACGAGCTCACACCGTTCCATCCCCGCTCGCCATACGGCGTCTCGAAGGTGTTCGCATACTGGGCGACCCGGAACTACCGGGAGGCGTACGGCCTTTTCACCGTCAACGGGATCCTGTTCAACCACGAATCACCGCGCCGCGGAGAAACATTCGTTACCAGGAAGATCACGCGCGCGGTGGCCCGGATCCGCGCCGGACTCAACGAGCATCTGTACCTGGGCAATCTCGACGCCGTGCGCGACTGGGGCTATGCTCCGGAGTACGTCGAAGGGATGTGGCGCATGCTCCAGGCGGACCGTCCCGACGACTACGTGCTCGCCACCGGCAGAGGTTGTACGGTAAGAGAATTCCTTTCTCTGGCCTTCGAGCACGCCGGTCTCGACTGGCAACGGCGCATTCGGTTCGACGAGCGCTACCTGCGTCCCGCCGAGGTCGATGCGATTGTCGGCGATGCATCCAAGGCCCGGTCGCTGCTCGGGTGGGAAGCCCGGGTTCAGGTGCCCGAACTGGTGCGGATCATGGTGGAAGCGGACATCCGGTCGCTCGAGGCAGGCGGTACGTCGTGGATCGACCGGCCGACGGTGGCGGGATGGGGAACATGACGGGACGTCAGGTTCGATACGCATCCTGATGCCGACGGAACCACTCGTAGGTGCTCTGCACCCCCGCTTCGAGCGGAATCGTCGCGGTCCACCCCAGCTCGGTCAGGCGCCGTACGTCGAGAAGCTTGCGCGGCGTGCCGTCGGGCATGGTGGCGTCCCACAGGATCCTGCCGCGGTACCCGACCACGCCGGCGACCAGTTGCGCCACCTCGGCGATGGTCCGATCGGTTCCTGCACCCACGTTGACCACCGAGTCGTCGTCGTAACGATCCAGCAGGAAATGACATGCGTCGGCCAGGTCGTCAGCGTGCAGGAACTCACGGCGCGGGTGCCCGGTACCCCAGCAGGTCACAACGTTCACACCGTCGCGGGTCGCGTCGTAGAACCTGCGAATCATCGCCGGCAGGACATGGCTGTCGTGCGGGTGGAAGTTGTCGCCCGGTCCGTAGACGCTGGTCGGCATCACCGAGATATAGGGCAGATTGTATTGGCGCCGGATCGCCGTGATGTGAAAGATGCCGGCGATCTTGGCGATCGCATAGGCATCGTTGGTGACCTCGAGCGGACCGGTGAGCAAGGCTTCTTCCCGGATCGGCTGCTCGGCGAACTTGGGATAGATGCAACTGGACCCCAGAAACAGGAACCGCTCGACGCCGGACGCCACGGCACTGTCGAGGAGGTTGAGCTGGATCCGCATGTTGTCGGACAGGAATTCGGCCGGTCGGGCCGAATTCGCAGCGATGCCCCCGACTCGCGCGGCCGCGTCGATCACCACTTGGGGCCGGGTTTCCTCGAAGAACGCCCTGGTGGCGTCCGCATCGCGGAGATCCAATCCGATGGAGTCCCGTCCGATCAGATCCGCGAAGCCCCGCGAGGTGAAGTGCCGCCACAGCGCCGATCCGACCAGGCCCCGATGCCCCGCGATGTAGATCCGGGTATCCGTCGAAAGCGGCTCGCACACCATGACCCCCATTGTTCCAGCTTGTCGCTGCAGCTTCGTCGTGTATAACCCGTTTCGGCTCGGTCCTACAGATCCTTGCCGATTCCCCATCCGGCCGGACACGCGTGCGGCAGGATTGAGTTGATGTCAGCCGGAAGGGCACGAGAACGACTGATATGCGCAGCTCGGATCTGCGTCTATCCGTTGTGGTGGGGCGTGGTGCGAGCCCACGCCGCGACGACGGTTCAGGCCGATGTCGATCGGTGGATCGACTGCATCAACGATCCGGAGCTACGGGCCTTGGACGGTTACTCACGCTTCGCCTACCTCGCCGGCGCCCTGGCCGAGTTCCGTACCCTCGTGCACCACCGTCTTCGCCCCGCCCCCATGGCATTGCGGTTCCTGCTCCGCATGCTCTATCGCCCCGCATCCACCCTGACGCTCGATGCCGCCCGGATCGGTCCAGGACTCTTCATCCAGCATGGAGTCGGCACCATCGTTTCCGCCGAGGCCATCGGCAGCAACTGCTGGATCAACCAGCAGGTCACAATCGGATACGACGCGACCGGCAGGCCCACGATCGGCGACCGGGTCCGGATCGCTGCCGGAGCCGTGGTGCTGGGCCCGATCACTCTGCACGACGGCGCAACTGTGGGAGCGAATGCGACCGTGATCCATGACGTACCCGCGGGCGTCACCGTGGTGGCGCCGCTCGCCCGTCCTCTCGGCGAGGTGCAGCCACCGCCCCCCGGTCACGATGGTCGCTGACACCCCGGTTCCTCGACCGGTGGTCGGCGGCGCACCAGCGTTGGCACCCGGAGGAGGTCCGGCACCACCTGACCGACGAAGACGCCCACCGCCCCGGCAGTTACCACGCCCACCGCACCGTATGGCCGCGCCAGCACAAGCCCGAGGCCGAGGCCGATCACGGCCATCGCCACGATGCACCCGGCCTGCCATCGCGCCTCGGTCGGTCGAGTCAACAGCACGCCCGACGGAAGATGGCACCCCTGCGCGACGAACAGCACCCCGAACGAACACGCCAACGCCACCGCGACGTCGACCCGGCCGTCGGACAGCACCGATGCGACCCACGGCCCGAGCGTCGTCAGCACCCCCGCACCGAGCGCGGCCGCTGCCGTGAAGATCGCCGTGACCGACCACCACATGCGCACCGTCGCCTCGATCGCACCCCGCCGCTTCACGAAGACCGGCCAGTAGGCCATTCCTGCGGTGGACAGCACCGACCATCCCACGCCGTACATCTGCGCCATCAGGGCGTACGCCGACAACTCCGCTGGCGTGGACAAATGCGCGAGGAGCAGTCGCCCGGACTGCAAGCCGACGGGTAGACCGACGCCGGCAACGAACATCCACAGGCTTCCTTTCAACAACCGGATCCGCGCCGATGCTGCGCTGACGGGCTCGAATATCGACCGTCCCAGGCCGGACAGACGCAGCGCGACCACCGTGCCCACGATGTGCCCGGCGAGTACACCCCCCAGCGCCGACAGCGCATACCAGATTCCGGCGACGTCGAGCGCGGTCAGTGCAAGAGTCAGCAGCAGGGAGAACGCGGCGGCACTCATGAGGACCAGGGTGGCGATGTGATTCCGGTCGATACCGATGAGGATGCGCACCCCCAACCCCGCAGGAATCGTCAACGCGAACAGCACCACTGCCACGGTGATCGCCCACCGATCCGCAGGACCGGTCGACATGCCCACGAGCGGGCCCCACCCGTCGATCGCCATGACGACGAGTGCGCCGACGATCACCCCGCCGGCCACGGCGGACACGGTCCGATATGCACGGCGTATGACGTCGACGGGGTCCGGATCCCGCTGGGGCACGTTCAACGCTGCGGCGGCGCTGAGTACCGTCGCACCGATACCGAGATCCGCGAAGGGAAACAGTAAGGTCGTCGTGGCGACGAGGGACACCAAGCCGAAGACTTCCTCGCCGGTGTTCCGCACGATGATCGCGGTGTTCACCAGACCGAACACGGCCACGACCGGGGTGCCGAGAATGCGGTACAGCGTGCCGCGAACCAGAGCGCGTTGCTCGACGGGCGCCAACCGACGCGGATCGACCGTCATCGTCGCATTAGTGTCCGGGCGGCGAGCTTGCTGTGCGCCACCACCTCGACCACCCGTGACGCGGCCTCCGATGCCGTGCGACAGCCGAGCGGAAAGTACCCCGCCTCGTCCCACGCGAGCCGCGTGTCCCGGTAATGGTCCCGCAGAGGCCGCACCGACCCCGCCCCGGTGGTATCGAAGTTGCAGACCACACGATCGAGCACGACGGGTGGGCACAGCAGTGCGGCACGCAGCATGTACAGCTGATCCGCGGCGAGGCCGAACTCGACGTCGTAGTCGCCCAACCGATCGAGGATCGCGGCACCGAAGAAGGCCGCCTGATGCGGGATCGGTCTGTCCCCAAGGGCAAACCGCCGAAGCTCGAACGGTACGAAGCCCCACGTCCCGGTGACGTTCCGGTGTGCGTCGACCAGCCGTGCCCGGCCGTAGCCCCAGCGCCGACGCAGGACTGCGCGGCCGTCCCCACCGATCGAGTCGAGTGCGGCCGCGACCGCTCCGGGGTCCGAGAAACAGTCGCCGGAATGCATGAACCACACCAGATCGCCCGTACTCCGAGCGCGACCGAGGTTCATCGCATCGTAGCGGCCCCTGTCCGGCCGGGAGTGCCAATAAGCCAACGAGCGGTCCTGGGACCGCAGATACTGCTCCGCGTCGGCGCCGGATCCGCCGTCGATGACCACGTGCTCTATGTCGAAGTCACCGCGTTGCTCCTGCACGCTCGGCAGTGTCCGCCGAAGGCCTGGCAGGTCCCGATACGAGATGGTCACCACGGACACCGTGGGCCGTGACCGGAGGTCATGCGGCGATACGGTCACCGCGACCGCCGGAGCGGCATCGTCGTCCGTACCTGCCTGGCGGCTGCACGCCCCCGCAACAGCGCAATTCGGACCGCACCGAGCCCGGCATAGGCAAGTGCCTGTGGTCCCGGCCTGCCGTGACGCACAGCGGCCTGCACCGAACGCCATACGCCGACCACCGAGCGGGCCGATACCGCGGCGCTGACCGGACTGGTGCACAGGTAGTCGCCTCGTACCCGTGGCGACTCTCCACGCAGATGTTCCAGTCCCCACGCAATGTACTCGCCGGAGCGGTCGTGGGCTGTGCGGGAGACGGACTCGCCGGACACGTGGTACGTGCTCAATACGTCCGCCAACTGGATAATGCTCAACCCCTCGATCTCCCGCTGCGCCCGCATCAGCCAGCTCGGTTCGTCGTGCACCCCGTCCGGATCCGCGTCCCACCGGATCAAGCGCCCGATCTCGACGGGAAAACACAGCGTCGACGCCTGCAACACGGCGCCGCCGGCCGTCAGGCCAGTGAACCGGAACAGGTAATCCGCCACCGATTGATCCACCTTGACGAGTCGGCGCGGCCAGATGCGCCTCCGGTCGCCGGGGCCCACAACCGCCATGCGGGAGGACACGATCCAGCTCCGGTCCGACCTGTGGGCGACGGCGTCGAGTTGGCGCCGCAACTTGTCGGCGCACCATTCGTCGTCGTCGTCCAGGAGTGCGATCACCGTGCCGCGGGCAGCGTCGATGCCTGCCTGCCGACACCGGCCCGGACCGGCATTCGGACCCACCCCCAGTACGACGATCTGGTCGTTCGACGACACCGGCAGCGGCGCCCCCGTATCGGCAACGACGACGATCTCCTCCACCGGACAGGACTGGTTGAGCACGGACTGCACCGCCCGCGTCAGGGTCGGCCGACCGATCGTCGGGATGACGACGCTGACTCGGGCGTCCGGGGCGGGTCCGTCGTCGCGTCCGTTGGCGACTGGTTGGATCGGCGGCCGCGCAACCCGTGCCGGTTCGCGGCCTGCGCGTACGGACCCGGGGAAATGTCGCGCCGAGAACAACAGCACGATGCAGGCGTAGACCGGAATCAGGTTGTACGTCCATGGCGAGTACAGCAAGTCCCAGATTCCCTGCACTGCAACCACTACCACCAACGGAGCCCACCGGCCGTAACGGGGGCTATTCCACACAAGGGCACCGCAGACGCCCAGCAACCATAGAGGCAGCATTACCGCCGCGACGCCGCCTTCCGCCCACGACGCCAGCACGATGGAATGCAGTGCGGAGTAGTCCCCGGGGATACGCCAGTAGAGTTCGAAAGGCAGGGTCGGTGTGTACCCGAGCCGGATCGCGAGATGTGCCGCCGATGTGTACAACTCGGGTGTGAGGTGCTGTGCATCACCCCATCCGAGCAGTGGTCGCTCGTAGATCGCGGTGAGCGACAGGGGCGGCTCGGGACGTCCGGCGAACAGGGCAGGAAGACCGCTCGAATCCTGCTGCAGCACCTTCGCCTGCAGCGCAGGCCCGAGCAATCCCGTACGGGCGACACTCGGCATCACGACCGCGAAGGTGCCGGCGAACCCGAACACGACGGCGTACTGCCATCCGCGACCGATTCGAGGCGCCAACACCCAACCTGTCAGCACGGTCGCGGCCGCCACGAAGCAGATCAACGCGTGTGAGCGAAAATTCAGGACCAGACTCACAAGTCCGAGCGCGGCGAGCACCGACGGGAGAGCGAGTCGATGTACGCCCGCTTTCACCAACACGAACAGTACGAGGATGGTGGCGGACTGTGCGATGCCGTACTTCCACAGATCGAGGAAGCTCCCGGTCCGTGTCAGCTCGATGCCCCGCACGAGATGGAAGATCACGGTGCCCGCCGCAATCCCCGCAAGTACCGTCGCGATCGCTCGCACGGACCGACCGACGACCACGCTCAAACCGATCAGGTACAGCGCGAACGCCGCGGGAGCCATGACATTCGGAGACAGCACAGCGACGCCGTTGACCAGGCAGGAGGCCAGGTACGAGATCCAGCCCGCCGCCGCGAGCACCAGTGGCAGGAGTTCGATGCCCCGATGCTCGATCAGCAGGTATCCCGGCACCAGCAGCAGGCACAGGATCGACAGGCCGGTTGCCGTCACGTCGGCCACCGGCACGAACGCGGTCACACCGAGAGCGAACACAGCCGCCTGTGCGAGCACGAGTCGGCGTCTGCGCTGTCGCTCGCCGAAGGTGGTAGCCGAACGCGGCCCCGGTCCGACGTCCGCGGCAGGGGCCTTCACAAGGACATCGACCACGGCAGATCGCCCCCTTCGGCTCCCGTCATCCCAGCCGTGACCCTTCACCCTAGCGGTTCTCGATACAAATCGGGCCGGACCTCGTACCGTTACCCACAGAAGCAACCGATCGACCGGTGCAGGAGATCCTCATGTCCGGTGCGCGCGCCAAGCGATCACTGGCGGCACGGCGCGGCCGACCGTACAACAAGGGTCGCGGACTCCTCGCGCAGGCTCTGTGGGTGGCCGTCTCCACCATGCTGTTCTCGCAGGTGTGGTGCCCGAACCGGCTCCGCTGCGCGCTGCTGCGCTGGTTTGGCGCCGAGGTGGGCACCGGTGTGCTGATCAAGCACGGGGTGAGCGTGCAGTGGCCGTGGAAGCTGTCCATCGGCGACAACTCGTGGGTCGGAACCGGGGCCGATCTCTACAACATCGACCGCATCGTCATCGGCTCCGACGTATGCATCTCCCAACAGGCGTACCTGTGCACGGGCAGCCACGATCGGCGCTCGCCGACGTTCGAGTTCGACAATGCGCCCATCGTGGTCGAGGACGGCGCCTGGATCTGCCTCCGGTCGGTGGTGCTGCGCGGTGTCACCATCGGCGCCAATTCGGTGGTAGGTGCCATGGCCGTGGTGTCGGCGAACGTGCCGGCGGACTCGCTCGTCCGGTCGCCGGCACCGAGCGTGGCACCCGGTTGATCAACGTGCGGATCCTGCAGGTGGTGACGCTCTTGAGTCCTGACGGTGCGTACGGCGGCCCGGCCCGGGTCGCTCTCGATCAGAGTCGCGAACTCCGCTGCCGAGGACACGACGTGACCCTCGCAGCGGCAACGCGCGGATTCCCGGTAGTACCGACCGAAGTGAACGATGTGCCGGTGCAACTGTTTCCCGCGAGGACCCTGCTTCCCGGATCCGGCTTCGCCGGACTCGGTGCGCCCGGCCTCGGCCGGTGGTTCCGTCGGTGCCGCGCCGATTTCGACTTGGTGCACGTCCATCTCGGCCGTGACCTGGTGACCCTGCCGGTGGCCGTGACCGCGCTCCGCCACCGAATTCCGTACGCGGTGCAAACCCACGGGATGGTCGTGCCGTCGCGCCATCCGCTTGCCACGCCGCTCGACGCCATCTGGACCCGCAAGGTGCTGCTCAGCGCCGGTGCGGTCTTTCACCTGACGCCGCGGGAACGGGAACAACTGATCGCCGTCGCCGGACCGGACCTGGCGCTGGAACAACTCCGCAACGGTATTCCGGATCTGCCCGTTCGCGCCCCTACCGCGAGCGGACCGCCGGAGGTCCTGTTCGCTGCGCGGCTGCATCCGCGCAAGCGACCGACGGTGTTCGTGGAGATGGCACGCGCCCTGCTCGCCACCGGGGCCGATGCCCGGTTCACCCTGATCGGCCCCGACCAAGGTGAGGGATCTGCGGTGCTAGCCGCGATCGGGAACGAGTCCCGCATCCGCTGGAGCGGACCTGTGGATCCAGCACAGATGCGCCGCCGGGTTGCGTGCGCAACGGTATACGTGCTGCCGTCCGTCCGGGAGCCGTACCCGATGGGGGTGCTCGAGGCGATGTCCGTCGGTGTACCCGTGATCGTCGGCACCGACTGCGGCCTGGCACCGCTCGTCGAGCGAACCGGCAGCGGAATCGTCACCGCTCCCGATGTTCCCGCCCTGACCGCCGCCGTCCGCACTCTGCTGGTGGACCGCACCCTGGCCACAGACATGGGTGAGCGGGCCCGGGCGACCGTACGCCGCGAACTCGGAATGGCACCCGTGTGCCGTCACCTGGAGGACACCTATTCACGACTGATCGGGTGGAAGGCGTGAAGCGACTGGTCGACACTCCGCGGGCGCTGATGGTGGCTGCATTAACACTGATCCTCGCCACCGCACTCACGACGGCGTCGGTCATCGCCCTACGCAGCGATGTCGAGGCCGCCTCTGCCCCACCGCTGCACATCGCAGTCGTCGGCGACTACTACACCGTCGGAACCCAGAACCTGACGGTGTGGCCGACACTCATGGCCCAGCGCACCGGATGGGCCGTCACCAACGTTTCACTTCCCGGCGCCGGATATGCAGCCGACGGCCGGGGCGGATACGCCTTCACGTACCAGGTGGATCGTGCCCAGGCTGCGCAACCGGATGTCGTCCTGGTGGTCGGCGGGACGAGTGACACGTCCTTCGATCCGCAGCGGGTCGCCTGGGGTGCCGGCGATGTGCTGGGCAAGATCGCTCGCGGGGGGCAACGCGCCTTGGTGGTCGGGCCGACCTGGTACGAAACCCCGGTCGCCCCGGAAGTGATCGGTGTGGCCGAGATCGTCCGATCCGCCGCCGAGACGGCCGGCGTGCCGTTCCTGGATGCACTGGACCCACCTTGGCTTACAACGGAACTCATGCGGCCCGACTTGACGGGTCCGACCGACGAGGGCCAGTCGGTGCTCGCGGCCAGAATCGCCGCCTGGGTGCGCGGGGAGGTACACGAATGAAGATGCGGCCATTCGATGCGGCATTGACCCTGCTCGCAAGCGCTGTCATCTGCGGCGGGGTCGCGGTGACAGCGGCGCCGATCTGGGGGTCGACGGGCATCACGTCCCCCGCGGTCGCGCCGCCGAGCACCGCAGATCTCGCCGGGACGGCCCCCCCGACAGCGCTGTTCATCGGCGATTCGTACACCAGCGGCACGGATCTCGCCGAGAACTCCTATGCCTGCCGGGCAGCCGCGCGCATGGGCTGGACGTGTGCACTGTCGGGGATCCCGGGGACCGGCTACATCAGTGGCGGACCGCCTAATCGCTTTGTCGTCAACGAGTACATCGGGGAGACCACGTCGTTCTCCGAGCGGATTCCGGAACTGGACGCTCGATACGACCCCGACTACGTAGTCCTCGACGGTGGACGCAACGACGGATTCGCACCTGCGGAGGATGTCTACGAGGCGATGGTCCACACGCTCGGTGAGGTGCGCCGGACGTGGCCGGAGGCGACGATCGTGTTCGTACGGCCGAGGACATTGGCCGATCCCTCCGACACCATCGGGTTCGACGACGCCTCCATGGCTCGACTGCGAGACGAGCCTGCCGCCGAGGGTGTGCTGTTCGTAGATCCGATCCACGACGGATTCGCAGGCACCGAAACGTCCCCGATCCTGCTCGAGGACGGTCTTCACCCCAATTCCCGGGGTGACCGGGAACTGAGCGCCGCGCTCGTCTCGGCACTGCAATCCCTCGGCTTGAGCGCGACGCCATGAATCCGGCGATGCTCGAGTACGCCCGCGTGCTCCGCGAGCGGTGGCGGTGGCCGGCCTGGGGTGCGGTGCTCGCGGTGGGGTTGGCCATCGTCGTGCTGCTCGTAGCGCCACCGGTCTACAGATCGACGGCAACCGTCTTCATCCGCACACCCGGCGATGTGAGCCGCGCCGTCGACGGCGGCGACACCTATGCGAGGCACCGCGCCGGAACCTATGTGGAGTTCGCCCGCAGCCCGGAACTCGCGGCCCGGGTGATCGCCGATCTCGGACTCGACCTCGCACCCGAGGAACTGGCCGGTCGGATCACGGCGGAGAACACCGCCGGGACGGTCCTGATCGAGGTCGGCGTCGGCGCGCCCACCGCCGCCGAGGCGCAACAGACCGCAACCGTCTATCTCTCCGAGTACGCGGCCACGGTGAAGGCGCTGGAAACGGTAGCGGGTTCGGTGGTACCGAGAGCGGAACTCGTGGTGGTCGATCCGCCCGGGCGGCCGACTCGAGCGGATGCGTGGGGCGCGCCG
Organism: Rhodococcus aetherivorans; assembly: GCF_011058165.1. Taxonomy (GTDB): domain Bacteria; phylum Actinomycetota; class Actinomycetes; order Mycobacteriales; family Mycobacteriaceae; genus Rhodococcus; species Rhodococcus aetherivorans. The sequence continues at coordinate 20,156 of NZ_JAALEG010000025.1, forward strand.
ATCCCCGTCGTGCTGCTCGGCGCCGGCCTGGTGGGAGTCGTGCTCGGCGCGCTCGGCGCGGTCCTACGCTCGGTCTTCGATCGAACGGTACGCGACCCCCGTGACGTCGCCCGGATGTGCGGGCGGCCTGTACTCGGGCCGGTCACGCGCGCACCCACCGGCATCGTCACCGACGACGCACGCGTCGCCGCCCGCGACCTGCAGAACGTGGCCGACGGACCTGACCATCACCGCATCGTGGTGGTCACCGAGCCCGAGACCGGAGCGGGCGCGACGTACGCCGCCGTCGCCCTGACCGCTGCGCTGCAGGAACTGTCCGGCGCGGCCGTTCTCGTCGACCTCGACCTGCGTTCCCGCACTCTGACGGAGCGGCTGGGACGGTCGGATGCGCCCGGTATCACCGATGTTCTGGAGGGCCGTTCCGAACTGGAGGAGGCGTTGACCAAGTCGGATGCCGGACCGTTTCTCGGCTCGGGCCACAGCATTCCTGCCCCCACAGAAGCTGTCGGCTCGCCGGCGCTGCGCGAACTGACAGCGGAGCTCGGCGCCCGGTATTGCTGGGTAGTCCTGGTCTGTGCGCCGGTCCTGTCGACTGTGGATGCCACGGTGGTCGGAGCCCAGGCGGACGCGACAGCACTCGTCGTGAGCCTGGGGGTCACCACGGAGGAGCAGGTGCGGCGCGCGTGCGAGGTCCTGCCGCGGCACCCGGCGTCGGTGGTGTTCCTCGATCGGGTGCCGGATCACCCGATGCCGACCGTGTCCCGGACGGAAGAAGGCGCAGGTGCGTAGACGATGACCCTCCCCGAGTTCCTCGACGCGATACGGCTGCGGTGGAAGATATTCCTGACGGCGTTCCTCGGATGCGTCGGTCTCGGAGTGATCCTGGGCCTCGTGCAGCCTACCGGATACGTCTCGACCGTCCGGTTGCTGGTCAGCGCCCAGGGCACCACGACCGCAACGTCGTACGAGAACCTCCAGGTCGAATCGGGTCGCGCAGACACCTACGTGGCTCTGCTGACCAGCGAAGTCGTTGCACAGCGAGTCGTCGACGATCTCGGCCTGGCGAAATCGGCGCGAGAACTGTCGACCGGTGTCAACGCGACGATCGTGCCGCAGACGACGGTCATCGACGTCGAGGTCACCGGTGATTCCCCGGAACAGGCCCGCCTTCTCGCCGACACACTCGCCCGCGAGTTCGTCGAATACTCCGCCGCCCTGGAGACCCCGACCGGGTCCGACGATCAGCGTGTGCGCACTACGGTCGTGAGTTCCGCGAGTCCGCCGATCCGGCAGATGCCGACGCCGGTCAACTTCGGATTGCTCGGCGCGTTCGCCGGACTCGTGGCGGGTGCGACCGCGGTGTGGGTCCGCTCACGCACAGATCCCCTCGTACGAATCCCCTCGGACGCGGCCGCAGCATCGGGCCTCCCGGTGCTCGGGTCTGTCCCCTCGGGCGGTGCCGGATCCACGGCGAACACCGAGTCCTACCGCAGTCTCCGTACCCGGCTGCTCACCGCGGAACGCCGCGAAGGGACCGGCGGACAGGTCTGGCAGGTGACGAGCCCGGACCCCCGCTGCGACACGGCCGGCGTCGTGGCGCTCCTCGGACGCACACTCACCGCCGGCGGCAGTCGGGTACTGATCGTCGACGCCGATCTGCGCGGGGCGCACCTAGACGAGACCTACGGCCTCGGGCCGGGACTCGCGGAGGTGCTGACGGGTGTGGCGCGCGTCGACCACGTCGTCCAGCGCATCGACAACGGTCTCCTCGACGCGCTTTCGGCCGGGATCGACACCGACGATTCGATCGATCTCCTGCCCACCGGCGCGATGGCCGAACTGGTCGATGCTCTGCGTGCCGACTACGCCTTCGTCGTCATCGGCACTCCTGCGGTGGCACCGGTTTCCGACGCCGCCGCAGTGAGTCGATACACCGACGGCGTGTTGGTCGTCGTGACCGAGGGCACCACCCGTCGACGGGACCTGAACCGGGCTGTCGAATGCCTGCACACCGTCGGCGCGAGGCTGATGGGAGTGGTGGTGCGCACGAATCGAAAAGGCCCTCGGCGGGGCAAAGACGGCGCGCAGAAATCGGATGAAACGTCCACCTCGACCAAGCACCGTCGGTAGAGTGAGCCCCTGAGACCGCGACCTCGATGAGACGGCAAGGGGGTCGGTTTGGATCTGTTCGACGTAGCCTGGGCATGCGTTCGACGCTGGTACGTATTCGTGCCCCTCATGGCGGTCACCCTCCTGATCAGCTATCGCACATACACCGGCGTGGAACCTGTCTACTACTCGAGCACCACACTGGGGCTCGCGAATGCGAGCGTGACCGCGCAACAACAATCGGGTGAGGTTCGCAGCAACGGCCTCGTGAGCGCCGGTGGACCGAATCTGGTCGCCAATCTCCTGGCGATGGGCCTGAACAACGGGGCGGTGACCGAGCAGGTCGTTGCGGCCGGCGGCCTTCCCGATTACACCGCCGAGGTCTTCTCGGTTCCCGGTGGTCAATTGCCTCTGGTGGTGATCAGCACGACCTCTCCGGATCCGGATGCGGCGCGGAAAACGATCGAACTGGTCGCCGCACAGGGAGTGCCGACGATGAGAGCCCTACAGCAGAATGCCGGCGTTCCCGAAGACCAGATGCTCATCCCCTATGCCACGTTGGCACCGGGCGAGCCCACCGCGGCGATGCCGAGTAGAACACGGTCCACGCTAGCCATCTTCGTCGTCTGCGCCGGACTGTCGGTCGTTCTCACATTGCTGTTCGATCTTCTCGCAAACCGTATCGGTCCGAAACGGCGGGTCCGAGCACACACCGCAGTACCGGGCAGCCCTGCCCGCAACGGTCCGCCGATCGACGATCACGACGGCAGTGCCACGACACGGACTCGCAGCGGAGACGCCTCGGAGATCTCATGACCGCCACACAGCCGGCGGACAGCACCCGAGAACCGGGTCCCGGGCACCCCGACCCTCAGCCGACCCCTCGCGGGGGGAAGACTCCGTGGCTGGCAGCAATCTTTGCGGTAATTGTTCCCGTCCTTCCGACCACATCGGTGTTCCCAGGGCCGCTGCGAGGCAATGGCTCGCCCGCACGTATTCTCAGCTACCTTTTCTTCACGCTGATTGTCCTGGGATTCCTCGTCAGGAGACGAACATCAGATCGGGCCAGGGTCAATCCCGGCACCGTCATCGTGATCGTGTTCTTCCTGATGCAGCTGGCGACATACGCTACCGGGCTGTTCGAGGTGGGAAGTCCCGTCGTCGAAGCGAGCAAGGGCCGCACTGCCCTCTCGCTCGTCGCGCAGGTCGGCATCACCCTGTACATCCTCCAGACGGTCCGGACCGCTCGGCAACGCGCCATCGTTCTCGGCTGTCTCATCACGGGAATCGCTTATTCGTGTGTGATCGGAATCCTCCAGGGGTTCGTCGGCATCGATCTCCGTTTCCTCGCGGTACCACCGGGGTTCGTGGAGGTGCTCGAGACGCCCGAGCTGACCAGCCGACAGGGAGCCTTGCGTGTACTCGGTACCTCGCAGCATGCCATCGAATTCTCCGTCATGGCTGCGGCATCGGTGCCCCTGAGCCTTCATCTCGCCCGGCACGCGACCACTCCGCTCCGCCGCCAGCTTGCCGCTATCGCCGGTCTGCTGGCCGTTGCTGCGGTGCCCACCGCTGTCTCCCGATCCGGGGTCGTCACCCTTGCCGTCGCCCTCGCCGTGTACATGTTCGCGTGGAAGGTTCGACCTATCGGCAATGCCATCCTGGTCGGCGTGGGCGTATTGGCGGCCTACGCGGTTGTGAGCCCCCTCTATCTGAAGGCACTCTGGACCACAATCGTCTCGTCGCAGAGCGACAAGAGCATCACGACCAGAACGGAGGACTATGCCGCAGTCGGCGAGCAGTTCCGTCAAGATCCATGGTTCGGGCTCGGACTGGGCGGATATCCGCCCACCGAGTTCCGATATCTGGACAACCAATGGTTGCAGGCGGTCGTGCAGGGCGGCATCGTCGGACTGGCCGCACTGGCACTTCTGACACTGGGCTCCGTTGCCGGAATGACAGCCGCCCTGCGCCGGAGCACTACGGCTCGGGACAGGAACCTGGCGTACGCCCTCGGCGCGGCTCTCATCGGGATAGCCGTCTCGAGTGCAACGTTCGATCTGTTCTCCTTCCAGCAGATCACGTTCGTGTACTTCATCCTGTATGGGCTGGTGTGGTCGTTCCACTCCACGCCGACGACTCCGGACCACCGGAAGGCCGTGACGCAGGAACATCCGCCGCCCGTATAGCGACGTTGTCCGTAGCGACCTTCCCGGGACTCCAGCCGTTCGGCACTACTCAAGCGCCGACCGGAATTCCGGTGCGAGACGAGCCCTGTGTAGCGTCAGAAATGCGGGCGGCCCCTCGACCAGATACCTGTGTGCCAATCGACGTGGATCACGCGCCAGGCGATACAGCCATTCGAGACCGGACTCCCGCAACAGTCGCGGCGCCCGGGTGGCGGTGCCGGCGAGAAAGTCTGCCGCCGCACCGAAGGCCAGCAGTACCCGCGCACCCGTTGATGCGCCGTAGTGGTCGATCCACAGTTCCTGTCTCGGCTTGCCCAACCCGACCACCAGGACGTCCACGGCGTAGCGTTCGATCTTCCGAGCCAACTGCCGCGAGCGTTCCGGATCTTCGATCTCGTCACGCTCGGGTCCCCAGAACTCGAGCCTCCCGATACCCGGAAAGGACTTGGGCACGGTCGCTTCGAGCTTCCGATGCAGGTCGGGGAAGCCGCCGAGGAATCCGACCGTGCGGTGTGCCGCCGCAGATTCCGCAAGGATCATCGGCAACAGATCGGCACCCGCTAGCCGGGGCCACGCGTGCCCGGTCAACCGTCCGGCGCAGGCTGCGATAGGCGCACCGTCCGCGAGCAACACCCAATCGACACCATCGCCACGGCGGCCTCCCGGATTCCCGAGTCGGGGACGATCCGGTCCGGCGAAATGGTGCAGATGATCCAGATTCACCGAACCGACCGCCAGTGGCGGCTCCTCGGTGGCGGCGATTCTGCGCCGCACGAGCGACAGGACGGCCTCCACCGTGCACAGATCCACGGGGACCGCACCGATCATCATGATCACCGGTTCGGCACCGTTCGTCGACGGCATCGCAGACATGGGCGCACTCCTCGAATCCCGACCTTCAGCGTCTGAATCGGCCACTGTCGTCCCGTTCCCACACCGCCGGACAAATGTGGTGGCGCCGGCCGCGCGCCATCAGGCTGATCGCAACGTAGACGGCTGCGTCCGTTGCCGATCTCGGTCCGCGGATCGATCCGATCACGGTCCGGAGGGTTCCGGCCGCGGACGCCGCGTCGGCGACCTGCGCCTTGCCGCGGTATACCCGACGTAAGGTCGAGAGCAGGCTCCCGAGGTCACGTGGGGTGGTCACGATCGCCGGAGTCGTGTCGACAACAGCTTTCTCCTCGGCAGCGAATCGGCGGTCCACCCACAGGTCGTCGGCGATCAGGCTCGGAAATGCTCCGATTCTGCGATGCCCGGCCTCGCTCAGGCCGTATGCGCCGGCACCCCACAGTGCCTTCCGGAACTGCGGAATCCGTTGCCGTGCCCGGTAGAAACTGCGCACGACCACATCGGCACCGTCCATGTCGTACCGCGACGCCGGACGTGCAGCCAGAATCCGCCCCGCCCGCAGCTCCGCGAAGACGTCTGCCACAGTGTCGGCGGTGATCCCTATGTCCGCATCCAGATAGAGTCGCGGCCACAGTTCCGCTGCGTCGTCGCCGATGTTGAGCGCGAAAGTCTTCGATGCCACCGGAGTCTCCAGCACAGTCACTCCGGCGAACCCACGCGCAACGGTGGCTGTGTCGTCCGTGCACCCGTTGCAGACGACGATCAGTTCGATCGCCCCGGTCGCGGCGGCGATGGAGAGCGGTGCAAGCGTCCCCCCGATCACCCGTGCCTCGTTGTGCGCCGGAACGATCACGGCACCGCTCCGAGATCCGGGGGCCACGCAGGACTCGTGCCGCGCACGAGGCAGTTCGCCCCACCGCTTCCGATGGAGGACGACCCCCAAAGTTGCCCGATGTACGGGATCCCTTGCTCGAAGGGCATCGGACAATGCGGCCACGACGCGGAAGGCAGCGGCATACACACGTCCGTGGTAACGCTCGATGTATCGAATCCTGTTGACCGTCATCAATGCCGCAAGCGCGGGGGACGTGCCGGACCCTCCCCCGGTGTGCTGTACGACCGCCGACGGCTCGAACCACACCCCTCTTCCGGATTCGCGGATCCGCCGCATGTAGTCGGTCTCTTCCGAATACAGGAAGAAGTCCTCGACCCACTCCCCGACATCCGCGTCGACGTCGGCGCGGATCAGTACCGCAGCACCGGTTGCCCAATCGACTGCATGAGGATGGTCGTATTCGGCACTGTCGTACAGTGTTTCCGAATGCAGCGGCAGACCTCTCTGCAGTCTGCCGACGAATAGAGCGTCGGCGAATGCCGAAGCGAGCGAGGGCTCTCGACGCAATGACGGAGCGGTACGACCCTTCTCGTCGACTATGCGCGGGACCACCGCTCCCACAGCTGAATCGCGGAGTGCCGCAAACATGGCCGCAACGGCGCCGGGCAGAACCCTCAGATCGGGGTTGAGCACCAGCACCGCCGAACACCGGCCCAGGTGTCGTCGCCCGGCATTGATGCCGCCGGCGTATCCGATATTCCCGCCGGATCGCACCAGCACGACATCGTGATGTGCTGCGACGATCTCGGCGGTTCCGTCCACGGAGTCGTTGTCCACCACTATGACCCGAAACGACAGTGTCCGGGTCTCCTGTCGCAGGTCCGCGAGCAGTGTGCCCACGACACGAGCGCTGTTGTACGTAACAATCAGCACTGCGACATCGACCTGTCCGAAATCGGCAAATTCGCGCTCGGCGGACGGATCCCTGATCCCCGCCTCGCGCGCGTGCGCACGACTGCGCATCATGACCGATCCGACCAGGATTCGAACACAGCGGATGTCGGCACCGTGGCGGCCTCGGCTTCCACACCGCCGTCAGCGCTCACTCGCTCTCGTCGGCCGCGGGTGAAGGCGGGGATCAGGACCGCAACCGCCACCGCTGCCTCAACGATCAAGTTGTTCTCGAGGGGCTGGCGAAACCGCGTGCGTGCGAAGAACACCGCCTTGATGGGCGCGTTCGCGACAAACAGTACCAGGAACAACCGCTCGGACGGCAGGATCGGGGCGCGTCTGCGCAGCAGGACACGCACGCACAGCAATGCGACCGTGACTGCGAAGCTTGCCCAGACACCCGCACTCTCGAGCCCACCGCCCCGTCCTGCGGTGGCGGGCCGGTTGTACGGCGAGAAATAGTTCAGGACCTTCTGCCCGTAGCGCACGGCCGCGCCGCTGGGATGGGTGGTGATCCACTCGACGGCCGACCCACGAAAGTAGTCATCGGCTTCGACCTCCCCGACACCCTCCGCCCCCTGGACGTACGATCCGATATGAGCGGCTACGCCCAAAGTCGCGGTGGCGTTCTCGTTGTTGCCCCGCAGAGGGTTCAAGCCAGAACCGGTGCTGAACGCTACCGGCGATCCGATCACCGTCGCGTTTCGCACCGACCACGCGAACACCGCGGATCCGATCCGGTTTCGGCGCCCGGGCTGATGCCACCTGGTCCACAGCACCACCACGACCGCGCTGAAGATCATGGTGGGCACAGCCAAGGCGAACGCCGCGGTGAGCAGGCCCGACACGACACACGCACGGCGCGACATCGCTGCCGGAATCCCGTCCGCCGAGCGGGACGCGACCAACCACAGCGCCAGGAGTATGGCGGTCGCCAGAGCCCGTGGGTAGAGCGTCGCCGCCGTGTACACATTGAGGGGGTAAAGCACAACGGCGGCCCCGGCGAGCATGCCGAGCCTGTGGCCGACGATCCACGCACCCAGGAGCGCGGCGATGACGAGGCACAATGCCGGGATCATCCCGATGTACTGTGCGCGCACGTGGACCGCGGTCGCGGCGGCAAGGATGAGCGGCCCCGTCGGCGGCCGGTACGCGGTTGCCGAACCGTCGAGAGAGTATCCCGCCCCATTGGCCAGGTTCGTCGCGATCTCCAGATGCTCGCGTTCGTCCGCATAGACGGGAGTCGACGACGCAACAGCCAGTACCACGATCACCCCCGCCGCGACGGTGCAGATCACAGCGCCGGCCATGAACGCCTCCGACCGGCGATCCATGGATGTCGTGCGCATCGAAACCAGCTTTCGCGCCAGACGCTCGCATCTTCTACGACCGCCACCACCAAAAACAATCTCAGAGTTTGATAATAGGCATATATCAATCTCTACACACGGAAAAATCGCCATCGATGTCTTCGTCGACTCCCAAGAGGGCACCGGTGGGGCTGGCGTTCATGGCCGCCGGACGCGATGGTAGAGGAGCGCTGCTCTTCGTCCGATTCTCGCTGTACGCACCGATCAGAACGATCGACGGTTGCGTGTCCTCGGCCGCCCCGTCGGCGACCCTGCGCTCCTGGCGGTCGACGTCGTGACCCTGGGAACGTCGACGATCGTTGCGTGTCGGCGATGGTGTTCCATACCGACGGGAACCGACTGGGTGCCGCATTCGTCTCGGTGCCGGAGACCAAGTACTGGGGGTGTCGGTAGCTGCGCCTCTACTCGACGCGCAGGCGATCCGCACGCGGCACGAGGTCGAACAGATCAGCGGGATACGCATGGATCACCTCGCCATCCTCAACTGGTATTCCGATCGGTCGACTCGTCGATCTCGTGGGTGGCGTCGATGCGGAGCTGGATCCGGCATCTGGAGACTCGACACCGACCCGAGTCGGTGTCGCTGCGGAACAGGTCGTCGATTTCGTCGACGGAGACGGGACTTCCCCGTCGGACGAGATCGCGCGGTTCCTCCGACAGCAGCGCCTGCTGGACGGCGCCCCGCAGAACGCGCTGCAACAGGAGTCTCGCAAGCAACCGTTGCAGATCCACCGGGCGCTGCACCCGTGTCGTCGGACCTGGCCAGTCGACCACACGTGGTCTATGACTCAGATGGCTCGCCTCGTGAAAGCGGACATGCCAACCTCCCTGTAGGCGGACACGTTCTTCCCTGCTGACGGACAGCTGATCTCCCTGTCCGTGACCGTGGGACCGGCGGTGTGTCGGTCCTGAACCAGACGCCCCTGAAGGGGTTTTGCTCGAGGTCTTCGACCACCACCGAGCGACTCCCACCGGAGGGACGCATGAAGAAGTCTGACAGGGACATCATGGAAATTCTCGAGGCCTACGACGCCACCGGCAACGCGCACTCGGCCGCGCAGCTCGCCGGGGTGGATCCGAAAACCGTCCGACGCTACGTCGCCACCCGGGACGCCGGTATGCCGGTGACCGGCCCGGCGCGGCGGCCGCGGATCATCGACGACTACCTCCCCAAGATCGAGGAGTGGGTCGAACGCAGCAAGGGCCGGGTCCGCGCCGACATCGTCCACGAACGACTCGTCGAGCTCGGCTTCGACGGCACCGAACGCACCACCCGCCGGGCCGTGGCGCAGGCGAAGACGGCGTGGCGGGCCGGACACCGCCGCACCTACCGGCCCTGGATCACCGAACCCGGATTGTGGATGCAGTTCGACTGGGGTGCCGGCCCGAAGGTGCCCGGACCGGGCGGGGTCGTGCGCTCGACGCTGCTGTTCTGCGCCTGGCTGGCCTGGTCCCGGTTCCGGGTCGTGATCGAAGGTGTGGGATCAGACGTTGCCGACGCTGATCGCGTGCCTCGATGCCACGGTGCGCCGCTTCGGTGGGGTGCCGACCTACGCGCTGACCGACAATCCCCGCACGGTCAGCATCGATCATGTCGCCGGGATTCCGGTGCGGCATCCGCAGATCGTCGAGACGGCCCGCCACTACGGCATGGCCGTGCACACCTGCGTGCCCTTCGACCCGGAATCGAAGGGCGGCAGCGAAGCCACCGTCAAGATCGCCAAAGCGGATCTGGTGCCCACCGAGGCGAACCTGCTGCCCGAGTACGCCGCGTTCACCGACCTCGAGGCCGCCTGCGACCGCTTCTGCGCCACCGTCAACGCCCGACGGCACCGCGAGAGCGCCCGCATCCCGGCCGAGGCCCTGGCCGACGAACGCACCCGCCTGCACACCCTGCCCGCTACCCCGCACACGTTGGCGTTGGGGACCACCCGCAGCGTCGGCACCGACCAGACGATCCGGTTCGGCTCGGTGCGCTATTCGACCCCACCGGGCCTGGTCGGCGCCGAGGTGTGGGTGCGCGCCGCCGGTGCCGACCTGGTCGTGGTCGCCGACCTCGATGCCCTGCCCCGGGTTCCGGACTGGGCCACCGGCCGGCGCGGTCTGAGCGAGGTTGCCCGGCATCGTCTTTCGACACCGGGCAACCCGAGCATCGATCCGGCCCACTACCCGAACCACCCCCAGGACCCCGACGGGGCGCCGCGGCCGCCCCGTCCGAGGGCCCGCTCCGCCGCCGAGGCCCGGTTCCTGGATCTGGGGCCCGGCGCGCACACCTGGCTGATCGCCGCCTCCGCCGCCGGAGTGGTCCGGATCCGGGCGAAGATGACCGCCGCGGTGGAGCTGGCCGCGTTCGTCGGCGCCGACACCGTCTCGGCGGCGCTGGCGGTCGCGGCCGAGGCGGCCCGGTTCGCCGAGTCGGACCTGCCGGCGATCGCCCAAGCACCACACCGACACCGGCGCCGGACGGGTCGTCGCCGACGAGGCGCATTCGGTCCAGCCCGGCACCGCCGCCTGGGCCGGCTTCGGCACCGCCCGCACGGAGGCCCGCTCGTGAACCCCACCGCACCGCCGCTGCCCGACGATCTGCTCGCCGTCCTCAAACGCATGCGCCTGCCCTACCTGCGGGCCGCCGCCCCGGAGGTGCTGGCCACGGCAAAGGCACAGCGGTGGGACCCGACCGAGGTGCTCAAGGTGCTGCTGACCGAGGAGGTCCGCGGCCGCGACGAGGCGACCAGGGCGATGCGCCGCAAAGCCGCCGGACTGCCGGCCGGCAAGACGTTTTCCTCCTGGCGCGAGGAGGATTCGTCGATCCCAGCCCCCACGCAGAGCGCCCTGGCGGCGTTGGAGTGGGTGCACCGCGCCGAGAACCTGGCGATCAGCGGCCCGTCGGGGACGGGCAAGACCCACTTCGTCGAGGCGTTGGCGCACGCCGTGATCGACGCCGGGATGCGGGTGTCGTGGTTCACCCTCGAATCGTTGACCACCGCGATCGGACGGGCCGCGGTGGACGGGTCGATCACCAAGACCATCACCAGGATCACCCGGGCCGAGCTGATCGTCGTCGACGACATCGGCATGCTGCCCTCCGGTCAGGCCGCCGCCGAGGCGTTCTACCGCCTCGTCGACGCCGCCTACGAACGGCGCAGCGTGGCGGTGACCAGCAACCTCCACCCCTCCGGATTCGACACCATCATGCCCAAGACCCTCGCCACCGCCGCCGTCGACCGGCTGCTGCACCACGCCCACGTCGTGATCACCGAAGGCACCTCACTGCGGCTGAGCGAAGCCACCGCCGGACGCGGGGTGGTGCCGTTGACCTGACCTCGAGGGAGATCACCTGACCGCGGACAGGGAGATCAGCTGTCCGCAGGCAGGGAGATCACCTGTCCGCCCACAGGGACGCCCTCCTGTCCCTTGACACCTCGTCGCCTCACCGTGCAACCGGCGGTCCCGAGCCATCACCCACCACACGGCGTTCCCCGACCGCGACGGCGCACCGCTGTGGGAACGGGTACGTTCCGAACGTCTCGGTGGCTAGCTGAGATCGGTTAGGTCGCGGCACGGACGTCGTCGACGAGTAGGTATCGACGTGGGCTCGGCCCAGGAGATGCCGAATCGCCTGCGACGGCGCAGGCCGGACCGCATACTTACCTGCAGAAGTCACGGCGGGGCGGTTCCGTGTAATACCGCGGCAATTAGCAACAGCCCCGCGTCAAGGGAGTTCGGCTTGGATCACTGCGACTCTGCACAGTCGGGACCTCGCATCCGTGGTCGAGGGACGGTCCCCCGGACTCGCGTTGCGAACCCATCGGCGACCGTCGCGCCACCCACCGGAGACGGTCGAGCGCATCGAGCGATCGCGGCGGCGGCGATCTGCATCGTGGCGCTGCTCGGGATGTCGTGTACGAGCGAACCAGCACCGAGCCCTTCGCCGCAAACCCCCGAATCGATCTGGCGCGACGACGTCGTCCCTCCGGAAGAAGTCGGTGCCGACGCGGAATCCGTCGAGATGGGAACCCGGTTCTCGGCCTCGAGCAACGGCCGGATCACCGCGGTGCGGTTCTTCCGGGAGCCGGGAAGCGACATCGATACGGTGTCGATCTGGAGCACCGACGGCGCGCGGCTCGCAACGGCTCCCGTGACCGAACTACGCGACGGGTGGCAGGCCGTTCCACTCCCTTCACCCGTGCGCGTAGTCATCGGCATGGACTACGTGGTGTCCTATCACGTGGCCGAAGGGCCGTTTCCGACCGCGCAGCATACGTTCACCGAGGGCCGGGTCGTGGAACACGGCTGGCTGACGGCTCGACGTGGCGTCTTCACCGACGGCTCCGGATTTCCCGACGAGGACGGCAAGGGTGCGTCCTACTTCGCCGACGTCGTGTTCGAGCCGGCCGGCCCCTCCCTGCGACCGGTGGACGGGGGTGAGGAGTTCTACGGCTCGTTCACGAATTCACTGCCTGCCACTCCGGACTTCTTTCCCATCGGAGTCTGGTTCGCGGGCGTTCTGAGCGCCGAAGAGATCGCCACGGACAGCAGCATCGGCATCAACACGTACGTCGAACTGACCGACGACAGCGATGTGGAACTGATCGCCGACAACGGAATGTTCGCCATTCCCAGCTGGGGTGCGGATCACATCGCCGGCCGGCTCACTACCGACGAAGCCGACATGTGGGCCGGGCCGGGCAGCGCAGCCTGGACGGGATCGACTCCACCGGCAGTGCAGCCCGTATGTGTCCCCGCGGATGCGAAGTGCGGCTTCACCGTGATGCACACCCTGCGGAACCAGGTACCGCCCGGGATCATGGTGTACGCCAACTACGGCAGGGGCGTCACCTTCTGGCAGAGCAGGGAGGACAGCGCGCGATTCGTCAGCGAGTTCCAGGATGTCGTCTCGGCGGACAATTACTGGTTCACCGACGGCAACATCTGCGGTGAATCCGAGGGAGGCGCACTCCGGACGAGCGGCGAACGTGCACTGTCCGACGCCGAGTGCCGTCTGGCCGCGAACTACGGTCTCACCGTCCGTCATGTTCGTTCCTTGGTATACCCCGCCGGATCGAAGCCGGTCTGGGCGTTCGTCGAGGTCGGACACCCCACGACATCGGCAACCGACCCGTCGATCACAGGCCCGCAGGTCCGCGCCGCCGTGTGGAGCAGCATCATCAACGGCGCTCGCGGCATCGTCTACTTCAATCACAGTTTCGGCGGGCCGTGCATCACCGCCAACGTCCTGCGTGGCACCTGCGGTGACAGCGTCCGTGACGATGTGACCCGCGTGAACGAACAGATCCGTCGGCTCGCGCCGGTTCTCAACGCCCCGTTCGTCGACGGCCTGGCGCGCTCGGACAGCCCGGTCGACGTCGCGGTCAAGAGCTACGACGACGACCTCTACATCCTGGCGGGTGCGACGCAAGCCGACCCGTTCCAGGCGCGGATCGAGGTTGCATGCGCCGGGGATTCGACCGCCGAGGTGTTGGACGAGGACCGGCGGGTGGAGGTCGTCGACGGTGTTCTCACCGACGACTTCGCCGACGGCAACGCCTACCACCTCTATCGGATCACGGCCGACGGCTCCTGCGGCCTCGACTAGCTGTGATGTCCAGGGAGGTTGGTCCGGACATTGTCCGGTGAGTCGAGCTGACAGGTGAAGGCCTCCGGCTGTGAAGTGGAGCTGTCTAGGAACCGCTTCACCACGAGGAGGCCTTCGTGTCCCACGCTAACGCAACGCTGACTCCGGTCACACGCCTGCGCCTGGCGCGCCTGATCGTCGACGACGGCTGGTCCTACGCAGTGGCCGCGAAGATGTTCATGGTCGCCTCGCGAACGGCGAAAAAGTGGGCGGACCGCTACCGCGCCGAAGGCGTCGCGGGAATGGTCGACCGCAGCTCCCGACCGAAGTCGAGCCCGAACAGGACTCCTGTCGAGGTGGTTCGACAGATCGTGGCGTTGCGGTGGCGTCACAGGCTCGGCCCGGTCCAGATCGCCGGACGCCTATCGATGCCGGCCTCGACCGTTCACGCCGTGTTGGTGCGCTGCCGGTCAACCGGCTCAGCCACATCGACCGGGCCACCGGTGAGCCGCTTCGTCGCTACGAGCATGCTCACCCAGGGGCGTTGATTCACGTCGATGTCACCAAGTTCGGCAATATCCCCGATGCCGGCGGCTGGCGGTATGTCGGTCGGGTTCAGGGCCGCCGCAACGGCCAGGCGACCGCCCGCAGAACCGGTCGACGGGGTCGTCACTATCGGCCGGTGATCGGTACCGCGTTCGTCCACACCGTGCTCGACGACCACTCTCGTGTCGCCTACGCCGAGATCTGCACCGACGAGAAGGCGGCAACAGCGGTCGGAGTTCTCCGGCGAGCGGTGGCATGGTTCGCCGACCGCGGTGCCACCGTCGAACGAGTGCTCTCCGACAACGGATCCGCGTACCGATCCCAGGCCTGGCGCGAGGCCTGCGCCGACCTGTGCATCACCCCGAAGCGGACGCGCCCGTACCGTCCGCAGACCAACGGGAAGATCGAACGATTCCATCGCACGCTGGCCGATGGTTGGGCCTACGCCCGCTTCTACGAGTCCACCGAGCTACGAAACTCACATCTGCCCGGCTGGCTCCACTTCTACAATCACCACCGGGCCCACTCCGCAATCGGAGGCCGGCCACCGATCAGCCGACTGACCAACATGCCTGGACATCACAGCTAGCCGTCCTCGTCCAAGTCATGCTTGTCCGGACTGGCCCGTTCCTCAGGCCGGCGGTTCGAGCACCTCACGCCCGACGAACGGCACGAGCGCCGACGGAACGCGCACGGACCCGTCGGCCTGCTGGTGGTTCTCGAGGATCGCGACGAGCCAGCGGGTGGTGGCGAGCGTGCCGTTGAGGGTGGCGGCGATCTGCGGCTTGCCGTTCTCGTCGCGGTAGCGCACGCCGAGGCGACGAGCCTGGAAGGTGGTGCAGTTCGACGTGGAAGTCAGTTCCCGGTAGCGCTCCTGCGTGGGCACCCACGCCTCGCAGTCGAACTTGCGGGCCGCCGACGAGCCGAGGTCACCGCCCGCGACGTCGATGACCCGGTACGGCACCTCGATCGCGGCGAGCATGTCGCGCTCCCACGCGAGCAACCGCTGGTGTTCGGCGGTGGCGTCCTCGGGCTTGCAGTAGACGAACATCTCCACCTTGTCGAACTGGTGGACCCGGATGATGCCGCGGGTGTCCTTGCCGTAGCTGCCGGCCTCGCGGCGGAAGCACGACGACCAGCCCGCGTACCGCTTCGGACCGCCCGACAGGTCGAGGATCTCGCCGGAGTGGTAGCCGGCGAGCGGCACCTCCGACGTGCCGACGAGGTACAGGTCGTCGTCGGCGAGGTGGTAGATCTCGTCGGCGTGGGCGCCGAGAAAGCCGGTGCCCTGCATGATCTCCGGCCGCACGAGCACCGGGGGGATCATCATCTGGAAGCCGTTGGCGACGGCCCGCTGGGCGGCGAGCTGCAGCATGCCGAGCTGCAGCAGCGCGCCGTAACCGGTGAGGAAGTAGAACCGGGCGCCGGAGACCTTCGCGCCGCGCTCCATGTCGATCAGTCCGAGCGATTCGCCGAGGGTCAGATGGTCCTTCGGCTCGAAGTCGAAGGTGGGCAGCTCACCGACGGTCTCGAGGGTGACGAAGTCGTCCTCCCCGCCGGCGGGGGCGCCCTCCTGCACGATGTTGGAGATCGCCAGGTGCGCGCGCCCGAGCGCCTCCTCGGCGGCCTGCTGCTCGGCCTCGAGCTTCTTGACCTTCGCGGCGAGTTCCTTCGCACCATCGAGCAGCGCGGGCCGTTCCTCCGGGGACGCCTGCCCGACCTTCTTGCCCAGCGCCTTCTGCTCGGCGCGGATGTTGTCGCCGGCCAGCACCGCGGCACGGCGGGCCGCGTCGGCCTCGAGCAGCGCGTCGACGAGACCGGGGTCCTCGCCTCGGGTGCGCTGCGAGGCACGGACGGCGTCGGGGTTCTCGCGGAGGAACTTGAGGTCGATCACGAGGTCACAGCCTACTCGGCGCCGTCTACGGCCGATTCCGACCTACTGTGCCCACAGTTGCAGGCAGTCCTCGCGTTGGAACATCCTCGCCGAGTCCACGGCGTTCGGATGTCCGGCGTAGGGGTCGGCTCCGGCGTCGGTGAGCACCCGCACGACGTCGATCGCCCCTTTGAACACGGCGCCGGCGATCGGCGACTGCCCGCGGTCGTTGAGCCGGTCGACGTCGGCGCCCCGTTCGATCAGGGTCCGCACCGCGTCGGCGTGACCGTGGTAGGACGCCAGCATCAGCAGGGTGTCGCCCTTCTCGTTGCACAGGTTCACCGGCACCCCGGCGTCGACGTAGGCGGCGAGCGTCTCGACGTGCCCGGCGCGGGCGGCGTCGAACAGGCGCTGCGCGATCTCCTGGACTTCGGGATCGATGGGCTCCGTCATGTGCACCGAAGTTACCCGGGGCGCCGCGCACAGGCATGATGGACGGTGATGGCCGAGGAGAGTGAGCAGCAGTCCGATCGGACGACACCGTCCGCGTCGCGGGTCCGGGGCGCCCCGTCCGCGAAGCTGACCCGTCGCGCCTTGATGCTGGTTGCGGCGGGCGCGGTACTCGCGGCGCTCGTCACCGCGGTGGTGGCGGGATTCGGCGGGTCCGACGACGAGCCCGGCGGTTCGACGAGTGCCGTCGTCACCACCGGCGCCGTGGCCGGCGAGGCCTTCGGCACAGCCGTCGCAGGCGACTGCCTGACCTGGACGGAGATCGATGCGAGCGACCTCGCGAAGGTGGACTGCGCCGAGTCGCACCTGTTCGAGGTGGTGAAGGACATCGACCTGAGCGTCTACCCGGGCGCCGAGTGGGGTCCCGGGTCGCGCTTCCCGTCGGTGCTGCGTTTCACCGAACTGCGCGACGAACTGTGCGCACCTGCCGCGATGAACTACCTCGACGGCCGGTTCGACCCGCACGGCAAGTTCAGCGTGGGCCTGATCAACCCCGGTGAGGCAGGCTGGGCGGCCGGTGAGCGGACGCTGCGGTGCGGCCTGCAGTTCTCCTCCACCACAGGCAACCTGCTGCCGATCAAGGGCACGGTCGCCGACCAGGACCAGTCCAAGGTCTGGGACGTGGGCACGTGCATCGGCATCAACAACGGGGTGCCGGCGGACCCGGTGGACTGCGCCCAGCCGCACGCCTTCGAGGTGATCTCCGTGGTGGACCTGTCCGGCCAGTTCCCCGGCGGTCTGCCGAGTGTCGAGGACCAGGACAAGTACCTCGAGGGGACGTGCACCGAGAACGCCAACGCCTACCTGGGCAGCCCCGACGCGCTGCGCAACAAGACCCTCACACTGTTCTGGGACAACCTGGACTTCGACAGTTGGCTGGCGGGCAGCCGCAAGGTCAACTGTTCGGTGGGCAAGCAGGTCGAGGGCGGCGGATTCGCGTCGGTCACCGGCACGGCCGCGGGCGACATCCTCATCGACGGCCAGCCGCCGGTGCCGCCGCCCGCCGCGCCCGAGGGCCGCTCGCTGCCGACCCCGCTGCCGGGGGCGGCGCCCGTTCCGGGCGCCTGAGGTGGCCGCACGGATGGGCGACGAGCGGTTCGACGAGCTCGTCGGAGAGGCCCTGGATCTGATCCCACCGGAACTCGCGCGGGCCATCGACAACGTGGTGGTGCTGGTCGAGCCCAGAAACGAGGAAGAGCCCGATCTGCTCGGGCTCTACCACGGGATCGCGCTCACCGAGCGCGACAGCCACTATGCGGGTGCGCTACCGGACACCGTGACCATCTATCGCGACGCCATCCTCGACATCTGCGACTCCGACGACGACGTGGTGCACGAGGTCGCGGTGACGGTCATTCACGAGATCGCTCACTACTTCGGAATCGAGGATGCTCGGCTGCACGAGCTGGGCTGGGGCTAGTGGACCCGTAACGGGGTCCGGTCGCGCCGTACTTCGGCTTGCGCTGCAGAAAGTGCGGACTGATCGTCGAAATGATCAGCAGGGCGAGCGTACCGATGATCACCTCTGCGACGACGATGTAGACGAAAGCAATACCGACGATCTTTGCGATCTCTTCCATGTCGATCACCTCCGGTCCGACCGTACCGCGGGACGGCCGTCCGGACGGGGTAACCGGGACGGCCGTTGCCGGGCGGCGTCACGGCCGCCCGGCAACGGTGTCCGGTCACTCGATGCGGTCGAGATCGATGCCCTTGGTCTCGCGGCTGCTCAGCACCGCGACGACGGTGATCATCATGGTCACCACCAGGTACGCGATGACGGTCCCGACGCCGAAGCGGTCGATGAGCCAGACGGCGATGAAGGGCGCGGGCGCGCCGGCGATGATGGACGACCCCTGGAACACGAGCGACGAGCCGGCGTACCGGTAGCGGGTCGGGAACAGTTCGGTGATCCAGGCCGCCTCCGGGCCGGCGAGAGCACCGTGGAAGAAGGCACCGACGCACACACCCACCCACAGCAGCGGCACGCTCTGCATCTGCACGAGCCAGAAGAAGACGGGCGCCCACACCACGAGCACCACGGCGGGCACCAGCATCGCGATGCGGCGGCCGACCCGGTCGGACCACCGGCCGCCACCGATCATGCCGACGAACTGGAACACCGACGCGAAGGTCACGGCCAGTATCACCTCGCCCCGCGCGAAGCCGTGGTAGGTGGTGGCGTACGCGATGACGAAGACGGTGTAGACGTAGAAGGCGATGTTCTCGCCGAGCCGCATGCCGATGCCGAGCAGCACCGGGCGCGGACGGGACAGCGCTTCGACGATGCTCGACCGGGACTCGGTGCGGCCGGCCGCGGAGGCCTGCGCCGCCCGGAACACCGGGGACTCCTCGACGCCGTGCCGGATCCAGAAGCCGAGGATCAGGAGCGGAATCGCGAACAGGAACGCGATCCGCCAGCCCCATGCGTCGAACGAGTCGGCCGGGAGCAGGAACACCAGGGCCGAGACGACCACGGCGGCAAGCACGGTGCCCGACGGTGCGCCCGCCTGCGGCCAGGACGCCCAGAAGCCGCGGCGCTTCGGCTCGCCGTACTCGCTCACCAGCAGCACGGCCGCGCCGAATTCACCGCCGAGCGCGAAGCCCTGGATCATGCGCAGCGCGACGAGCAGGACGGTGGCCCAGATGCCGATCTGCTCGTAGGTCGGCAGCAGCCCGATCGACGCGGTGGCGGTGCCCAGCATCACGAAGGTGATCACGAGCATCGGCTTGCGGCCGAACCGGTCGCCGAGATGGCCGAAGACGATGCCGCCGAGCGGCCGGGCGATGAAGCCGAGGCCCTGGGTGGCAAGGGCGAGAAGCAACTTGGTGATGCCGTCGGATCCGGGGAAGAACAGCGGGCCGAGGACGGTGGCGGCGAGAATGCCGTAGATCGCGAAGTCGTACCACTCGAGCACGGCACCGGCCATGCTTCCGGTGAGGACCCGTTTGAAGCTGCTGCGTGGCACGTCCGGCGCGGTGGGCGCGGTGCGCACGGCGATCGGGTCGAGCGTAGATCCCATGACGGATCCTTTCGAAGGTCGGTGATTCAGAGTCGCAGGGCCAGCCGGTCGCCACAGGCACGCGAGCAGCAGGTCATCATCTGCCGGTTCGCCGCCCGCTCGGCCTTGGTCAGCACCGTGTCGCGGTGGTCGACCTCGCCGTCGAGGACGGCGACCTCGCACGAGCCGCAGAGGCCTTCCTCGCAGTCGCTGGGCACGTCGATGTTGTTGGCGCGCAACGCGTCGAGGACGGTCTGGGTGGGCTCGACCCGCACGGTCAGCCCCGAGTCGCGCAGTTCGAGGTCGAAGGCGTGCTCGACGTCCGGATCGAGCGCCGCGAGGGACGAGGTGAAGTGCTCGACGTGCAGCGCCCCGTCGGGCCAGTTCCGGCTCGCGTCCTCGAGTCCGGCGAGCAGCCGCCCGGGCCCGCACGCGTAGATCTGGACGCCGGGGGCGGGCTCGGCGAGGAGGGCGGCGAGGTCGATCCGGGTGCCTTCCTCGGACACGTGCAGGGCGGCCCGGTCACCGTGCCCGGCGACACGCTCGAGATAGGCCATGCCGGAACGGTTTCGGCCGCAGTAGTGCAGTTCGTAGCTCCACCCCCGGGCGCGGGCGTGGTCGGCCATGGCCAGGACTGGGGTGATGCCGATGCCGCCGGCGACGAACACGTAGTGCTCGGCGCCGGGGTCGAGCGCGAAATGGTTCCGAGGGCCGCGCATCCGGAGCGGGCTTCCCACCTCGAGCTGTTCGTGGATGTAGCGCGAACCGCCGCGGCTCTCGGGATCCAGGTGCACGGCGATCTCGTAGCTCGGCGCATCGGGCGCGCCGCACAGGGAGTACTGGCGCGACAGCGCGCCGAGGTCGAGGTCGATATGGGCGCCGGGAGTCCACGTGGGCAATGTCTTTCCGCCGGCGTCGCGCAGGACGAGGCGCAGCACGTCGTCGGCGATCCGGTCCAGGCGCTCGACGGTGACGGTGCGGGACACCGCCCGGGCGGCGGGTTCTCCGATGGTGACCGGTTGATGCCGGTGCAGCACAGCAGGATCGGTGCGCTCGGGATTCGCCTGCGGATCCCACTGCACCCACACGTGGTCGGGTCCGCGGAAGGACGTATTCGGCAGGTAGGTGAACTCCTGGTCGGGTACGAGTTCCATGTGGGGAAGCCGCGTGGTGAGTTCCTCGAGGAAGATCTGCATCTCCATGCGGGCCAGGTTCTTGCCCATGCACTGGTGGCTGCCGTACCCGAAGGTGAGATGGTCGCTCGAGTTCGGGCGCCGGATGTCGAACTCGTCGGGGCGCTCGAAGTGGCGCTCGTCGTGGTTGGCGGACGCGTTGACGACGAGCAGCTTGGCGCCGGCGGGGATGTCGACGTCGCCGATGCGGGTGTCGGCGGTGGCCACCCGTCGCCACGCCGCCACGGACCCGGAGTGGCGCAGGCACTCCTCGACGGCGTTGGGGATCAGCGACGGATCCGCGCAGATCTCCTCCCACACCGCGCGGTTCTCGAGCAGCAGCTTGAACGCGTTCGCGGACGCGTTGGCCGTGGTCTCGTGCGCGGCGACGATGCCGGCCATCATCATCGAGTGCAGGTAGGAGTCGGTGACGACGTCCGGCATCTCCCGCTGCTTGCGGATCCCGTAGGGCATCCAGCCGTGTCCCGACGGGTCCTGCCGCATCTTCTCGAGCACCGTGCCCGCGTACTGCCAGAACCTGCCGACCGCCTCGGCGACGGCCACCTGCTCCTCGGGCGCGGGGCGGCCCCAGGTGTTCACGGTGTGCGCGATCGAGTACTTGCGCATCGTCGCCATGTCCTCCTCCGGCACGCCGAGGAAGTGCAGGGCGACGGTGAGCGGAACCTCCCACAGCATCTCGTCCACCAGGTCGGCCTTGCCGGATTCGACGAAGCGGTCGACGTATTCGCGCGTGAGCCGTCGCACCATCGCCTCGTGGTGCGCCAGTTCCTTCGGGGTGAACGGATCCATGAGCGCGCGGCGGCGCGGCATGTGGGCGGGCTCGTCCTCGTTCACGAGGGTCCGGGCCATGGCGTAGTCGTACCGGGCGAGGGTGGCGGTGGCCTCCGCCGAGACGGGAGTGATCTTCTCCAGCGCGATCGCCGGCGAGAACAGGATGTTGTCGCGGAACACCGCCTTCACATCCTCGTACCGGGTGACGACCCAGTAGCCGAGTTCGGGGCTGTAGAACACCGGCTCCTCGTCGCGGGACCAGCGCAGCGACTCGGCCGGATCGGTCTGGTACGCGGAACCGAACGGATCGAACGCCGCGGCGTTCGCCGACACCGGGCAGCCGCCCGCCAGGGCCGCGTGGTCGACGGGACACGCCGGCGCCGACGCCGGAACTGATGCACTCATGCTGACACCGAAAACCTCTCCAACAGCACTGTTACTTTTATCGAACAGTTTCGTCCTATATACGGACATGCAGCAGAGTAAGCGGCATCACAGAAGAGGTCAAGCGGGATCCGCGGTCACAGCAGCCGGGCCCACGTCCGCAGGACTCCCCGGCACCCGCGCGGCCGCCGCCACCGAGCATCAGGACCGGACGTCACGAGCCGGTACCCGAGGCAGGTCCTGCCCCTTCGAGCACCTCCGCGCGCTCAGCCGGCGGCAGCGCCGAACCACTGGGTCAGCCGGCCGAGCAAATCCTGTTGATCGTCACCGGCCCACGCCACGTGGCCGTCGGGCCGCAGCAGCACCGCGGGCACGTCCAGTTCCTCGCTGACGTCGACGACGTGGTCGACCCGGTCGGCCCAGCCCGTCACGGAAAGCCGTCCGGTCTGGTCGAGGAGCAGTCCGCGGCCGCCGTGCATCAGCTCGTAGAGGCGACCCTGCTTCAGCCCCACGTCCCGCATCCGCCGGCCGAGCAGGTCGTGGCCCTCGCCGAAGTCGTAGCGGACCCCGACCGCGGTGATCATCTCGGTGACGTACCGGTTCACCTCCTCGAAGTCCATCAGCTTCGAGAACAGTTCCCGCAGCGCGATCACACCCGGATCGGTTCCCATCAGCGTGATCTGCGCGCGGGTGTTCTCGAGCACGCGGGCGCCCACCGGGTGCCGTTCGGCGTGGTAGCTGTCCAGCAGTCCCTCCGGAGCCCAGCCGCCCACTTCGGCGGCCAGTTTCCAGCCGAGGTTGAACGCGTCCTGGATGCCGAGGTTGAGTCCCTGCCCGCCGGTCGGCGGATGGATGTGTGCCGCGTCGCCGGCCAGCAGCACCCGCCCGACCCGGTAGCGCTCGGCCTGCCGGGTGGCGTCGCCGAACCGGGAGAGCCAGCGCGGCGAGTGCGCGCCGAAGTCGGTGCCGGCGATCGCCCGCAGCCGCTGGGTGAACTCGTCGAGGGTCGGTGCGGCCGCCCGGTCCTCGGCCACCCCGTCGGCGGGCACGATGACGCGGTACGCCCCGTCCCCGAGGGGTACGGCGCCGAACCGCAGATGGGTCTTGTGGACTTCCGCGACCACGGCGGCCACCGTCGCCGGGTCCTCGGTCAGCTCCATCTCGCCGAGCAGCGTCTCGACCTTGCTGGGCTCGCCGGGGAAACCGACGCCGAGCAGCTTGCGCACCGTGCTGCGGCCGCCGTCGCAGCCGACGAGGTAGCGCGAGCGCAGCCGGGTACCGTCGGCCAGCTCGGCGCTCACCCCGTGGTCGTCCTGGCTCAGCCCGACCAGTTCGCAGCCGCGCCGGATCTCGGCGCCGAGTTCGAGGGCGTGCTCGTTGAGCAGCCGTTCGGTGACCGGCTGCGGAGTGGCGAGGCCGTACGGGTGCGCCGTGTCCACCCGGTCCGGCCACGGCTTCATGATGCCGCCGAAGAGACCGCCGACCCGGAACTTCTCACTGACCGCGAGAAACCGGTCCAGCAGGCCGCGTTGGTCCATCATCTCGACGCTGCGCGCGTGCAGGCCCTGTCCGCGGGACTGCGCGGTCGGCTCCGTCGCCTTCTCGAGCACGAGCGTGTGCACGCCGTGCAGCCGCAACTCGGAGGCCAGCATCAAACCGGTCGGCCCGCCGCCGGTAACGATCACATCGATCATGAAAAATCCCCCGTTCGACAACGTTGTATTTCGGCCGGCTGCTCCACACAGTCCGGCGGGCCCGCACACCCGCACCCGGGCGCCGGGTGCCCGCAACCACCCGAGTCCTACCGGCGGTTGGACGCCCACCTCGCGAATCTCCCGTTTCCGCAGGCTCCGGCTCCGGCTGGCGATTCTGCAGCACCACCGGGGTCTTGCGGCAAGGCCCCCCGCGCGCTATATGTTGAAAGTGGCAAGGAGCCGATGACCTTCTTGCCTTTGCCTTCTCGGCGCCGACCACAGTTCCGTCCATCCCGGGCCGACGTCCGGGTGAACGACGATGGGAGTGTCAGTCGGTGAGCAGAGCGCTCAGCCGTGCCGCCGCGTCACCGACTGCGAGGGCCGCGGCATCGACGTCGAGACCGGCGATGGCCACCACCCCGACGCTGCACTCGAGGCCGGCCCCCCGCGGCGCGCGCACCCCGGCGGCGACACCCACGGCGCCGCGCTCGAGCTGTCCGCGCGTGACGCTGTAGCCGAGCGTCCGGGCCTGCTTCACCGCTTCGGGGTCCCGCGCGTCCTCGGGTCGCAGCGCGAGGATCGCGATCCCCGCCGCCCCGCGGTCGAGCGGGTGCCGGTTGCCCACCCGGTATCCCACGTGCAGGAGCGCCCCTTCCGGCTCCGCGACGAGGATGACGATGCACTCGTCCCCCTGCGCGGCGGACACGAAAGCCGTCGCCTGCGTGCGCTCGGCCAGGTCGTGCAGCACCGGACCGGCCGCATGCTGAAACTGGGGCACGAACCGCGACGCAAGGACGGCGGCACCGGCGCCGAGCCGGATCCGGCCGTCGTCGGCCCGCACCACCAGCGAGTGCGATTCGAGCGTTGCGACGATCCGGTAGGAGATCGCCCGCGCGATCCCGAGTTCCTTGGCGAGGTCCGCGACCGTGATACCGGCGGGCGAACGGGAGATGATGTCGAGCGCGCGCAGACCACGATCGAGGGTCTGCAGCGTGCTCATGGGTTCCTCCGTCCGTCGTGCCGGATCCGACCCTACCGGCGCGGGCGCCACCCCCGATGCAGCGCATTGCAACGCTTGAGCACCCCCCGCCGCACTGGTTCCCTTCGAGTGACACAGGTCACTATGGACGGGAGCCGGTATGAGCATCGAAGGCAAGGTCGCGCTGGTCACCGGCGCCGGGCAGGGCATCGGACGGGCGATCGCGCTGCGGCTGGCGACGGACGGTGCGGACATCGCACTGCTCGACGTCGACGGCGGCAAGCTCGCCGCGGTCGAGGACGAGGTGCGGGCCGCCGGCTCGAAGGCGATCTCCGTCGTTGCGGACGTGACCGACCGCGAGCAGATCCGAGCCGCCGTCGACCGGACGGAGACCGAACTGGGCGGGTTCGACATCATCGTCAACAACGCCGGCATCGCACAGGTGAACCCCATCGCCGACGTGACGCCGGAGGAGGTGTCCCGGATCATGGCGGTCAACGTCGAAGGCGTCCTCTGGGGCATTCAGATCGCCGCCGCCAAGTTCCGCGAGCGCGGGCACGGCGGCAAGATCGTCAATGCGTCCTCGATCGCCGGCCACGAGGGCTTCGCGATGCTCGGGGTGTACTCCGCAACCAAGTTCGCCGTGCGGGCGCTCACCCAGGCCGCGGCCAAGGAGTACGCGTCCGACGGAATCACCGTCAATGCCTACTGCCCCGGCGTCGTCGGCACCGACATGTGGGTCACCATCGACGAACGCTTCGCGGCATTGACCGGGGCACCGAAGGGAGCGACGTTCGAGAAGTTCGTCGGCGGCATCGCGCTCGGCCGCGCGCAGACGCCGGAGGACGTCGCGGCCTACGTCTCCTACCTGGCCGGCCCGGACTCCGACTACATGACCGGCCAGTCCGGGTTGATCGACGGCGGCCTGGTCTACCGGTGAGCCGAACCCGCTGCACCGGAAGGAGACTCCCTTGTTGAGCAGGGCGGTACGGACACTGGCGGTTCCCCTGCTCGTGTTCCTCGACCATGTGATGGCGCCGAAGTACTCCCCCGAACTGTTCGCCCTCTCCGAGCAACTCGCGGGCCACACCGACTGAGGGGCGCAGCCGGACTCGAGCAACGGCGGACCTCGGCATCGTTCGTCCACCCTCGCTGCCCCTCGCCCCCACAGGTTCGCCAGGACGGCCCGACGTTCCCCGTCGGGCCCGAAAGTTGGCGTGTAAGGCCTGTACTGCGTTGATCGATTGCGTGACGATGCAGTCGTGCACGGGCACTCAGTGGGACTTCATGGCTCGGTGGCGGCGTACCGCGTCCGCATTGCCGCAACGAGCACTGCAATACGCCCGGCGGCCGTTGCGGCTGGTGTCGACGAACACTCGAACGCATTCCGCGTTCGCGCACGCGCCCAGACGACCCCCCTCGGCCTCGACGGTGAAGATCGCGAGCCCACCCGCGGTGACCGCCATCACACGCCCGACGAGGTCGTTCTCGTCCGGCGTGAAATGCAGATGAGGACGGTGGTTGTCGTGCGTGGTGAGATACACGCTGGCTACCCCGTCGAGCAGGAGGGCGTTGATCGACCGGCAGCGTTGCTCCTCGTCCGGCGCCACGAACACCGCCCGGAGCCGGGTCGTCCACCGACGCAGCGCCGGCACGTCGCTCTTGTCGACATCCGACCACCGGATCACGTGCTCGCGAAACACGGCCTGGACCTCCGGGACGGTCCACACGCTCCTCTCCCCGAGGTTCACGAGGTCCGCGGCCAGCAGCGCACCGGTCATGTTGTCATGGTTGAACTGCACTGACCGATTGCACCACGGTGGTCGCGTGCACCTGGTCACCACCGCCGTTCTCCCCATCGTTCTCATCCTCGCCCTGGGCGCAGTCCTCCGTCGCCGTGTCGTCACCGACGCCGGCTTCTGGCGCGGGATGGAGTGGCTGAGCTACCACGTGTTCACGCCTGCGCTGTTCGTCGAATCGATCGCACGGACCCCGTTGCGGGAGGTATCGCCGGTCCCGTTGCTTCTCAGTTTGTCCATCCCGGTCCTGGCTGTGTCCGTGTTGCTCGTCGCCCTTCGTCGACCACTACGGGCCGAAGGACCGCAGCTCACGTCGCTGGTGCAAGGAAGCATCCGCATCAACACCTACATCGGGCTGGTGTTCGCCTCGGCGCTCGAAGGCACCGGCGGAGTAGCCGCCTTCGCACTCGCGGCATCGGTGATGGTTCCGTTGGTCAACGTCGTGTCGGTCACCGCGCTGTCGTTCTACGGTGCCCGCAATCACGCGGCTGCAATGTCGAGTACGTGGCGCCACCTGGGCACCAATCCCTTGATTCTGGGATGCGTTGCGGGCCTGACGCTGAACCTCACCGGCATCGGATTGCCCCCGGCGATTGCGGTACCGGTGGAGATGTTGGCAGAACCCGCACTTGTCACCGGCACACTCGTGGCAGGGGCGGCGATCACCCTTCGGGTGCGGCTCCGCGACGGCCTCGACATCACCATCGCGTCGACGATCAAACTGGTCGCCCTTCCTCTGTCGGCCGCCGCCCTCGCAAGTGCACTGGGATTGACCGCCGCAGCCCTGACCGCCGTCGTGCTCATCTGCGCCGTCCCCACCGCGCCCTCGGCGTACATTCTCGCCAGACGTATGGGCGGCGACTCGCAACTGATGGCGTCCATCACCGGAGCGCAGACAGTCCTGTCCGTAGTAACTCTGCCCCTGATCCTTCACCTGACCACAGCGACCTGACCCATGACCACAGCGACCTGACCCACGACGACAACGGCGTGATGCACCACCGGGAAGCGACCTCGCCCGCACAGCGACCGCCGACGCCGAGACATCTCGCCGCGCCGCCCCGGCCGACGCATCCATGCAGGCCGAGTAAACAGTCGGTCGGCTCGAAACTCGGACGGTTACGCAGAGAGCTCAGCCCCGACGGCGCCCCCGCCCCGCCTGACAGGCGTTCCTGCCCGCGCGCACAGGAGCAGTCGTATACACCACGTCTCCAGCACCACACATTGCTATCCGACCAGCTCCAGGCGGTGAATGACCCACACTCGAGGACGGCTGGTCCCACGGGCCCCTCGCTCGCAGGTCCCCACGAGGCCGACCTCACCCTCGGCGTGCGTTTGACTTTGTGCGGCGCGTCACATAACTTATCGACTGCTAACCGAACGATCGATTGGCTACACACGTTCGCAGGAAGGGCAGCCATGGCCACCCCCTCGGTTCCACAGGCGCAGGAGACGGCGCCCAGCTCTCCGCCACCCGCCGCCCCGCCGCACTCGCGCCGGGCGGCCCGCAAGGCCGCGTTCGCTGCCGCGGTGTCGACCTCCCTCGAGTGGTACGACTTCTTCATCTATGCCACCGCCGCGGCGCTCGTGTTCAACAAGACGTTCTTCGCCACCGGCAGCGAGGTCGTGGCCCCGCTCAATTCGTTCGCCACCGTCGCGGTCGGCTTCGTCGCCCGCCCCATCGGCGGGATCGTCTCGGGCCACTTCGGCGACAAGTACGGGCGCAAGCCGGTACTCGTGACCGCCATCCTGCTCATGGGTGTCGCGACCACCCTGATCGGCTTCGTGCCGAACACGTCGATCACCTGGCTCGCCCCCGCGATGCTCGTCCTGCTGCGCATCTGCCAGGGACTGGCGGTCGGGGCGCAGTGGGGCGGCGCGGTCCTGCTGGCCACCGAGTACGCCCCGGCCCATCGCCGCGGCTTCTACGGAAGCTTCGCCCAGCTCGGCATCCCGATCGGCGTGGTGATGGGCAACGCGGTCTTCCTGGCGGTGGCGTGGGCGGTCTCGCCCGAGGCGTTCACCTCGTGGGGCTGGCGCGTGCCGTTCTGGATCAGCCTGTTCATGCTGTTCGTCGCCTTCGCCATCCACCGCTATCTCGAGGAGACCCCCGAGTTCCAGCAGGTGGAGGCCAAGCTCGCGGCCGCGCCGGCCCAGCGGCGTTCCCCGGTCCTCGAAGTCCTCCGGCACAACAGCGGCACCGTGCTCATGGCCGGCGGCACCTATCTCGTCGGCATCGTGATGTTCTACATCACCATCACCGGCTCGGTGCAGGTGGCCACGACCAACCTCGGCATCACCCGTTCGGACGTGCTGGCGATCATCCTGATCGCCGCGGGCGTACTCGTGCCGATGGTGCCGCTGACCGCCTACCTGTCGGACCGCTACGGCCGCAAGCTGATCTACGGCATCGGCATCGTCGGCATGGGCCTGTGGGCCGTGCCGATGTGGCTGCTCATCGGGGCGTCCTCGTCGGAGGACATCTGGCCGCTGGCCGTCGCGCTGATCGTCTCCTGCGTGGTGATGTCGTTCCAGACCGGGCCGCAGGCCGCCCTGTTCGCCGAACTCTTCCCCCCGGAGATCCGTTACTCCGGAGCGTCCCTGGGGTACCAGGCGGCAGCGATCCTCGGCGGCATGGCGCCCATGGCAATGGTCGCGCTGATCAACGGGGAGGTCGCCAACCTCTGGCGCGTGGGGCTGCTCATCGCGGCGCTCTCGGTCCTCGCCCTCGCCTGCCTGGTGGCCCTCGCCCGTCGTCGCGCCTGACCTCCCGGCGCCACTGCCCCTTCGGCGCCACTGCCCCTTCGGCGCCACTGCCCCTTCGGCGCCACTGCCCTCCCGGGCGCCACTGACTCTCCGCCCGAACGAACACTGGAGACCCCATGTATCCCGGTGCCTACCTCGACACCACTGCGCACAAGCCGGCCGTGATCATGGCCGACACCGGCCGGACGGTCACCTTCGCCGAGCTCGAAGCCAACTCGATCCGCATCGCCCGCCACCTCCGCACGCTGGGACTGCGCGGCGGAGACCACGTCGCGGTGCTCGCCACCAACACTCCCCGGGTGTTCGACATCTACTGGGCGGCAATGCGGTCGGGCCTCTACGTCACGATGGTGAACTGGCATCTCACTCCCGGCGAGGCCGCCTACATCGTCGACGACTGCGGCGCGAAGGCCGTGCTCGTCGACGCCGCGCTGGAGGAGATCGCCCGGGTGCTTCCCACTCTGCTGCCGAACACCGAACACCGGCTCGCCTTCGGTGGCACGCTCCCCGGATACGCCGACCTGGACGCGGCCGCGGCCGCCGAGTCGGATGCCGCGCCCGCCGATCAGCCCCGGGGGGCGGACATGCTCTACTCGTCCGGCACCACGGGCCGCCCCAAGGGCATCAAGCCCGCGCTGCCCGACCGCCAGGTTCACGAACCCGGTGACACGATGACCGCCATGAACGCCTCGGTGTGGGGCGTAAATCCGGAGACGGTGTACCTGTCCCCCGCACCGCTGTACCACGCGGCACCGTTGCGCACCTGCGCCGCGGTGCAGGCCCTCGGCGGCACGGTCGTCGTGATGGGCCGCTTCGACCCCGAGAAGGCCCTCGAATACATCGAGCGGTACCGGGTCACCTACAGCCAGTGGGTGCCCACCATGTTCGTGCGCATGCTCAAACTGCCGGAGGACGTGCGCTCCCGCTACGACGTGTCCAGCCTGCAGGTCGCCGTGCACGCCGCGGCCCCCTGCCCGGTCGAGGTCAAGCGGCAGATGATCGCGTGGTGGGGCCCGATCCTGTCGGAGTACTACTCCTCCACCGAACTCAACGGCCTCACCCTCGTCGACACGGAGGAATGGCTGCGCAAACCCGGCACGGTGGGCCGGGCCGCGCTCGGCGTCGTCCACATCTGCGGCGAGAACGGCGAAGAACTGCCGGCGGGGCAGATCGGCACGATCTATTTCGAACGCGACCTGCTGCCGTTCGAGTACCACAACGCACCGGAGAAGACCCGCGACGCCCAGCACCCGCACCACCCGGCGTGGACGACGACCGGCGACGTCGGTTACCTGGACGAGGACGGGTATCTGTTCCTCACCGACCGTGATTCGTTCATGATCATCTCCGGCGGAGTCAACATCTACCCGCAGGAGATCGAGAACGCGCTCGTCGAGCATCCCAAGGTCCTCGACGCCGGCGTGATCGGGGTGCCCGATGCCGAGATGGGCGAGATCGTCACCGCGGTGATCCAACCGGCCCCCGGCTTCGACGGCGACGACGCGCTCACCGCCGAACTGGCCGACCACCTCCGCGGTCGCCTCGCCAAGTACAAGCTCCCGCGCCGGATCGTGTTCAGTGACGACATGCCCCGGACACCGACCGGCAAGCTGGTCAAGCGCAAGCTGAAGGAGCGCTTCGTCGACACACCGGTGTGACGCCGGGCCGGGAAACCCGGTCGACGACGAAAACGACTCGGCCTGCCGCTCGTTGCGAACGCGGCAGGCCGAGTCGTCGTCGGTTCGCGGGTGCGTCCTCGTCGGTTCGCGGGTGCGTCCTCGCCGGTTCGGCAGCCCGCAGCCTCCCGGCCGCAGCAGCGGTTCCAGTTCGCTCCACTGCCGCCCGCAGTAGCCGCTACAGCCGATCGTGTCGGCGGCCGCCCACTGCACGGCATCCCGGTGACAGCTCATTTTGATGCGGCCGCGTCGGGGCCGCTGTCCGCGGGCGGGTCACGCCCACATCGAAATCGATGCCGGCGACGCGGTCGCCGGCGGCAGGGTCAGGCTCCGGTGGCGTGCTCACCCAGGATGGTGGTGAGTTCTTCCGCGTACGCGAGCTGCGTGCGCAGACGAGCGCAACTGTCCTCGGCCCGCCGATGGAACTCCGCCAGCACGCCGCGTGCGTCGGCGGCCCCCTGCCCGGAGGTCGCGGCGGCGGCGATCCGATCGAGAGCGGCGAGCAACGCGCGCATCTCGTCGAGGGTGAACCCGAGCGGTTTCATCCGCCGGATCACCAGCAGGCGCTGCACGTCGTCCTCGGTGTAGAGGCGGAACCCGCCGGCGCTGCGGGCGGACGGGGTGACCAGGCCGACCTCGTCGTAGTGACGGATGGTCTTGATCGACAGCTCGGTGCGCGCAGCCACCTGCCCGATCTGCATATGCCCCGAATCGATAGTCACAGCCGCACCCTTTCCTCCCGGTCGCGCCTCCACCGTAGCGAGCGGCCCGACCCTCGATTCGAACTCTACCCTCACCGGAGGGTAGAGTTCTGCGGGTTCCGCGGACGAGACGATGCCGTCCCGCCCGCGCGGGGGCGTCGCCCCCGGCTTCCCATGGAAAGAAGACACGACTGTGACAACTCCTGCCGGGACAACTCCTGCCGGCAACGCGCCGGCCGTCCACGAGGCGGACGACGATCCCGTCCTCTCGGTGCGCGCCGCCCTGCGCTCCCCGAAACGCCTGAAGACCGAGATCCTGGCCGGCCTGGTCGTGGCCCTGGCACTGATCCCGGAGGCGATTTCGTTCTCGATCATCGCCGGCGTCGACCCGCGGGTCGGGCTGTTCGCCTCGTTCACCATGGCCGTGACGATCTCCATCGTCGGTGGCCGGCCGGCGATGATCTCTGCCGCCACCGCCGCGATCGCGTTGGTCGTCGCGCCGGTGGCCCGCGAGCACGGCTTCGACTATCTCGTCGCCACCGTCCTCCTGGGTGGCCTGTTCCAGGTGGTGCTGTCGGTCCTCGGAGTGGCCAAGCTGATGCGGTTCATCCCGCGCAGCGTCATGGTGGGCTTCGTCAACGCCCTGGCCGTCCTGATCTTCACCGCCCAGCTGCCGCACCTGATCGACGTCCCGTGGTTGGTCTACCCGCTGGTCGCCGTCGGACTCGGCGTGATGGTGTTCCTCCCCAAGCTCACTTCCGTGGTCCCGGCGCCGCTGGTGGCGATCGCGGTGCTCACCGCCGCCGTGCTCGCCTTCGGCTGGGACGTGCCGAACGTCGGCGACGAGGGTGCGCTGCCCGAGTCCCTCCCGGCGCTGTTCCTCCCCGACGTGCCGCTGACCACGCAGACCTTCGCGATCATCGCCCCCTACGCGCTCGCGATGGCCCTGGTCGGCCTGCTCGAATCCCTGATGACCGCCAAACTGGTCGACGACATCACCGACACCCACTCGAACAAGACCCGTGAGGGCTGGGGCCAGGGGGTTGCCAACCTGGTCACCGGATTCTTCGGCGGCATGGGCGGCTGCGCGATGATCGGCCAGACCATGATCAACGTCAAGGTCTCCGGGGCCCGCACCCGCATCTCCACCTTCCTGGCCGGGGTGTTCCTCCTGATCCTCGTCGTCGCCCTCGGTGACGTCGTCGCCCTGATCCCCATGGCCGCCCTCGTGGCGGTGATGATCATGGTGTCGGTCGCCACCCTCGACTGGCACAGCATCGCCCCGCGCACCCTGAAGCTGATGCCGCGCAGCGAAACCCTCGTGATGCTGGTGACGGTCGCCGCGACCGTGATCACCCACAACCTCGCGATCGGGGTGATCCTCGGCGTGGTCACCGCGATGGTGCTCTTCGCCCGCCGGGTCGCCCACCTGACCAGCATCGAGAAGGTCTCCGAAGCCGACACCGACCACGACGGCAAGGTCGACACCCGTGTCTACAAGGTGCACGGCGAGCTGTTCTTCGGCTCCTCCAACGACCTGATCTACCAGTTCGACTACGTGGGCGACCCGCGCAACGTCGTCATCGACCTGACCGGCGCCGACATCTGGGACGCCTCCACCGTGGCCACCCTCGACGCGATCCGGCACAAGTACGCCAACAAAGGTAAGAGCGTCGAGATCGTCGGCCTCGACGGCGCCGGCCTCGAACGCCTCGACCGGCTCTCCGGGCGACTCGGCGAAGGTCACTAGCTGCCGGTGTGCTCGCCTCGTCCATGCGGGCGCGTGCTCGACGAGCTGCGCACCGCCCGGCCGGTGCGAGTGGTGGATCTACCGGTTCCGAAGTCGCGCGGATCGACGCCGGAGTGTGGCCGACCGAGTGCGATCCCTCGGGGCACCTGCACACCCGGTGTTGGGCGGCCGTCGTTCTCGTCGCGAATCCGGATGTCGACGGCGTGCAGGAGCGGCTCCGCCACGACGAGAACACTCCGGCGTGGATGCTCGCCGTCTCCCCTGCCGCCCGCACTCACCCTGCCGTCGTCGTCGCGGTGGGGTGTGGTCCTATCCGCGGACCTCGCGCAGCACCGGAGTCGCGGCGAACTCGGCGCGAGCGAGGGACCGGCGGTGCACCTGATCGGGGCCGTCGGCGATCTGCAGGAACCGCGCCTGCGAGTACAGCATTGCGAGCGGTGTGTCCTGGGACAGTCCCGCACCGCCGAAGATCTGGATGGCGTCGTCGACGATCTTCTTCACCGTCAGCGGCACCATGACCTTGGCGGCGGCGATGTCGTGCCGGGCGGCCTTGGCGCCCTCGACATCCATCCGCCACGCGGCGCGCAGCACCATCAGGCGGGCCGCATCCACCTGGATGCGTGCGTCGGCGACAGTGGCCTGCACGACCCCTTCGTCGGCCAGCGGCCTGCCGAATGCGACGCGGGTGCGCGCCCGCTCCGTCATCAGCGCGACGGCGCGTTCGGCCATGCCGATCAGGCGCATGCAGTGGTGGATCCGGCCCGGGCCCAGGCGGGCCTGCGCGACGGCGAAACCCTTGCCGCGCGGGCCGAGCAGGTTCGCCTTGGGCACCCGCACCCGGTCGAAGACGATCTCGCCGTGCCCGCCCTCGTGCCGGTCGTCGAACCCGAGCACGGACGTGGAGCGGACGATGTCCAGGCCCGGCGTCTCCATCGGGACCAGCACGATGGAGTGCCGGGATCCGGCCGGAGCGCCGGGATCGGTGACCCCCATGACCATCGCGACGCGGCAGTCCTCCCGCAGTGCGGCGGTGGACCACCATTTGCGTCCGGTGAGCACCCACTCGTCGCCGTCGTCGGCGATCTCGAGGCGGACGTTGCTCGCGTCCGAGCTGGCGACGTCGGGTTCGGTCATCGAGAAGCAGGACCGGATCTCACCTTCCAGCAGGGGGCCGAGCCACTGCTGCTTCTGGGCGTCGGTGCCGTAGCGGGCGAGCAGCTCCATGTTCCCGGTGTCCGGCGCGGCGCAGTTGAGCGCCTCCGGGGCGAGATGCGGGCTCCATCCGGTCAATTCGGCCAGCGGGGCGTATTCGAGATTGGTCAGGCCGGCCCCGCCCGCCTCGGGGAGGAAGAGGTTCCACAGCCCCTGCCGCTTGGCGGAAGCCTTGAGGTCGGCCATGATCGGCGGGGCACCCCAGTAGTCGGGCTTGCTCGCGAGCTGCTGCGCGGCGATCGGCTCGGCCGGCAGGATGCGTTCCTGCAGGAAGCCGGTGAGCCGGTCCTGCAGTTCGCGGACCTTGGGGCTGTACTCGAAATCCATTGTTGCTCCGATTCTGAGGGAGTGATCGCCTAGCGGCGCAGTTCGGGAAGGGCCGAGGTGGCAGCGAGATCGAGGGCGCGCCGGAGCAACGGCCCGACCATGTCGGCGATGCCGTCGAACCCCTCCCCCACCGTCTCGCCCCGGTCGTGGCGGGCACCGATGCCCTCGAGGATGACGGCGATCTTGAAGTCGGCGAAGACGGTGTACCAGTCGATGTCGGCGAGATCGATTCCGCGCGCGGCGGCGTAGCGCTCGAGCAGCTCCGTGCGGGTGGGGAATCCGTCGAGGGTGGCGAGGCCGCGGGTGATGGGGTTGTATGCCGCACCGGGAACATCCCAGAAGCTCAGCATGATTCCCACGTCGGCGAGGGTGTCGCCGAGGGTGGCCATCTCCCAGTCGAGCACGGCGGCGATGCGTCCGCGATCCTGCGGCGCGGCGAGGACGTTGTCGAGCTTGACGTCGCCGTGGACGATCCCGGGGTGGCGGGTCTGCGGCAGCGCGCGACGGAGCTTGTCGAGCAGCACCGCCACCTCGGGCCGGTCGACGCGGCGAGAGGCCTCCCACTGCTTCGCCCACCGGCCGAGCTGGCGCTCGAGGTAGCCGTCCGGACGGCCGAAGCTGCCGAGCCCGACGGCGTCGGGGTCGATGTCGTGCAGCGCGGCCAGGGTGTCGGCGAGCGAGAACCCGAGGCGGCGACGCTCGTCGGCGGTGAGGGCCGAGGCCTGTTCGACGGTGCCGACGGCCACGCCGTCGACGAGTTCCATCAGATAGAACTTCGCGCCGAGGATGCTCTCGTCCTCGCACAGGTGCACCGCGCGGGGCACGGGGACGGACGTGCCACCGAGGGCGTTGATGACGGTGAACTCGCGCCGCATGTCGTGCGCGCTGGGCAGCACGTGCCCGTACGGCGGTCGGCGCAGCACCCATGCGTGCTCGTCGTCGGCGAGCCGGTAGGTGGGGTTGGAGCGGCCACCGCCGATGAGGGAGGCGGTGAGCGCGCCGGTGACCTCACCGCCGAGTACGCGCTGCAGGTGGGCGGTCAGCGCGTCGAGATCGAGGTCGGCGACGGCGCCCGCAGGCGATGCAGTCATCGCGGATTCCTTCCTGCGTCGGCCTGTCGGCCAAACGATCGTTCGGATGACCTACAGAGTCGCCGAACGAGCGTTCGGTGTCAACACGGCTACCGACGGACGGGATCCCATCTGCGATAATGCCGATGCGGAAGGAAGATGCTGCAGCACCGAAGAGGCGGCAGCCGATCAATCGTTAGGAAACCGAGAGGCCGCCGTGACGGGGACGGTGCTGCACCATCGCCAGGGCCAGATCCGCGTAGCGGTCCGCGAGCTCCTCCGGCCGCAGCGGCCCGTCGGACCGCCACCAGGCGCACACCGACTGGCCCATGTTGATGATTCCGCGCACCGCATCGCGCGGGAACTCCACCTCGAAGGCCCCCTCCTCGACGCCCCGCTCGACGACGTCGCGGAACAGACCCTCCTGTTCGTCACGCAGCGCGACGACGAGCCGGCGGCCGGCCTCGTTCAGGCTGCGCAGCTCCGTCGCACCGACCAGCGCATCGAGCTGCCGGGTGGTGTGGAACATGACCCACGCGCGCACCAGCGCCTGCAGCTGCGCGTCCGGCGAACCCCCCGCCCGCAGCAACGCCCCGCGGGTCATGGCGATCGCATCGTGCAGCGCCCGGGTCATGATGTCCTGCAGGATCTCCTGCTTGGACTTGAAGTGGTGGTAGATCGAGGCGACGGTGATGTCGGCGTCCCGGGCGATGTCGCGCATCGAGGTGCCGTGGTACCCGCGCTCGTTCATGTTCCGCATCGCCGAGTCGAGGATCGCCTGCCGGCCGTTGCCGGTCCCGACCGTAGCCGCCTTCGCCGCGCACATCGTCAACTCCGTCCCGCCGGTCGTGAACCGGTGACAGCGTAGTCGCAGGGCACGGGCCGGGATCGGCCGGATCCGCACCGCGAACCCCGCGGATCTGCCGTCCCCGCGTGCCGGAACGACGAATTGTCGGTCCGACCTGGCAGCATCAGCCGCGGCAGCCTCGCCCGGGGCCGCTCACCATCGGACAACACAGGGGGCCGTCATGCCAGCACCCGTTCTCACCGACGAACAGCGCACCGCCGCACTCGCCAAGGCCGCCGAAGTGCGCAAGGCCCGCAGCGAGCTGCTCGCCGCCGTCAAGGCCGGAGAGCTCGACGTCTCGGCCGTGCTCGACAAGGCGGAGACCGACGAGGTCGTGAAGAAGACGAAGGTCTCGGCCCTGATCAAGGCGCTGCCCGGCGTCGGCGCGGTCAAGGCCGCCAAGCTCCTCGAGCAGCTGTCGATCCCGGACACCCGCCGCATCGGAGGCCTCGGCGCCAACCAGCGTCAGGCGCTGCTCGACGCCACGACGGCCGCCTGACCCGTCGTTCGACCCGGCGCAGGTGTTCCCACGCCCCGAAGGGGAACACCTGCGCGGGCGCGCCGTTTACGCGCTCCGCGACCACGGAGCCCGAGCTGGAGGAGTCGGATGACGACGTCGGTGCCCGAATCGCGGCAGCGGCAGGATCGGCTGCTGTTCCGCTTCATGCTGCTCTCGCTGGCCGCCGCCGTGGTCACCATCGTCCTCAAGGCGAGCGCCGCATGGGCAACCGGCTCGGTCGGGTTCCTCTCCGACGCCCTCGAATCCGGGGTCAACCTCGTCGCCGCAGTGGTGGCGCTGATCGCACTGCGGGTGGCGGCCCGGCCCCCGGACGCCAGCCACCACTTCGGTCACGGCAAGGCCGAGTACGTCTCCGCCCTGGTCGAGGGTGCGATGATCTTCGTCGCGGCCACCGCGATCGTCTGGACCGCGATCGAACGCCTGATCAGTCCGATTCCGCTCGTCCAGCCCGGGCTCGGGCTGGCCCTGACGACCGTCGCCTCCCTGATCAACCTCGCCGTCGGGATCACCCTGCAGCGCGTGGGTCGCACGCACCGCTCGATCACGCTCGTCGCGGACGGCAAGCACCTGTTGACCGACGTGTGGACCTCCGCCGGAGTGATCGTCGGCATCGTGCTGGTCACCGTCACCGGCTGGGAACCCCTGGATCCGATCGTGGCCCTCGTCGTGGGTGTCAACATCCTGTGGACCGGATACCGGCTGCTTCGCGGCTCGGTCAGCGGCCTGCTCAGCGCCGCCCTCCCCCAGCACGAACAGGACCAGGTCAACGCCGTGCTGGACCGGTTCCGCGCCGAGTGCCCGGTCGAGTTCGCGCCGCTGCGCACCGTCGAATCGGGCCGGCAACGCCAGGTGTTCGTCGTCGTGACCGTTCCGGGCGACTGGACCGTGCGGACCGCCCACGACATGGCCGACCGCATCGAGGCGGCCATCGACGCGGTGCTGCCGCACACCGAGACCTTCATCCACGTGGAACCGGCCACCACCGGGCCCGGCAACGCCTGACCTCGGTCCGCCTCGTCACGGTCGTCGGCTCGGCTCGATCGGGTTCAAGGCAACGCCGGCACCGACGGCCTCAGCCCACGGCCTTCCTCACGAGCGCGCTGATGCGCTGTTCTTGGGCTGCGGTCAGCTCCTTCAGGGCGTAGGCGATCGGCCACATGGCGCCGTCGTCGAGCGCCGCCTCGTCGCTGAAGCCGAGCGTGGCATACCTCGACCCGAACTTCTGCGCGCTCTGGAAGTGGCAGAGGACCTTGCCGTTTCTGGCGTACGCGGGCATCCCGTACCAGAGCTTCGGCGCGAGGTCCGGAGCGGCGGTCTTGATGATGTCGTGGATCCGCTCGGCGAGGACCCGGTCCGCTTCCGGCATCTCGGCGATCTTCGCGAGCACGTCCCGCTCCGCTGCCGCCTCCTTCTCCGCCCGCGAACCGCGCCGCGCCGCCGCCTTCTTCTGCTCCTGCGCGTGCTCCTTCATCGCGGCCCGCTCCTCGGCGGTGAATCCGTGGTACTGCTCGGCGCTCGCGCCGGAGTTCTCGGTGGACGACTTCGGTTGCTGCATGGCAGGTTTCCTCTCACAACAGGGATGAGGCAGGTCAGGACTGTGCAGGCACCGCGGGCGGCGCGGGGGTGAGCGATGTGGCAGCCTCCCAGGCGAATCCGTCCGGGTCGATGAAGGGGCCGGCCGTGCTGCCGAGGACGATGCGGTGCGAGCCGGTGCCGTCGGCGGGGACGCCGAGGTCCTTGGCCAGGCCGCGACGCTTGTACAGCGCCAGCTTGACGGGGCTGGACTCGCCGGCAGTGAACTGGGCATACTTGCCGCCGAAGCTCTTGGCCACGGTCAGGCCCCGGCCGACGTAGAACTGCTTGCTGGCCTTCACGTCCTCCACACCGAGCAGCAGGACGATCTCGTCGATCTCACAGGTGGCCGGGCCGGTGTCCTTCTTCGCCGAGGTCGCGACCTTCCAGATCGTCCCGTCCGGGGCCTGGACGACTCCGCCGTAGCCCCAAAGCGACTTCGCGGCGGGCCTGAGCACCGTGGCGCCGGCGTCCACGGCGGCGCCGAGGAAGCTGTCGACGGTGGCCGGCCGGGACACCGTGAGCGCCAGGGTGAAGCCACGGAATCCGGTGGAGTGCGACTCGGATGCCCGCAGGCGTAGGTACGTGTCCACGCCGAAGGCGGTGTAGAAGCGGTGGGCGGTCTCGGGGTCGGCCACCTCGAGGGTGACAGATGCGATGGACGTGTCGGATGCGGTGGTTGTCATGACCATCACGCTAGGGACTGCTTGCAGGCCGGGGCTTCTCGATTCCTGACCGGTCGTGCCACCTGCTTCGCCACACACGCCGGCATCCCGCCCGTCATGACCGCAGAGCCCGCATCGCGGGCCTTACCCGCAGCATCGTCATGGCCGGACGCAACATCCGCCGCCAGGCGCCGGAAGACGCCGGGCGGCATGCCGACCAGCTCGGTGAAGCGGGTGGTGAACGTGCCCAGCGACGCGCAGCCGACCGCGAAACACACCTCGGTGACGCTGAGATCGCCGCGACGCAACAGCGCCATCGCGCGTTCGATGCGCCGCGTCATCAGGTACGCGTACGGCGACTCGCCGTACGCGGCCCGGAACTGGCGGCTGAGGTGCCCGGCCGACATGTGCACGCCACGGGCGAGCGCCTCGACGTCCAGCGGCTGCGCGTACTCCCGGTCGATCCGGTCGCGAACGCGGCGCAGCCGCGCGAGATCGGTCCGGCGCTGCGCGTCGGCGCGTGCACGCCGCCATTCGGGCCGACACATGAGAGCACTCCCTCTCCGTCTTCCGCGCGGCCCTGGTGGGCCGTCGGCAGGGCGGGCACCTCTGCGACGGTGCGCTGCCGCCCTTGTTGCCGGTGGTCGCCGTGCCGGCCGGCACGGCCGCATCGACGCCCGTACGTCTCAGCGAAGTTCCTGGATGCGGACCATGTTGCCCGCGGGGTCGCGGAAGGCGCAGTCGCGGATGCCGTACGGCTGTTCGGTCGGCTCCTGGACTACCTCGGTGTCGCC
This sequence comes from Rhodococcus aetherivorans, assembly GCF_011058165.1. GTDB lineage: Bacteria > Actinomycetota > Actinomycetes > Mycobacteriales > Mycobacteriaceae > Rhodococcus > Rhodococcus aetherivorans. The sequence goes on from NZ_JAALEG010000025.1 coordinate 60,685, forward strand.
GGCCTGCACCTTTTCGAACGTGGCGTCGAGATCCCGGGTGGCCAGCAGGATCCAGCCATAGGTGCCCTTCGCCATCATCTCGGCGATGGTGCGGCGCTCGTCGTCGGTGATGCCCGGGTCGGCGGCCGGCGGCGCCAGGAGGAGGGACGTGTCGGGCTGACCGGCCGGGCCGACCGTGATCCAGCGCATCCTGCCCTGCCCCACGTCGCTGCGGACCTCGAAGCCGAGGACGTCGCGGTAGAAGGCGAGCGACGCGTCCGGGTCGTCGTGCGGCAGGAAGCTCGTGTGAATGGTGATATCCATGACGAGCAGGTTAGGAGCGGCTCCGTGTCCCGCGCTTCTCGATTCCTGATCGATCCGGCCTCGTGGGGTGGGGCGGCCGGCAGCGCTGGGCAACTCCGCTGCGACGTGGCACGATCGCGTGGGTGACCAGCAGACCCGCTGACGCGCAGCACCTGCGTGACCTCGCGCGGCTGCGCCGCGTCCGTGACCGGATCGATCGGGAGTACGCGCAGCCGCTGGACGTCGAGGCGCTCGCCCGTGGCGTGCACATGTCGGCCGGGCACCTCAGCCGCCAGTTCCGGGCCGCGTACGGGGAGTCGCCGTACGCGTACCTGATGACGCGGCGCATCGAACGCGCGATGGCGCTGTTGCGTCGCGGCGATCTCAGCGTCACCGAGGTGTGTTTCGCGGTCGGCTGCGCGTCGCTGGGCACCTTCAGCACTCGCTTCACCGAATTGGTCGGTGTGCCCCCCAGCGTCTATCGGCGTCAGGCCGCGCGCACGGCGGCGGGGATGCCGTCGTGCGTCGCGAAGACGGTGACCAGACCGATCAGGAATCGAGAAGCGGGAGTCACCGAGCCGCACCTAGCCTGACCGCCATGGACGTCACCATTGACTCGAGCTTTCCCTTCCCGGCAGATGGAGACACCATGAGCATGGCCACGAGGACGGACACGCGGTCGTCTGCGCCGCACGTTGCGGACAGTCACGATCTGATCCGCGTGCACGGTGCGCGCGTGAACAACCTCAAGGACATCAGCGTCGAGATCCCGAAGCGCCGGCTGACGGTGTTCACCGGCGTCTCCGGTTCGGGCAAGAGCTCTCTGGTGTTCGGCACGATCGCCGCGGAGTCGCAGCGGATGATCAACGAGACCTACAGCGCCTTCGTGCAGGGTTTCATGCCGACGCTGGCGCGGCCCGAGGTCGACGTCCTCGAAGGATTGACGACCGCGATCATCGTCGACCAGGAGCGGATGGGCTCGAACCCCCGCTCCACCGTCGGCACCGCCACCGACGCAAACGCGATGCTGCGCATCCTCTTCAGCCGGCTGGGGCAGCCGCACATCGGCTCGCCCAACGCGTACTCGTTCAACGTCCCCTCGGTGAAGGCCAGCGGTGCGATCACGGTCGAACGCGGCGCCGGCAAGACGAAGACCGAGAGGGCGACCTTCACCCGGCTCGGCGGCATGTGCCCGCGCTGTGAGGGGATGGGCGCGGTCACCGACTTCGACCTGTCCGCGTTGTACGACGACGGTCTGTCGCTCAACGAGGGTGCGCTCACGATCCCCGGTTACAGCATGGACGGCTGGTACGGCCGGATCTACCGGGGCTGCGGCTTCTTCGACCCGGACAAACCGATCCGCAAGTACACCAAGAAGGAACTGCACGACCTGCTGTACAAGGAGCCGACCAAGATCAAGGTCGAAGGGATCAACCTGACGTACGAGGGGCTGATCCCGAAGATCCAGAAGTCGATGCTGTCCAAGGACGTCGACGCACTGCAGCCGCATATCCGGGCGTTCGTGGAACGGGCCGTGACCTTCTCCACCTGCCCCGAGTGCGACGGCACCCGGCTCGGCAAGGAGGCCCGGTCGTCGAAGATCAAGGGAAAGAACATCGCCGACGTCTGCTCGATGCAGATCAGCGACCTGGCCGTCTGGGTCCGGAGCCTCGACGAACCGTCGGTGGCCCCGCTGCTCACCGGGCTGCAACACCTTCTCGACTCGTTCGCCGAGATCGGGTTGGGGTACCTCTCACTCGACCGGCCGGCGGGCACCCTCTCCGGGGGAGAGGCACAGCGCACCAAGATGATCCGCCACCTCGGTTCCTCGCTCACCGACGTCACGTACGTGTTCGACGAACCCACCATCGGCCTGCACCCGCACGACATCGCGCGTATGAACGACCTGCTGCTGCAGCTGCGCGACAAGGGCAACACGGTGCTCGTCGTCGAGCACAAGCCGGAGGCGATCGCGATCGCCGACCACGTCGTCGACCTCGGACCGCGCGCCGGCACCGAGGGCGGCGAGGTGGTGTTCGAGGGCACCGTCGAGGGGCTGCGTGCCAGTGGCACGCTCACCGGGCGGCACCTGGACGACCGCGCGTCGGTGAAGCCCTCGGTGCGGACACCGTCGGGTGTGCTGGAAGTGCGCGGTGCCGGCACCCACAACCTGCAGGACGTCGACGTGGACATTCCGCTCGGCGTGCTGGTCGTCCTCACCGGGGTGGCGGGCTCGGGCAAGAGCTCGCTGATCGACGGTTCGGTGTCCGGGCGCGACGGAGTGGTGTCGGTCGACCAGGGGGCGATCAAGGGCTCGCGGCGGAGCAACCCGGCGACGTACACCGGGCTGCTCGACCCGATCCGGAAGGCGTTCGCGAAGACCAACGGCGTGAAGCCGGCGTTGTTCAGCGCCAACTCCGAGGGCGCGTGCCCCGCCTGCAACGGCGCCGGAGTCATCTACACCGACCTGGGCGTCATGGCCACCGTCGAATCCACCTGCGAGGACTGCGAGGGGAGGCGGTTCCAGGCCGAGGTGCTGGAGTACACGTTCGGCGGCCGGAGCATCGCCGACGTGCTCGCGATGCCGGTGGCCGAGGCCGAGGAGTTCTTCGGCGCCGGCGAGGCGCGGATCCCGGCGGCCCACAAGATTCTGCAGCGGCTCGCCGACGTCGGGCTCGGCTACGTCACCCTCGGCCAGCCGCTCACCACGTTGTCCGGCGGTGAGCGGCAGCGACTCAAGCTGGCCACCCGGATGGCCGAGAAGGGCGGCGTCTACGTCCTCGACGAACCGACAACCGGCCTCCACCTCGCCGACGTCGAGCAACTGCTCGGCCTGCTCGACAGGCTCGTCGACTCCGGCAAGTCCGTCATCGTCATCGAGCACCACCAGGCGGTCATGGCGCACGCCGACTGGATCATCGACCTCGGCCCCGGCGCCGGCCACGACGGTGGCCGGATCGTCTTCGAGGGCACACCCGCCGACCTCGTCACCACCCGCTCCACCCTCACCGGCGAGCACCTCGCGGCCTATGTCGGCGCCCGGCCGGGCCCGTCGCGGACACCGTGAGGCGAGTTCGCCCCACGGGTGCGACAGCCCTCGCCGTCAGTTGGGGCGGACGGTGAGGATCTGGGACACGGTGCCGACGGGGCCGTGCGTGTCGTGGAGGACGCTGCTGGTCAGCCCCAGGCCGTCGGGACCGAACGAGACGGTGGTGTCGAAGCCGAGCCAGTCGCCCCGGGGTTCGGTGAACAGGTGGGCGGTGAGGTCGACGTTGGGGAAGGCGACGTCTTTCGGGGACACGCGCACGGTCATGCCGTTGGCGATGTCGAACAGTCCCGCGGCACCGGCCAGCGCGCTGACCTTCTCGTCGAGCACGAGGGGCAGCGGCGTGCGCACCCAGTACGCCGCCCGGCCGGGCTCGAGCTGGATGCGGCGGATCTCGGTGGAGGCGATGAACCCGCCCGGCCACACCGTCGAGGCGTCCCAGGGAGCCATGGCGTCGGGCGGGTCGATCCGCGGCAGCGACGTCGCCTCCAGCGCGGGGGTGGGGCGGGATCGCATGAGCCAGGCCCGCAGCCGTACGACGGCGCGACCGTCGTGAGCGAGGACGGCCTCGACGAGCTCGATGGTGCGCCCGGGACGCAGGACGGTGACGGTGGTCTCGACCGTGTCGACCGGGACGGTGCCGAGGATGTCGTAGGATAGGCGGCCGACGACCAGTCCGTCGTCGCGGCGTGCGTCACGGTCGCATTCCACGGCGTGGACCAGCAGACCCAGTGCGGGCGCGATGTGCTGCTCCTGCGGGTTCCAGGCACCGCTGACGTGGTGGGTCGGCCGGAACGCGGCCGGACCGATCCGTTCGAAGTAGGTCATCTGCTGCTCCTTGCGCGGGGTCGGTGACTCATCCGGGCATGATCCCAGTCGATCACAACCCTCTTCGGACCGGACGGGTGCGGCGCAGAGCGACGGCAGCCCGCCCCCTGGTCGGCCAGGGGGCGGGCTGCCGCGTATTTCGGACGGTGCGGGATCAGGCGGGGACGTGGGCCTCGGCCCAGGCGTTGTAACCGCCGAGCAGGTCCGAGACGTTGTCGAAGCCCTGCGCCCGCAGCAGCGACGCGGCCACACTCGAACGCCACCCACCGGCGCAGTGCACCACGATCGGCTTGCCGGTCGGCACCTGCCCGAGCCGGGTCCGCAGCTGCGCCAACGGGATCGGCACCGCCCCCGGAATCACCCCGAACTCCCGTTCACCGGGATTACGGATGT
>NZ_JAALEG010000026.1 GCF_011058165.1 Rhodococcus aetherivorans
AGTTACGGCGGCCATAGCGGAGGGGAAACGCCCGGTCCCATTCCGAACCCGGAAGCTAAGCCCTCCAGCGCCGATGGTACTGCACCCGACAGGGTGTGGGAGAGTAGGACACCGCCGAACACCCGTTACCGGAAGCCCCCCAACCTCGTTGGGGGGCTTCCGGCATTTTTCGTGTCTATTCCGGGGCGTCGCCATTCCCTTCCGGAAACCTGCGTTCACGGCCGTGACCGGGCCCCGTGAACTGCTCCGTTTCGTGTGAGAGTCGGTCATTGCGGTGCAGGCACCAGGTTGTACCGCTGGTAGCCCACGGGCATTGCCTCCTCGAGTTCCACTCGATGAGGGGACGGGCCGCCGTGCGCGGTGTGTCGGTGTTCGCCGGCTGGTTCGGGATGCTGAACGACGAATTTCTCCTGCCCTGGAGGTCTATCTCAGCGGAACAGCCCGGCGGGCTGGAGGCGAAGGCGACAGGAGTGGAGCGCACCCATGGTCATCGTTGCAGGACACCTCACCGTCGAGCCGTGGCGGCGCAAGTCCTACTGAAGCACAGGCGATAGGTGCCCCAGTCGGTGAGAGTCGATCAGGGAGAGGTGCGGGTTGGCGCGTAGACCGCCGGCGGCTACCTGCCCGGGTGCAGCGTGTCGACGACCTTCTCCAGTCCGATCAGCCTGCCAGTGCCTCGCGCCGCCGCCACAGCCGGGCAACCGTCCATGGCCCGAACACGAGCGAGATGATGTTGATCCCGGTCTCGACCGCCATGTCCGCAGTCATGTGCCGGTAGCTGCCGTGCTCGAGGTTCCACAGCGTATCCATGGCCCCGAGGAATGTCATCGCGCCGCCGGCCGCGATCCCCAGCGGGATGGCGACCGCTCGTCCCCTTGTCAGGTGCCAGGCACTCGTTGCGAAGCTCGCGGCCATCAGTCCGTCGGCGGCCGGAAAGGCGTTCTCGAACGCGATATAGGCGGCATCGTCGGACGACCTGACATGTCCGGCAGTGAAGTAGTCGAGCCAGTACGCCGCGACGCCGCCGGCGACGCTGCCCATCGCAACCGCGTGCAGCCGATCGCCCCACGTCGGCGGTGGTTTCATCACGCTCCCTTCAATGCATCCGAGTATGGCGGCTGCTCTTCGCAGTTGAGGGTGTAGGGCTGGTCGGCGCGTCGGTGGCCGGGTCGGCCGGCGAGGTGCCGCCGGTCGGGGTCACCCGCCCTGTGCGCTGCTGCACGCCTTTCATTATGGGCGCGCGACGCACGACCGGCTCCGGCTGGGGTTGCCCTCGTCAGCGGGCCGGGTCGTCCTGGAACTGCCGGACCTCTTGCGAGCAGCGGCAGGCGACGGCGATCTTCGCGGCCCACTCGAGTGCCGCCTCCCGCGAGGGCAGCTCGAGAACGGTGTAACCGCCGTTGGGCACCTTGTGGCCGGGGTACGTGCCCTCGGTGACGGTGCCGTCACCGGCCACGAGCACCGGGTCTACGTCCTCATCGATCCCTCCGGCGAAGACGTACACGCCCGCCGCCTTGGCCTCGTCGATGACGGCATGGGAGGCTTCGACCACCGCCTCGAAGTCCTCCTCGGGGAACACCATGGCCTCGCCAGGGAACGAGATCAGGTACTTCGCCATTCGAGGACTCCTCTGCTCCTGCCGCGTCATCCGCCGGCTCTTCTCTACGGCACCGCTCGAATGCCCAGCCCGATTGTGGCTCCGGCGCCCGACATGTGCTCGAGGTAGGGCGTCGCGACGGACCCGCAGAACCTCCTCGACGCTCTCCCCACGACCGCTTTCGCCTGTTGCGATGGACGGGTTCACCGGATTCGAGGCCGCCGCCGCGAAGAGCTCCCCGAGGCGGTCGCGGTCATGGCTCCCTTCCACCTTGCCCTCCTGGGCAAGCCGGCAGGGCCGCGTGGTGCCCCACCGTCGGCCTACGGTATAAATACATCTTGTGTCTATGTCGTATTCAGCCGCCGAGGCGGCCTACCGCGAGGTCAAGGAGCTGATCCTCTCGGGTGAGCTGCCCGGCGGGGATCTGATCAGCGAAGGGGAGATCGCCGCACGGATGTCGTGCAGCCGCACCCCGGTGCGCGAGGCCTTCCTCCGGCTCGAGGCGGAGGGCTGGATGCGCCTGTACCCCAAGCGGGGCGCGCTCGTCGTCCCGGTGGCGGACGGGGAGGCCGAGCACGTCGTCGATGCGCGACGGCTGCTGGAAACGCACGCCGTGCGCGCCGTCGCGTCGGCTCCGCAGGCGCGGGAACGGCTCGAGCGCACGTTGCGCGAATGCCTGGACACCCAGCGGGAGCTGGCCGAGCGCGGGGACGTCGGCGCCTTCAGCGGCGCCGACGCGGACTTTCACCGCAGCATCGTCGCGGCGGGCGGCAATCCGCTCCTCGACAACTTCTACGCAAGCCTGCGTGAACGCCAGCGACGGATGACGGCGCGTTCGGTCGCTCGTGATCCGGCGCAGCTGCAGAAGATCATCGCCGACCACACGCACCTGGCGGATCTCGTCGCCGCCGGGGATGCCGACGCGTTCGACGAGGCGCTTCAGGTGCACATGCGTGAGGTGCACGGACTCGGAGGGGGACGACTGTGACCGCTACTACCACCGACCCCGGTCGGCTGCCGACACTTACGGAAACGGTCCCGCGCGGGACGTGGCTGCTCGTGGCCGCCGCGATGTTCACCGTCGCGTGGGGTGGCAACGAGTTCACGCCGCTGCTCGTGATGTACCGGCTCGAACACGGTTTCGCGCCGGTCGTCGTCGACCTGTTCCTCTTCGCGTACGTCCTGGGCATCGTGCCGGCCCTGCTCGTCGGCGGCCCGCTCTCCGACCGGCTCGGGCGGCGACCGGTCATGGTGCCCGCGCCGTTCGTCGGCCTGGCCGGTTCCGCGGTGCTCGCCCTCGGGGCGGACTCCGCGCCGCTGCTCATCCTCGGTCGCATCCTCTGCGGGATCGCCCTCGGTCTCGGCATGGCCGTCGGCGGCAGCTGGCTGAAGGAACTGTCCGATCCGCGCTGGGATCCGCGCGCGACTCCCGGTGCCGGTGCGCGACGGGCCGCGATGAGCCTGACCGCCGGCTTCGGGGTCGGGGCCGGGGTCGCGGGGGCCCTCGCGCAGTGGGCGCCGATGCCGAGCGCCCTGACCTACCTCGTGCACATCGGGCTGAGCGTCGGCACCGGTGCGGCGCTGCTCCGGACGCCGGAGACCCGCCCGGCGCAGCCGGAGGTGGAACGGACTCCGCTGCGGGAGGATCTGAAGATCCCGGCGGCCGGGCACGCCCGCTTCCTGTTCGTGATCGCCCCCGTCGCCCCCTGGGTGTTCGGTGCCGCGAGTTCGGCCTACGCGATCATTCCGGCGCTGATGACCGGGCACAGCGGCGACGCGCCGGTCGCGTTCTCGGCACTGCTGTGCGTCGTGGCCCTCGGTGCCGGTTTCGCGATCCAGTCGCTGGGCCGCCGGATCGACACGCCGGGCAACGCCCGGGCCGTGGTGGTGGCGCTGACGCTGCTCGTGGTGGGGATGGTCACGGCGGCGGTCGCGGCCGCGGCACTGACCGTGCCGCTGGCGCTGCTGGCCGCGGTCGTCCTGGGGTGCGGCTACGGCATGGCACTGGTGTCGGGTCTGCAGGAGGTGCAGCGCATCGCCGGCCCCGACGACCTCGCCGGGCTCACCGCGGTGTTCTATTCGCTGAGCTATCTCGGTTTCGCGGTGCCCGCCGCCATGGTGTACCTGTCGCAGACGTACCCGGTCCTGACCTACCCGGCGATGTTCGTCGTGGGCGCCGTCGCGGCGGCCGCGTGCCTGGTGCTCGTCCTGGTCAAGTGGCGGGCGCACCTGCCGGAGCGAGCACAGGCCTGACGCCTCACGGCTCGGGCATCGGCGGCAGTGCCTTCTCGGCGAGCCACGCGTCCCACAGCGGACGCAGCGGTGCATCCGCGAACCGCGCCGCCAGATCGGTGAACTGCTCGGTGGTGACGGTCCCGTGCCGGTGCTCGGCGGTCCACTGCCGCAGCAACGCGAAGAACTTCTCGTCGCCGAGGCGCAGGCGCAGCGCGTGCAGGGTCAGGGCGCCGCGCTTGTAGACGCGGTCGTCGAACATCAGCTCCGGACCCGGGTCGCCGAGGAGGAGGTCCTGGGGTTTGCGGCCGAGCCCCCGGTGCGCGTCGGCGGCGATCGTGTGCGCCGACGGGCCGTCGGAGTTCTCCGACCACAGCCACTCCGCGTAGCAGGCGAAGCCCTCGTTCAGCCAGATGTCGCGCCACCGCGACAGGGTGAGGCTGTTGCCGAACCACTGGTGGGCGAGCTCGTGCGCGACGAGCCGCTCCTCGCCGCGGCTGCCGTCGCAGTGGTTCGCGCCGAAGATCGACAGGGTCTGCGCCTCGATCGGGATCTCGAGCTCGTCCGCGGTGACGACGACGCTGTAGTGCGTGAACGGGTAGGGCCCGAAGAGCCGGGAGAAGACGTCCATCATCTGTGGTTGCCGGCCGAAGTCCCGGTCGAAGTTCGCCTTCAGGCGCGGGGGATGCACCGCGTAGAGGGGCACCGGCCCGTCGGACACCCTGCGGGTCTCGTAGTTTCCGATCTGCACGGTGGCCAGGTAGGTCGCCATCGGTTCCGGCTGTTCGTACTCCCAGGTGGTCTGGCTGGCCCTCGTCGTCCTGCGCACCAGCGTGCCGTTCGCGATCACCTGGAAGGGCGAGTCGGCGGTGACCGTGATCCGGTAGCTGGCCTTGGCGCCGGGATGGTCGTCGCAGGGGAACCACGATGCGGCGCCGTTGGGCTGACTCGCGACGAGCGACCCCTCCTCGAGTTCCTCCCAGCCGACCTCGCCCCAGGGGCTGCGGATCGGTTTCGGTGTTCCGTGATAGTGAACGACGATCGTCAGGACCCCGCCCACGGGAATCTTCCGGGCCGGGGTGACGACGAGCTTGCCGTCGCGCTGGGCGTACTTGGCGGGCCGGGATCCGTTGACCGACAGTTTCGTCACCCGCATCGTCGGTGCGAGGTCGAGCGCGAACTTGCCGCGTGCGTCGGTGGTGGTGGCGATGACGGTGGCCGTGCCGGTGAGCCGGTTGGCCACCACCCGGTAGGTCAGGTCGAGCTCGTACCGCGACACGCGGTACCCGCGGTTGCCGCTCCGCGGCAGGTACGGATCGATCGGGGCGTCCGGCTTCGCGGTCCTGCCGTTGTCGCGCGACTTCTTCGGGTCGTTCCCCGGCTTCACTGCGGGGACCAATCGCTCGGGTGTGACCACGGTGCGATCGGATTGCCTTGCCATCTGCTCGAATCCGGAACGACGTCGCCGCGCATCACCAGCGAGGCGGGACCGACGGTGGCGCCGGCTCCGATTCCGGCCGCGGGCAGTGCGACGCACTGGGGGCCGAGGGTGGCGCCGGCGCCGAGCGTGACGGTGTCCATGGACATGATCCGATCATGGAACAGGTGCGTTTGCACAACACATCCGCGTTCCACCGTCGCGCCGTCGCCGAGGGTCACCAGGTCGGCCTCCGGCAGCCAGTAGCTCTCGCACCACACCCCGCGGCCGATCTTCGCGCCCAGGCCCCGCAGCCACAGGTTCATCACGGCCGTTCCGGTGGCGGGCCGGGCGAACCACGGCGCCGCGACGGTTTCGACGAACGTGTCGGCCACCTCGTTGCGCCACACGAACCAGCTCCACAGGGGGTGCTCCTCGCGGCCGATGCGCCCGACGGCCACCCACTTGGCGGTCACGGACACGATGCCGGCCACGGCGCCGGCAAGGATGAGCACGAGGCCGCTCAGCGCCGCGGCCGGGCCGTATCCCGCCGCGCCGGCCAGCGCCTGCAGGGCGAACAGGACGCCGAGGCCGATGCCGAACGTGACGATCATGGGGAGCAGGCGGAAGGTCTCGACGAAGCCGCGTGCCACCCGGAGCCGCAGCGGGGGCGCGAACGTGCGGCTCGAGTCGCCGTCGTTCGCGGCGCGGCGCAGCCGCACCGGTGGGCTGCCCAGCCACGAGGAACCCGACTTGGCCTTCGACGGGGCAGCGGAGAGCACGGCGACGAGCCCGTACTTGGGCACCCGGCGCCCGGGGGCGGCCATGCCCGAGTTGCCGAGGAACGCGCGCTTGCCGACCTTGGCCCGGGAGATATACAGCCAGCCGCCACCGAGTTCGTAGCTGGCGACCATGGTGTCGTCGGCGAGGAAGGCGCCGTCGGCGACGCGGGTGAACTTGGGCACCATCAGCACGGTGGAGGCTTCGACGTCCTTGCCGATGTCGGCGCCGAGCAGCCGCAGCCAGCCGGGGGTGAGCATCGAGGCGTAGAGCGGGAACAGGAACGTGCGCGAGCTGTCCATCAGGCGCTCGGTCGCCCACACCTGCCAGCCGACGCGGCTGCGGACGGGGTGGTGGCCCTCGATCATGCCGAGGGACAGGGCGCGCACCGACAGCACCGTGAGCGCGGCGAACACGAACAGGGTCAACAGTGCGGCCACCGGCAGGATCGCTGCGCTGCGGAGCAACGCGTCGGTCAGGTCGGCGGTGTCGCGGATCCACCATCCGACCAGCGTGAGGCCGGCGGCGATCGAGACGATCGGCAGCGAGGCCAGCGCCACCGACGTGAGGCCGAAGACCGGCACCCACCACGCGGCGCGGCGCGGCGGCTCGTCGGGCCACGGATGTACGGCTTTGCCGACCTTCCGCGCAGGGGAGCCCGCCCAGTGCTGGCCGGCCTTGACCCGGCCGAAGACGGCGGAGCCGGCCTCGACCTCGGCGTTCTTGCCGATCTTGGCGCCCGGGGCGAGCGTCGAGCGGGCACCGACGGTGGCGCCGGCGCCGATCCGGATGGTGCCGATGTGGACCTCGTCGCCGTCGACCCAGTGGCCGGACAGGTCGACCTCGGGTTCGACGGAACAGCCGTCGCCGAGTTCGAGCATGCCGGTCACCGGCGGCAGGCTGTGCAGGTCGACGCCCTGACCGACCTTCGCGCCGAGGGCGCGGGCGTAATACAGCATCCACGGCGCCCCGGACAGGTTCACCGCGCCGCTGGCCTCCGACAGCCGCAGCGCCGTCCACAGCCGCAGGTGTTCGCTGCCGCCCCTCGGATAGGTGCCGGGTTCCAGGTTGCGCAGCAGCAGCCGCGTCCCGGCGACGGCGACGGACATCCGGCCGAGCGGGGTCAGGAACAGCAGGATGCCGAGCGCCACCCACCACCACGACACCGGCGCGAGCCACGGCAGGTCGACGAACAGCGCGAAGACGTTGTTCGCCGTCGCCAGCCATGTCACCCATTGCAGTCCGGTCAGGGTGGTGAGCGGCACCGTGATGGCCAGCTGCAGCAGCTGCGTCCGGCGTGGGACGGGGGCCACCTGCCGCGGCGCGACCACCGCGGACGGTGCGAGGTCGTCGAGGTACCCGGCCAGCGAGCCGAGCCGCGGATGGTCGTACAGTTCGGCGACGGTCATCGCGGGGTAGCGCTCGCGCAGGGCGGTCACCAGCTGGGCCGCGGAGAGGGAGCCGCCGCCGAGTTCGAAGAAGTCGTCGTCGATGCTCTCGATCGGGGTGCCGAGGATCGACACCCACAGTCCGGCGACCCACTCGGCGGTCGGGTCGAGACCCAGGGCCTCGGCGGAGTCTGCCTCGGCGCCGGGCAGCGGCCACGGCAGCGCGTTGCGGTCCACCTTGCCGGAGGTGCGGGTGGGCAGCTCGTCCACCAGCGCCAGCCGCGGCACCAGGGCCGCGGGCAACTGCTCGCCGAGCAGGTCGCGCGCGGAGGCGAGATCGAACTCCGGGTCGGTGCTGGCGATGTACCCGACGAGGATCGAGTGCCCGGCCGCGGTCTTGCGCACGGCGGCCGCGCCGCCGGCGACGCCGGGCAGGTTCTGCAGAGCGTTGTCGACCTCGCCGAGTTCGATGCGCCGACCGCCGATCTTGACCTGATCGTCGGCGCGTCCCTGGAACAGCAGGCCCCTGCGGTCGAGGGTGACCAGGTCGCCGCTGCGGTACGCGCGGTCCCAGCCGAGGGTGGGCATGGGGGCGTATTTCTCGGCGTCCTTGGCCGGGTCGAGGTAGCGAGCCAGTCCGACGCCGCCGATGACGAGTTCGCCGGTACCGCCCTCGGGCACGGGCCGGCCGTCGGCGTCCACCACGGCGAGGTCCCAGCCGTCGAGCGGCAGACCGATGCGGATCGGGCCCTTGCCGTCCATGGTTGCCGCGCATGCGACGACGGTGGCCTCGGTCGGCCCGTAGGTGTTCCACACCTCGCGACCGGGCACGGCCAGTCGCTCGGCGAGGTCCGGCGGGCAGGCCTCGCCACCGAAGATCAACAGCCGCACCGCTTCGAGCGCCTCGGCGGGCCACATCGCCGCGAGGGTGGGGACGGTGGAGACGACGCTGATGTCGCGGGAGACCAGCCACGGCCCGAGGTCCATCCCGGACCGCACGAGCGAGCGGGGCGCCGGCACGAGGCACGCGCCGTGCCGCCACGCCAGCCACATCTCCTCGCAGGAGGCGTCGAAGGCGACCGACAGTCCTGCCAGTACGCGGTCGCCGGGCCCGATCGGGTTCTCGCGCAGGAACAGCCGGGCCTCGGCGTCGACGAAGGCGGCGGCGCTGCGATGGCTGACCGCGACGCCCTTGGGGGTGCCGGTGGAGCCGGAGGTGAAGATGATCCAGGCGGCGTCGTCGAGGCGCGGGCCGCGCAGCTGTGGCGCGGGCGACGGCGGCGCGGTGCCCGGGCCGATGCCGTCGGCGGTGACGACGGCGGTGACCATCGCCTCCCCGAACACGAGTTCGGCGCGTTCGTCGGGGTCGTCCGCGTCCACCGGCACGTAGGCCGCGCCCGCCGCGAGGATGCCCAGGATCATCACGTACAGGTCCTTGGAGCCGGACGGCATGCGCACGCCGACGCGGTCACCGGCGCCGACTCCCGCGTCGGCGAGCCGGTACGAGCAGGCGATGACCTCTTCGACGAGTTCGGTGTAGCTGAGAGTGACGGTGCCGTCGTCGACGGCCGGGGCGTCCGGGTGGGTGTCGGCGGTGGCCCGCAGGATGTCGACGAGGGTGCGGGGGGCCGGGGCGTGGGAGGAGCGAACGAACTCCTCGGGGATGCGATACGACCGATCCGGATCCGTCGTGGGCTGGGCAGGCAATCGCATGTCCTTCTCTCGGCCTGGTGATGCGTTCGTCCGGTTATCTCACGGTCAGATGGACGGAGGGTGAACATCGGGTGTGTCGGTGCCCACTCCATCGGTGGAATCTCCCGCTCGACCCGACGTCGCGCTCCGCGGCGCGGCGTCCGATTCCGCTCGAAAAACCTTATCTCCCTGAAACTTCCGTTTGCGGGACGACGGCCGCCGCGATTCCGGTTTGACATCCGTGCGCGCTCCTGCAATCCTCTTCGGCAGGTCACGAGAACCAGCGACAAGCCCCGGCTAGCTGGTCGGCAACCCTCCTCCGCGGTGGGGTGCTCCGGGTGACGACCAGGCCGTGTTTCCACACCGGACACGGCAAGCGCGGATTCGGACCGTGATCGCACTCGGGCGACGAGGCGACCACCGGCGAATCCCTGAACGACGAGGGAACGTCATGACTGCTGCCGTACTGACCGCCGACACCTGCATCGCCCCGTTCGCCCGGGTCACCGGATGTGACCTGCAGGTACCCCTGGTCCAGGGTGGTACCTGCACCTACGCCAACTTCGACTACGCGGCGAGCGCGCCCGCCCTCGAAGCGGTCACCGAGCGGATCGCCGAGCTCCTGCCGTACTACGCCAGTGTGCACCGCGGTGCCGGTTACGCCTCCCGGATCTCCACCTCGAGCTACGAGCAGGCTCGTGAGTCGGTGGCCCGATTCGTGTGCGCCGCAGACGATCAGGTGGTGGTGTTCACCCGCAACACCACCGACTCCCTCAACCTCCTGGCCGGAGCCGTACCCGGCGACGTCGTGGTGCTCGACGTCGAGCACCACGCAAACCTGTTGCCCTGGAAGAATGCCCGCGTCGTCGAGGCCGCGGACACCGTCGCCGAGACGGTCCGCCGGCTCGTCGCCGAGCTGTGCAGCAAGCCCGCCGCGCTGCTCGCCGTCACCGGCGCCTCCAACGTGACCGGCGAGGTCCTCCCGATCGCCGAACTCGCCGACGTGGCGCACGCCTGCGGCGCCCGGATCCTCGTCGACGGAGCGCAATTGGTGCCGCACCGGCGGATCGACCTCACCGCTCTCGGCGTCGACTACCTCGCGTTCTCGGGTCACAAGCTCTACGCCCCGTTCGGTGCCGGCGCTCTGGTCGGACGCCGGGACTGGCTCGACGTCGCGGAACCGTATCTCGCAGGGGGCGGTGCGGTCCGCGAAGTGCGTCTCGGTCACACCGAATGGGCGTGCGCCCCGGCGCGGCACGAGGCCGGCACGCCGAACGTGCTCGGCGTCGCGGCCCTCGCCGCGGCGTGCGACGCGCTCGCCGGTTTCGACGCCGACGCCGTCGCCGAGCACGAGGAGGCGCTGTGCCGGCGCCTCCTCGGCGGGCTGCGCGACCTCGACGGCGTGGAGATCCTGCGGCTGTGGAGCGACTCGCCGGACTCGGTCGGCATCGTCACCTTCACGGTCTCCGGATTCGAACCCGGCGAGGTGGCGTCGTACCTGTCCGCCGAGCACGGAATCGGTGTGCGCGACGGCCGGTTCTGCGCACACCCGCTGCTCGCGCGGGTCGGCCTGCCCGGCGGTGCGGTGCGCGCCTCCCTGGGGCTCGGCAGCTCGTCCGCCGACGTGGACCGCCTGCTCGACGCGCTGCGCGGGCTCGTCGACGCCGGTCCCGGCTGGACCTACGCCAAGACCGACGGCCTGTGGGGACCGTCGCCCGAGACCCGTCCGGGCCTGGTGGAGTCCACCGCCGGCGCCGCGCAGTGCAGCTGACCGATTCCCGGGCGGACCGCCGGACAGGCACTGCCCGCCGGTCGAGCCGGCAGGTCTAGTCGACGTCGACGTCGACGGCCGCCGTGATGCGCATCAGCTCGCGGAACGTCGTGCGGAACAGCGTGCGCGGATGCCCGCCGGAGGCCCACAGCTCGGGGAAAGCGGCCAGGGCGGTGTCGACGTACGTGGTCAGGTTCGTCGGATGCCCGAGCGGTGCCACCCCGCCGACGGGCTGCCCGGTGACCTCGGTGACCACGTCCGGGGGCGCCGCAACGAGCGCACCACCGAGGCGTTTGCCCGTCCGTTCCGGGTTCACCCGATGCGCACCCGAGACCAGCAGCAGCACCGGTTCGTCGTCGAGCAGGAACACCAGCGACTTGACGATCGCACCCACGTCGACCCCGAGTGCGGCCGCCGCCTGCTCCGCGGTGTGCACCGACTCCGGCTGGGTTGTGATCAGCCCGTGATGACCGCGCGCGATGAGCGTGTCGGCCACCCGAGCGGCATTCGGATGCAGTGTCCCGGACATGGTTCCAGCCTAGGAGCCCACCGCCGTCCGTGGCCCCGATCGACAGGGCTGCCCGCAGTCGGCGGTCAATACAGGGGAAAGCCGTCCTCCGGTCCGAGCATGCGCTCGAGCCGGGTACGGGTGATCTTGGCCAGTTCCTCCGTGCACGCTTTGCGCTCCGCCTCGGGTTCGTGCGCGAGGCGGTGGTGAAGATCCGTCAGCAGTTCCCCCGGCCCGCGTCCCTGGGGGCACCACAGGTAGCGGTAGCCGAAGCGCTCCTCGTAGGCGGCCGCCGCGGCCGTGATCGCGGTCATCAACGCCTCGTCCTCGTCCCACAGCGAGCACTGCTCGAGCCGCGAGGCGGTGCTGCCGCGCCGGCGTCCCACCACCGGGTGGCAGTCGAGGGCCTCCGCGATCTCCGCGTCGCCCAGCGAGAACAGGGCGGCGTCGGCTCGGGCGAACAGTTCCGAGTAGCTCGCGTAGGGCCGCCCGGCCGCCACCGACTGGGCCCAGGTCAGCGACGCGCAACACTCGTACAGCGCGTGGGTGGCGCCCCGCCGGGACAGGGCATTGAAGGCGCCCAGACCGATGCCCTGATGCATCAACATGGCAGTCGCTCCTTTGCGAGTCGGACCGTTCGTGTCCTCAGGATCCGTCCGGTTCGCGGCGGTCACCAGTGGGGTAGCAGGGAATTTTCGAGGCTGTAACGAGCGGCCCTCGTCGGCCGTCCGAAGCGCAGACATTACTGTTGAGTAATGACTGCAGATTCCCGCTGGAAAGCGTTCACCGTCGACGTCGCCGACCACGTCGCCCGCGTCACGCTGGTCGGGCCCGGTAAGGGCAACGCGATGGGTCCCGACTTCTGGACCGAGCTGCCCGTGCTGTTCGGCGAGCTCGACGCCGATCCGGACGTGCGCGCCGTCGTGCTCGCCGGCGCCGGCAAGCACTTCTCCTTCGGCCTCGACCTGCCCGCCATGAGCGGCGACCTGGGCAAGGTCCTCGCCGACAAGGCGCTGGCCGCCCCGCGCACCGAGTTCCACGAGATGGTCAAGCGGATGCAGGCGGCGATCACCGCGGTCGCGGACTGTCGCAAGCCGGTCGTCGCGGCCGTGCAGGGCTGGTGCATCGGCGGCGGCGTGGACCTGATCTCGGCGGCCGACATCCGCTACGCCAGTGCCGACGCGAAGTTCAGCGTCCGCGAGGTCAAGGTCGGGATGGTCGCCGACGTGGGTAGCCTCGCCCGCCTGCCGCTGATCATCGGCGACGGGCACCTGCGCGAACTCGCCCTCACCGGCAAGGACATCGACGCGGCACGTGCGGAGAAGATCGGTCTGGTCAACGACGTCTTCGCCGACGCCGACGCCGTTCTGGCGGCCGCGCAGGCCACCGCCGCCGAGATCGCGGCGAACCCGCCGCTGGTCGTGCACGGCATCAAGGACGTCCTCGACCACAGCCGCTCGGCGCGCGTCGACGACAGCCTGCGCTACGTGGCGGCCTGGAACGCGGCGTTCCTGCCGTCGGAGGACCTGACCGAGGCCATCACGGCAGTCTTCGAGAAGCGGCCCCCGGAGTTCCGGGGGCGGTAGAGGATGGACGGGTGCGACGGCATCCGGCCCTGACGTGGGGCGGCCGGCTGGTGCCGGTCGTCCCACTGTTGTATCTGGCGGTCTATCGGCCGTGGCAGCTGCGCTGGGGTGCGACCAGGACCGAAGTGGCTCAGCGGGTTCCGGGTGATGAGATCGTGCCCGGTCCGCACTGGTCGGCGACCCGTGCGGTGTCGATCGCGGCCGACCCCGAGGACGTGTGGCCCTGGCTGGTCCAGATGGGGGCGGGGGACCGTGCCGGCTGGTACAGCTACGACCTCGTCGACAACGGCGGGAAGCCGAGCGCCGGCGAGATCCGGCCCGAACTGCAGCGGCTCGAGGTCGGCGACCCCGTCCGGCTCATCGCGGGTTCTCCGGCCGCCTTCCGGGTGGAGTCGATCGACCCCGGACGTTCGCTCGTGTATGCCCACTCGCACGACGGTGGCACGGTCACCGCCGT
Source organism: Rhodococcus aetherivorans (assembly GCF_011058165.1). Classification (GTDB taxonomy): domain Bacteria; phylum Actinomycetota; class Actinomycetes; order Mycobacteriales; family Mycobacteriaceae; genus Rhodococcus; species Rhodococcus aetherivorans. Next base: position 13,429 of record NZ_JAALEG010000026.1, read on the forward strand.
GCTGGTGCTGCGCCCGGACGGTCCCGGCCGTAGCCGGCTGGTGCATCGCGTGCGATTCCGCATCCCTCCGTCGCCGTTCGCTGTCGGCTGGGCCGCCCTCATGGACGCGGGGGACTTCGTGATGTCCCGGCGGATGCTGCTCGGCATCCGGGACCGGGCCGAACGGCATGCCCGACGGCGCCGGGGCGGGCCGCCGCCTGTCGACGAAAGTCATGGGGTCACAATGGATTTCCGGCTCATGATCCCGGTGCGCCGACCGCCCGGTGCGGCGTTCGCGCTGCTCGCCGACGTTCAGGAACACGTGGGTGCACCGGCGCGCACGGGCGTCCGGATGAGCAAATCTCCACTCGGTCCGACCGCCGAGGGCACCCGGTGGCACGAGCGGGTGCGGCTCGCGCCGGGCTGGTGGATGTCCGTCGACAGCGTCGTGACCGCGATCGAGGAGCCGGAGCTGCTCGGGATGGACTTCCGGAGCGCCTGGTTCACCGGTCACCTCGACTACCGGATCGAGCCCACCCCGGGGGGATGTCTCCTGCGGCAGCACTTCGTCATGCAGTTGCCGCGCCCGCTGCAGTCGTGGTCGGCGCGGGTGGACGCCCGGCTCCGCCCGCGCCTGCTCGATCGGCTCGCCGAGGTCCGGGACGCGATCGAGCAGGGCGTGTGAGAACGCGTTCGGGCTCCGCAGCCGGCGGCCGCGGAGCCCGAACGATGCGTGGTGTCAGTGCCCGCCGTCGGCCTTCAGGCGCTCGATCGACGCGGAGACCTCGGCCTCGGCCTCGGCGCGGCCGACCCAGTCCGCGGCCTCGACGTGCTTGCCCGGCTCGAGGTCCTTGTAGTGCACGAAGAAGTGCTTGATGGCGTCCAGTTCGAACTGCGAGACGTCGCTGATGTCCTTGACGTGGTCCCAGCGCGGATCGTCCGCGGGCACGGCGAGGACCTTGTCGTCGCCCCCGGCCTCGTCGACCATCTTGAACATGCCCACCGGGCGGGCCTCGACGATGACGCCGGGGAACACCGACTCGGGCAGCAGCACCATGCAGTCCAGCGGGTCGCCGTCCTCGCCGAGGGTGTTCTCGATGTAGCCGTAGTCGGCGGGGTAGCCGAACGAGGTGTAGAGGTAGCGGTCCAGCTTCACACGGCCGGTTTCGTGATCGACCTCGTACTTGTTGCGCTGTCCCTTGGGGATCTCGATGGTGACCTCGAACTCCACGCCGTGTCCTCACTTGTAAGTCGATACGACTGCCGTATCTGCGGTGATGGTCCGCACAGAGGATAACGGGTCGGCGCTAGGCTGGTGGCGCAGGTGCCGGACCAGCGGGGCGGCCACCAGGGCGCGGGTTTCGCCGGAGCGGACGCCGCGGGATTCGACACAGCGGAGGCGTGTTGGCGGGGCAGGGCAAGAAGAAGCTGGGCACACTGGCGGGACGGCGCCGCCGGAACCTCCGGATCCTGTTCACCATCTGGGGAGCGGGAACCGTCGCGCTGCTCGTGGGGGGAGCCTTCGCGCTCTCCGACGTCCGCAGCGGGGAGGCCGCCGCCGCGATAGCGCCCGCGCCGGCGCCCGTCACCGCAACCCCGCAGGTGGCGCCGGTACCCGCCGACGCGCTCGCCCCCACTGCTCCCGCGCTGGCGGCCACGCTCGCACCGGCGCTGGGGAACGCGGGACTCGGCAACTTCACCGGCTCGATCACCGACGCCGCCACGGGCACCGTGCTGTGGTCGAAGGATCCCGCCCGGCCGATGATCCCGGCGTCGACGACGAAGGTCCTCACCGCCGCTGCGGCGCTGCTCGCCCTGCCGGCCGAACACCGCGTCACCACCAAGGTCGTCGAGGGTGGCCGGCCGGGGGAGATCGTGCTCGTCGCCGGCGGCGATCCCACCCTCACCGCCCGGCCCGTCGGCGAATCCGGCTTCTACGCCGGCGCCCCGCGCATCGCCGACCTGGTGCAGCAGATCCAGCGGAGCGGCACCGTCGTCGACACGGTGCTCGTCGACGCCGGTGCCTACGCCGGCGACCCTCTGGCCCCCGGCTGGTTCCCGGCCGACATCGCCGGCGGTTCCGTGGCCCCGATCGAACCGGTGATGCTCGACGGCGGCCGCCTGAACCCGCTCGAGGACGAGTCGCCGCGCACGCCCACCCCCGCCCTCGACGCCGGTCGGGCCCTCGCCGCAGCACTCGGCGCCGACCCCGCCCGGGTCGCCGCCGGCACCGCCCGGCCCGGAGCAGCCCCGCTGGCCGCGGTCCAGTCGGCGCCGCTGCGCGACCGGCTCGGGCAGATGATGGGCTACTCCGACAATGTCCTCGCCGAGGCCGTCGGCCGCGAGATCGCCGCGGCCGAGGGCGCCGAGCCGTCGTTCCGCGGCGCGGTCGACAGCGTCTCCGCGGTCCTGCGCGAGGCCGGATTCGACCTGACCGGGCTCACCCTCCACGACGTGAGCGGGCTGTCCGTCGACAACCGGATTCCCGCGCAACTGCTCGACGGGGTGATGGCCGCCGCCGCCGGAACCGAACAGGCGTCGCTGCGCCCGATGCTGGACTACCTGCCCGTCGCCGGCGCCACCGGCACCCTCTCCGAGCGCTACGCCTCGACCAATCGCGACGGGGCGGGTTGGGTCCGCGCGAAGACGGGCACTCTGTCACAGGCGAGCGGCCTGACCGGATTCGTCGTCGACACCGACGGACGGGTGCTGACGTTCGCCCTGTTGTCCAACGACCGTCCGCCGGGCGAGAGCCGGCCGGCCCTCGACGCGGTGGCGGCGACCCTCCGAGGATGCGGATGCCGATGACCGACCAGGACCGGACGCTGGGTGACGCGATCGACTGGAAGCTCGCGGCCGGGATCGGGGCGCGCCTGACCCGACCGGGCCCGGCGATGTCGCGCTACACCGCCGAGACCGTCTCCGCCGAGCTGGCGTCGGCCGCCGACCGCGCCGAGCCGCCGGTGCGGGAGCTGACCGGACTCGGTGACGGGCGGGACGTGCCGCCCGCCGCGGTCGTCGACCGGTCCGGCTGGGTGCACGCCGCCGCCAGGTCGATGGCAGACCTCACCGGTTCCGGGCCCGCCGACGGCCGCTGGGTCGGCAAGCCCGCCGGCGTGCAGGCCGGTGCGATGCTCGCGTACCTTTCCTCCGCCGTGCTCGGTCAGTACGACCCGTTCTCACGGTCGCTGCTGCTCGTCGCGCCGAACGTCGTCGCGGTCGAGCGGGCGCTGCGGGTGCCCACCGCCGACTTCCGGCTGTGGGTGTGCCTGCACGAGGTCACCCACCGCGTGCAGTTCGCCGAGGCGCCGTGGATGGCAGATCTGATGCGCGAGGCCGCGGCGGAGCTGGGCCGGACCGCGGAAGAGTCGTTCACCGACCTGGCCGGCCGGATCACCGGGGTCCTGCGCGATCGCCGGCCGGGCGAGGAGAAACCCATGGCCGAGCGCGGCGTGCTCGGTCTCGTCCGAGCGGTGCAGTCCGAACCCCAGCGCGCCGCACTCGACCGCATGCTGGCCCTCGGCACCGTGCTCGAAGGCCACGCCGACCACGTGATGGACGCGGTCGGGCCCACCGTGGTGCCCGCCGTCGCGCAGATCCGCCGGGCGTTCGACAACCGCCGGCGCCGGGCCGTGAACCCCGTCCACCGCATCATCCGCGCACTGCTCGGGATGGACGCCAAGATGGCCCAGTACGTGCAGGGCAAGAAGTTCGTCGACACCGTCGTCGAGCGGGCGGGCATGGCCCGGTTCAACGTCGTCTGGAGCGGTCCGGACGCGATGCCGACCCTCGCCGAGATCGACGACCCCCACGCGTGGATCGCGCGGGTGCTGGGCTGACGGTGTCGTCCGAGCGGCCGCTCCTGCCCGAGACCCCTGCCCTCCACGAGGTGCGCCTGGCCGTGCGGCGGTGGGTCGCGGCCCACGGCCGGTCCGTCGCGGTCGGCCTGTCCGGCGGCGCCGACTCGTCGGCCCTGACCGCCGCCGCCGTCGCCGAGGCGGATTCGGTGCGGGCCGTCGTCGTCGACCACGGCCTGCAACCCGGCTCCGGCGACGTGGCCGCCCTGGCCGCGGAGTTCGCGCGATCCGCCGGGTGCGGATCGGTGCAGGTCGTCCGCGTCGCGGTGACCGGCCCCGGCGGACTCGAGGCGGCTGCGCGCGCGGCCCGCTACCGGGCGCTCGGCGAGGCCCGGGCGGGGTTGCCCGTGCTGCTCGGGCACACGCTCGACGATCAGGCCGAGACGGTGCTGCTCGGGCTGGGCCGCGGTTCCGGTGCCCGGTCCCTCCGCGGCATGTGCGAGTTCGACGATCCGTGGGGCCGCCCCCTGCTCGGGGTGCGCCGCGAGGTCACCCGCCGGGCATGCGCGGAACTGGGGTACGCGCCCTACGAGGACGCGCACAACAGCGACCGGCGCTTCACCCGGGTGCGGCTGCGTGAGGAGGTGCTGCCGCTGCTCGAGGAGGTGCTCGGGGGTGGGGTCGCTTCGGCCCTGGCGCGCACGGCCCGGCAGTTGCGCGAGGACGAGGACGCATTGGAGGAGCTGGCCCTGCAACTGCTCGCGGAGGCCCGGGCCGGGACCGGCCTGGCCGTGGACGCCCTCGCCGGCACTCCCGTGGCGGTGCGACGGCGGGTCCTGCGGCGATGGCTGCTCGACTCGGGGGCGTCGGCGCCGACGGACCGCACCCTGCGGGCCGCCGACGAGCTGATCGGCCGGTGGCGCGGGCAGGGCGCGGTGGCCGTGGGCGGCGGGCCGGAGCCCGGCGTCAGGTTGGTGGTCACGCGTCGGCGTGGCAGGCTGATCGTCGAGTTCGTCGGCCGGCGACAGGGCGCGGACGACTGAGGGAAGGCAGGAAGAACCCGGTGTACGAGAACGACATCGCGTCGGTACTGATCTCCGAGGACCAGATCAAGCAGCGCACGAAGGAGCTGGCCGAGACCATCGCCACGCGCTACCCGGTGGGCGCACCCGAGGGTGACCTGCTGCTCATCGGCGTGCTCAAGGGCGCGATCTTCTTCATGACCGACTTCGCGCGGGCACTGCCGATCCCCACCCAGATGGAGTTCATGGCGGTCAGCTCGTACGGGTCGTCCACGTCCTCGTCCGGTGTGGTGCGCATCCTCAAGGACCTCGACAAGGACATCGCCGGCCGGAACGTGCTGATCGTCGAGGACATCATCGACTCCGGCCTGACGCTGTCCTGGCTCATGCGCAACCTCTCCTCGCGCAACCCGGCGTCCCTCGAGGTGGTGACGTTGCTGCGCAAGCCGGAGGCCGTGAAGGTCGACGTCCACGTCGCCGACGTGGGATTCGACATTCCGGACGAGTTCGTCGTCGGCTACGGCCTCGACTACGACGAGCGCTACCGCGATCTGCCGTACATCGGCACCCTCGACCCGAAGGTCTACACCGGCTGATCCGAGGTCGGCCCCACCGGATCGCGCGTCGACCGCGTCGGGGCCATGCCGCGCTGCAGCGCCCGCAGGTCGTCCTCCATGATGCGGAACAACCAGTACACGAGCACGAACGCGGCGATGCTGCCCACCGCCAGCACCCGGACCGCGACGAGAACCTGCTGGATCTCCTCGGGCGAGAGATACGTCACGCCGGCGACCCCGACGAGCGGCACGGCCGCCGCGAGCGCCAGGTAACGCACACTGCGCCGGTGCAGCCCCTCGAGTTCGCGGGCGTCCGTGGCGTCGGTCGCCCCGTGCGGCAGGAACGCCGGATACAACGATCGCACCATGTAGAAGGCGACCAGGAAGAACGGGTAGGCGACGGCGATCGCGCCGCACACCAGGATCGACGTGAGGAAGTGCGCGGCCGAGGGGCCGTCGATGTTGCCGCCGACGAAGTGCAGCGCGACGGGGAACGCGATGCCCGCGACCGTCCACAGGGTCATCACCACCGCGGCGACGCGGTCGCTGATCAGCAGCGCGTCGTGCCGGGCCCGGGCGAGTTCCACCGCGTTGTAGCTGCGGCCGCGGTGGAGGCCGCGCGGCACGGTGATCAGCCGTCGGCACAGGTACACGATGATCACCGTGCCGAGGGGGAAGGAGATCCCGTTGATGATCAGCGCGAGCTGTTCGAACTCGCGCTGGGTGTCCGGTGGGAGCCGGTCGACGATCAGGTTCGCGTTGTGCTGGTAGTTGTACAGGGCGGCCAGCACGTTCGGGATCGCGATCGCGGCCGTGAGGATCGGCACCACGGGGCGGCGCAGCCGGGCCCGCCAGCTGTGCGGCGGCGGGTCGACGAGGTCCCGGGCCCGCGGATCGAGGCATAGGTCGAACTGCTGGGCCAGCTCCGCGCCCGACGCCCACCGGTCCGCCGGATCCGGCTCGAGGCACTTCGCGAGCACCCGGAGCAGGGTCTGGGGGCAGTCGGCCGGGACCCGCTCGCGTGCAGCCGCGGTCAGTCCCGTGCGGCGCCGCGCGAGCATGGTCTCGAGCGCGGGCAGGGTCTCGGCGCCCAGATCGTCCTCGCTGTTGGGCCGGCCGCCGGTGAGCAGTTCCCACAGCATCACCCCGAGCGCGTAGATGTCGCTGCGGGTGTCCATGTCCGCGGCGGTGCCGGGCAGCCCGGGATGGCACGCCTCGAGTTGTTCGGGCGACATGTAGGCCAGGGACCCGCCGAGGTACGCCACGGCGGACGTGCCGCCGACGGACTCGGCGAAGCTGATGTTGAAGTCGGCGAGCTTGGGCACGCCCTCCGCGGTGAGCAGGACGTTGGCCGGCTTGACGTCGCGGTGGAGCACGCCGCGCCGGTCGGCGTAGTCCAGCGCGGAGGCGAGCCGGCGGCCGAGCCACGCGACGGTCTCGGGCCAGGTCAGGCTCTCGAGCCGGCTGCGCACGGTCGACTCGGCGGGCCGGATCTCACCCTTCTCGGCGAGGGTCTCGTCGACGACGTCGAGCAGGAGCCGGCCGCTGCGCTGCTCCGGCGGGGTGGTGCGCACCCGGTGCAGCACCCGCAGCAGCGTCCCGCCCGGCAGATACTGCATGTACAGCAGCCGCAGGCCGTGTTCCGGCAGGATCCGCTGGTCGAAGACGCGGACGATGTAGTCGTGGTCGAGCTGGGCGAGGGTCTGCGCCTCGGTGCCGCGGTCGGGGGAGATCTTCACCGCGACGAGCCGCTGCATCGAGTGCTGCCGGGCGAGGAACACGCGGCCGAAGGCGCCGCGGCCGAGGTTGGTGAGCAGGTCGAAGTCGTCGATCCGGTTCCCGGCCTCGACGTCGTCGATGCCGGCGGGGACGCGGACCGGGAAGGGCTCGGTCGTCGCCTCGCCAGGAAGGACGGCCGCAGCCGTGCGGGTCGGCTCGGTGGTCGCATCGGCCGTGCGCGTGAGGTCAACAGGTGCGGTACGGGTGGGATCGGCCGCAACCGTGCGGGTCGGCTCGGCCGCAGCCGTGCGGGTCGGCTCGGCCGCAGCCGTGCGGGTCGGCTCGGCCGCAGCCGTGCGGGTCGGCTCGGCCGCAGCCGTTCGGGTCGGCTCGGCCTCGGTGATCCGGGTCGGCTCGGCCTCGGTGATCCGGGTCGGGTCGGCCTCGGTTGCAGCGTCCGGCTCCTGCATGGCCATGCGAAATGATAACCACGTCGTGGCCCGTGACCGCAGGCACCTGACGCGACCGGGAACCCCCGGGTGGTCCCGGACGTTGATCCTTCGGACCGTGCGGCCGCGCGAGGGCAACGCTGCGCGTCCACGCGGTAACCTTGCGGTGTCCGGTTCGTCGCCGGACTCCTCGGGACGACCACGATGATGACCGCACTATCGAAAGGACCGGCCGGCCGGGCCGAACCTGTATGAACCGCAAGACAGTGTTCCGTAATCTGGCGATCGTCGCCGGCATCCTGTTGGTCATCTACGCCTTCAGCTACTTCGGCGACGACACCCGCGGTTTCGCCAAGGTGGACACGTCTGTCGCGATCGCCCAGCTCGACGCGAACAACGTCAGCCGGGCGCAGATCGACGACCGCGAGCAGCAGGTCCGCCTGTGGCTGAAGAGCGGCAACGAGGCGACCGGAGACAACACCGAGATCCTCGCGAAGTACCCGGAGTCGGCGTCCGAGCAGATCTTCGACAAGGTCGCCGGCGCGGGCCTCGAGAAGTTCGACACCACCGTCACCCAGGAGAGCTGGCTGACGTCGATCCTGCTGTTCGTGCTCCCGATGATCATCCTGCTCGGGGTGTTCTTCTTCGTGATGAGCCGCATGCAGGGCGGTGGCCGCGGCGGCATGATGGGCTTCGGCAAGTCCAAGGCCAAGCAGCTGTCCAAGGACATGCCCAAGACCACGTTCGCCGACGTCGCCGGTGCGGACGAGGCGGTCGAAGAGCTGTACGAGATCAAGGACTTCCTCCAGAATCCGGCGCGCTACCAGGCCCTCGGCGCGAAGATCCCGAAGGGCGTGCTGCTGTACGGACCTCCCGGTACGGGCAAGACGCTGCTCGCCCGCGCGGTCGCCGGCGAGGCCGGTGTCCCGTTCTTCACCATCTCCGGTTCGGACTTCGTGGAGATGTTCGTCGGTGTCGGCGCGTCCCGCGTGCGCGACCTGTTCGAGCAGGCCAAGCAGAACAGCCCGTGCATCATCTTCGTCGACGAGATCGACGCGGTCGGCCGCCAGCGTGGCGCCGGCCTCGGCGGTGGCCACGACGAACGTGAGCAGACGCTCAACCAGCTGCTCGTCGAGATGGACGGCTTCGGGGACCGGCAGGGCATCATCCTCATCGCCGCCACCAACCGTCCCGACATCCTGGATCCGGCCCTGCTGCGTCCGGGCCGGTTCGACCGGCAGATCCCGGTCAGCAATCCCGATCTCGCCGGGCGCCGGGCGATCCTGCAGGTGCATTCCAAGGGCAAGCCGCTCGACCAGAACGCCGACCTCGAGGGGCTGGCCAAGCGCACGGTCGGCATGTCCGGTGCCGACCTGGCCAACGTCGTGAACGAGGCCGCGCTGCTCACTGCGCGCGAGAACGGCACCGTCATCACCGAGGCCTCGCTCGAGGAGTCGGTGGACCGCGTGATCGGCGGCCCGCGGCGCAAGAGCCGCATCATCAGCGAGCACGAGAAGAAGATCACCGCCTACCACGAGGGCGGGCACACGCTCGCCGCCTGGGCGATGCCGGACATCGAGCCGGTCTACAAGGTGACGATCCTCGCCCGTGGCCGCACCGGTGGTCACGCGATGACCGTCCCCGAGGACGACAAGGGCCTGATGACCCGCTCGGAGATGATCGCCCGCCTGGTGATGGCCATGGGTGGCCGCGCCGCCGAGGAACTCGTGTTCCACGAGCCGACGACGGGTGCCTCCTCCGACATCGACCAGGCCACCAAGATCGCCCGGGCGATGGTCACCGAGTACGGCATGAGCGCCCGCCTCGGCGCCGTCCGCTACGGGCAGGAACACGGCGATCCGTTCCTCGGCCGCTCGATGGGCGTGCAGTCCGACTACTCGCACGAGGTGGCCCGCGAGATCGACGAGGAGGTACGCAACCTCATCGAGGCCGCGCACACCGAGGCGTGGGCGATCCTCAACGACTACCGCGACGCGCTGGACCTGCTCGCCGGTGAGCTGCTCGAGCACGAGACCCTCACCCGCAAGGACCTCGAGCGGATCCTCGCCTCCGTCGAGAAGCGGCCACGGATCACCGAGTTCAACGACTTCGGTGGACGCACGCCGTCGGACAAGCCCCCGATCAAGACGCCGGCCGAGCTGGCGAAGGAACGCGGCGAGCCGTGGCCGCCGGAAGCGGTGCGCCCGTCCTTCACCAAGCCCGCCCAGCCGCAGCCGCAGCCCGCGGCACCGACGAACGGGCATCCGGCGCCGGTGCCGGCGCCCGCCTCGGAGCCCCTGCCGGGCTTCGGGCAGCCGCCGCACCCGGGTGGGCCGCGTCATGCGACCCGGCCCGACTACGGCGCGCCGGCCGGCTGGTCGGCACCCGGTTGGCCGCCGGCCGAGTCCGAGCAGCCGCCGCAGAGCACCTATCCTGGGTATCCGCAATGGACCCAGCCCGCGCGCCCGGCCGACGACGACGAGCGGCAGGCCGGTAGGAACGTGGCTCCCGAGCCACCGCCGACACAGCCGTGGGAGGGGCCGACCGGTCCGCGCTGAGCCCGAGTCAACGAGAGTGGAGGTACGGTCTGGTGTCGGTGAATCACCTGGATTCCGAGACGGATTCCGCGTCGATCGGCGGTGACGGCGAGGTCCTGCGCAGCCTGGAATCGGGCCGGGTCTTCGATCAGGCCCGCGCGGAGGCGGCCGTCCGGGAACTGTTGATCGCGGTGGGGGAGGACCCCGAGCGCGAAGGTCTGCTCGACACCCCGGCCCGCGTCGCGCGGGCGTACCGGGAGATGTTCGCCGGCCTGTACACCGACCCGGACTCGGTCCTCGACAAGACCTTCGACGAGGGCCATCAGGAACTCGTCCTGGTGCGTGACATCCCGATGTACTCCACGTGCGAGCACCACCTGGTCTCGTTCCACGGGGTCGCGCACGTGGGCTACATTCCCGGCCGCACCGGCCGGGTGACCGGGTTGTCGAAGCTGGCGCGGGTGGTGGACCTGTACGCCAAGCGCCCGCAGGTGCAGGAGCGGCTGACCAGTCAGATCGCGGATGCGCTCGTGCGCAAGCTCGATCCGGTCGGGGTGATCGTCGTCGTCGAGGCCGAGCATCTGTGCATGGCCATGCGGGGCATCCGCAAGCCCGGGGCGAGCACCACCACCTCGGCGGTGCGGGGGCTGCTGCAGTCCAACTCGGCGTCGCGCGCCGAGGCTCTGGATCTGATCCTCCGCCGGTGAGCGCGCTCCCGAACCCCGGGCGCCCGGTGGTGATGGGCGTGCTGAACGTGACCCGGGATTCGTTCTCGGACGGTGGCCGGTACCTCGACCGCGACGCGGCGATCGCGCACGGTCTGGAACTGCGCGACCTCGGCGTGGACATCGTCGACGTCGGCGGCGAATCCACCCGTCCCGGAGCGGCCCGGGTCGACCCGGAGGTCGAGGCCGGGCGCGTCGCGCCGGTCATCGCCGCCCTGAGCGCCGCCGGCATCCCCACGAGCGTCGACACCATGCGCGCGTCCGTGGCCGAGGCCGCGATCGAGGCCGGCGTCACCATCGTCAACGACGTCTCGGGTGGGCGCGCCGACTCCCGCATGGCCGCGGTCGTGGCGTCGGCAGGCGTGCCGTGGATCCTCATGCACTGGCGGCCTGCGGGCGGCTTCGTGCACGCCGGCGGGTCCACCCACTACGACGACGTGGTCCGGGAGGTCCGCGATGAGCTGATGGTGCAGGTGGATGCCGCGCTCACGGCAGGCGTGGAGCCGGCGAACATCATCCTCGATCCCGGACTCGGTTTCGTGAAGGACGCCGACCACAACTGGGAACTGCTGCACCGGCTGCCCGAGCTGACCGAGCTCGGCTACCCGGTGCTGATCGGCGCGTCGCGCAAGCGGTTCCTCGGGTCCCTGCTCGCCGCCCCCGACGGCACGATCCGGCCACCCGGCGGCCGCGAGGTGGCCACCGCGGTCGTGTCGGCGCTCGCGGCGGAGCGCGGGGCCTGGGGGGTGCGCGTGCACGACGTGCGGGCGTCGCTCGACGCCGTCGCCGTCGTCGGCGCGTGGCAGCGCGGCAGTGCGGCGGGAGGACCGGCGTGAGCGACCGGATCGAACTGCGCGGACTGCGCGTACGCGGCCACCACGGCGTGTTCGACCACGAGAAGCGCGACGGTCAGGACTTCCTGATCGACATCGTCGCGTGGCTCGATCTCGCGCCGGCCGCGGCGAGCGACGCCCTCGACGACACCCTGCACTACGGCATCCTTGCCGAGCGGGCCGCCGCGATCGTCGCGGGCCCGTCGCGGGACCTCATCGAGACCGTCGCCGGCGAGATCGCCGACGACGTCCTCACCGATCCGCGGGTCACCCGGGTCGAGGTCACCGTCCACAAGCCGTCGGCGCCGATCCCGCTGACCTTCGCGGACGTAGCGGTGGTGGTCGATCGCACCCGGAGCGGCTCGTGAGCCGGGTGGTGCTGTCCATCGGGTCGAACATCGGGGACCGGCCGGCGCACCTGCGCTCGGTCACCGAGGCCCTCGCCGACCGGATCGTGGCCGTGTCGCCGGTGTACTCGACCGCGCCGTGGGGCGGGGTCGAGCAGCAGGACTTCCTCAACGCGGTCATCGTCGCGGAGGACCCGTCACTGGACTGCCGCGGCTGGCTCGAGCTGGGCCGGCAGCTCGAGGCCGCCGCCGACCGGGTCCGGGAGCAGCGGTGGGGCCCGCGCAGCCTCGACGTCGACGTGGTCACCTGCCACGACTCGGACGGCAGCGAGGTGCTCAGCGACGATGCCGAACTGACCCTGCCGCATCCGCGCGCCCACCTGCGCGCCTTCGTGCTCGTCCCGTGGTGGGACGTCGAACCCCAGGCGACGCTGACGGTCGACGGCACGCGACGACCGTTGACGGAGTGGCTCGCCGCTCTCGACGTCGACGAACGCGAAGGGGTGCGCCGCACCGAGTACCGGCTGGAGCCGCCGCGGTGATGAAGGCGACGCGTATCCGGGACCTGCTGGCGCTGGCGGTGCTCGCCGCCGTCGCGGCGTGGTTGCTGGCGCGCGGCCTGTACGGCACGTTGCCGCCGATCCCCGTCTACGCGGGGGCGTCGCTGTACCCGGTGGCGATCGTCGAGGTGGTGCTGGCGTTCATGATCCGTTCCCGGGTGGGCAAGCACGAGATCGGCGACGGGCCGCACCAGTTGCATCCCATCACGGCGGCCCGCGCGGTGGCGCTGGCGAAGGCGTCGGCTCTGGTCGGGGCGGCCAGCGCGGGCATCTGGGCAGGATTCCTGCTGTACCTGGTTCCGCAGCGGCCGGTGCTGCAGGCCGCAGTCGAGGACAGCGCCGGGGTGATCGTCGGGCTGCTCGCCGGCGTGGCGCTCGCGGCTGCCGCGCTGTGGCTCGAACACTGTTGCCGGACACCGGAAGACCCGGACGAGCCCGCGACCTGACCGGGGCGGCGAATCCTGTGCGCTCGACTCTCGGGACCCGGCGGCCGCGCCCAGTAGTCTGGAACGCATGGGGACTCCGGTGCGAACGAGGAAGGGCCGTCGGTCACGGCGCAGCGCGAGTTCTGTGATCGTGGCGGCGCTGCTCGCCCTGGCGTTGATCGCGTCGCTGTTCCTGGTCTTCAGCGACAGCGTCCAGCTGCTGCGCGTCGGTCTGGTCGTCGCGTTGTGGGCCGCCACCGTCGGCGCGATCGCGATGACGAAGTACCGTCGCGAGTCGGCGCTGGACCGTGCCAAGGTCCGGGATCTGCAGACCGTGTACGAGTTGCAGCTCGAACGGGAGATCGCGGCGCGGCGGGAGTACGAGCTGACCGTCGAGGAGAAGGTCAGGTCGGAGCTGCGGATCGATGCCGACCAGATGGCGGCCCTGCGCGCCGAGCTCGGTGCCCTGCGCCGCAACCTCGAGGTGCTCTTCGAGGGCCGGCTGCCCGAGGACCGCGCGGCGTTGTGGGCGGGCCGGGGACAACTGCAGGAGCTCGGCGGCGGGAACTTCCGGGTGACGGCCGCGCCCCGTCCGGCAGGCCCGTTCTTCGCCTCGCCCGACGACGAGCCGGTGACCGCCGAGACCACGGTGGTCACCGACGGCGACACGCCGACGGCCGTGCCCCGCCGGCCGGCGGGCGCGACGGCCGCTCCCGGCGGATCCGAGGACACGGAACGGCGGGACCGGACCGAGCCGGAGGAACCGGCCGAACCGGAGGGCCGGGCCGAGTCCGGGTCGCAGCCGGAGGAACCCGAGGAGCAGGCCGAGGCCCCCGAGGCGGACGACGACGCCGAGCCCACGGGCCGACGCGCCCGGCGACGGCGGCCGGACGGTGCCGGCGGCGAGGGGGCACACAGCCAGGGCCGCACGGTCGCGGAGATCCTCGCCGCCCTGTCCGCCGAGCGCTGAGCGTTCGCCGCGCCGGGTGAGGCGCAGATCACGTTCCCCGGCCATGGCCGGGGTTGCTCGGGCCGCGCTATTGTCGGTCGGAACGTCTGGTACCCGCCGAGCGGGACTGGAACGAACGAGAGGACTCCCGTGACCTCCTTCGGGATCACAAACGAGCCTGCGCCTGCACGACTGACGGTCGGAATCGTTTCCGCCGGGCGGGTGGGCACAGCGATCGGCGCGGCACTCGAACGCGTCGGCCACCTGGTCGTGGCCTGTTCCGCGGTATCCGAACTGTCCAAGCACCGCGCCCGCACCCGGCTTCCGGACACCGAGGTTCTCCCCGTCGACGAGGTCGCCGCCCGCTGCGACCTGCTGCTCCTCGCCGTTCCGGACTCGGAACTCGGCTCGCTCGTCCGCGGGCTCGCCGCCACCGGCTCCGTCTCGCGCGGCACGATCGTCGCCCACACGTCCGGCGCGAACGGCGTCGGCATCCTCGCTCCGCTCACCGAGCAGGGCATCGTGCCGCTCGCCATCCACCCGGCGATGACCTTCACCGGCCACGACGAGGACACTGCCCGGCTCGCCTCGGCGTGCTTCGGCATCACGGCCGCCGACGACATCGGCTACGCGATCGCCCAGTCCCTCGTGCTCGAGATCGGTGGCGAACCGGTGCGCGTCCGCGAGGAGCGGCGCGCGCTGTACCACGCCGCGCTCGCGCACGGCAGCAACCACCTCGTCACCCTCGTGGTGGATGCGGTGGAGGCGCTGCGGGTGGCGCTCGAGGGCGACGAACTGCTCGGCCAGCAACTCGTCGACGACGCGCCCGGCGGTGTCGCCGAGCGGGTGCTGCAGCCGCTGTTGTCGGCGGCCCTCGACAACGCGTTGCGCCGCGGGCCGTCCGCGCTGACCGGACCAGTCGCCCGCGGCGACGCACAGGCCGTGGCCACGCACCTGCGGGTGCTCGGGGAGGTCGATCCCCGGATCGCTGCCGGATACCGCGCGATGTCCCTCCGATCCGCGCAGCGCGCCGGAGCGAAACCCGAACTGATGGAGATCCTCGAAGGGGCTGATCACGGTGAGTGAATCGCAACAGGGCGGCTACGTGCGCGGCGAACTGACCGTGCACCACGACCCCGCCGCCCTGACCAAGGTCACCAAGGCGCTGCGTGGTGTCGGCCGCACGGTCGCCCTCGTGCCGACGATGGGCGCCCTGCACGCCGGTCACCTGGAGCTCGTGCGGCAGGCGAAGCTCACCGGTGCCGTGGTGGTGGTGTCCGTCTTCGTCAATCCGTTGCAGTTCGGGGCCGGTGAGGATCTCGACGCCTACCCGCGCACCCTCGACGCCGACCTGGAGCTGCTGCGGGAGGCCGGCGTCGAGCTGGCGTTCGTGCCGTCGGTGTCCGCGATGTACCCGAAGGGCCGGCGGACCGTGATCCACCCGGGGCCGCTGGGGGCGGAGCTCGAGGGTGGCAGCCGCCCGACGCATTTCGCGGGGATGCTCACGGTGGTGGCGAAGCTGCTGCAGATCGTCGCCCCCAATGTCGCCTTCTTCGGCGAGAAGGACTACCAGCAGCTCGCCCTGATCCGGCAGATGGTGGAGGACCTCAACTTCGACGTCCGCATCGTGGGCGTGCCCACGGTGCGTGAGCAGGACGGGCTGGCGCTGTCCTCACGCAACCGCTACCTGGATCCGGAACAGCGCCGGGTCGCCACCGTGCTGTCCGCGGCGCTGGTCGCCGGGGCGCACGCCGCCGCCGGCGGTCCCGAGGCGGTGCTCACCACCGCGCGCGAGGTGCTCGCCGCCGCGCCCGAGGTGGAGCTGGACTACCTCGAGCTGCGCGGCGTGGACCTCGGGCCCGCGCCGGAACGCGGCGACGGCCGGCTGCTGATCGCCGCGCGGATCGGCACCACCCGGCTCATCGACAACGTCGGTGTCGCGATCGGCACCGGATTCCTCGAACGCGAGACCGGCCCGGTCGACGCGTCCACCCCCGACGACCTGCTCACCCGCCGATAGCGCGACCGGCCCGAAAAAGCTGAGGAGACACCATGTTCCGCACGATGATGAAGTCGAAGATCCACCGCGCCACGGTGACCCACGCCGATCTGCACTACGTGGGTTCGGTAACCGTCGACCAGGACCTGATGGACGCCGCCGACCTGCTCGAGGGCGAGCAGGTCGCCATCGTCGACATCGACAACGGCAACCGTCTCGAAACCTATGTCATCGCGGGCGAGCGCGGCTCCGGCATCATCGGGATCAACGGTGCGGCAGCGCGTCTCGTGAGTCCCGGTGATCTCGTCATCCTCATCGCCTACGGCGTGATGAACGAGCAGGAGTGCCGCGACTACGACCCGCGCGTGGTGTTCGTCGACGCGGACAACCGGCAGGTCGAGCTCGGCAACGATCCGGCGCACGCGCCGGAGGGTTCCGGCCTGATCACCCCGCGCATGCTCGCCACTCTCGACTCCGGTTCGTTGGTGTAGCAGTGCTCCTCGCTGTCGACGTTCGGAACACGAACGTCGTCCTGGGCCTGTTCACCGGCAGCGGCTCGCACGCGAAGCTGTTGCGGGACTGGCGGATGCGCACCGATCCGCGCATGACCGCCGACGAGCTCGCGCTCATCTTCCGTGGTCTGCTCGGCGGGTACGCCGACCAGATCACCGGCGTGACCGCGTTGTCCACGGTGCCGTCGGTGCTGCGCGAGATCCGGGTGATGCTGAGCCGCTACTGGGAACACGTGCCGCACGTGGTCGTCGAGCCGGGTGTGCGCACCGGGGTGCCGCTGCTCGTCGACAACCCCAAGGAGGTCGGCGCCGATCGCATCGTCAACAGCCTTGCGGCACATCACTTCTACGACCGGCCGTGCATCGTGGTCGACTTCGGGACGTCCACGTGCGTGGACGTGGTCTCGGCGAAGGGCGAGTTCCTCGGCGGCATCATCGCCCCCGGCATCGAGGTGTCGATGGACGCGCTGGCCTCCCAGTCCGCGGCGCTGCGCAAGGTGGAACTGCTGCGCCCGCGCGCCGTGGTCGGCAAGAACACCGTCGAATGCATGCAGTCCGGTGCGGTTTTCGGATTCGCCGGGATGGTCGACGGGCTGGTGCGCCTGGTGCGTGCCGAGCAGCGCGGATTCGAGGGTGACGACGTCGCGGTCATCGGGACCGGCGACCGTGCGCCGTTGATCATGCCGGAGTCCGAGACGCTCGAGCACCACGAACCGGACCTGACGCTGGAGGGCCTGCGCCTGGTGTACGAGCGCAATCTCGCACGGCGCGGCGCCCGATCTGCCGCCGTGGGTTCCGCCCGCCGCGATCCTGTGCAAGAATAGTCGCCGTGATCCGCTGCATGAGCGCCCAGGAGTGTTGTCGAGGCTGACGTCCGCCTCGATCGTTCACACATACCTGGAGTCACCCTCATGCGCACTGCGCTTGCTGCATCCTTCGTCGCCGCACCCGTTCACACTCTCCCGCTCACCACCGAGCGCACCTATCCGGCCGGGCTGGCCGCGACCGTCGCGCGCGGCGCGGTGGTCGTCGACATCCGCACCCACGCCGAACGCGCCGTCCAGGGCACCCTGCCCGGGGCGCTGGCCATCTCCGCCGAGCTGCTGCCCCGGCGCCTGCATCCCACCAGCGACGAGCGTCTGGCGGTGGCCGTCGACCGCGACGTCGAGTGGGTCGTGGTCTCGGCCTCCGGCGCCGAGACCGACGCCGTCGTCGCCGCGCTGCAGGCGCTCGGGCTGCGCCGCGTCACCGGCCTCGTCGGCGGGTACGCGGCTCTCGCGGCGGCCGGGGCGACCGATGCGATCGCCGCGGCCCCGCACGTCGAGGACGACGTGGCGCGCGTCACCGCGCACTGACCCGGCGGGCGCCGGCGCCCCGGGCAC
Organism: Rhodococcus aetherivorans; assembly: GCF_011058165.1. GTDB lineage: Bacteria > Actinomycetota > Actinomycetes > Mycobacteriales > Mycobacteriaceae > Rhodococcus > Rhodococcus aetherivorans. Next base: position 31,221 of record NZ_JAALEG010000026.1, read on the forward strand.
CGCTGGTCCTGCGCAGCCGCTGGTCCTGCGCAGCCGCTGGTCCTGCGCAGCCGCTGGTCCTGCGCAGGCGCTCGAGGCGGTCCGATAGTCTGGTCACCCGTGAGTGATGCACCCGTTCAGCAGTCCGACGACACCCCCGAGCAGATCCGCATCCGCCGCGAGAAGCGCGAACGGATCCTGGCGCAGGGCAAGGACGCGTACCCCGTCGTCGTGCCCCGCACTCACACCCTCGCGGAGATCCGGGAGAAGTATCCGGACCTCGAGCCCGACACGACGACCGGGGAACAGGTCGGCGTCGCGGGCCGGGTCATCTTCTTCCGCAACACGGGCAAGCTGTGCTTCGCCACGTTGCAGGAGGGCGACGGCACCCAGTTGCAGGCGATGATCAGCCTCAACGGCGTCGGCGAGGAGTCCCTTGCGGCGTGGAAGCACGACGTGGACCTGGGCGACTTCGTGTTCGTGCACGGCGAGGTGATCAGCTCTCGGCGCGGCGAGCTCAGCGTCATGGCGGACTCGTGGCAGATGGCCGCCAAGGCCCTGCGGCCGCTGCCTGTGGCGCACAAGGAGATGAACGAGGAGACCCGGGTCCGGCAGCGCTACGCCGACCTGATCGTGCGTCCCGAGGCCCGCGCCAACGCCCGCATGCGTGTCGCGGTGGTGCGCGAGTTGCGCAACGCGCTCGAGCGGCGCGGCTTCCTCGAGGTCGAGACCCCGATGCTGCAGACCCTGCACGGCGGCGCGACGGCCCGTCCGTTCGTCACCCATTCGAACGCCCTCGACATGGATCTGTATCTGCGCATCGCGCCGGAACTGTTCCTCAAGCGCTGCGTGGTGGGCGGCATCGAGAAGGTCTTCGAGATCAACCGCAACTTCCGCAACGAGGGTGCCGACTCCACGCACTCGCCCGAATTCGCGATGCTCGAGACGTACGAGGCGTACGGCACGTACGACGATTCGGCGACGATGACCCGGGAACTCATCCAGGAGGTGGCGATGGCGGTGTTCGGCACCCACGTCGTCACCCTCGCCGACGGCACCGAATACGACCTCGGCGGCGAGTGGAAGACGATGGAGATGTACCCGTCGCTGTCGGCGGCCATCGGAACCGAGGTCACGCCCGACACGTCGCTGGAGGAGCTGCACGCCCTCGCCGATCGGGTGGGTCTCGAGGTCCCGGAAGGCAAGGGCTGGGGCCACGGAAAGCTCGTCGAGGAGTTGTGGGAGCACCAGTGCGGCGACCAGTTGCACGAGCCGACGTTCGTGCGGGACTACCCCGTCGAGACCTCGCCCCTCACGCGGCAGCACCGCAGCAAGAACGGCGTGACCGAGAAGTGGGATCTGTACGTGCGTGGTTTCGAACTCGCCACCGGTTACTCGGAACTCGTCGACCCCGTGATCCAGCGGGAGCGGTTCGTCGACCAGGCGCGGCTCGCCTCGGCCGGTGACGACGAGGCGATGGTTCTCGACGAGGACTTCCTCGCGGCGATGGAACAGGGTATGCCTCCGACGACCGGAACCGGCATGGGAATCGACCGTTTGCTGATGGCGCTGACGGGCCTCGGAATCCGGGAAACAATCCTGTTCCCAATTGTTCGCCCGGCGAGGTAATTGATCGCATTCGTTTTCCGTATTGCCATGAATTGATTCCCGGGTATTGTTGTCTCGTACCGCGGGGGGCCGCGCTTCTTCATTCGAGAGGATTTGCAGCACATGGCAAAGAAGGTCACCGTTACCCTGATCGACGACGTGGACGGGGAGACGGCGGCGGACGAGTCCGTGGAATTCGGGCTCGACGGAGTCACCTACGAGATCGATCTGTCGGAAGACAACGCGGCCAAGCTCCGGGAGGAATTGGAGTTCTGGGTCACTCATGCCCGCAAGGTGGGTGGTCGTAAGCGCGCGAAGGTCGTGCCCACCGCGCCCGCTCCCCGCAAGTCTTCTCGCGGCGGCACGGACCGGGAACGTACCGCGGAAATTCGGGAATGGGCCCGCAACAACGACATGCCCGTCTCGGCCCGAGGCCGTATCTCCGCCGAAATCATCGAGGCTTACAACAAGGCGCACTGAGCCGGAAGCGTCGGCTTCCGTCCGACCGAGGCGATATCCGCGACAACTGTCGCGGATATCGCCTCGTCGTCGTACCCCGCGGAATTCTTTGCTATTCGTTCGAGAAAAGAAACGGTCGGTCGGAACGGGGCGCCGCCGGGAAGCGGAGACAGTCGGGAATCGGAGACAAGGGTCACACCCGCTCGGTATCCCGTCCGTCGCGGCGGAAACGGCGGTATCCCCGGGTAGCGTGTCGGCCATGGGAGAGCGGATTGCCGTCCCGGGTGAGACGTGCTGGCGGGTCGATCGTGCCGATCGCCTCGCCTGCATTGTCGACGCCGCCGACTATTTCCGATACGCCAAGTCGGCGATGCTGCAGGCACGGCGGCGGATCCTCCTGATCGGGTGGGACTTCGACACGAGGATCAAGCTCGAACCCGACCGGAAGACCCTCGAAGGCCCGAACCGGCTGGGCGCATTCCTCAAGTGGCTGCCGCACCGGCACCCGGATCTCGAGGTGTTCCTGCTGAAGTGGAACATCGGCGCATTCGCAGCCATCGGGCGCGGGATGACACCGGTCTTCGTGCTCAACTGGATGAGCGACCCGCGGCTCCGGCTCGAAATCGACGGCGCCCATCCCGTGGGAGCGGCACACCACCAGAAGATCATCGTGATCGACGACGCCGTCGCGTTCTGTGGGGGCATCGACATGACCGTCGATCGCTGGGACACCAGCGAGCATCCCGACCACAGCCGCTACCGGCGGGAGCCGAACGGCCGTCGGTACGGACCGTGGCACGACGTGACGACCGCGGTGGACGGCGCGGCCGCCCGCGCGATCGGCGAACAGGCTCGCACCCGGTGGAAGGCGGCAACGGGGGAGGACCTCGAGCCGGTCGACACCGGGCACACCATCTGGCCCGACGGGCTGCGCCCGGCCCTGCGCGACGTCGATGTCGCCGTCGCACGGACCCTCCCCGAACTCGGCGACCGGGCGGAGGTGCGGGAGATCGAGGCCCTCTACCTGGCGGTGATCGCCGGCGCCCGCCGCACGCTCTACCTGGAGAGCCAGTACCTCGCGTCCCGGACCCTCGCCGAGGCCCTCGCGAAGCGGCTGCGGGAACCGGACGGCCCGCAGATCGTACTGGTGCTGCCGCGCAACGCCGAGGGCTGGCTCGAGCAGAAGGCGATGGACGGCGCCCGCCGCAAGCTGCTGCACCTGCTGTGGAACGCCGACGTCCACGGCCGGTTCGCCGCCTACTACCCCGTCACCGCGGGTGGGGCGCCGATCTATGTGCACGCCAAGGTCGTCGTCATGGACGATGTGCTGCTGCGCATCGGCTCGTCGAACCTGAACAACCGGTCCCTGGGCTTCGACACCGAGTGCGATCTCTTCGTCGAAGCGGACCACGAGGGCGACCACATCAGCCGCGCGGTGGTCGAGATGCGGGAGCGCCTGCTGTCCGAGCACCTCGGGGTGTCCCCGGCCGACGTCGCGTCCGCCGTCCGGTCCGAAGGTTCGCTCGTCGCCGCGGTGGAGCGGCTGCGCGGACCCGGTCGGACCCTCGCGCTCTTCGAGCCGGGCACCGTCGCCGACGAGGACAGCCCCCTCGCGGAGAACGAACTCGTCGACCCGGAACGCGCCCCGCAGCGCATCGGACGGCGCATTCGCCAGCTGATGCCCCGCTGAACAGCGTGTTCGCTGCTGGCGTACACGGAGGCGGGAACGCCGTGCCGACGTGCAGCGTTACCCCTCGTGACCGGAGTTGCCGCCGGCGCCGATCGGGTGGAGGGGCAGCGCCTCGAAACGGCGGCAACTAGAGTGTCAAGTGGGGTCGTGGAACCTGGTTCCACTCGACGACTCGAGTGCCGGAGCGAAACGCGGCAGCCGGGTCCGGAACGATCCGCGTACCGGACCTGTCGGCCGGAGAGTGTGAGGGAGTGCGATGTTCGAAAGGTTCACCGATCGCGCGCGGCGCGTCGTCGTCCTGGCTCAGGAAGAGGCCAGGATGCTCAACCACAACTACATCGGCACGGAGCACATTCTCCTGGGCCTCATTCACGAAGGCGAGGGCGTAGCGGCCAAGTCGCTCGAATCTTTGGGGATCTCCCTCGAAGGCGTCCGCAGCCAGGTCGAGGAGATCATCGGCCAGGGACAGCAGGCCCCGTCGGGCCACATCCCGTTCACGCCCCGTGCCAAGAAGGTGCTCGAGCTCAGCCTGCGTGAGGCGCTGCAGCTCGGACACAACTACATCGGTACCGAGCACATCCTCCTCGGCCTCATCCGCGAGGGCGAGGGCGTCGCGGCACAGGTGCTCGTCAAGCTCGGTGCGGACCTGAACCGGGTGCGCCAGCAGGTCATCCAGCTGCTCTCCGGGTACCAGGGCAAGGAGCCCCAGGAATCCGGCACCAGCCGTGGCGAGGCCGGCACCCCGTCGACGTCGCTGGTGCTCGACCAGTTCGGCCGCAACCTCACGCAGGCCGCGCTCGAGGGCAAGCTCGACCCCGTCATCGGTCGCGCCAAGGAAATCGAGCGCGTCATGCAGGTCCTGAGCCGCCGCACCAAGAACAACCCGGTGCTCATCGGCGAGCCGGGCGTCGGCAAGACCGCCGTCGTCGAAGGCCTGGCGCAGGCCATCGTCAACGGCGAGGTCCCCGAGACGCTCAAGGACAAGCAGCTGTACACCCTCGACCTCGGTTCGCTGGTCGCGGGCAGCCGCTACCGCGGTGACTTCGAGGAACGCCTGAAGAAGGTGCTCAAGGAGATCAACAGCCGCGGCGACATCATCCTGTTCATCGACGAGCTGCACACGCTCGTCGGCGCGGGTGCCGCCGAGGGCGCCATCGACGCGGCGTCGATCCTGAAGCCGAAGCTGGCGCGCGGCGAGCTGCAGACCATCGGTGCCACCACCCTCGACGAGTACCGCAAGTACATCGAGAAGGACGCCGCGCTCGAGCGCCGGTTCCAGCCGGTGCAGGTGGGCGAGCCGACGGTCGAGCACACCATCGAGATCCTCAAGGGCCTGCGCGACCGGTACGAGGCGCACCACCGCGTGTCCATCACCGACAAGGCGCTGGTCGCCGCGGCGAGCCTGGCCGACCGCTACATCAACGACCGCTTCCTGCCGGACAAGGCGATCGACCTCATCGACGAGGCCGGTGCGCGCATGCGCATCCGCCGGATGACCGCGCCGCCGGACCTGCGCGAGTTCGACGACAAGATCGCCGACGCGCGCCGGGAGAAGGAGTCCGCGATCGACGCGCAGGACTTCGAGAAGGCCGCGAACCTGCGCGACAAGGAGAAGCAGCTCGTCGCGCAGCGCGCCGAGCGCGAGAAGCAGTGGCGCGCCGGTGATCTCGACGTCATCGCCGAGGTCGACGAGGAGCAGATCGCCGAGGTCCTCGCCAACTGGACCGGTATCCCGGTGTTCAAGCTCACCGAGGAGGAGACCACCCGTCTGCTCCGCATGGAGGACGAGCTGCACAAGCGGATCATCGGCCAGGAGGACGCCGTCAGGGCCGTCGCCAAGGCGATCCGGCGTACCCGCGCCGGCCTGAAGGACCCGAAGCGTCCCGCCGGTTCGTTCATCTTCGCCGGCCCGTCCGGCGTCGGTAAGACCGAGCTGTCGAAGGCGCTCGCGAACTTCCTGTTCGGCGAGGACGACGCGCTCATCCAGATCGACATGGGCGAGTTCCACGACCGGTTCACCGCGTCGCGGCTCTTCGGTGCCCCTCCGGGCTACGTCGGCTACGAAGAGGGCGGCCAGCTCACCGAGAAGGTGCGCCGCAAGCCGTTCTCCGTGGTCCTGTTCGACGAGATCGAGAAGGCCCACCAGGAGATCTACAACACCCTCCTGCAGGTCCTCGAGGACGGCCGCCTCACCGACGGCCAGGGACGCACGGTCGACTTCAAGAACACCGTGCTGATCTTCACCTCGAACCTCGGTACCGCCGACATCTCGAAGGCGGTCGGCCTGGGCTTCACCAAGGGCTCCGGCGCCGAGTCGAACTACGAGCGGATGAAGCTCAAGGTCAACGACGAGCTGAAGAAGCACTTCCGGCCCGAGTTCCTCAACCGCATCGACGACATCATCGTCTTCCACCAGCTCACGCAGGATCAGATCATCCAGATGGTGGACCTGATGATCGGCCGCGTCGAGGTGCAGCTGAAGAACAAGGACATGGGCATCGAGCTCACCGAGAAGGCGAAGTCGCTGCTCGCGAAGCGGGGCTTCGATCCGGTCCTCGGCGCCCGGCCGCTGCGCCGCACGATCCAGCGCGAGATCGAGGACCAGCTCTCGGAGAAGATCCTCTTCAACGAGATCGGCCCCGGCCAGATCGTCCTGGTCGACGTCGAAGGCTGGGACGGCGAGGGTGCCGGGGAGAACGCGAAGTTCACCTTCACCCCGAGCGAGAAGCCGGCCGCGGTGCCCGACACCCCGGCGGTGGCCCTGGCCAAGGACGCCGAGTAGTCCTGCTCCGACGAACGCCGACGGGCGGCACCCACTGCGGGTGCCGCCCGTCGGCGTTGGTGTGTCGGGATCAGCGCCGCCAGGCCGCGGTGTCCCGCCCGGACCAGTTCGCGAGCCGCTCGACGGGGCTCGCGTCCGGCGCCGGCTCGACGGCCGCGCCGAAGGGAACCCGTCCGCCGCGCACGGAGGCGGGGATCTTGCTGCGCGCGACGACGAACGCGGCCTCCACGAGCACCGGATCCGGCTCGGCCGGCAGTCCCGTGGCGACGGCGAGATCCCAGCCGTGCACGAGGGCCTCGTTGAGATTGCTCAGCACCGCGGCGCGGCCGGGCACCGTTCCCCACGGCGCGACGACGGGCCGGTCGAGCAGGTCGTCGTCGCTCCACACCTTCCGGTAGTGGGCCTGCGCCCGCTCGAGTTCGGCGCGCCACGCGTCGTCGGGCACGCCGGTCAGGAACTCCGGAACGCTCAGCGGGTCGCCGTCGCTGCCGATCACGCGGCCGCGATCGACGGTGGCGACGAGGTGGCCGAGCAGCGCGCGCACGTCGTAGTCCGGGCAGGGCGTCGGGTCGGTCATCTGCTCGGGGCGGACCTCGTCGATCAGCGTGGCCACCCACGCCAGGGCGTCGCGGTAGAGGGGACGGGGGTCGGACGCGGTGCTCATATCGGGCCTTTCGGTCGTGTGGTTGCTGCCGGACACGATCCTGCGCGCGAAACACGACACCTTCTGTCATGTATTTCTGGGAGAGTTCGGCAGGTGCGAGCCGATCGGTTGCTGTCCCTGGTCCTGCTGCTGCGACACCGCGGCCGGATGACCGCGCCCGCGATCGCCAGGGAACTCGAGGTCTCGGTGCGCACCGTGCTGCGCGACGTCGAGGCCCTGTCGGCGGCCGGGATCCCCGTCTACGCCGAACGCGGACGCGACGGCGGTTTCGCGCTGCTCCCCGGCTTCACCACCGACCTGACCGGCCTGACCGTCGACGAGGCGACCGCCCTGCTCGCGGCGAGCGCGTCGGCCACCCCCGACTCGCTCGGCATGGCCTCCGCGTTCGCCTCGGCGATGCGGAAGGTGACCGTCGCGCTGCCCGAGGCGCAGCGCACCGCCGCCGCGCGGGTCGGGGAGCGGATCGTCGTCAGCTCGTCGGGGTGGGTGGTCGATCACCGGCGGGACGAGCACCTCGGCGTCGTCCAGCAGGCCGTGTTCACCGATCGCCGCCTGCGCATCCGCTACCGCTCCCGTGGCGCCGAGGCGCGGTGGCGGACGGTCGACCCGCTCGGGCTGGTCAGCGCGGCGGGCCGCTGGTATCTGGTGGCGCTGCATCGCGGCGCCGAACGCACCTACCGCCTCTCCCGCATGGAACGGGTGCAACCGCTCGACACCGCGGCTCACCGCCCACCCGACGTCGACCTCGCCCGGATCTGGCAGCGGCGCCGCACCGAGTTCCGGGCCGGTCTGGGCACGGTCACCGCCGCGGTGCGGATCCGGGACCGGCGTCGGGAAGACCTCGCGGCGATCGCGATCCGCGTCGTCGCGCAGCGGCCCACCGGCGACGGCTGGTGGGAGGCCGAGGCGGAGTTCGGCGGGGCCACCCACGCCGGCGCCGCGATGTGGCAACTCGGCGACGACGCCGAGCTGCTCGGGCCGCCCGAACTCCGGGAGCAGGTCCGGTCGTCGGCCGAGCGCCTCGCCGAGCGGCACCGGTAGCCCGGCCCGTCACCGCGCCACTGCGGTTCTCGTCGCCGCATCGCCGCGGTCCGGGACGCGAGGGGCGGCGACGAACGCCTCCTCCGCGATCTGGGCCGCGTAGACCGCCGGGTCGATCCGCGCGACGAGGTCGGCGGTCTGGGTCGCCATGGCCCGCAGCGCGGTGAGTTTGCGGTCGAGCGTGAGCCCGTGCAGCCGGACGTGGACCGCGAGCCGCTCTTCGCGCACGCCCGTGGGGCGCTCGTCGCTCATGTACATGCCCCATTCCTCGTAGAGGTCCCGGAACCGGTCGAGATGCTCCACGGTGGGGGTGGCATACAGCAGCCGGGAACGGCAACCGCGGTCACGCCAGGCCCGGGTGACCCAGCGGTGCACGGCGGTGTGGTCGGGGTGGTAGGTCATCCCGTCGGCACCGAAGGTCAGGATCGTGCCGGGGCGGACGTCGTCGAGGAGCCGTCCGGCCCACGCGAGACCGGTGTCCTCGTGCTCGGCGAGGGCACCGTCCGGCAGGCCGAGGACGTGGTGCTCTTCGACACCGAGGACGGCCATGGCGGCGGCCGCTTCCCAGCGGCGGACCCGGCCCAGCCGCTCCGGAGGCCACGAGCGGGGGTCGGCGGTTCCGTGCTCGCCGGCGGTGGCCGAGGCGCACACGACGCGCCGGCCGTCGTCGCGGGCGGCGGCCATGACGCCGGCGGCGAGGTAGGTCTCGTCGTCGGGGTGGGCCCAGATCGACAGGATCGTCCCGGACAGGGGCAGGGATGTCGTCGCGTTCATGCCTCTCACGGTCCGTGCGGGCCCTGCCCCGGCGCTCCCGCGCGCTCTCGGCGCGCTGGGATCCGGTGGGAGCGCGGTGAGAGCAGGCGGGCGCATCGTCGTGGCCATGGACACCACACTCACCCTGAACCCCACCCGGAACCGGACCGCGGCCGAGTTGCCGACCGAGATGCTGGAGCGGTTCCGATCCCGTGCCGGCGAACTCGACCGGTCCAACTCCTACTTCGACGAGGACCTCGCCGAGCTGCGGGCCGCCGGCTATCTCGGCGCCGCCGTACCCACCCGCTACGGGGGATGGGGCCTCGATCTGGCCCGGCTGGCCGCGAGCCAGCGGCGCCTCGCCCGCTACGCCCCGGCGACCGCGCTGGCGATGACGATGCACTCCTACTGGATCGGGATCGCCACCGAACTGGAACGCACGGGCGACACGTCGCTCCGCTGGATCCTGGAGGCCGCGGTGGCCGGCGACGTGTTCGCCGCCGGACACGCCGAGACGGGCAACGACATCCCGGTGCTGCTGTCGACGTGCCGGGCGCAGCGCGTGGCGGGCGGCTACCGGCTCACCGGCCGCAAACAGTTCGGCTCCAACGGTCCGGCGTGGCGGTGGCTCGGCGCGCACGCCGTCGACGCGGACGCGGCGGGCGGGCCGCACATCGTGCACGCCTTCGTCGAACGGCGCAGCGCGGGGGTGAAGGTCGTGGAGACGTGGGACACCCTCGGCATGCGGCCGACGCAGAGCCACGACACGGTTCTCGACGACGTCTTCGTGCCCGACGACCGCATCGGGCGGGTCGTCCCCGCGGGCGACGGCAGCGACCCGTTCCTCGTGGCGATGACGATGTGGCCGCTCTCGCTCATGGCGGCGGTGTACCTGGGGATCGCCGACCGCGCCCTGGAACTCGCCGTCCGCAGCGCCCGGCGCAAGACCTCGGTGGCGATCGAGCGGGGCGCGTACGCGTACAACCCGTTCGTGCAGCACCAGGTCGCGGAGATGTATCTCGAGCTGGACGCCGCCTCGGCGACGCTCGACCGGTTCGTCGCGGACTGGGTGGCCGGCACGGACCACGGCGACGAGTGGGTGCCCAAGGTGTATGCGATGAAGTGGCGGGCGGTGGAAGCGGCCAAACGGGTCGTCGACATCGCCCTCGACGTGGCCGGTGGCGCCGGCATGTTCACCGGGAACGAGCTCGAACGCCTCTACCGCGACGTGCGGTGCGGGGGATTCCACCCCGGCAACGACGCGCTCACCCACGAACTCGTCGGCAAGTCGCTGCTCGGCATTCTCGGCGAACAGCCCAGGTGGTGAGGTCGCGGCTCCCGGCCCGGGCGGTCACAGCGCGCGGAGCGCATGCTCGGCGGCGGCCTCGCCGTCGAGCATCGCGCCGTGTCGTCGCGCCGCCTCGTACGCGTCGTCGCCGAGCGCGGCGCGCAGTCGCGCGCCGAGCTCGTCCAGGGCCACCTCGTCGGCGCCGAAGATGCGATGACCGGCCGCGGTCGCGCGCACGGCCCCCTCGAGCACCGCGGCGTCGCGGTAGCGGTCCAGGCGTTCGAGAAGCCCGGCGATCGAGCGCAGCATCGTCCACTGCGTCGACCACATCCCGGCGCGCCGCCAGTGCGGGATCAGGCGCCGGTACTCGTCGGCGGCGGCCGCCGGGTCACCGATCCGGGCGTCGATGGACGCCTTCGACGCGCCGGCGAGACCGGTCACGAACGAGGCGTTCGTCTGTTCCGCGATGTCCAGTGCCCGAGCGAAGCGCGCGCGGGCCCGTTCGACGTCGACTGCCAGGTCCGCCTCCCCGGCGCAGTGCCAGACATACGCGGCGTGCGGGGTGCGTGCGTCGGCGACCTCGGCGAGGAGTGCCTCGGCCTGCTCGACGGCGGCCGGTTCACCCGCATAACCCAACGGCAGCAGCTCGGTGGCACGCGCCATGAGCCGCTGCGCCGGGTCGTTCGCGGCGGCCGCGGCGGCCCGCCGGTACCAGGCGGCGGCCTCGTCGAGATGCCCCTCGAACAACTCGTAGCTCCCGCGAACGGTCATCGCCTCCGCCGCCGGCTCGGTCTTCGCCCGCTCGACGGCGCGCAACGCAGCGGCGCTGAGCCGGCCCGTCTCGGCCACGTCGCCGGACATCCATGCCGCGTAGGCGGCCACCACCCGCACGCGCGCGGCGAACGGGCTCCGGCCCTCCGGATCGGCGTCGATCACCAGCCGCGCCCAGCCCAGCACGTCCGGTCGCAGCCGGAAGATCCCGTAGTCCAGCAGGGCATTGACGAGACGACCCGCGAGCGCGACCTCGTCGTGGTCGAGCAACCAGCCGAGCGCGCTGCGCAACTCCGGTACGGCGGCATCGATCTGCGCCAGGACCGGCTCGCCCGGCTGCAGCAGTCGTGAATCCGCCCGGTCGACCCAGTCGGCCAGGTGCCGGGCGTGCCGTTCCGCGACGAGGTCGACCCGGCCCTCGCGGGTGAGTTGTTCGGCGCCGAACGCCCGCAGCGTCTCGAGCAGCATGTACCGGCGGCCGGGTATCCGCATCACCAGCGAGCGCTCCACGAGGTGTGTCAACGCCGCGGTGACCGTCCCCGGATCCGTGCCGCAGACCGCCGCGGCGTCGGCCGCGTCGAACGAGCCCGAGAACACCGACAGTTCCGCGAAGGTCCGCTGCAGATCCTCCGCGAGCAGCCCGAACGACCACGACACCGCCGCGGCCAGCGACCCGTGCCGCGGCGACGTGCGGTACCCCGACGCCAGCAGCTCGAAGCGGTGGTCCAGGCCCGCGGCGACCTCCGCGACCTCGTGGGTGTGCAGGCACGCGGCTGCCAGCTCGATCGCCAACGGCAACCCGTCCAGGCGCCGCACGATCTCGGCGATGCAGGCGAGTTCTCGCCCGTCCGGCTCGAAGCCCGGGACGACGGCCCGCGCCCGCTCCTCGAACAACCGCACGGCCGGTGCGTCCTCGCCGTCGTACGACAGCGTCGGCACCTGGCGGACGTGCTCGCCTACGACTCGGAGCCGCTCCCGGCTCGTCGCCACGATCCGCACGTGCGCGCAGGTGGCGAGCAGGCGTTCGACGACAGCGGCGATCGGATCGAGCACGTGCTCACAGTTGTCGAGCAGCAGCACGAGCTCGGTGTCGCCCAGCACGTCGGCCACCCGCTCGGCGAGGGAGGTGCCGGGACGGGCGTCGATCCGCAGGGCGGCGGCGGCCACGTCGACCGCGGAGTCCGGGTCGGCAGTGGCCAATTCGCACAACACCACCGGCCGATCCGGTCGGGCGGCCCGGAGCCGGTGCCCGACCTCGAGGAGCAACCGGGTCTTGCCGACCCCGCCCGGACCGACCAGGGTCACCAGGCGCCCGGACTCCGCCAGCTCGGTCACCGCCACCGCCAGGGCGTCCCGGCCGACGAGCGACGTCGCCGGAACCGGCAACCGGCCCACCGGCGCCCACACCCGGTCGGCGGCACCGGCGAGCAGTTCCGCGTGGTGAGCCGCCAGTGCCGGCGACGGTTCGATGCCCAGCTCGTCGCCGAGCAGCCGCCGGAAGTCGTCGTAGACCCGTAGCGCCTCGGCCCGGCGTCCGGTCGCCGCGAGCGCCGTCATCAGCAGCGCGCGCGGCCGTTCCCGCAGCGGCTGCGCGTCGGCGAGCGCCACCAGTTCGGCAACGAGGCCGTCGGTGTCGCCCCGTCCGAGCCGCACCTCGGCCCGGACCTCGTGGGCCCGGGAACGCAGCTCCTCCAGCCGCGTCGCCTCGGCCCGGGCCTCGTCCACCTCGTCGAGTTCGGGGTAGGCGGGGCCCTGCCAGCGCGCGAGCACGGCGTCGATCTCGGCCGGCACGCCCGCATCCCCCGTCGCCCCCGCGCTCAGGGCCACCACGAGCCGGTCGGCGTCGACCTCGATACCGGCCGGATCGAGCCGATAGCCCTCACCGACGGACTCGATCAGGCCGTCGGGCAGACCACGGCGAAGCCGGAACATGTGGTTCTGCAGGGCGGCGGCCGGATCCGCCGGTCGCCTGGACGGCCACAGGGCATCGACGGCGGAGTGCGCCGGCACCACCCGGCCCCGCCGGAGCACCAGCAGTGCCAGCAGGCGTCGCTGCAGCAGCCCGTCGGGAGTGATGTCGCGCCGATCCGCATCCAGCACGCGGAGCGGGCCGAGTACCTCGACTCGCGCCCGGTCGCCACCCGTGACCACGGAACCATTGGACCACTCCCGCCGGTCTCCTGCCGAGACCCGGGGCCTTCACGTGCGATGCGGTTCCGGCGGATCGGCGGGCCGCATCCACAGCGCCGCGACGAGGAAGCACACCGCCCCGACGAACGTGCCGAGGTCCGCGAGCCGCGGCGCGAGTGTTTCGCCGGCCGGATCGATGTGGGCGCCGACGGCCGAGGCGCCGAATGCGAGCGAACCGAGCATGTTCAGCCACGTGCTGCGCCAGTTGCGGGCGTGTGGATCCCACAGCGCATCGGTGTCGGTGGTGGCCACCACCGCCAGTGCGCTGCTGACGAGGAAGCACACCGACCCGACGGCGTCGGGCCGCCACACCAGGTTCCGCTCCTCGGACGCCGTCAGGCCGGCGACGAGCGCGAATCCGGTGCTCACGTTGAACGCGAGTGTGCCCGCCCACTGCACCGCGGCCGACCACCAGTCGTACCGGTCCACTCGCGTCGCCGCGGGCGGGCGGTGCGTCAGCAGCAGTTGCACGGTCGCTGCCGCGGTGAAGAACCACGAGCCCACGAAGTAGAGCAGATTCGAGGTGGCGGCGGGGAGGACGAGCACGCCGCCGGAACCCGCGGCGAACAGGGCGGAGCCGATGACGAACAGCCGCGACTCGCGGCGCAGCGTCGGCCGGGTGAACACACCCGCGAACCTAGCGGGCGCGGCCCGCCGCCGTGCAGCAGGGGCGGCCCGCCGCCGTGCAGCAGGGGCGGCCCGCCGCCGTGCAGCAGGGGCGGCCCGCCGCCGTGCAGAACCGGAGCCGGCCCGCCGCCGTGCAGAACCGGAGCCGGGCCGCGCGACGTGGCGTAGGTTCGGCGGGGGAGGACACCCCACGACGAAGGGACCGATCGATGCCCACACGTACCGCTCGCACCGCCTGGAACGGTGGCCTGCAGGACGGCGCCGGACAGGTCGAACTCACCAGCTCCGGCCGCGCCACGTTCGACGTCTCGTTCCCCAAGCGGGCCGCCGAGGACGCCGGCGGCACCACCAGTCCGGAGGAGCTCATCGCCGCGGCACACTCGTCGTGCTACGCGATGCAGCTCTCGGCGCTGATCGCCGAGGCCGGCGGCACGCCGCAGAGCCTCGACGTCACGGCCGACGTCTCGCTCGGCCCCGACCCGGACGGCGGTTTCCGGCTCACCGGCATCAAGCTGACAGTGCGCGGCGAGGTCGACGGCCTCGATGCCGACGGGTTCGCGAAGGCCGCGCAGGGGGCCAAGGAGGGCTGCCCGGTCAGCAAGGCACTGACCGGGGTGGACATCACGCTCGACGCGGCACTCGAATCCTGAGCGATTCCACCACCGCGGGTGCGCACCCGCTGCGGCGACGACCGTGTCGTCCCCGGCACCCGCGCACCCGCGGTGTGGGTCACCGTCCGGCGAGCGCGTCGAGGTAGCGGCCCATCATCCACCGCTGAGCGAGCGGCAGGACCGGCGCGCCGAGGCGGGTGAACCATCGGCCGGGGCGGGAGACGGCGCTGATGTGGCCGAACACCGCGCCGTCGGGCCGTCGCTCGACGACGAACGCCTCCTCACCGCTGACGGGGTGACCGTCGAGGGTGCCGTACGCGAAACCGCGGCGATCCGGCTCGTCGACGACGTAGATCACGCGGCACCACGCACCCCAGCGCGCCGGACCGAACCGTGGATCCAGCCGTACCTCCAGCCCCGCCCGCGGCCGCGGAGTATTCGCATCGACGCGAAACCCCGCATGCCGCTGCATGTTCCAGCTTTCCAGTGCCCGAACGGCGGTACGGAACGCGACGTCGCCCGAGCCGAGGCGGCGGGTGAGGTGCGCGTGCCGGAACCCTGCCGGAACCCTGCCGCGCGTGGCGCCGACGTGCGGGTAGTTGAACGAGCGCTGCGCGTTCACGGCGGCGCGCTCAGCCCTGATCGGTGTCCTCGCCGGCGGCCTTCACGTCGAGCACGACCTCGAATTCGAGCAGCGACGCCCCCGACGCGACCGGCCGCTTCGCCTCACCGGCGTGCGCCTGCCGGGCCGGGCCGTCCCGCCACGCCGCGAACGCCTCCTCCGACTCCCACTGGGTCACCACGAAGTAGCGCGTCTCGCCCTGCACCGGCCGCAGGAGCTGGAAACCGAGGAAACCGGGCGAGTTCTCCACGGTGTGCGCGCGGTGCGCGAAGCGCGTCTCCAGTTCCGGGCCCGCGCCCTCGGGGACCTCGATTGCATTGATCTTCACCACTGCCATGGCGGCGAGCGTACTCCGCTACCTTGGCGGTTGTGTTGCACGACGAAGGTGGTTCCGGGCGGCCGATCCTGCTGCTGCACGGCCTGATGGGCAGCTCCCGCACGTGGCGCCGGCAGTTGCCGTGGCTGCGCGCGCACGGCCACGTCCACACCTTCGACGCCGCCGGCCACGGCCGTCCCGCCCCGGATCGGCTCACCACCGAGGCGTTCGTCGCAGACCTCGCCGCGCACCTCGACGGCATCGGTGAACCGCTGGTGGTGATCGGGCACTCGATGGGCGCCCTGCACGGGTGGTGCTTCGCCGCCGCGCACCCCGGCCGGGTGGCCGCGCTCGTCGTCGAGGACATGGCCCCCGACTTCCGGGGCCGCACCGCGGCGGACTGGGCCGCGATGATCGCGCGGTGGCCGCAGCCGTTCCCGGACGAGGAGGCGGTCGTCGGTTACTTCGGCGACGTCGCCGGCCGGTACTTCCTCGACTCCTTCGAGCATCGGGCCGACGGCTGGTACCTGCACGGCGAGGTGGCCACCTTCCGCGACATCTCCGAGGAGTGGGGCGCCCGGCACTTCTGGGACCAGTGGCGGTCGATCTCGGTGCCTGCCCTGCTCGTCGAGGGGGAGTTCACCATCACCCCGGATGGACAGATGCGGCGGATGGCCGACGAGCACCCCGGGGCCCGGTACGCCCGGATTCCGGGCGCAGGGCACCTGGTGCACGACGAACGCCCCGACGAATACCGCGCCGAGGTCGAACGATTCCTCCGTACCCTCGCCTGATCACGCCTGGCCGGCGAGGCCTTCGCCGGCGAGCGCGAAACGTCCGTCGTCGGTCTGCTCCACGAGACCGTCCACGAGCAGCGAGTGCAGCGCCCGGTCGCGCTGCCCCGGATCCGTGAGCCACACCCGGTCCAGCACCGGCCGCTCGACCGGGACGTCGCTCTCGCGCAGTACGGCCATGAGCTTGCCCCGCACCTGACGGTCGGTGCCCGTGAACTTCTGCACCCGTCGCGGCGGGCCGTCGTGGGCGGGCCGGCCGGCCTCCACCCATGCGCACCGCGGCAGCGGGCACCGGGCGCAGTCGGGCGAGCGGGCCGTGCAGATGGTCGCACCGAGTTCCATCAGGGCTGCGGAGAACGTCGCCGCCCGCTCGCGGGTTCGCGGCAGGAGCGATTCGACGTCGGCCAGGTCCCGGGTGACCGACGGATTACCGGGTTCGGCGGCACCGTGCACCGCCCGCGCGACGACGCGACGGACGTTCGTGTCCACCACCGGGACGCGCCGGCCGTACGCGAAGCAGGCGACCGCCCGCGCCGTGTACGCGCCGATGCCCGGCAGCGACAGCAGCACGTCCACGTCGGCAGGGACCACGTCGCCGTGCTCGGTGGCCAGGACCCCGGCGCACTCGTGCAGCCGCAGCGCCCGGCGCGGATATCCGAGCCTGCCCCAGGCGCGCAGGACGTCGGCCTGGCTCGTCGCGGCCATCATCGACGGCACCGGCCACCGCTGCACCCACTCCAGCCAGATCGGTGCCACGCGGGCCACCGGCGTCTGCTGCAGCATCACCTCGCTCATCAGGATCTGCCACCCGGTGACGCCCTCCTCGCGCCACGGCAGATCCCTCGCCTCGGCGGCGTACCAGCGCAGCAGGGCGGTCGCGTCGACCGGCATCTCTCACATCCTCCCGTCCCGTTGTCGGCCCGATTTAGCCCCGCGGTAACTCCACCGAGCGGGATGCGTCACAGTAAGGGATGGATAATGCCCTTATGCCTAACTCCAACCCCATATCCGCGTGGAAGGCCCTGACCGAGGGTAACCAGCGTTTCGTCAGTGGTACCCCGCTGCACCCCAGCCAGGGCATCGACCACCGTGCCACCCTCGTCAACGAGCAGCACCCCATCGCGGTGCTCTTCGGATGCGGCGACTCGCGGGTGGCCGCCGAGATCATCTTCGACCAGGGCCTCGGCGACATGTTCGTCGTGCGCACCGCCGGACACGTGATCGACAGCGCGGTGCTCGGTTCGATCGAGTACGCGGTCGGCGTGCTGAACGTGCCGTTGATCGTCGTGCTCGGTCACGACAGCTGCGGCGCGGTCAAGGCCACCCTGGACGCCCTCGACAAGGGAGACATCCCGCCGGGATTCATCCGGGACATCGTCGAGCGCGTCGCGCCGTCGATTCTCATGGGCCGCAACGACGGGCTGTCCACGGTCGACGAGCTCGAGGGCCGCCACGTGGTGGAGACCGGGAAGTTGCTCAGCCAGCGGTCCCAGATCATCGCCGAGCGCATCGCCAAGGGGCAGTGCGCCATCGCGGGCGTGACCTACAAGCTCTCCGACGGTCACGTCCAGTTGCAGGGACACGTCGGCGACATCGGTGTGACCGTCGACTGACGCGACACGCCGACTTCGGTGCGGCGACGCCTCGCCGGTGGCACATACCGTGTGAGGCGTGCTTGAACCGACCGGGCCGCTGCCCCCCGAGATCTACTGGCGTCGACGCGCGCTCGCCGTGGGTGTCGGCGTGGTCGTGCTCGCGCTCGTCGTGTGGCTCGTCCTGTCCCTGACCGGCGGGGGCGACGACCCGGAGCCCGACCCGGCGGCCGCCGGCGTCCTGACGTCCGAGACCAGCACCACCCGCACACCCACCAGCAGCACCGGGAGCGAGGAGGCCGACGGCGTCGCCGCCGCCGGCCCCGGCGGGTCCTCCGGAGGCTCCGATTCGGGGTCGTCGCAGTCGGGGTCGTCGCAGTCGGGGTCGTCGCAGTCGAGCACGACGTCGGGGTCCGCCGGGTCCTCGAGTTCCGCGGCGGCGAGTGCGTCCGCCGTCGCGGCCGGGCAGTGCCCGGACCAGTCGCTCGCCGTGCGGGTGACCGCGGACCGGCCCAACTACCAGGTGGGCGAGGAGCCCGAGTTCACCATCGTCATCACGAACATCGGCACGGCCGCCTGCGAGCGCGACCTCGGCGCGGGCCTGCAGCAGGTGCTGGTCTACTCGCTCGACGGCAGCCGGCGGTTGTGGGCGAACACCGACTGCTTCCCCGAGTCCACCGCCGATGTGCGCAAGCTGGCCCCGGGTGACCAGGCCGCCTTCGCGGTGAAGTGGTCCGGAACGACCTCCGAGCCCGGTTGCCAGGCACCGCGGGAGCGGGTTCCGGCCGGGGCCTACACGGTGGTCGGCCAGCTCGGGGGCCTGCGCAGCACGCCGGAGCCGTTCAACATCGCCTGACCGGCCGACACCGCCCGACCGGCGCGCCGCCGTGCTCGCGGATCAGTCGTACGGGCCGCTGATGGACGATTCCGCCAACCGCGACAGCCCTTCGCGGATGTAGCGGGCCCACAGCCCGCCGATGCCCTCCACGGACTGCAGGTCCGCCGCCGTCGCCGCCAGCAGGCCCTGCAGGCTCCCGAACGAGCCGACCAGCCGATGGATCTGCGACGACTGCAGTCGCGGCACCCGATGCAGCACGCGGTAACCGCGCGGACTCGTCGCCGCGTCCAGCGCCTCGATCGTGCCCGGATACCCGAACACGCGCGCCAACGTCGTCAGATCCAGCAGATCGACGTCGGTGAGCCGGTCCAGCGCGGCGAGGGTCTGCTCGACGGCGACGAGCTGCGGCGCCTCGGTGCCGGCCAGATAGTCCCGCACGATCAGCTGCCGGGCCAGGTCGTTGTCGCCCACCAGCTCCTCGAGCTGCAGTGCCAGCTGCCGCCCGTCGGTGCCCAGTTCGAGCACCTCCTGTTCGATCTCCACCGAGACGCGGCGCACCATCTCGAGCCGCTGCGCGACGGTGAGCGCGTCGCGCAGCGTCACGAAGTCCTCGATCTCCACCACCGACAGCTGCCGGGTGACCTCGTCCAGCCGCGACTTGTAGCGCTCGAGCGTCGCGACGGCCTGGTTGGCGCGGGAGAGAATGGTCGCCGAATCGTTGATCACGTGCCGCTGGCCGTCGACGTAGACGGTCACGATGCTCATCGACTGGCTCACCGACACCACCGGGTAGCCCGTCTGGATCGCGGTGCGCTCGGCGGCGCGGTGCCGCGTGCCGGATTCGACGGTGGGGATCCGGTGATCGGGTACCAGCTGCACGTTGGCCCTGACGATGCGGCCGCCGTCGGTGGACACCACGACCGCTCCGTCCATCTTCGACAGCTCCCGCAGCCGGGTGGGGGCGAACTCCACGTCCAGCTCGAAGCCGCCGTCGCACAGCGCTGCCACGTCGTCGTCGAACCCGAGAACGATCAGGCCTCCGGTGCGGCCGCGCAGGATGCGCTCGAGTCCGTCGCGCAGGGCGGTGCCGGGCGCGAGCCGGGCGATGGTCTCGCGCAGCGTCACGGACGGTGCCACATCGGTCATCGATGGATCCTTCCCGTGTCCGGCCGGTGCGGCGAACGTCACTTCGTGTCGGTCCGCCGGGTGGAGCCGACCGAACCGCCGACTAGATTACTGCCCCATGAGCGGTACCTGGACCCTGCCCGACGACCTCACCCTTCCCAAGCTTCCCGACGACCATCCCGGGGCAGGCGCGCCGATTCCGTCCCATTGGAGCAAGTGCTTCGGCTGCGGCGACGACCAGCCCGCGGGAATGGCGATGCAGTTCACGTTCGGCGAGGGTCTCGAGATCACCGGCATGCTCGACGTCGCGAACCGCTACCAGGGCGGTCCCGGCTTCATCCACGGCGGGATCCTGAGCACGGCGTTCGACGAGGCGCAGGGCATGGCATGCATGGTGCTGCGCCGGCCCGTCGTCACCGGCCACCTGCAGATCGACTTCGCCAAGCCTATCCCGCTCGGGTCGGTGCTTGAGCTGCGCGCCCGGATCGACGGGACGGTGCGCCGCAAGGTGTACACCAGCGCGGAGGCCCGCATCGTCGAGGGACCGTTCGCCGACCCGGACGTCGTCGTCGCGACGTCGCGCGGGTTGTTCCTCACCGTCGGCGCGCAGCACTTCGACAGGGCCAAGGACTTCGTCGACGGGATACCCAGGTCGCCGCACGGCACCTCGTCCGTGTAGCCGCCCCGGTCACTCCGGCAGGAGGGGCACGGCCGGGTGCGGACGCCGGCCGAGCAGCGAGGCCGACGTGAGCGCCCGCGTGCCGAACCGGCCGTGCACGTCGTCGAGCACGGCGTCCAACGCGTGGCGGTCGACGGGCGGATGGCCGGCCGCCGCACCGTCGGAGGCCGGTTCGTCGAACGGCAGCTCGAGCTGTTCGGTGTCCGCGGAGTCGAGATTCGACACGGCCACGCCGATCAGGGTCAGCCCCCGATCGGCGACCAGCGGCCCCGCTTGCGCCAGCAGTTCCCGCGCGGCGCCGAGGACGACGTCCGTCCGGGCGGTGGGTCCGCGCAGCGTGTGCGACCGCGTCACCCGCGTGTAGTCGGCGAAGCGCAGGCGCAGCACCACGGTGCGACCGGGCCGCCCGGCCGCGCGCATGCGGCCGGCGACCCGTTCCACCAGCATCCGCAGCGTCCCGTCGACCTTCTCGGGATCGTGTCCGGCGGCGCTGCGGGGCCGGCCGAGGGCGTGCTGCGCGCCCATGGACCGGCGCCGGTGGTGGGGGCGGACCGGTCTCGGATCGTGCCCGTGCGCGAGCGCATGCAGGTGACGTCCCATGGACGTGCCGAGCAGGGCGACGAGCTCGACCTCGCTCTCCCGCACCAGGTCGGCCACGCGACGGATGCCGTGCGCGTGCAGGGTCACGGCGGTGACCTTGCCGACGCCCCACAGGCGTTCGACAGGCAGCGGGTGGAGGAACTCGAGTTCCCGGTCGGGAGGCACCACCAGCAGCCCGTCCGGCTTGGCGACGCCGCTCGCGACCTTCGCGAGGAACTTGGTCCGGGCCACCCCCACCGTGATCGGCAGCCCCACCTGTTCGGCGACGTCGCGCCGCAGCCGGGCCGCGATGTCGGCCGGGGTGCCGCCGATTCGCCACAGCCCGGCGACGTCGAGGAAGGCCTCGTCGATGGAGACGGCCTCGACGAGCGGCGTGGTCTGCTCGA
Organism: Rhodococcus aetherivorans; assembly: GCF_011058165.1. Taxonomy (GTDB): domain Bacteria; phylum Actinomycetota; class Actinomycetes; order Mycobacteriales; family Mycobacteriaceae; genus Rhodococcus; species Rhodococcus aetherivorans. The sequence continues at coordinate 52,636 of NZ_JAALEG010000026.1, forward strand.
ACACCGTGAACACGGCGCGGCTGGCCCGCGCGTACGCGTGCATGCGCGGAGGAACGACGATCGCCGCCGGGCACAGGGCGCGGGCGGCGCGCCCGGGCATGGCCGTCGCGACGCCGCAGGCCTTGGCCTCGTAACTGGCGGCGAGTACGACGCCACCCCCGCCCACGATCACGGGCCGGCCGCGCAGGCCCGGGTCGTCGCGCTGCTCGACGGATGCGTAGAACGAGTCGAGATCGGCGTGCAGGATGGTCGCGTGACCGGACACGAACACATGTTCGCATCCGGTTCCGACACGTCTACATGCCCAGCGCGGCGAGCGCCTGGCCGACGTTGCCGACCTCGATCGGATCCCCGGCGGAGGCCGGGGACCGCGACGTGCGGCCACCCACCGGGGCCGCCGCGGGTTCGTGCGGCACGATCGCGCGGGTGAATCCGAGCCGCCCCGCCTCCGCGATGCGCCGCCCGACCCCGGTGACCCGGCGGACCTCGCCGGCGAGGCCGACCTCGCCGAGCAGCACCGTGCCCGGCGGCAGAGGGCGCTCACGTGCGGCCGACGCGACCGCCAGGGCCAGGGCCAGGTCCGCGGCCGGATCGGTGATGCGCATGCCGCCGACGGTCGAGGCGTAGACGTCGCACTTGCCGAGCGGCAGCCGGCATCGCCGCTCGAGTACCGCCAGCACCATCGCGACCCGTGCCGCATCCAGGCCGCTGACCGCGCGCCGGGGTGCGGGGTTCTGCGTCGGCACCACCAGCGCCTGCAGTTCGCCGAGCAGCGGCCGCTTGCCGTCCATGGTGACGGTGACGGCCGTGCCGGCCACTTCCTCGGTCCGATGGTGCAGGAACAGGCCCGACGGGTCGCTGACACCGACGATGCCGCCCTCGGTCAGTTCGAAGCAGCCCACCTCGTCGGCGGCACCGAAGCGGTTCTTCACCCCCCGCACCATGCGCAGGGTGGAGTGCTTGTCGCCCTCGAAGTGCAGCACCACGTCGACCAGATGCTCGAGCGAACGCGGACCCGCCACCGCACCGTCCTTGGTGACGTGCCCGATGAGCAGCACCGGGACGCCGCTGGCCTTGGCGAGCGAGGTCAGCGCGCTGGTCACCGCCCGGACCTGGGTGACGCCGCCGGACACGCCCTCCACGTCGGCGGCGAGCATCGTCTGCACGGAGTCCACCACCAGCAGCGTCGGCTTGACCTGCTCGATGTGTCCGAAGATGGTCGCCAGATCCGACTCGGCGGCGAGGAAGACGCGTTCGTGCACCGAACCCGTGCGGTCGGCGCGCAACCGTACCTGTCCCGCCGATTCCTCCCCGGTGACGTAGAGGGCCCGGTCGTCGCTGCCGCGCCGCGCCCAGCGGTGGACCACCTCGAGCAGCAGGGTGGACTTGCCGACGCCGGGCTCCCCGGCGAGCAGCACCACCGAGCCGGGAACGACGCCGCCGCCGAGCACCCGGTCGAGTTCCTCGATGCCGGTGGGCTTCGCGTGGGTGGTCCGGCTGTCGACGAGGGTCAGCGGCGTGGCCGGGGTCGTGGGGAGAAGTGCCGCGGCCCCGGCGCGGGCGAGCGAGGTGCCGGGCCGCGACGCCACCGCGGCAGGCAGGGCCGGCGCCTCGTCCATCGAACCCCACGTCCCGCAGTCGGGGCAGCGGCCGACCCATTTCGCGACGGTGTGCCCGCAGTCGGTGCAGCGGTAGATCGACTTCGTCTTTGCCACCACGTCAGCCTAGGGCCGGGGGCCGACACGAGAACGGGGCCCGGGGCGAGCGGAGTGCTCGCCCCGGGCCCCGGGTGCGTCGGGGGTGCCGGTCAGTGACCCTCGCCCTCGACCGGCGACTTCTCGGAGACGTTGCGCTCGACGTCCGTGCCGGCGTCGACCGGGACCTGCATGGTGACGTCGCCGGCCTCGGCGAAGGTGAACGTGACCGGGATGGTCAGGCCGGGGCGCACGCCCTCCTTCAGTCCGGTGAGCTCGACCTGGGCCACGGACGGGGTGTCGGAGGACTCGGCGGCCTCGGCGGGGCGCGGGGACTCGTCGGTCGCGGCTTCGGCGGTCGCGTCCTCGGCGAGGGTTTCACCGGTCAGGCCGGCCGAGATCGAGGCCTGCGGCTCGATGCGCAGGCCGGACACGCCGGTGGCGGAGGACGCGAAGTCGGTGGTGATGCGGGTCAGCTCGTCGGGGGTGGTCTCGCTCAGGTTGACCACGGTGAAGCCGAGCGCGGCCTTGCCGCCGGGTTCGAGGCTGTACTCCTCGGAGTCCGGGTAGATCACGTGCACGTTGCGCAGCGCGATGTTTCCGAGCTCGGCGCTGTTGCCGTTGACCGCGGCCACCTGGGTGGCGGTCTGGCTGATCTGACCGGCGCCGCAGGCGGACAGCGTGAGCGCCGCACCCGCGGCCAGGGCGAGAGCGGTCGCGACTCGGCGAGTCGGCGCTTTGGGAGCAGTCACGGGTTGTCCTCCACTCGAGTAAGGCTCGCAATCCACTAGGCAGAGTAGTAGTCGAAGGGCGCCGAGTCTGCGCCGGGGGCGGAAGTCGGGGCTTTCGTCCCCCTCGGGCCGCGTCCGCGGGGCCGCGAAGGGCCGCTCCGGGCGGTGTGTCGAACATCACCGGATGCACGTAACCGGTTGGCTGTCAAGTCCTACGCGCACGCGTCTGTGCCCCTGACCTGCGCCGTTGATGAGAGCCGGACGTAAGCACGTGTTAAACTCGAAGAATCGAAAGGGGCACGGGACACATGATTTTCAAGGTCGGAGATACCGTCGTATACCCCCATCACGGTGCGGCGCTGATCGAAGCTATCGAAACGCGCACCATCAAGGGTGAGCAGAAGGAATATCTGGTTCTGAAAGTCGCCCAGGGCGACCTGACGGTTCGGGTACCTGCGGATAATGCAGAATACGTCGGCGTTCGCGACGTGGTCGGGCAAGAAGGCCTCGACAAGGTTTTCCAGGTGCTGCGCGCACCGCACACCGAAGAGCCGACCAACTGGTCGCGGCGGTACAAGGCCAACCTCGAGAAGTTGGCCTCCGGAGACGTGAACAAGGTCGCCGAGGTCGTGCGCGACCTGTGGCGGCGGGAGCAGGACCGCGGCCTGTCCGCAGGTGAGAAGCGGATGCTGGCCAAGGCGCGGCAGATCCTCGTCGGCGAGCTCGCGCTCGCGGAGGGCACGGACGACGTCAAGGCCGACAGCCTGCTCGACGAGGTGCTCGCCGCCGCTTCCTGAGCGGCCGCGCGAACTGCAGAATTACAGATGAGCGATCGCAACGGGCCGGTCGTCGGAATCATTCCGGCGGCCGGCCGTGGTGTACGTCTGGGCGAATCGCTGCCCAAGGCGTTCGTCGAACTCGACGGGCGCACGATGCTGGACCGGGCAGTGGAGGCCATGCTGGCCTCGGCGGTGGTCGACCGCGTGGTCGTGGTGGTGCCGCCGGAGCTGGTGGCGTCCGTCGCGGCCACGGCGCCGGCGCGGGTGTGCGTGGTGGCGGGCGGCGCGGAGCGCACCGATTCGGTGCGCGCCGGGCTGGCGGCGGCGGAGGACGCCGCCTACGTCCTGGTGCACGACGCCGCACGCGCCCTCACTCCGCCGCGGTTGTTCGCCCGGATCGTGGTGGAACTGCGCGGCGGACGGTCCGCGGTGATCCCCGTGCTGCCGGTCGCGGACACCGTCAAGAGCGTCGACCGCGACGGCCGTGTCACCGGCACCCCCGACCGGTCCGTCCTCCGGGCGGTACAGACCCCGCAGGGATTCGAGGCCGGCCTGCTGCGCCGCGCCAACGCCGGCGCCGGGGACGCGACCGACGACGCCGGTCTCGTCGAGCGCCTCGGCGAGGGCGTGTACACCGTCCCGGGCGAACCGCTCGCCTTCAAGATCACCACACCGCTCGATCTGGTCCTGGCCCGTGCCGTGCTCGCGGCCGGGGCCCCCGTCGGACAGGAGAGCTGAGTGCGCGTCGGGATCGGAACCGATGTCCATCCGATCGAGCCCGGACGGCCGTGCTGGCTGGCCGGTCTGCTGTTCGAGGACGCCGACGGGTGTGCGGGGCATTCGGACGGTGACGTCGCGGCCCACGCGCTGTGCGACGCCCTGCTCTCCGCGGCCGGCCTCGGCGACCTCGGTTCCGTCTTCGGCACCGGTCGGCCGGAGATGCACGGCGCGAGCGGTGCGGCCATGCTCGCCGAGGTGCGGCGCCTGCTCGACGGCGGGGGCTTCGCGATCGGGAATGCCGCCGTCCAGGTGATCGGGAACAGGCCCAGGATCGGTCCCCGCCGCGACGAGGCGCAGCGGGCGCTGTCCGAGGCGCTCGGGGCGCCGGTGTCGGTGTCGGCGACGACGACGGACGGCCTCGGCCTGACCGGGCGCGGCGAGGGCGTCGCGGCCGTCGCGACGGCACTCGTATTTTCGCGCGACGACGACCGGTAGGATGGCCGGTCGTGACCTTGCGCTTGTTCGACACCGAATCGCGGGCCGTGCGGGATTTCGTTCCGCTGGTCCCCGGCCGGGCTTCGGTGTACCTCTGTGGCGCGACGGTCCAGGGTGAGCCCCACATCGGTCATGTGCGCAGCGGCGTCGCCTTCGACGTGCTGCGGCGCTGGCTCATGGCGAAGGGCCTGGATGTCGCCTTTGTGAGAAACGTCACAGACATCGACGACAAGATTCTGCGCAAGGCCACCGAGGCGGGCCGGCCCTGGTGGGAGTGGAAGACGACCTACGAGCGGGCCTTCGCCCGCGCCTACGACCAGCTCGGTGTGCTGCCGCCGTCGGTGGAGCCTCGCGCGACGGGTCACGTCACCCAGATGGTCGAGCTGATGCAGCGCCTGATCGACGCCGGGCATGCCTACGCGGCCGACGGGAACGTCTATTTCGACGTGCTCAGCTACCCCGAGTACGGCCGGCTGTCGGGCCACCGGATCGACGACGTCCATCAGGGGGAGAGCGCGGGCAGCGGCAAGCGGGATCCGCGGGACTTCACCCTGTGGAAGGCGGCGAAGCCGGGCGAGCCGTCGTGGCCGACGCCGTGGGGCCGCGGCCGCCCGGGCTGGCACCTCGAGTGCTCCGCGATGGCCGAGTACTACCTCGGCGAGTCCTTCGACATCCACTGCGGCGGAATGGATCTCGTCTTCCCGCACCACGAGAACGAGATCGCCCAGGCCAAGGCCGCCGGCGACGGGTTCGCGCGGTACTGGCTGCACAACGGCTGGGTCACGATGGGCGGCGAGAAGATGTCCAAGTCGCTCGGCAACGTGCTGTCCATCCCGAACGTGCTCGCCCGGGTGCGGCCCCAGGAGCTGCGGTACTACCTGGGCAGTGCCCACTACCGGTCCATGCTCGAATACTCCGACGCCGCGCTGCACGAGGCGGCGGCGGGGTACCGCGGCCTCGAGGCGTTCGTCCTCAAGACCCGGGACCGGGCCGGCGACATCCCGGTAGGAACGTGGACCGAGGAGTTCGCCGCGGCGCTCGACGACGATCTCGGCGTCCCGAAGGCGCTCGCCGAGATCCACGGCCGGCGCAGCGAGGGCAACAAGGCGCTCGACGCCGGCGACCTGGACACCGCGGTGCACATCGCCGCGCAGGTACGCGCCATGCTCGGCATCCTGGGGGTGGACCCGCTCGACCCGCACTGGGCCGAGGTGGCCGGCCGCGACTCGGCGGCCCTCGAGGCCCTCGAGGTGCTGGTGGCTGCCGAACTCGACCGCCGGCAGGCGGCGCGGGCCGCGAAGAACTGGGCGCTCGCCGACGAGGTGCGCGATCGATTGACGGCGGCGGGCATCGAGGTGACCGATACGCCGAACGGACCCGAGTGGTCCCTGAAAGCAGGGCAGTGATGGCTGGAAATTCTCAGCGACGAGGTGCGGTCCGCAAGGGCGGCACCAAGAAGGGCCAGGTCGTCGGGTCCGGCGGGCAGCGCCGCCGCGGCCTCGAGGGCCGCGGTGCCACCCCCAAGGCCGAGGACCGGCCGTACCATCCCGCCGCGCGGCGCGCCCGCGCCGCGGCGAAGGCCGCCGACAAGCGCGGCCGCAGCACCGCCGGCCGCAAGGGCGAGGACGGGCCGGAGATGGTGCTCGGCCGCAACCCGGTCGTGGAGTGCCTGCGCGCGGATGTTCCCGCGACGGCGCTGTACGTCGCGGTCGGCGCCGAGGCGGACGAGCGCCTCAAGGAGGCCGTGCAGCGGGCCGGGGACGCGGGCATCTCGATCCTCGAGGTTCCGCGCGGCGAGCTCGACCGTCTCACCGCCAACGGCATGCACCAGGGCATCGGGTTGCAGGTCCCGCCGTACCGCTACGCCCATCCGGACGACCTGCTGGCCGTCGCCCACGACCACCACGAGCGGCCGCTGCTGGTGGCCCTCGACAACATCACCGATCCGCGGAACCTCGGCGCGGTGATCCGGTCGGTGGCCGCGTTCGGCGGGCACGGCGTGCTGATCCCGCAGCGGCGCAGCGCCGCGGTCACGGCGGTGGCGTGGCGGACCAGCGCGGGTGCCGCGGCGCGCCTCCCCGTCGCCCGGGCGACGAACCTGACGCGCACCCTCAAGGAGTGGCAGTCCCGGGGCGTCCGGGTCGTCGGGCTGGATGCGGGGGGCGACACCAGCCTCGACGAGTTCGACGGCACCGATCCGGTGGTGATCGTCGTCGGCTCCGAGGGCAAGGGACTGTCGCGCCTGGTCCGCGAGACGTGCGACTCGATCCTGTCGATCCCGATGGCCGGCGACGTGGAGTCGCTCAACGCGTCCGTCGCCGCCGGCGTCGTCCTCGCGGACATCGCGCGTCAGCGCCGCCTGCAGTAGTCCCGGATCCGCGCCGACGGTCGGCCGCGACACCCATCGAGGTGGCGGCCGACCGGGGACCACGCGGCCGGATGTTCCGGGGAACGGTTCCGTCCCCGACTGCGTCGAATCGGGTAGAGCGATCGACCGCGGAGGGGGGACACATGGCACATCGAACCGAATTCACCGGACGGATCGAGATCGATCCTCCGCTGAACCGGCAGGAGATCGACTTTCTCGTCGCGTTCGCCGGCCCGGCGAGTGGCCCGCACCGGTCGCCCGCCGACGGACTGCCCAGGCGGGGGCGCCCGCTGTCGTGGTGCCAGTGGGTGCCCACCGCCGACGGCACCGCACTCGGCTGGAACGGCGGCGACTGCTTCTACTTCTACACGGAGTGGCTGGCCTACCTGATCGACACCTTCCTCTCGCGCCGGGCGCGGTTGCGCCGCGCGTCGCGGGGCCCGCGTGCGACGGTCCCGGCCGGATGCACGGGTTTCACGTTCGACCACGTGCTTGACGGCACGGTCGACGTCCGCACGCCGGCCGGCACGTTGCGACGAATCACCGTGCGGGACAATCGCGTCGAGGAACACCTCGTTGCGGGCCCGGGCCTCGCGGTCCGGTCGTCGAGCGATGCGGCGGTGTCCTGACCGGTCGCGGGGTCACCGCGTGAGGGTGGCGACGAACCGCACCCGGTGCCCCGGCTCGAGCTGCGCGGCGACGGGAAGATCGGCGGGCACGACGACGGCGATCACCGGGTGGTCGCCGACGACGGGATGGTCGGCCAGGAACAGGATGGGGTTGCCGTCCGGGGGAACCTGCACCGAGCCGGCGACGGTCGGCTCCGGGCGGTCGGTCCCGCCCCGCGCGAGATGCAGCCTGCCCGGGCCGTGCAACCGGATCCCGACGCGGTCCAGTTGCGGCGTCACGGTCCACGTCTCGTGCAGCAGCGCGTGCACCGAACCGGCGCTGAACACCTCGGAGTGCCGGCTCAGACGCACACGCAGCATCGCCGGATCCTCGATCGGGGCCGGCGGCGGGATCTGCTCCTCGATGGGCAGCTCGCCCGCCAGGGTGCCGACCGGGAGCCGGTCGCCGTCCCTGATCGGGGCGGGGCCGGTCCCGGTCAGGGTGTCGGTGGATCGGCTGCCGTGGGTCTCGGGCACGTCGATTCCGCCGCGCACCGCCAGGTACGAGCGCAGCCCCCTCGACGGGCTGCCCAGCGCCAGCACGTCACCGTCGTCCAGCTTCACCATCGCGTAGTCGGCCTCGGGGTGGCCGTCGACGGTCACCGGCACGCGGGCGCCCGTCACCGCGACGACGTTCGCGCCGATGCTGCGCACGGTCAGCCCGCCGGCGGCGACCTCGAGGGTCGCGGCGGCGGGCTCGTTGCCGACCAGCCGGTTGGCGGCGTCGTGCGCCGCGCGGTCGGCGGCGCCGGACGTGCCCAGCCCGTGGTCCCCGTGTTCCGGCCGGCCGCGGTCCTGGACGGTGGTGAACATCCCGCTGTGGACGACTTCGAGCCCCTGCATGGGGAAATTGTCCCCGGAACCGCGGGGGTGCCGGGGGCGTCTTCGCGAATCAGCTCGCCGCGGAGCAGGGCGGTTCGACGGCGGTGACCAGCGGGCCGCCGGCCGGAACCAGGGAGCCGACGGCCGAATCGAGGTTGTCGTGCAGATTCAGGCGGGAGCGGACCCCGGCCGCGGCGATCGTCCGGCGGACGCGTCCTGCCGGGGCGACGACGGCGACGGTGCCGGGATGGGCGGAGGTCGCGCGCAGGAGGATCGTGAGGCCCACCGCGCCGAAGAAGGTGACGCCGCCCATGTCGGCGACGAGGGCACGGCCGCGATGGGCGTTGTCGAGCGCGGAGCGCAGCAGGTGCGCGGTGGTCATGTCGATCTCGCCGGCGACCGAGAGCACGGCGTATCCGGCACGTTCCGACAGGGTGGCTCCGAAGGCCGGCGACGGTGCGGGGGAATCGGACGGAGTCTCGGGAGTAGTGGGGTCGATCATCGGCACGAACCTTTCGCTCGGGATGTCTCGACGCCGTGGATCCGACGCTGTTTCGCAAAAGCAAGCATGTCGCAGTTCGATAACGGCCCAGGACCGCGCTCCATAGCGAAATGATCTCGAAAAGATAGCGATGAGATAACGGAGACGGGAAAGGCCTGGCAGAGGAGGGGACCGGACTGCGCGGAACCGGCCGCTTCGCCGCCCGAAAATCGCTCGTGCCGGCCGCCGTGCTCCTGCTAGCGTCGCGGCACCGCCTCCTCCCGAGTGAATGCCGACCGCCGTGACCACCCTCGACCTGACCACCCGCCGCTTCGCGCCGCTGATCCTCCTCAACGTCGCCACCCTGCTGTCCGCCACCGGCAACGGCATCGTAGTCGTCGCGCTGCCGTGGCTGGTGCTCGAGCAGACCGGCCGGGCCACCGACGCGGCGATCGTCGCGGGCGCGGCCACCGTGCCGCTGCTGCTGGCAAGCCTGCTCACCGGCACCGTCGTCGACCGGTTCGGCCGGCGGCGCACCGCCGTGGTCTCGGATGCCCTCTCGGCGCTGTCGGTCGCGACGATCCCCGTGCTCGCGGCCACCGTCGGACTCTCGGTGCCCCTGCTCGCCGCACTCGCGGCGCTCGGTGCCGTGTTCGACCCGGCGGGCATCTCGGCGCGGGAGTCGATGCTGCCGGCGGCGACCCGCGCCGCCGGGTGGTCGCTGGACTGTGTCAACAGCCTCTACGAGGCGAACTACAACCTCGCCTACCTGATCGGACCGGGTGTCGGCGGTGTCCTCATCGCGGCGGTCGGTCCCGAGAACACCCTGTGGGTGACGTCGGCGTGCTTCGTGCTCTCCCTCGTCACCGTCGCCTTCCTCCGGCTCGAGCACGCCGGCCGGCCCGACCGGGCCACCCGGCCCGCCTCGCTGTGGGCCGGCACCCTCGAGGGGCTGCGGTTCGTGTGGCGCGACCGGTTGCTGCGCACGCTCGCGCTGGTCGACATGGTCATCATGGCGCTGTTCCTGCCGATCGAGTCGGTGCTGCTGCCCGCCTACTTCACCGGCCTGGACGCACCCGCTCAGCTCGGCTGGGTGCTGATGTCGCTGAGCATCGGTGGCCTGGTGGGTGCCCTGGCCTACGGCGCCTTCGCACCGCGCCTGCGGCGCCGCACCCTGATGCTCGTCGCGGTCACGGTGCTGGGCGCGGCGACGACCGGCATGGCGTTCCTGCCGCCGCTGGGGGTCCTCGTGCTGCTGGGCATCCTCATCGGCCTGGTGTTCGGCCCGGTGGGGCCGATCGGGAACTGGGCCATGCAGACCCGCAGCCCGGAGCACATGCGCGGCCGCGTCGTCGGTGTGATGACCTCGACCGCGTACGCGGCGGGCCCGGTCGGGATCCTGGTCGCCGGGCCCCTGATCGACGCGGCGGGTGTGCGGACGACGTTCTTCGCGCTGGCCGTGCCGATGATGTTCGTCGCCGCGGTGTGTTTCGCGCTGCCCGTCCTGCGGGAACTGGATCCCGCCCCGGAGTCCCGTGCGGCCTACCGGCCGTAGCCGCCCCCGCCCGGCGTCTCGACCACGAGCACGTCACCGATCCCGACCTCGACGGAGTCGCAGCCGGCCATGTGGGTGACGGCGCCGTCGGCGCGCTCGATGCGGTTGCTGCCCAGCGCTCCCGGCCCGCCCCCGGCCATCCCGTACGGCGGCACGCGCCGGTGCCCGGAGAGTGTGCTGACGGTCATCGGCTCGAGGAACCGGAGCCGGCGCACGGCGCCGTCGCCGCCGCGCCACCGGCCGCCGCCCCCGCTGCCGTGACGAATCGTGAAGGCCTCCAGCAACACCGGAAGGCGCCACTCCAGTACCTCCGGATCGGTGAGCCGCGAGTTCGTCATGTGGGTCTGCACCACCGACGTCCCGTCGAACCCCTCGCCGGCGCCCGACCCGGAGCCGAGCGTCTCGTAGTACTGGTATCGCGCGTTGCCGAAGGTGACGTTGTTCATCGTGCCGGCGCCCTCGGCCTGCACCCGCAGCGCCGCGTAGAGCGCGCCGGTGACGGCCTGCGACGTCTCGACGTTGCCCGCGACGACGGCGGCGGGGAACTCGGGGGCGAGCATCGACCCGTCGGGGACGACGATGTGCAACGGACGCAGGCACCCGTCGTTGAGGGGGATGTCGTCGGCGACGAGCGTGCGGAAGACGTACAGCGCCGCGGCCCGCGTGACGGACGAGGGCGCGTTGAAGTTCGACGCGAGTTGCGGTGACGTGCCGGTGAAGTCGATCGTCGCCGAGCGCGCCCGCCGGTCGACGGTGACCCGCACCGCGATCACCGCACCGGAGTCCATCTCGTAGCGGTACTCGCCGTCGTGGAGGCGGTCGACGACGCGGCGCACCTCCTCCTCGGCGTTGTCCTGCACGTGGCGCATGTAGGCCTGGACGACGTCGAGACCGAAGTGGTCGATCATCCGGCCCACCTCGACCACCCCGCGGGCGTTGGCCGCGATCTGTGCGCGCAGGTCCGCGAGGTTGGTGTCCGGGTTCCGGGACGGGTACGGGCCGCCGGTGAGCAGCGCGCGGGTGTCGGCCTCCCGGAAGGTTCCGTTCTCGACGAGCAGCCAGTTGTCGAACAGCACGCCCTCCTCGCGGATGTCGTGGCTGCCGGAGGGCATGGAACCCGGTGTCGATCCGCCTATTTCGGCGTGGTGACCGCGGGAGGCGACGAAGAAGAGGATGTGCTCGCCGGACCCGTCCGGCCCGGGGCCGAAGACCGGCGTGATCACCGTGACGTCCGGCAGGTGGGTACCCCCGTGGTACGGGTCGTTGACCGCGTACACGTCACCCGGCTTCATCGACCCGTGCCGGCGGCGCACCACCTCCTGCACGCTCGTGCCCATCGAGCCGAGATGGACGGGGATGTGTGGCGCGTTCGCGATCAGGTTTCCGTCCGGATCGAACAGCGCGCACGAGAAGTCCAGGCGCTCCTTGATGTTCACCGACTGCGCGGTGGATTCGAGGGTGGTGCCCATCTGCTCGGCGATCGACATGAACAGGTTGTTGAAGATCTCGAGCATCACCGGGTCGGCGTGGGTGCTCACCGCGGTGTCGTCGTGGGCGTGCACCCGGGTGAGCACGAGATGGCCCTGCTCCGACATCGTCGCCGCCCAGCCGGCCTCGACGACGGTGGTCGAGTTGTCCTCCGCGACGATTGCCGGGCCGGCCACGGCGTCGCCGGGGGAGAGGTGTTCGCGGCGGTGCAGGGGGGCATCGCGCCACGCGCCGTCGACGAACATCCGGAC
>NZ_JAALEG010000027.1 GCF_011058165.1 Rhodococcus aetherivorans
GAACGGGTCACGACCGAGGACACCAGTGGAAACGCCGGGCAGACCGGCGAGACACTCATGCCCGAAACCGGAACAACGTCCGAAAACGATCGGAGATCAGACACAGATCAACGACGGTGGATCAGGGTTCAGGCTCGGTGGGTGGCGCCGCGGCCACTCCGGCGCCACCCACCGCCTCACCATTCATTCCACGAGCCCAGGAGACACCCCCGTGGCCGACAAGCACCGCATCAATTTCGAGCCCGTCGACATCGAGATGGAAGTCGGCGAGGACGAGTACATCCTCGACGCCGCCTTCCGGCAGGGCATCCATCTGATGCACGGCTGCCGCGAGGGGCGTTGCTCGGCCTGCAAATCCTTTGTCCTCGACGGCGACATCCAAATGGAGGACTATTCGACGTTCGCCTGCAACGACGCCGAGACCGACGAGGGGCACGTACTGCTCTGCCGCTCGACTGCATACAGCGACTGCACCATCGAACTGCTCAATTTCGACGAGGACGAACTCCTGGGTGGTATCCCCATCCAAGAAGTGCGCACCCGGATCACCGCGATCGAGCCGATGACCAAGGACATTGTGTCGCTGCAACTGCAGCCCGTCGAACCCACGGAGTACGAGTTCAAACCTGGTCAGTACTCCGACCTGCAGATACCGGGAACCGAGGAACATCGGTCCTTCTCCATGGCGACGACCCGATCGACGCCGGGACATGTCGAGTTCCTCATCAAGAAGTACCCCGGTGGCAAGTTCGCCGGCTTGCTCGAGGACGGCATCTCGGTGGGCGACGAGATCACCCTGACCGGACCGTACGGATCCTTCACCCTCAAGGACGGTCACGTCCTGCCGGTGGTCTTCATCGGCGGCGGCGCCGGCATGGCCCCGATCCTCTCGCTCCTGCGGCACATGAGCGAGACCGGCAGCACCCGGCCCGTCCGGTTCTACTACGGTGCCCGCACGCCGGCGGATCTGTTCTACCTCGAAGAGATCCTCGAACTGGGAAAGACCCTGACGGACTTCGTGTTCGTGCCCTGCCTCTCGGAGTCGGCGGAGCCGGTGCCGTCCGGACTCCCGGAGGTCGAGGAAGGCAACGTCACCGACATCGTGGACCGTCGCGAGCCGGACATCCATCGGAGCGAGGTCTACCTGTGCGGGCCACCCCCCATGGTCGATGCAGCCCTGGAATTGCTCGAGGTGCACAACACCCCGAAAGACCAGATCTTCTACGACAAGTTCACCAGCCCCGCCTTCGAGTAGGCGCCGTAGGAAACCACCCTGCTCCTTCACCGACAGAAGTGAGAAACGAGATGACCGCATCTACCGACTCCAAGCACCGTAGCTTCCCGAAGATCGAGTTCACCGACTCCGAAGCCGGCGCGCTGGACTTTCCCAGCTCCCGCAGCCGCACCTTCACCTACTACACGCCGGCCAAGAAGCGGTCGACGATGTACGAGGACGTCACCGTCGACGTGCAGCCCGATCCCGAGCGGCACCTGTCGCAGGGCTGGATCTACGGCTTCGGCGACGGACCGGGCGGATACCCGAAGGAATGGACGGCCGCGAAGTCGTCGAACTGGCACGCCTTCCTCGACCCGAACGAGGAGTGGGACCAGACGATCTACCGCAACAACGCGGCGGTCGTGCGCCAGGTCGATCTGTGCCTGCAGAACGCCAAGCGCGCCCGCGCCTACGACGGCTGGAACACGCCGTGGCTGAAGTTCATCGAGCGCAACCTCGGCGCCTGGATGCACGCCGAGAACGGCCTGGCGCTGCACGTGTTCACCTCCATCCAGCGGTCCGGGCCCACGAACATGATCAACACCGCGGTGGCGGTCAACGCGGCACACAAGATGCGGTTCGCGCAGGACCTCGCGCTGTTCAACCTCGACTTGTCCGAGGCCGGGATACCGTTCGACGGGGCCGCCCACAAGGAGGTCTGGCAGTCGGCGCCCGAATGGCAGCCCACCCGCGAGGTCGTCGAACGGCTCACCGCGGTGCCGGACTGGTGCGAGCTGCTCTTCGCCACCAACATCGTCTTCGAGCAGCTTGTCGGCTCGCTGTTCCGCAGCGAACTGGTCATGCAGATCGCCGCCCGCAACGGCGACTACATCACGCCGACGATCGTCGGCACCGGTGAGCACGACTACGACCGGGATCTCGCGTACACGCGCAACCTCTTCCGGCTGCTCACCCGCGACGAGCAGTTCGGCGAATCGAACAGGGAGCTGTTCGGGACCTGGCTGGCGACCTGGGTGCCGCGCTGCCTCGACGCCGCGCGCGCCCTGCAGCCGATCTGGTCGCAGCCGGCCGACAAGGCGGTCACCTTCGCCTCCAGCCTCGAGGCGGCCGAGGCGAAGTTCCGTTCCCTGCTCGAGGACATCGGGCTCGACATCGCGAAGGAGCTGGACAAGTGAGCATGCAATTCGGATCGGCCACCGAGTTCTCCAACATGTGTGGCGTCACCCTGATGAACACCCCGATCGGCCGCGTGGTCGCCGAGGTCATGGGCGCCAAGGACGGCGTGCAGCTGACGGAGTACCCGTCGATGATCCGCGTCGACGGCGTCAACCGCCTCGAGTTCGACTACGAGGAACTCACCGACGCTCTCGGCTCCGACTTCGACGGCTCCGTCTTCGAGGAGATCAGCTCCACCCACTACGGGCGCATGGTGCACCTCGATGACAAGACCATGCTCTTCGCCAGTCCCGAGGACGCCGCCGAGTACATCGGATTCGATCTCACGGCGCACTGACCGCGGCCGTCCGGGCCCGCAGACCGGGCCCGGACGGCTCCCGATCCACCACCGGCACACGACAGAACGAGGGAAGCGATGTACGAGAAGGACGGGCAGCAGTACTTCATCGTGGACGGGCACGTGCACATCTGGGACGGCCGCGAGTCGAACCAGAAGAACGTGCACGGGCGGCAGTTCATCGACTGCTTCTACGACTACCACAAGAACCTCAGCCCCGAGGAGGAGGTGTGGGACTACGACACCTACACCTACTACGGCGGCGAACGCCTCATGAAGGACCTGTTCGTGGACGGTCACGTGGACCACGCGATCTTCCAGGCCACCCTGTTGAGCGACTTCTACCGCAACGGGTTCGGGCAGACCGAGGAGGCGTTCGGGCTCACCCGCAAGCACCCCGACAAGCTCACGTACAACCATGCCTACGATCCCCGTTACGGGGAGGCCGGCCTCGAACAGCTGCGCCGGGACGCCGAACGGATGAACCTCCAGGGCGTCAAGCTCTACACCGCCGAATGGCACGGCGACTCCCGCGGATACAAGCTCGACGACCCGTGGTCGAGGCGCTACCTCGAGGAGTGCATCGAGCTGGGGATCAAGAACATCCACGTGCACAAGGGCCCCACCATCCGGCCGCTGGACCGTGACGCCTTCGACGTCGCCGACGTGGACAAGGTCGCCACCGACTACCTCGATCTGCGCTTCGTCGTCGAACACGTGGGCCTGCCCCGGCTCGAGGACTTCTGCTGGATCGCCACCCAGGAGTCCAACGTGTACGGCGGTCTGGCCGTGGCGATGCCGTTCATCCACACCCGTCCCCGGTACTTCGCCCAGATCATCGGCGAATTGCTCTACTGGATCGGCGAGGACAAGATCCTGTTCGCCAGCGACTACGCGCTGTGGACCCCGAAGTGGCTGATCGAGAAGTTCGTGGACTTCCAGATCCCGGAGGACATGACCGAATACGCGCCGATCACCGTCGAACAGAAGAAGAAGATCCTCGGCCTCAACGCCGCGGCGCTCTACGACATCGACGTCCCGGAACACCTGCGGCTGCCCGAGCCGGCCGGACAGGAGGGGGTCGAGGTCGCCGCGGGAGCCCAGCAGGCGGTGTCGTCGTGACCGCGGCTCCGGTGTCGGGCAGCGACGTGCTCGCCGCGCTCGGCACCGTGGTCGATCCCGAACTGGACGAACCGATCACCGATCTCGGCTTCGTGCGGTCGGTGGTCCTCGACGACGACGGGGTGACCGTGCACCTGCGGCTGCCCACCGCGTTCTGTTCGCCGAACTTCGCCTACCTCATGGCATCCGACGCGCAGGACGCCCTGCGGGCGATCGAGGACATCGGGCACGTGCGGATCCTCCTCGACGACCACCACGACAGCGGCAAGATCAACCGCGGTCTCGCCGCCGACGCCGGCTACCGGGGCACCTTCGGCTCCGAGGCGGAGGAGAACCTCGACGAGTTGCGCCGCACGTTCCGGCGCAAGGCGCACCTCGCCGCCCTGGAACGCTGCCTCGAGAACCTGCTGAAGCACTCGGAGCTCACCGTCGACGACATCCCGTCGCTGACGCTGAGCGACATCCCGCCCGGCCGGCAGAAGGCGGCCCTGATACGCCGGCGGCTCGACATCGGCCTGAGCCTGTGCCCGGCCAGCCGGGTGTTCGTCGACGACGACGGGCGGCCGATCCCCCGTGAGGCGGTACCGATGCGGCTGCGGTTCGCCAAGTCCGTGCGGATCTCCATGGAGGGGAACGCACACTTCTGCCGCGGGCTGCTCGCGACCCGGTACGCCGACAGCGACGGCGGATCGGCAACACCCCGGGTCGCCGACGTCCGAACCAGTTGTTCCGCAATCGTCAGGAGAGTGTCATGAAGGCCGTGCAGGTGGTGGGGTACCACACCAAGCTCCAGCTCGAGGAGATCCCCGAGCCGAAGATCGAGGGCCCGCTCGACGTCGTCGTCCGCATCGGCGGAGCGGGCGTGTGCCGCACCGACATCCACATCCTCGAGGGGCAGTGGGCCGAGAAGAGCGGCGTCGTCCTGCCGTACACGATCGGCCACGAGAACGCCGGCTGGGTCCACGCCGTCGGCGACGCCGTCACCAACGTCGCCGTCGGCGACAAGGTCATCCTCCACCCCCTCATCACGTGCGGACTCTGCCGCGCGTGCCGGTTCGGCGACGACGTGCACTGCGAGAACAGCCGGTTCCCCGGCATCGACACCAACGGTGGCTACGCCGAGTACCTGCGCACCACCGCGCGCAGCGTGGTCCGGATCGACGATTCGCTCGAGCCGTCCGACGTCGCAGCCCTCGCCGACGCCGGGCTCACGGCCTACCACGCGGTCGCCAAGGCCGCGCGGGCGACGCGACCGGGCGACGTGTGCGTCATGATCGGGGCGGGCGGCCTCGGCCACATCGGCATCCAGGTCCTGAAGGCGGTCTCCGCGGCGACCCTGATCGTGGTGGACCGCAACCCGGCCGCCGTCGCGCTGGCCGTCGGGATCGGTGCCGACCACGGCATCGTCGCCGACGGAACCCACGTGCAGCAGGTGCTCGAGCTGACCGGCGGCCGCGGCGCCGAGGCCGTGGTGGACTTCGTCGGCGAGGGCGGCGCCACGAGGGACGGCGTCGCGATGCTGCGCCGCGCCGGCAACTACTACGTGGTCGGATACGGCGAGAACATCGACGTCCCCACGATCGACGTGATCTCCACCGAGATCAACTTCATCGGCAATCTCGTCGGTTCCTACAACGACCTGCAGGAGCTCATGGCCCTCGCCGCCCAGGGAAAAGTCACGCTGCACACCACGAAATATCCGCTCGAGCAGTTCCAGCAGGCGATCGACGACCTCGACGCGGGACGGGTCCGCGGCCGCGCGATCCTCGTCCCCTGAACCGCACCCCGCACAGTCAGCACGAAAGGAAACCCAGCCATGGCCAAGGATCTGCGGTTCAACCAGGAGGCACGCCTCCTTCTCGAGTACGGGGTCAACGCGCTCGCCGACGCGGTCAAGGTGACCCTCGGCCCCAAGGGCCGCAACGCGGTGCTCGAGAAGCTGACCGGCCCACCCACCATCACCAACGACGGTGTCACGATCGCCCGCGAGATCCAGCTGCGGGACCCGTTCGCCAACATGGGCGCGCAGCTGGTCAAGGAAGTGGCAATGAAGACCAACGGCGTCGTCGGTGACGGCACCACGACCGCGACCGTGCTGGCGCAGGCCATGGTCCGCGAGGGGATGCGGGCCGTCGACGCCGGTGCCAATCCCATGCGGGTGCGGCGCGGCATCGAACGCACCGTTCCCGTCGTCGTCGAGGCACTGCGGGACCGGTCGGTGCAGGTCGACGGACGCAAGGATCTCGAGCGCATCGCGACCCTCGCCGCGAGCGACGACGAGGCCATCGGCGAGGCCATCGCCGAGGCGGTCTCCCACGTGGGCAGGTCCGGCATCGTCACCACCGAGGAGAGCGAGACCCTCGGGATGTCGGTGAGCGTCGTCGACGGCATCGAATTCGACCACGGCTACATCTCCGGCTACATGGTGACCAACCCCGAACGCATGGAAGCGGTCCACGAGAATCCGCTGATCCTGTTGACCAACAAGAAGATCACCCAGGTGCAGGAGATCATGCCGAGCATCGAGGCGGCCAAGCGCGCCGATCGGCCCCTCGTCGTGCTGGCCGAGGACGTCGACGGCCCCGCCCTGCAGCTCCTCGTCGGCGGCAACATGCACAACACCATGCAGTCCGTCGTCGTGCGGGCGCCCGGCTTCGGGCACCGGCGCGTCGCCGAGCTGCAGGACCTCGCGGTCGCGCTGGGCGGGCACGTCGTCGCCAAGGACACCGGCGTCGAACTGTCCGAGGTGACGGCCGAGCACCTCGGTTCCTGCGACCGCATCACCGTCACCGAGAACGAGACGACGATCGTCGGCGGCCACGGCGATCAGAGTCTCCTCGATGCGCGGATCGCGCAGCTCGAGGCGCAGCTCGGACGGGCCCGGATCGACGCCGACCAGGACAGCCTCCAGCTGCGCATCGCCCGGCTCACCGGGCGGGTCGCCGTCATCCGCGTCGGCGGCGCCACCAGCGTCGAACTCAAGGAACGCATGCTGCGCGTCGAGGACGCCCTGGCCGCCACCCGGGCCGCCCTCGAGGACGGCATCGTCGCCGGGGGCGGCACCGCCCTGGGGCAGGCGCACCGGGCGCTGGCCGAGCTCGACCTGCCCGGCGACGAAGGCATCGGCCGCGACGTGGTGCGGCGTGCCCTGCCCGAGCCGCTCCGGTGGATCGCGGTCAACGCCGGCTTCGACGGCGACGAGGTCGTGGAGGTCGTCGCGGGGCTGCCGTCGGGACACGGGTTCAACGCGCTCTCCGGCAAGTACGGCGACATGTTCGACGAGGGCGTCGTCGACCCGTTCAAGGTCACCCGCGCCGCGCTCGAGAGCGCCGCGTCCATCGCGGCGCTGCTCATCACCACCGAGACCGCGATCGTGGAGGAGGTCTTCGGCAACCCCGGGGCGATCCACGCGCCCGGCTTCGGGGACCTGGCCGAGGGCATGGTCCGCCCGTCCAACATCTACTGATCGCCGGGGGATCGTCTCGGCGGCGGCCGGGCCTCGTCGGTCGCTTCCCTCCGAGGCAACCGGCCGCCGCCGTGCCCACCACGGCTCGACAGGAAGGGAGTGCGCAATGATCTTCATCGTGGTCAGGTTCCGGGTCCGTCGCGAATACCGGGACGACTGGGTCGCCCTCACAAAGGAATTCACCGAGTCGACGCGGGCCGAACCGGGCAATCTGTGGTTCGAGTGGTCGCGCAGCGTGGACGACCCGTCCGAGTACGTGCTCGTCGAGGCGTTCCGCGACGGTGAGGCCGGTGCCGCCCACGTCGGTGCCGACCACTTCCGCAAGGGGCTCGACGCCATGCGCCCGGCGCTGAGCGAGACCCCGCGGATCCTCCACACCGAGATCCCCGGCGTCGAGTGGTCCCGCATGGGCGAACTCGAAATATAGGCGGCTCGCCGCCGTGACACTGTGGCGGCTCGCCGCCGTGACACTGTGGCGGCTCGCCGCCGTGACACTCTGGTGGCTCGCCGCCGTGGCGCCCTTTCGGATCTCCCCCGATCCGAAAGGGCACCACAATCAATGACTCTCGCGCACGAGCAGGCGCAGTTCCGCGCCGAGCGTGCACGCCCGCGGCAGATCGACGAGCCCGTCCTCGCGCAGTTCGGTGGTCAGGCGCGTCACCCGGGCGATCGCGTCCGGGACCCGCCGCTGCCACCGCGCCAGGACCTCGTCGACGTCGGCCGGAGCGATCGGGGTGCCGTCCCGGCGCAGGATCGCGGCGACGAGGGCGTGGTGGCGTTCGGCGAGCTCGTCCCGCACCGTGGCGATCGCCGTGCTGTCCCACCAGGTGTGGGATCCGGCGGACAGGTCCGGCGACGTCCCGTCGAGCCCCAGCAGCGAACCCGTGCCGGCGTGCACCCGGGCGACGGTGCGCGCCGGGCAGTTCAGCGTGTACGCCGTGTCGACCAGGGCCGGGTACTCGCCGAGTAGCCGGAAGTCCGGCCCCCCGTCCGCCCCGGTGTCGCTCAGCAGGTCCTCCACTCCGGCACGCAGCCGGGTGATCTCGGCGCTCACGTCGAGCGGCGACGGCCGCAGCCGCAGGATCCACGAGGCCGCATGCTCGACGAAATTCTGCACGGTGCCGAGCCGCGCCCAGCGTTCGGCGCCGGAACCGGGGCGGTCCCGCGCCTCGGCCCACAACCGGTCGGTGTCGAACACCGCCCGGATCACCGCGTACGCCCGTGCGACCGCCGGCGTGCGCACCCCGAGTCGTTCCTCGAGCTGATAGATCATCCCCGGTCCGACGTGGTCGACGAGGTCGGAGGCGATCCGGGTCGCGACGATCTCGCGGCGCAGGGGATGATCCCGGATCTCGTCCTGCAGCAGTCCGCGCATGCGTTCGGGGAAGTACGCCTGGGCGACGTCGGCGAAGACGGGGTCGTCGGGCACATCCGACTCGAGCAGGTCCCGGCACACGACGTTCTTCGACCGCGCGAGCAGCACCGCGATCTCCGGCCTGGTCAGCCCGCGGCCGGCCCCGGCCCGCGCGGCCAGCTCCTGCACCGTGGGCAGTACCTCGGTGCTGCGGCGGATCCCGTCGCCGGTCTCGAGGTGGCTGATGAGCCGCTCGTGCCGGCCGAGGAGCCGGGCCGCGCGCGAGACGGCGAGCCCGAGCGCCACCGACTGGTCCCGGCTCGTGCGCAACACCGTGCGGGCCACCTCGTCACGGGCGTCGCCGAGCAGGCGGTTGCGTTCCTCGAGTGTCAGACGTCCGCTGCGCCGGGCGGATTCGAGGGCGATCTTCAGGTTCACCTCGGCGTCGGAGGTGGCGACGCCGGCCGCGTTGTCGATGAAGTCCGCGTTGATGCGGCCACCCGCCGCCGAGAACTCGATGCGTGCCCGCTGCGTGAAACCGAGGTTGCCGCCCTCGCCGACGACGCGGCAGCGGAGCTGGGAGGCATCGACGCGGACGTCGTCGTTACCCGGATCGGCTGCATCCGTGTGACTTTCGGAGGTGGCCTTGACGTAGGTGCCGACGCCGCCGTTCCAGAGCAGGTCCACCGGTGCGGTCAGCAGCGCCTTGATCAATTCGCTCGGGGTGGTGGTGGGGTGCGGCAGACCGAGCAGGCGCCGTGCGGGTTCCGGGACGGTGACGGACTTCGCGGAGCGAGGCCACACCCCTCCGCCGGGCGAGAGGACGTCGCGGTCGACATCGTCCCAGCTCGATCCGGGGCGCTCGAACAGCCGGCGGCGCTCCGCGTAGGCGCGGGCCGGGTCCGGGTCCGGGTCGAGGAAGATGTGCCGGTGGTCGAACGCGCCGACGAGGCGCAGGTGCGGGGAGAGCAGCATCCCGTTGCCGAAGACGTCGCCGGACATGTCTCCGATCCCCACCGCCGTCACCTCGGTGGTGTCCACGTCGACACCGAGGTCGGCGAAGTGCTCGCGAACCGCGACCCACGCGCCGCGCGCGGTGATGCCCATGGCCTTGTGGTCGTATCCGCTGGATCCGCCGGAGGCGAAGGCGTCGCCGAGCCAGTAGTCGTACTCCGCTGCGATGGAGTTCGCCAGGTCGGAGAACGCGGCGGTGCCCTTGTCCGCGGCCACCACCAGATATCCGTCGTCCCCACCGTGGACGACCGTACGGTCCGGGTGCACGATCTTCCCGTCGACGATATTGTCGACGAGATCGAGCATTCCCCGGATGAACGTCGAATAGGCCTGGGCCGGAGAGACATCCGGGTTTCGCCGCACGAACGCACCCTTGGCGCCGACGGGGACGATGGGAGCGTTCTTCACCACCTGGGTCTTCATCAGGCCGAGTACCTCGGTGCGGTAGTCCTCCGGGCGGTCCGAGAATCGCACACCGCCACGGGCGACGGTGCCGCTCCGCACGTGGATGCCCTCCATGTCGTCCGAGTGGACGAAGATCTCGCGGTGGGGGACGACGGGCCCGGGATCGGCGAGACGTCCGGAATCGAGCATGAATGCGCCGTACGATTTCGGTGCGCCGTGTTCGTCGCGCTGGTACCAGTTGGTGCGCACGGTGGCGGTGACGAACGACTCCAGGCTGCGCAGGATGCGGTCCTCGTCGAGGCTTTCCGCCGCGCCGCGCCGCGCGGCGAGCGCCCGCTCCGCCCGCTCGGCGGCGACGTCCCGGTCGCACCGGTCCGGGTCGAAGCGCGCGGCGAAGCAGGCGACGAGGGCCTCGACGAATCCTGGATGCCGGCAGAGGGTATCGACGATGTACCGCTCCGACATGATCAGACCGGCCTGGCGGGCGAAGCGGCCGGCGGCCCGGACCAGGGCGATGTCCCGCACGTCCACATCGGCGACGACGGCGAGGCGGGCGTACCGGTCGACGACGGTGCGGCCCTGCGCATGGGCGTCGACGACCGCCGCTACCCGGCAAGGCGAACCCGGCCCCCACTCCGGGGGCGTGACGAACGCGAACCGATGCACCCGGCGATCCTCGCCGTCCCCCGTCAGGTGTTCGTGATCGTCGATCCGCAGCCCGAAGTGTTCGAAGGTGTGGACGGAGTCGGACAGCGACGGATCGCGGCCCGGCCACCTCATGACGGCGTCGGCGACGCCGTCGCGGGCAGCGCGCTCGACGAACAGGAGGGCCGGATGCTCCCCGCGTGACCCGGCGAGGTGCCGCGCGGCCCCGGCGACGTCGGTGGGCAGCGGTTCGTGTCGATGCGTGGTGGCGGTATCGGTGGTCATCGGCGTGTCCTTTCGATCACCCGGTGTGGGCCGTGGTGTGCCGCCAGTCTGCGGGCGACCCCTGGAGACGGACATGTACTCGATGTCCATGTATGCGGCGGAACTTGTACTTCCGGTCCATGAGTGACCGGCGTTCTCGCCCCTACAGTTCGAGGAAACCGACGGAGGGAGAAGGACATGACCGCAGTGGAACTCGTACGGGGCGGGCCCGGACTCGAGCAGGCACGCCGCATCGTGACGGAAATCCCGGGCCCCCGGTCCCGCGAGCTGGCGCAGCGCCGTGCCGCCGCGCTGCCGGCAGGCCTGGCCAGTGGCGCCGAAATCTACGCGGCGGCGGGCGGCGGGGGTGTGCTCGTCGACGTGGACGGGAACTCCTTCATCGACCTCGGTTCCGGCATCGCCGTCACCACCGTCGGCAACTCCGCGCCGCGCGTCGTCGAACGCGCCACCGCGCAGCTGCAGCAGTTCACCCACACCTGCTTCCTCGCCACGCCGTACGAGCCGTACATCGAGGTTGCCGAGGTCCTCAACCGGCTGACCCCCGGAACCCACGCCAAGCGCACGGCACTGTTCAACACCGGCAGCGAGGCCGTCGAGAACGCCGTGAAGTACGCCCGCGCGGCGACCGGTCGTTCCGCCGTGGTCACGTTCGACCACGCCTTCCACGGCCGGACGCTGATGACGATGACCATGACGGCGAAGAACCAGCCCTACAAGCACTCCTTCGGTCCGTTCGCCCCGGAGGTCTACCGCGCGCCGATGGCCTACCCCTACCGGTGGCCGAGCGGGCCCGACCGCGCCGCGGACGAGGCGTTCGAGCAGTTCCGGCTGCTCGTCGACGCCCAGATCGGCGCGGACCAGGTGGCGTGCGTCGTCGTCGAACCCATCCAGGGCGAAGGCGGGTTCATCGTCCCCGCCGACGGATTCCTCCGCCGCGTCGCCGATTTCTGCCGGGACCGCGGCATCCTCGTCGTCGCCGACGAGGTGCAGACCGGCATCGCCCGCACCGGAGCATGGTTCGCCTGCGAGCACGAAGGCCTGGTGCCGGATCTGATCGTCACGGCGAAGGGACTCGCCGGCGGGCTTCCGCTCGCGGCCGTCACCGGCCGGGCCGAGATCATGGATCGCGCCCACCCGGGCGGCATCGGCGGCACCTACAGTGGCAACCCCGCGGCGTGCGCGGCGGCCCTCGGGGTGTTCGAGACGATCGAAGCGGAGCATCTGCTCGACCGGGCTCAGGAAATCGGCGCGCTGATGCTGCGGGAACTGCGCGACATCGGCACCCACCACCCCGTCGTCGGCGACGTCCGCGGACGCGGCGCCATGATCGCCGTCGAACTC
The DNA here is from genome assembly GCF_011058165.1 of Rhodococcus aetherivorans. Lineage (GTDB taxonomy): Bacteria > Actinomycetota > Actinomycetes > Mycobacteriales > Mycobacteriaceae > Rhodococcus > Rhodococcus aetherivorans. The sequence continues at coordinate 12,383 of NZ_JAALEG010000027.1, forward strand.
GTCGAGCCCGGTACGACCACTCCCAACCGCGAGGCCGTCGCGGAGATCGTCCGGTACTGCCAGGCCCACGGGGTCCTCACCCTGACCGCCGGCACGTTCGGGAACGTGCTCCGTTTCCTGCCGCCGCTGTCGATCTCCGACGAGCTGCTCACCGAGGCGTTCTCGGTGCTGCGCGACGCGTTCGCCGCCCTCTGACCACCACCGCTCCCTACTCCGCGAGGACCAGCACATGACCACCACCGCACCCGCCCGCACGACCGGTCCGCTGCGACCGCTCGAACTCCTCGGCGCCGACACACTGCTCGACGCCGACGAACGCGACATCGCCGCCACCGTCCGCCGCTTCGTCGAGACCCGGCTCGTCCCCGAGGTCGGCGACTGGTTCGAATCCGCGACGCTGCCCAAGGAAGTGGCGAAGGAGTTCGGCGCCCTCGGCGTCCTCGGCATGCACCTGGACGGGTACGGCTGCGCCGGCACCAACGCCGTCAGCTACGGCCTGGCCTGCCTGGAACTCGAGGCCGGCGACAGCGGATTCCGCAGCTTCGTCTCGGTGCAGGGTTCGCTGTCGATGTTCTCCATCCACCGCTACGGATCCGACGAACAGAAGCAGGAATGGCTGCCCCGCCTGGCCTCCGGAGACGCCATCGGATGCTTCGGCCTGACGGAACCCGACTTCGGGTCCAACCCTTCGGGAATGCGCACCCGCGCCCGCCGGGACGGTTCGGACTGGATCCTCACCGGCACCAAGATGTGGATCACCAACGGCAATCTCGCGGACGTCGCCACGGTGTGGGCCCAGACCGACGAGGGTGTCCGCGGGTTCCTGGTTCCCACCGACACACCCGGCTTCACCGCCAACAGGATTCACCGCAAGCTGTCGCTGCGGGCTTCGGTGACCTCCGAGCTGGTCCTCGACAACGTGCGCCTGCCGGGCTCGGCCGAGCTTCCCCTCGCCCGCGGCCTCGGGGCTCCCCTGTCGTGCCTCAACGAGGCCCGGTTCGGCATCGTGTTCGGCGCGCTCGGCGCGGCCCGGAACAGCCTCGAGACCGCGTTGGACTACGCCGCCTCCCGGGAGGTCTTCGACCGCCCGCTCGCCGCCTACCAGCTCACCCAGGAGAAGCTGGCCGACATGACGCTCGAGCTCGGCAAGGGCTTCCTGCTCGCACTGCACCTCGGCCGCCTCAAGGACGAGTCCGGTGTCACCCCCGAGCAGATCAGCCTCGGCAAGCTCAACAACGTGCGCGAGGCATTGGCCATTGCCCGCGAATGCCGGACCATTCTCGGCGCCAGCGGCATCACCCTCGAGTACTCGCCGCTGCGGCACGCCAACAACCTCGAGTCGGTGCTGACCTACGAGGGCACCAGCGAGATGCACCTGCTCTCGATCGGCCGCGCCCTGACCGGTCACGCCGCATTCCGCTGACCCGCACCGTCGAAGCGTCGAAGGGACACACGATGACGACACCCGTTCTGCTGCAGCACTACATCGACGGCGAGTGGTTCGACGGCGGGGCCGAGGCCCTGGCGAGCATCAGCCCCGCCGAGCCGGACGTCACCGTGGCCCGCGGTCGTGCGGCCACGGGCGACGACGTCGACCGGGCCGTGGCCGCCGCGCGCGCCGCGGCCCGGCCATGGGCGAGAACCCCGGCGCACGAGCGCGGTGCCGTCCTCGCCCGGGCGGCTGCCGTCGTCGAATCGTCCGCGTCGCAGTGGGGCGCGGAACTTGCCCGGGAGGAGGGCAAGACGCGGGGCGAAGGCGTCGCCGAGGTGCTCCGCGCGGCCCAGATCCTGCGCTTCTACGGCGGCGAGGGCGACCGGGAGGCCGGCGAGATGTTCGCCTCCCCCCGCCGCGGTGAGCAGATCCTGGTCGCGCGCAAGCCCGTCGGCGTCGTCGGGGTCATCACCCCCTTCAACTTCCCCATCGCCATCCCCGCCTGGAAGATCGCCCCGGCACTGACCTACGGCAACACCGTGGTGTGGAAGCCGGCGGGCACCGTGCCGCTGCTGGCCATGCGGCTGATGCAGGCCCTCGCCGACGCCGGCCTGCCGCCGGGGGTGCTCAACCTCGTCATCGGTGGCCGGGCGGTCGGCGCCGGCATCGCCGACCATCCGGGTGTCGACGCGCTGACCTTCACCGGTTCCACGGCGGTGGGCCGGAGCCTCGCGGCGGCGGGAGCCGCCCGGGGGGTGCCGGTGCAGGCGGAGATGGGCGGCAAGAACGCGGCGGTGGTGCTCGGCGACGCGGACCTCGATCTCGCCGCCGAACAGGTGCTGCTCGGCGCGTTCCGGTCGTCGGGGCAGAAGTGCACGGCGACCTCCCGGCTCATCGTCACCGACGACGTCGCCGACGAGTTCGTCGGTGAACTCGTCGCCCGGATCGGGAAGTGGACCGTCGGCAATCCCCTGGACGAGGACGTCCACATGGGTCCGGTGGTCGACGCCGCGGCGCGGGCGTCGATCCGGGCGGGGGTCGACGAGGCGGTACGCCAGGGTGCCCGAGTGTTGTGCGGGGGCCGGCCCTACGAGGACGGTGAACTGGCGGCCGGGTTCTACGTGCCGCCCACCGTGCTCGAGCTGCCCGGCACCCGGCTCGACGTGTGGCGCGAGGAACTGTTCGGGCCCGTGCTGGCCGTGTGCCGGGCGGCCGACGCCGAGACGGCGTTCGCGCTCGCCGACGACAGCGAGTACGGCTTGTCGGCGGCGGTGTTCACCCAGGACCTCACCCGCGCCCTCGGGGCGCTCGACGACCTGGACGTGGGCATCCTGCACATCAACTCCGAATCCGCCGGCGCCGACCCGCACGTCCCGTTCGGCGGCGCGAAGAAGAGCGGGTACGGCCCGAAGGAACAGGGCCGCGCCGCACGGGAGTTCTTCACCCACACCACGACCGTCTACCTTCGCGGCGGGAGGCCGATCGCATGAGCAGGGGCGCACTCGACGGCATCGTCGTCGCCGACTTCACCCGGGTCCTCGCCGGCCCCTACGCCACGATGATGCTCGCGGACATGGGTGCCGAGGTCGTCAAGATCGAACGTCCCGGCACCGGCGACGACACCCGCGCGTGGGGACCGCCCTACGACGACGAGGGCTCGGCCACGTACTTCAACTCGGTGAACCGCAACAAGACCTCCGTGGTCCTGGACCTCGCGTCGGAGGACGGCCGCGCCGAGGCCCGCCGGCTCGTGGCGCGCGCGGACATCGTGGTCGAGAACTTCCGGGCGGGCACCATGGAGCGGCTCGGCCTGGGCTACGACGAGCTGCTCGACGTGAACCCGGGGCTGATCTACTGCTCCGTCACCGGGTTCGGGAGCGGGGACGGAGCGGCACTGCCGGGCTACGACCTGCTCGTGCAGGCCGTCGGTGGGCTCATGAGCATCACCGGACCCGAGGCCGGTACGCCGACGAAGGTGGGTGTCGCGGTCGTCGACGTGCTCACCGGCCTGCACGCCCTCGCCGGCATCCTCGCCGCTCTGCATCATCGGGAGCGCACCGGCGAGGGGCAGCGCGTCGAGACCAACCTTCTTTCCGCGCTCCTGTCGTCGCTCGTCAATCAGGCGTCGGCGTACCTCGGTGCCGGGGTGGTGCCCGGCATCCTCGGGAACCGGCACCCCAGCATCGCCCCGTACGAGGTGTTCACGACCAAGGACCGGCCGCTGGCGCTGGCGGTGGGCAACGACAAGCAGTTCACCCGGCTCGCCGAGACGATCGGCGCGCCGGAGCTGGCCACCGATCCGCGCTTCCGCAGCAACCCGCTGCGCGTCGCACACCGCGAGGAACTGTGCGCCGAGATCACCTCGATCCTCGTCACGGCCGGGGCCGACCACTGGTACGACGAACTCTCCCGCGTGGGTGTTCCGGCCGGACCCATCAACGACGTCGCCGAGGCATTCGAGTTCGCCCGGCGTCTCGGCCTCGACGCCGTGGTGTCCGTGCCGGGAAGCGCCACGCCACAGGTCGGAAATCCGTTGAGCTTCTCCAGGACTCCGGTCCGGTACCGTTCGGCCCCGCCACCCCTGGGTGGAGCCGCGGACTGACCGGCAGGAACCGGAGGAGTGCCCGTCCCGTCGCGTCCGGCCGCGGCGGGACGGGCGTCGTGCCGCACCGAACCGAACGGCGGGCGCCTCCGTCGTCCGTCCCCTCCCTCGATCAGGGATGCGCGATGGCGCGATCCTCGGGGGCGGGAACGGTGGCTGCGGGCCGTCGCAGACCGAAGGACTCGAAGCCGACGACGTACAGGAGCGTCACCAACGCGAACAGGTCCATGAATCCGAGGGCGTTGCCGTGCAGGCCGCCGGCGACGGCCGGCTCGTGGAGCACGATCTCGGCGATCACGTAGTAGTACAGGACGAACGTGGTCACGGCGAGGGCGAACGTGATCGCTGCACGGGACAGCAGGTTCACCACGGCCCCGCCGCCCGTCGGCCTGTTGCCGAAGGCGTTGGCCCACAGAATCATCCATGCGACCCAGCACACGCCCAGCTGGGCCGGGAACTGATCGAGCGGGAAGCCCGGTTCGGCTGCCGTGCCGGGACCGACGAGCACCGCACACACCGCACGCAGTGCCGCGAACAGCACGGTGCCGAGCACGATGTTGCCGACCGTCGAGACCAGTGCGACCCGCATGCGGCTGCCGGCGAGCCGCCACGGCCAGTTCTCCCAGGTCTGTCCGGTGAGCACGATCGCGACGATGATCGAGTAGTACCAGCCGAGCAGTGTGTCGATGCCGAGCAGTGCTGTGCCTTCCCGAACCGTCTCCGAGACCGCGGGTACACCCAACACGAGATAGAGCAGTGCGGTGGGGACGAGGAGGGAGACGATCTCGCAGGCGCCGACCCACGGCTGTTTCAGGCCCAGATCTGTCCACGGCCAGTGTCCCCAGTTGAGCACCACCAGGACCCACGTGGAGAAGCCGAACAGGACGAACAACGCGCCCGTGAAGTAGCCCAGGCCGTCGGGACGCGCGGCCGCGTAGTCGGGATACAGGTGGCCGATTCCGCTCGCCAGGGCATACGTGACAACGACGGCGAAAGCCGTAGCGGCGCCGAGGAACGCAATGCCGCGCCAGGGTTGCCGTAGCCGGTCGAATCCCCAGAGTTCGAGGTTGAATCCGGCCCACACGACGAACAGCAGGGCCCAGAACAGGGCGGCGTTGAACGGCAACGGATACAGGTCGAACGGGCTGAGCCGCGGGTCGGCGAGCAGATACCACGCCGCGACGGAGGCGGTGGTGATCACGGCGGTGTTGGCGACACCGAATCCGAGCCACCCCGGGGACGTGTCGGCGTGCGAGCGTTCGGGCATGGGGTACCGAAACCTTCTGTGATGCCCTCGAAACGAGGGGCGAGGGGAACGTCGGCCGAGGAGATCGGTGAGTGGTGTGGTGGCCGGAGTCGGCTGCCGGATCGCGGACCGTGTCCTCGAGGGTTCTTCGTCAGCACCGCCGGCGCAGTTCGGGACCGGCCGTGGGAGCGTGGAGCATCGGAGTGTCCTTCCCGTGAGAATGCGACTCGTGAGAATGTGACTCGGAGCACACTCGAAACGATCGCGCGTCACAACTGTTGCGCCGCGTTGCATCCCCCGCTCGGGTCCGGATCGTCCGCCACGGCCGCCCGGCATCTCCCGGACCTCGACGGCCGCTCACCACTCCGGCCGGGTGTGGATCGAGTCGAGGTCGCAGCGGTCAGCCGAAATGTTGGCTACAATTATGTACATGACGACTCTTCCGGTGGCCGAGGCGCGGGCGCAGTTCTCCCGTCTGGTCGACGAGGCCGAGCGCACCCACGAGCGGTTCGAGATCACCCGAAATGGGCACCGGGCCGCGGTGCTGCTCGGTGCCGACGACTACGACGCGCTGCGCGAGACCATTGCCGTGCTGGCCGAGAAGTCCCTGCTTGCCGACCACCTCACGGGAATGGCCGAGATCGAGGCCGGGGACAGCCTCGATGCCGCATCCCTCGCCGAGATCATGTCCGCGGGCAAGCCCGGCGACGAGTGAGCGTTCCCGGCGAGCCCTACACCCTGATCGTGGCCCGTACCGCTGCCCGTGCGCTCGAGCGGACCCTGCCCGAGAAGGTCGCCGCCGCGGTGTACGAGTTCCTCACCGGACCCCTCCTCGAAAACCCGCACCGGGTCGGCAACGAACTCGCCCCACCGTTGGCACCGGCCTGCTCCGCCCGCCGCGGCTCCTACCGGGTGCTGTACCTGATCGACGAGAACACCCGCCAGGTCCGAGTCACCGCGATCTCCCACCGCGCCGACGCGTACCGCACCTGAATCGTCCGGGGCGCGGCCGGGGTGAGGATCTCGTCGAGGCGCTGCGACCGGACGTCGGCACCTATCCGCCACGGCCGTCCAGCATCTCCCGGGCCTTGACGGCCAGCCACCACTCCACCCGGGTGTGGATCGAGTCGAGGTCGCGGCCGGTGAGTTCGGTGATGCGGGCGAGCCGGTTCCGCAGGGTGTGCCGGTGGATGCCCAGCGCGGCGGCGGTGCTCTCGGCCTGGCCGTTGTGCTCGAGGTACGCGGCGAGGGTCTCGACCAGTCTTCCGCTCGATCCGTGCTTCGCGTCGTAGGCATCGAGTGCTTCGAGTCCGGTGCGGGCGATGGCCTGCAGCGCGTCCGGGTCCTGCATGCCCAGCAACACCGAGAAGGTACCGAGCTCGGCGAACTCCACCGGTGTCCGGCCCCCGTTCCGCGCTGCCCTGACCGCCGAGAGAGCCTGCTGCACACTGGTGTTCGCGTCCTTCACGCCGCACGGACCGCCCAGCCCGCACCGGACCGGCCGGCCGAGCTGCGCGCGGACCCGGTCCTGGACCCGGGTCGCGATCTCGCGTGCCCGGTCGGCCGGCAGAACCACGGCGACATCCGTGCCGACCGAGGCCGCCAGATGGGGTACGCCCTCCGCGGCGAGGACTGCGCCGACCTGCCGTTCCGCCGGCAGCAGCGGGCCGACCTCCGTCAGCACGGCGACGGCGACGGTGTCGGTCGGTTCGAACCCGAAATAGCGGAGCAGGCCGGCGTCCATGCGTTCGGGTGCGTCGAAGAGTGTCCGGGTGACGACGGCCCGCAGCCGCTGTTCTGCGCTCTGCACCTTCGCGGGCTTGCCGAGCTCGATGGAGATCAGCGACACGGCGTGGGCGAGGAGCAGACGGTCGGCCGGCGGGAGCGGCTCCGCGGTGCCGACGGCGAGGTATCCGTAGAGGTCCTGGGCCGCCGCGATGCTCTGAACGGTGTAGTGCCCCGCGGCGTCGGCCAGCACCTTGCTCATCTGCCGCCGCCGCGGAGATCGGGACGCCGACTCCGCCACCCCGCGCGCATGCCGGACCGCCCGCGTCGTGTCGGACCCGTATTCGGCGAGTACGCGATCGTCGGCGTCGACGACGGCGACGGCTCCGGCGAGGGCCTGACCGAGCGCGGTCACGACCGCGGGCACACCCCCGCGCAGTGTGGCCCGGGCCAGCCGCTCCTGCTGATCGACGACCCGCTGCACCGCGCGGACCTGGTCGGCGGTCAGTTCGTCGATGACCGCCCGGGTGATGGCGATGAACGGCGTCGAGGCGGGCACGGCGAGCACCGGGAACCCCAGCGCGTCACCCGCGGCGCGCAGACCGTCGGGCACGCGGTCGAACCGGGTGCCGGTGTCGAACGCCAAGGCCACGCAGCCGGCCCCCACCAGACCCTGGAGGTACGCGAACTGCTCGTCGGCGCCGGCGCCGATCTCCAGTCCGGTGGTCATCACGAGCTCTCCACCCGAGAGCCACGGGGTGGGGTCGGGAAGCTCGATCGGATGCGCCCACTCGATGACACGGTCGGCTCCGTCGCGACCCGCCACGAGAGTGAGCCCGAGCTCCGGCAGCGTCGTGAGCCGACGCACGGTGATGGCCATGATGACGATCCTTCCCCGCACCGGGCGGCTAGGAGGTGGGGTGTTCGGCGAGGACCTCGAGGGCCAGATGCACGTCGGTGACGTCCCGGGGGGAACGCAGGGACCGGCCCAGCAGGTCCTCGACTCGTTTCACCCGGTGCCGCACGGTATTCGGATGCAGGTTCAGCTCCCGCGCCGTCCGCCCCACGTCCAGGTCCCGGGCCAGGTGGAGCACGAGGAAATCGACCAGGTCGTCGTGGCCGTCGAGCAGTGGGGCCAGGACCGCGGTGGCGCGCGCGAGGGCGGGCCCCGGGTCGCGGCCCGCCAGCAACCAGTCCGCGAGGCTTACGTCCTCGAAGCGCTGGGTGCTGCGGCCGAGCCGTTCCGCGGCCCGTCGCGCCCAGCGCGCCTCGCGCAGTTTGTCGGGCCCGCGCGCGGGATCGGTGAACGGCTCGCTCGAGCCGCACGTCAACCCCTGCGGAAGGTTGTTCGACCAGGAGTCGAGAGCCTCCGCCCGGGCGGGGACCACTCCGACGAGGCCCCCCTCGCCCCGGGCGAGCAGCAGGGTCAGCCCGATGTCGCGGGCCAGCCCGGACACGTCCGTTTCGACGGCATCGAGCAGCGAGTTCGCCCGGAACACCCATCGGCGGTTGTCGTAGTCGGGTGCGGCGGACAAGGCCAGCATCCGCATATCGGGCTCGGGGCCGAACCGCAGCATCTCGAGCTGGTCCAGGACGGTGTCGGAATCGGCCGGATCGCCCGACGCCAGCGCCCGCACCAGTGCGGCGTGCCGCGCGCGGTTCTCGATGGTGGCGCGCTGGCGGGTGCGTTCGATCGTGTTGAGCAGCCTCAGCGACACCTCGACGGCGGGCGCGGTGAGCGGATCGGTGAGTTCGTTGCTCTTGGACGCGAGGGCGAACCAGTAGTGCTGGCCGCCCGGCGAGATCGAGTGCGCGCTCACCGACCATCGGCCCACCCGGAACAGCAGCCGGCCGTCCCGGCCGCGCAGCTGATTGCGGATCAGGTGCACCGGTGCGCCACCCGCCGAGGCCACGACGTCGCCGACCTCGTTGTAGAGGACCACGCTGCTGCGGAGCAGCCCGGCGAGCCGGGCCACGAGGTCGGCCTCCGGGGACTCGGCCGTCATCGCCTCGAGCAGGTGGTTCTGCATCTGCAGCGTGCGGCGCAGCAGCATCGAGTCCTGCGCCTGCGCCGCGGCATTGACACGTCCGACCACCTCCATGAACGGCAGTTCCGGCGGGATCGCCACCACGGCGAACCGATGGCGCTCGGCCTCGTCGAGCAGGGGCCGGGGGACGTCGTCGGTGATCACCCCGACGCCGTACCCGAGCGCGGCGATGCCGGACCCCACGAGCTCGCGGATCAGTTCGCGATAGGCCTGCTGCGGGTGCTCGTGGCCGGGGAAGCGCGAGCCGGTGGTGAGCATCATCGACCCCGGCCGCAGCCATCGGGTCGGGTTCTCGATCTCGATCGGGTGCGCGCCGGTGATTCCCACGTTGGGGTCGGCATCGGTCGCCAGCCGGAGCCCGAGGTCGGGTTCGAGCAGCAGGTCGACGAGCCGGAAACGGTCCGGAAGCATGCCCGACATCTTTCTCCCATGGGTGTGAAGATCTCCAACGATTCGGGGAACTCGATTCACTTTCTCCAATTGATGGCCCCGCGACCAGGCCGAATACTGAGTTCCACCCGACCCAGGAGTATGACGATGATCACATCCCGCAATCCCCACCTGCGCGTCGCCGTGGACGTCGGAGGCACCTTCACGGACGTGTGCATCTTCGACGAGAGCGCATCGACCACCCGCATCGCGAAGGTTCCCTCGACCCCGGACGATCCCATGCGCGCCGTGATCGACGGTGTGCGCACCGCGGGCATCGACCTGACCGAGGTGACCCTGTTCTCCCACGGCACCACCGTCGCGACCAACGCGCTCATCACCCGCAACTTCCCGCCCGCGGCCCTCGTCACCACCCGCGGGTTCCGCGACGTGCTCGAGATCCGCGACGGCACCAAGGACGAGTTGTGGGACACGTACGTCGACGTCGGCACCCCCTACATCCGCCGCCGTGATCGGTACGAGGTCACCGAACGCATCGACTACGCCGGCGAGGTCGTCACCCCGCTCGACGAGTCGGAGGTCCGGGAGATCGCCCGCATCCTGCGCCGCAAGAACATCAAGACCGTCGCGGTGTGCCTGATCAACAGCTACGTCAACAGCGCACACGAGCAGCGCGTGCGGGCACTGCTCGAGGCCGAGCTGCCCGACGTCACCGTCTCCACCTCCAGCGAGATCCTCCCCGAGATCTTCGAGTACGACCGCGCCTCCACCACCGTCGCCAACGCCGTGCTCGCACCCCTGGTCAGCGGGTACGTCAACCGGCTCGAAGCGCAGCTGCGCACCGACGGATACGACGGCGACCTGCTCCTGCTCCATTCCGGCGGGGGCTCGATGACCCCCGCGATGGTGGAGAAGTATCCCGTCCGGCTCGCCGCCTCCGGCATCGCCGCCGGCGCGATCGCCGTGGCCGACATCGCCACCCGCTGCGGATACCCCAACGCGATCGGCCTGGACATGGGCGGTACCAGCACCGACATCTCGCTCGTCTACGACGGCGAGGTCCGCACCACCAAGCAGTGGCAGGTCGAGTACGGCTTCCCCATCTCCTTCCCCAGCATCGAGGTGCTCACCATCGGCGCCGGCGGCGGATCGCTGGCCTGGCTCGACGAGGCAGGCTCGCTGCGCAACGGGCCGCAGTCGGCCGGCGCCTCCCCCGGACCCGCCTGCTACCTGCGCGGCGGCACCGAGCCGACGAACACCGACGCCAACGTGCTGCTCGGCCGCCTGGGCACCACCCTCATCGGCGGCGGCCTCACCCTGGACGTGGCGGCCGCGGAGAACGCGATCAAGCAGAGCGTGGCCGGACCGCTCGGTCTCGACGCCGACACCGCGGCCGGCAACATCATCCAGGTGGCCAACGCCAACATGGCGGATGCGGTGCGGCTGTTGTCCATTCGGCGCGGCTACGATCCGCGCGACTTCGTCCTCGTCGTCTGCGGCGGCGCGGGCGCCCTGCACGGCGCGGCCCTCGCGAAGGAACTGTCCATTCCGACCGTCGTGGTGCCGCCCCATCCGGGCATCACCTCGGCGCAGGGGTGCCTGCTCGTCGACATCCGGCACGACCTGTCGGCCATGTTCCAGGGCCGCGTCGACGAGGTCGACACCACCGCGCTCGAGCGCGAATTCCTGCGGCTCGAGCAGGAGGGCACGCAGCGTCTCCGCCACGAGGGGGTCGAACCCGAACGGATGGTCCTCGATCGTCATATCAGCATGCGCTACGCGGGGCAGTGGCGTTCGCTCACCGTCGCGGCCGGCAGCGGCCCCGGCTTCCTCGCGGAGGCCGTCGAGCGGTTCCACGAGGAGCACGAACGGGACTACTCGTTCCGGCGCGACGACACACCCGTGGAGATCTACCAGATCGGGCTGCGCGCGGTGGGCACCACGCCGAAGCCGAACTTCCCGCGCACCTCCGAACCCACCACCGCGGAGCCGGCGCCCGTCGAGCGGCGCAACGTCTACTTCGACGAGGCGCGCGGCCGGCTCGACACCCCCGTCTTCGACCGCGACACACTGGAATTCGGTACGCGCATCCCCGGCCCGGCCGTGATCACCCAGCTCGACTCCACCACCGTCGTCCCCCCGGGGACCACCGCCACGATCGACGAGTGGGCGAACATCCGCATCGACATCCAGGAGACCCGATGACCACCACGTCCCCCACCCTCGATCCGGTCACCTTCGAGGTCCTCAAGAACGCGTTCGCCACCTCGGTCGACCTGATGTCCGAGCAGATCCTGCGCACCTGCTACTCGTTCGTCATCTACTCGCGGGACTTCTCCTCCGCGCTCTGCGACGCCGAGGGCAACACCGTGATGCAGGGCAGCCAGGACATCGCGGTCCACGTGGGCACCCTCCACTTCCAGTGCAAGGCCGTGCTCGAGGAATTCGGCTCCGACATCAACCCCGGCGACATCTTCATGGTCAACGACCCCTACCGGGGCGGCACCCACCTCAACGACGTCAGCTTCGTCCGGCCCATCTTCGCCGACGGCGTCCTCATCGCCTTCGCGCAGAACAAGGGCCACTGGGCCGACATCGGCGGCAGCGTCCCCGGGTCGTTCGACGTGACCGCCACCGAGCATTTCGGTGAGGGCCTGCGGATCACCCCGGTCCGGGTGTGGCACGAGGGCCGATTCCTGGCGGACGTCGCGAAACTGCTCGTCGCGAACACCCGGTCCCCGGAGATCAGCATGGGCGACCTGCACGCCCAGGCGGAGGCCACGGGCGTGTGTGAACGTGAAATCCACCGACTCGTCGACAAATACGGGCGCGGTACCGTCACCGACGCGATGCGCGAGGTCCAGGACTACGTCGAGCGCATCGTGCGCAGCCGGGTCGCCGACCTGCCGGACGGCACGTGGACCACCGAGGACTACCTCGACTCCGATCCCGCCCGGCCCGAGGGGCTCGTCCCGATCCGCGTCACCATGACGATCGAGGGCGACCAGCTCAGCTACGACCTGACCGGCAGCGCACCGGCGGTCGCCAGCTTCCTCAACAGCGGCTACGGCACCGCGTTCTCCGGGATCGTGGCGGGCACCAAGTCGTTCTTCCCCGACGTGCCGCTGAACTCGGGCCTGTACAACGCGATCCGCACCGACCTCGGACCGGAGGGCACCGTCGTCAACGCGGGCTGGCCGCACGCGGTGACCGGGTTCTGCTCCGGTCCCTACGAGAAGATCATGAACGCGATCTTCGAACTGTGGTCGAAGGTCGTGCCCTCCCGCGCCATCGCGTGCTCGTTCAACCTCGAGTACCTGCTCGTCGGCGGCCGCGACGCCCGCACCGACGACCGGCCGTTCTTCATGTGGTACGACTGGATGGCCGGCGGCTGGGGCGGACGCAGCTCGAAGGACGGATCGAGCGCCACCGCACCGGTGTTCGGAATCGGCCTGGCCGTGCAGCCGTGCGAGGGGCAGGAACGCCTCACCCCCGTGCTGACCAGCGAGCACGCCATCATCACCGATTCCGGTGGACCCGGGGAATACCGCGGCGGGTGCGGCCTGTCCAAGGGCGGCATCCTCACCGACAGCGACAGCAGCGTGATGTCGTACTGCTGTGACCGTTCCCGCTCGGTCACCTGGGGCATCGAGGGCGGCCTGCCGTCCATCCCGCACGGTGTGTGGCTCAACCGCGGCACCCCCGAGGAGCGCTTCCTCGGGTCCGTGTTCTCGAATGTGCCCGTCCAGTCCGGAGATTCGTTCGAGCGGCCGTCGGCGGGCGGTGGTGGCTACGGGGATCCGCTGCAGCGGGACCCGGACGCCGTGCTCGAGGACGTGATCGACGGGTACGTCTCCGTCGAGCGCGCCGCCCTGGACTACGGCGTCGTCGTCGTGCCGGTGGACCCCGAGATCGACCGCTACGAGCTCGACCACGACGCCACCGAGCGCGTCCGCGAGGAGATCCGCGTGTCGCGCAAGGGCTGGCTCGACGAGGACCCCGAAGCCGTCGCCGGCCGCTACCGCAGCGGTGAGCTGTCCATGCTCGATCTCGTGCGCCGCTACGGCGTGATCGTCGACTGGGGCACCGGCGAGCTGCTGCCCACGACCACCGCCCAGTTCCGCGATCTGCTGCGGACCCGCTCCGTCGCACACTGGTCCTGAATCCCCGTTGCGGGGCAGTGACACCGCTGCCCCGCAACGGTTTTCGCGCTCTCCACCCTCCCTCGAAGCTCCCCTGCCGAACCTCCCGCCCCCGGTGCTGCGGGCGGTCGTGCGCCCCTGCGCCGGTTCGGATTCCCTCCCCCCGAGAGGCGACCCCATGTCCGATCACCTCACCGAATCTGCTCCCGGATCCCCCGCGGAGCGGGAAATCGTGCCCGAATCCGGGCGTCTGTCCCGCTGGTCGCTGACGATGGCCTGGTGGGCCATGTTCAGCGCCATGTTCTGGCTCTACATCGCGGTTGCCTCGGCCGGCGCGGTCGGGGTACCGGCCACCCTCGCCGGGATGGCTGCCTCGATCGCCACCTTCGGCGTCGTCAATCTGGTGCTCTCCCGCTATGCGATCCACACCGGCCTGTCGGTCGAGCTGCTGTCCCGGCGCATGTTCGGCGCCGTCGGCTCACTGCTCGCCCCGGCGCTGTTCGCGGCCACCGCGCTCTACTACGGGGTCTTCGAGGGTTCCATCGTCGCCGTGGCTCTGCAGGAGTACTTCGGCGGCGACATCAGGCTGTGGTACCTGCTCTGCACGGTGTACATGATTCCCGTGGTGATCGGGGGTGTCGCCGCGTGGCTCGACAAGCTCAACGGGATCCTGCTGCCGTTCTATCTCGTCGGCATGGTCGCCGTCGTGGTGGCCGCGACCGTGCGCCAGGGCTACCCCACCGGATGGCTCACCGCCACGGTGGCATCGGGTCCGCTTCCGGGCTGGCTCACCGCCTACCTCGTCTACATGGGCGTCTGGGTGCTGATGATGTACACCTTCGACTACGCGAGGCTCGGTCGCCGCACCGACGCCGCCTTCCACGGCACCGTCACCTTCGGCTGGGTGTTCTATGCGCTGACCTTCGGTGTGAACGGGCTCGTCGGCCTCTATCTCCTCGGCGCCTGGGACATCGCCGGAACCGAGACCGGCGTGGTCGAGGCGGTCGTCGGCTCCCTCGGCTTCGCGGGGGTGCTGCTGATCATCGTGTCCCAGACCCGCATCAACTCGGCCAACTTCTATCTCGCCTCCACCAACCTCCAGGTGTTCGTCCACCGGGCACTGCGCATCGACGTGCCCCGAGCGGTGTGGGTGGTGGTCACCGCCGTGCTCGCATACCTGCTCATGCTCACCGACGTGCTGGGGTACCTGCTGCAGGCCCTCGCCTGGCAGGGCGTGCTGATCACCGCCTGGGTGGCGATCGCGGTGGTCTACGTGCTGCGGGATCGGGGCCACGCCATGCCCCGCACCGCGTCCGGTGGGGCGCTGGCGTGGCTGATCTCCTCGGTCGCCGGCATCGCGCTCACCGTGCAGGAGGTCAGCGCGACATGGGCGCAGCTCGCCCCGGTGGTGACGGTGCTCCTGGCCGCGGGCAGCTACGTGCTGCTCACCCCGCGCGCGGGCGCGACGGTTCCCGCGCCGTCGGGCGACGAAGCGTCGCCGGACGCGCCGCAACCGGTCTGAATCCGGCGGACAATCGCCGCCACGGCGAGTGTGACACCGGCCCCTGTACGCGGCGGCCATGTCGTGGGTCACATCACGGCCATAGTGTTCTCCCATCCGAGCGACAGCGCCGCCGTAACGCCGGAACCGGCACACGACGGCGGCCGCACATCAGGTCTCGAAGGGAGTGCCGTGCATACCGATCCACCGGCCGAAAGGTCCGACACCCTGGGCCACGCGCTGAAGAAGCGCCATCTCACCATGCTGTCCATGGGAGGGGTGATCGGGGCCGGGTTCTTCGTGGGGATCAGCGCGATCATCGGTCAGGCCGGCCCCGGCGCCATCCTCACCTGCCTGATCTGTGGGCTGATCGTCTTCCTGGTCATGCGCATGCTCGGGGAGATGGCCGTCGCCAAGCCCTGCACCGGCTCGTTCACCGAATACGCCCGCGACGCCATGGGCAACTGGGCAGGCTTCGCCACCGGCTGGCTGTTCTGGTACTTCTGGGTGGTCGTCGTCGGGATCGAGGCCGTGGTCGGGGCCACCCTGCTCGGCCGCTGGCTCCCCGGCGTGCCGCTGTGGCTGATGGCCGCCGGCCTGCTGCTGATCATGACCGTCGTGAACCTGTTGTCGGTCGGCAACTTCGGCGAGGCCGAGTACTGGTTCGCCGGGATCAAGGTCGCGGTGATCATCGCGTTCCTCGTCCTGGCCGGTCTCTACGTGCTGGGCGTCTGGCCCGGGGCCGAGCTGTCCTTCGGCAACCTGACCGCACACGGCGGCTTCCTGCCCCACGGCTTTACCCCCGTCATGGTCGGGGTGGTCGCCGTCATCTTCTCGATGACGGGGGCCGAGCTCGTCACGATCGCCGCGGCCGAGTCGAAGGAGCCGGCCGCGGCGATCCGCCGCGCCACCAGCACCGTCGTGTTCCGGATCCTGGCGTTCTTCGTCGGCGCGACGTTCCTGCTCGTGACCATGCTGCCGTGGGACAGCTATGTCGTCGGCGAATCCCCGTTCGTGGCCGCCCTCGACGTCCTGGGCATCCCCGGGGCCGCCGAGATCCTCAACTTCGTGGTGCTGGTCGCCGTGCTCTCGTGCCTGAACTCCGGGCTCTACACCGCCTCGCGCATGCTGTTCGTGCTCGGTGCCCACCGCGACGCACCCGCGTGGATGACGGCCGTCAACTCCCGCGGTGTCCCGCTGAAGGGCGTGCTGTCGTGCACGTTCGTCGGATACGTGTGCATCGTTGCGGCCTACGTCTGGCCCGACACGATCTTCCTGTACCTGGTCACGTCGTCCGGTGCGATCTGCCTGTTCGTGTACATCATGATCTGCCTGTCGGAGCTGGTGCTGCGCCGCCGCTGGGAACGCACGTCGCCGGAGATCCTGCAGTTCCGGGTGTGGCTCTACCCGGTCCTGCCGGTCGTCGTCACGGCGGTCATCGTCGCGATCCTCGTCGGCATGTGGTTCACCGGCGCCCGCGCCGAACTGGTGCAGTCGCTGATCGCGCTCGCGGTCATCGTCGCCGCGTACCACCTCAAGACCCGGTACCTGCGCCGGCGCGGGGGCGAACGGGCCACCCCGCCGGGGGAGAGGGCGCTGGCCCGGGCGATGCACGTCGACGCGGAGCCGCGACCCGGCGGGCCGCAGCCCGCCCCCTCGGGCAATCCGGCCCACTGACGATCCGCTCCGCGCCGCCGGCTGCAACGACAGCCGGCGGCGCGGTGTTGTGCTCGGAGGACAACACCCCGTCGGAACTCGAGCCCGCGAGGCCGTAGTCGCGACGTGATCCCCGTCACTACCGTTGTGGTCAGCCGAAGAGAAAAGGACCGACGGTAGTGACGATCGAATATCTGGTGTGGCACCGCGAATCGGACCGGCCCTGCGTGCGGGACGACGACCGGGAACTCACCTACGCCGAATTTGCCCGCAGAGTCGACGGTTTCGCGGCGCAACTCCAGCAGCACGGGATCGCTGCGGGTGACGTCGTCGCGGTGATGCTGCCGAACCGGGCCGAACTCCTCGTCGCCCTCATGGCGGCGTGGCGGCTGGGTGCGACGGCCACCCCCGTCAATCCCGCGTTCACCGCGACCGAGGCCGAGTACCAGATCGACGATGCGGGAGCCGTACTCGTCCTGGGCGCCGGTCCCGACGCCCCGTCGGGCGGCCGCCCGCTGATCCACGTGGACGACATGGCTACCGCCCCGCCGGCCGGATGGTCGGCCGGCGCCGATCCCCGTCCCGACGACACCGCCCTGCTGATCTACACCTCCGGCTCGACCGGCCGCCCGAAGGGCGTGCAGCTCGCCCACGCGAACCTGCAGTTCATGGCCGACTCGTTCCGCACGCACCTGCAGCTGACCGAGGCCGACCACTGCCTGCTGATCCTGCCGCTGTTCCACGTCAACGCGATCGCGGTCAGCTTCCTGGCGCCGATCCTGGCCGGGGCGCAGCTCAGCATCACCGGCAGGTTCTCCCCGGCCCGGTTCTTCGACGACGTGGCACGGCTGCGGCCGACCTACTTCTCGGCCGTGCCCACCATCTACGCCCTGCTCGTCTCCCAGCCGCTGGACACCCCGGTGGACACCTCGTCGCTGCGCTTCGCGATCTGCGGCGCGGCCCCGATCTCGAAGGAACTTCTCGATCGGGTCGAGCAGCGCTTCGGCCTGGTCGTGGTCGAGGGCTACGGGCTCACCGAGGGCACCTGCGCGTCGGCGTGCAACCCGATCGACGGCCCCCGCAAGCTCGGCACCGTCGGCCCCGCGCTGCCCGGCCAGCAGATCGCCATCGCCGGACCCGACGGGCGGCACCTGCCGGCCGGTGCCACCGGCGAGGTGCTCATCAAGGGGCCCAACGTGATGCGCGGTTATCTCGGCCGACCCGAGGAGACCGCCCGCACCGTCGTCGACGGCTGGTTGCACACCGGCGACGTCGGCCGGCTCGACGAGGACGGATACCTCACCCTCGTCGACCGCATCAAGGACATGATCATCCGCGGCGGGGAGAACCTGTATCCCAAGGAGATCGAGAACGCCCTGGCCACGCACCCCGCGGTCCTCGAGTCCGCCGTGATCGGCGCGCCGCACGAGGTGTACGGCGAGGTTCCCGTCGCGTACGTCGTGACCTATCCCGAGCGGACCGTCACCGACTCCGAACTGCTCGCCCACCTCGCCGAGCGGTTGACGAGGGTCAAGGTGCCCGCCGAGGTGCACGTCGTCGCCGCCCTGCCGCGCAACCCCGTCGGCAAGATCGACAAACCCGGCCTGCGGCGCAGCCACGGTGCTCCCGTGCACGCCTGACCGCTCCCGAGGACACCACACGCTCCACCCCGACTCGCCGGCCCCGGGCCGGTGGGGCGGCAACCCCTACCCGAAAGGCGAATTCCCATGGGTTTCAAGACCGGCCACTTCCCGGAAGTGGACCCCGCCACGTTCCGCGACCTCCCGTTCCGGGATCGGTTGCGGGCCATGTCGACCCACTGGGTCGACTACGGATTCGGCACGCCGAAAATGGTGCACACCGTCTACATCCTCAAGCTGCTGTTCCTCTACATCGGCGCCGGCACCGCCCTGGCGACGCTGACCTCGGGCCTGTCGTGGCTCGACGTCTCGTCGTGGTGGAACCAGCCGATCGTCTACCAGAAGCTGATCCTGTGGACCGTGCTGCTCGAGGCGCTCGGTCTCGCCGGGTCGTGGGGGCCGCTCGCCGGGCACTTCAAGCCGATGACCGGTGGCTTCCGGTACTGGCTCAAGCCCGAGACGATCCGGCTCCCACCGTGGCCGGGCAAGGTGCCCGGCACGTCCGGTGACCGCCGCACCGTCGGCGACGTGGCGCTCTACGCCCTTCTGCTCGCCAATCTGATTGTCGCCGTCGTTCTTCCGGGTGTGCATTCCGCCTCCGTCGACGCGCTCGTCGCCGACAACGCCGGCCTCGTCCGCCCCGCGGTCGTGGCGCCGCTGATCGTGCTGCTGATCGTGATCGGCCTGCGGGACAAGGTCATCTTCATCGCCGCCCGCAGCGAGCAGTACCTGCCGGCGATGGTGTTCTTCACCTTCCTGCCCTTCGTCGACATGATCGTGGCTTTCAAGCTGCTCATCGTCACCGTCTGGGTCGGCGCCGGCGTCTCCAAGTTCGGCCGCCACTTCGCCATGGTGGTCCCCCCGATGATCAGCAACACCCCGTGGATGCTGTCCAAGCGGGTCAAGCGCATGCACTACCGCAGCTTCCCGAACGACCTGCGGCCCTCGCACCTCGGCAGCGGCGTCGCCCACGTCCTCGGCACGTTCGTCGAGATCGTCACCCCGCTGGTGCTGCTGTTCTCCACCAACCGCACGCTCACGCTGCTCGCGGTGCTGCTGATGGTGGCGTTCCACTTCTTCATCGCCTCGACGTTCCCGCTCGCGGTGCCGCTGGAATGGAACCTGCTGTTCGCCTACGCCACGGTCTTCCTGTTCTGGGGCTTCCCCGCCTGGGACGGCTACGCCGTGACCGACATGTCGTCGCTGTGGCTGGCGGGTGCGATCACCGCCGCGCTGTGCTTCTTCCCGGTCCTCGGCAACCTGCGCCCCGACCTGGTCTCGTTCCTGCCGTCGATGCGGCAGTACGCCGGCAACTGGGCCTCGGCCACCTGGGCGTTCGCCCCGGGTGCGGAGGAGAAGCTGAACCGGCACATCGTGCGGGCCGCCGAGAACACCCGCACCCAGCTGCTCGCGACCTACCCCGCCGACGTCGCGGACGTCGTGATGCACCAGCTCCTGGGCTGGCGGTCCATGCACAGCCAGGGCCGGGCGCTGATCTCCCTGATGATGCGCCACCTCGGGGACGACATCGACACCTACGACCTGCGCGAGGCCGAGTTCTCCTGCAACTCGATCGTCGCCTTCAACTTCGGTGACGGGCACCTGCACAACGAGCACCTGATCGCCGCGATCCAGCGGCGCTGCAACTTCGCGCCCGGCGAGTTCGTCGTCGCCTGGATCGAATCCCAGCCGATCCACAAGGGCACCCAGGAATACAAGGTGATCGACGCGGCCCTCGGCGTGATCGAACGCGGCACCTACAGGGTCGCCGACGCCGTCGCCGAGCAGCCCTGGTTGCCCAACGGGCCCATCCCGTTCGACGTGCAGTGGACAATGGACCGTGAGGGCGCCCACCGGGCAGCCGCACAGCGGGAGGTCACAGCGTGAGTACGGCGGTCGTGGTCGGTAGCGGACCCAACGGGCTCGCTGCCGCCGTCCACCTCGCCCGCAGCGGCGTGGACGTCCAGGTTCTCGAGGCAGCCGACGAGATCGGTGGCGGCACCCGCTCCGGCGAGCTCACCGTGCCCGGCCTGGTCCACGACCACTGCTCCGCCTTCCACCCCATGGGTGCCGGCTCCCCCTACCTGCAGACCCTCGGCCTCGATCGCTACGGGCTGCGGTGGCGGTGGCCGGAGATCGACTGCGCCCATCCCCTCGACGGGGGCGAGGCAGCCCTGCTGCACCGATCCCTCGACGTCACCGCGGCCGGCCTCGGCGAGGACGGCCCGCGGTGGCGGCGGATGTTCGCCGACCTCGCAACCGGGTTCGACGGGCTCGCCGCGGACCTGATGCGGCCGGTGCTCAACGTCCCGCGGCACCCGCTGCGGCTGGCGGCGTTCGGGCCCCGGGCCCTGCTGCCCGCCACGGCCTCGGCCCGCTGGTTCCGCACCCCCAAGGGACGTGCCCTGTTCGGCGGGGTCGCCGCTCACGCCTACCACCGGCTGGACCGGCCCGCCACGTCCGCCGTGGGTCTGATGATCACCGCCGCCGGCCATCGCTACGGGTGGCCGGTGGCGGAGGGCGGCTCCGCCGCGATCGCGCGGGCACTGACCGCGCAGCTCGCGGAGCACGGCGGCAAGGTGCACACCGGGGTCCGGGTCCGCCGTGCCGCGGATCTGCCGCCCGCGGACGTCGTGCTCCTCGACGTCGCCCCCGAGGCCGCCCTCGGCATCCTGGGCGACGCGGTACCCGCGCGGATCGCCAAGGCCTACCGCAGGTTCCGCCATGCTCCCGGCGCCTTCAAGGTCGACTTCGCGATCGACGGTCCCGTTCCGTGGGCCGACCCGGAATGCGGGAAGGCCGGCACCGTCCACCTCGGCGGCGAGTTCGCCGAGATCGCCCGGGCCGAACGGGACGTCGCGACGGGACGCATGCCGGAGCGGCCGTTCGTGCTGCTCGGCCAGCAGTACGTCGCCGACCCGACCCGCTCCCGCGGCTCCGTGCATCCGCTCTACGCGTACGCCCACGTCCCAGCCGGCTACACCGGCGACGCGACGGACGCGATCGTCGCCCAGATCGAGCGGTTCGCCCCGGGGTTCCGGGACCGCATCGTCGCCACCGCGGTCACCGCGCCCGCCGACCTCGCGCGACAGAACCCCAACCAGGTCGGCGGTGACATCATCGGGGGCGCCAACGCCGACCTGCAGGTGGTGTTCCGGCCGCGAATTGCTCTGGACCCCTACAGCACCGGGGTTCCCGGGGTCTACCTGTGCTCGGCCTCGACCCCGCCCGGGGCGGGCGCGCACGGGATGTGCGGCTACAACGCCGCGGAGTCGGCGCTGCGGCACCTGCGGAGCGCCGGCCGTGGCTGAGCCGGTGGTCTCGGGGCGGTCGACGGGCGCACCGTCGGCCGCCGACGAGGTTCGGCGCGTCGTCGCCGAGGTCGCGCGCCGGTTCGACGCCCGCCAGCGGGAGATCACCCGTTCCATGACCGCGATGATGGCGCGGGAGATCGCTCACCTCGACGAGGATCCGCATCTCGTCGAGCTGCTCGAGGCGAGCGTGCACGGCAACATCGCGACGATCATCCACGTGCTCACCAACGAGATCCCCGCCGAACACCTCCAACCCACCACGGCGGCAGTGGAATATGCGTTGCGGCTGGCGCAGCGCGACGTGCCGTCGCACTCGCTCGTCCGTGCGTACCACATGGGACAGAACGACCTCATGCGGCTGTGCTTCGACGAGGTGCGGTCGATGAACCTCCCGCCGCAGGTGACACTCGACGTCATCGAGCACATCTCCGCGGTGGTCTACCGGTACATCGACTGGATCACCCTGTACGTGTTCGACGCGTACGAGAAGGAACGGCGCCGGTGGTCGGCCGTGCGCGGCAACGTGCACTCCGCCCTCATCCACGGCCTCGTCGACGGATCCGAAACCGACGTCGCGGCGTTCGAGGCGGAGACCCGGTACCGGCTCGACCGCTGTCATGTCGGGGTGATCGTCTGGACGACAACCGAATCCGCGGACGGCGCGATCAATCCCCTGGACCGGCTGGTGCGCGCGGTGGCGGTGCACCTCGGGTCGGATGCCCCGCCGATCCTCACCGCCATCGACCGGCGCACGGTGTGGGCCTGGCTGCCGTTCGATCGGCACCGGCCGACGATCGACACGGCAGCACTCGATTCCGTCGTCCGATCCCATCCCGCCGGCCGCCTCGCGCTGGGCCTGCCCGGCTCCGGCCTCGCCGGTTTCCGGCGCTCGCACGAACAGGCCGAGGCCGCGTATTCGATCGCGGTGGCCCAGGCCACGTGCACCCGGCGGGTCATCGGGTTCGGGGATCGCGGCGTCGCCGTGGTGTCGCTGCTCGCCCGCAACCTCGACGCCGCTCGGGCGTGGGTGGGCGAGATTCTGGGCCCGCTCGCCGACGACACCGAGCAGGCCGCGATGCTGCGGGTCACGCTCGGCACCTACTTCGCCACCGGTGAGAGCCACCTGCACACCGCCGAACGGCTGAACCTGCACCGCAACACCGTCAAGTACCGGATCAACAAGGCCCTCGGCGACCCGACCCGCGCGCCCGCGGTGCACGACAAGCTGGACATCGCGCTGGCGTTGCAGGCGTGCGAATTCCTCGGGGAGGCGGTGTTGCGCTGACGCGCCGGGTATCCCGACTGTGACAACATCGGCACGGTCGGTCGATTCCAGGAGGCACCGTATGAGCATGCCCGGCGTGAAGGCACTCGTCTTCGACGTGTTCGGCAGTGTGGTGGATTGGCGCACCAGCATCGCGCGCGCGGCGGCACCGTTCCTGGCTCGTCACGGGAGCAGTGTCGAACCCGCGGAGTTCGCGGATGCCTGGCGCGCGCGCTACCAACCGGCCATGCAGGCGGTACGCGAGGGCAGGCGGCCCTTCGTGCGTCTCGACGTGCTGCACCGGGAGAACCTGGACGACGCCCTGCGCCGCTTCGGCATCGACCCGGCGGGCATACCGGGGCACGAACTCGATCAGCTCAACCGTGCCTGGCACGAACTGGATCCGTGGCCGGACGCCGTCGAGGGGCTCACGCGGCTGAAGCAGCGCTTCGTCGTCGCGCCGCTGTCGAACGGCAACGTCAGCATGATGGTCGATATCGCCAAGCGCGCGGGTCTGCCCTGGGATGCCATCCTCGGTGCGGAGGTCGCCCGGGCCTACAAACCCATGCCCGAGGCCTATCTGCGCACGGCAGACATCCTGGGCCTGGAGCCGGGCGAGGTGTGCATGTGCGCCGCCCACAACGAGGACCTGGCGGCCGCGCGCGCCTGCGGCCTGAAGACCGCGTTCTTCGCGCGACCCACCGAACACGGCCCGGCCCAGGCCACGGACCTGCACGCCGAACACGACTGGGACGTGATCGCCGACGACCTCGTCGACCTCGCGCGCCGCCTCGACGCCTGACGGCGCCCGTGCGCGCTTCTGGTAGCGGCTACTACCAGAAGCGCGCACGGGGTCAGGCGCCGATCAGGCCGTCGGACTTCCAGGCCGCGACGACGGCCGGGCGCGGTTGGGCGGTGCCCCCGTCGGGCCAGTGCGACGACGGGTTGTCCCACGTGGCGTCGTCGGTCTCGCCCGGGTGCTGCACGCACACCACGACGCGGTTCTCCTGCACGATCGGCCCGCACGTCTCCGCGCCGACGGGGACGGTGAGGAACTGCCGGGTCTCGCCGCGGCGCGGACCGTCGAGCACGACGCTGAACAGCCCGTCGTTGGACTTCAGCGCGTTGCCGTCGGTGGAGATCCACAGGTTGCCGTGCGGGTCGAACGCCAGGTTGTCCGGGCACGAGATCGGGCTGACCTGAGCCTTGTCGAAGCCGCCGAAGTAGGTGTCGGCGGCCTCCGGGTCGCCGCAGACCAGCAGCAGGTTCCATGTGAACGACGTGCCCGCGCGGTCGTCGTCGAGCTCGAGCACCTGCCCGTTCTTGTTGTTGTTGCGGGGGTTCGCCACGTCGGCCGCGGCCTTGCCCTCCTCGCCGCGCTTGGAGTTGTTGGTCAGCGCCACGTAGATCTTGCCGGTGACCGGGTTCGGTTCGAAGTCCTCGGGCCGGTCCATCTTGGTGGCCCCGACCTTGTCCGCGGCCAGACGGGTGAACACGGCGACCTCCTCGGCGGTCATGCCGTCGACCAGGGACTCGCCGCGGCCGTCCTCGGCGGTGCGCAGCAGCGGGATCCACTCCCCCGTGCCGGTGAACGTGCCGGAGGCGGGAAGCGTACCGCTGCCGTCGATCTC
The DNA here is from genome assembly GCF_011058165.1 of Rhodococcus aetherivorans. Taxonomy (GTDB): domain Bacteria; phylum Actinomycetota; class Actinomycetes; order Mycobacteriales; family Mycobacteriaceae; genus Rhodococcus; species Rhodococcus aetherivorans. Next base: position 36,974 of record NZ_JAALEG010000027.1, read on the forward strand.
GTCCGGCGCATCACCGGTCAGCTTGGCCACGTACAGGGTTCCGGCGTCGAGCAGAGTCATGTTGTGCCGCATCGCGGCCTGCGACGTGCCGCTCTGCATCGTCCGGGAGGAGACGAACTTGTACATGTAGTCGAAGCGTTCGTCGTCGCCGCTGTAGGAGACGACGGTGCCGTCGCCGGTGACGTGGATCGTCGCGGCCTCGTGCTTGAACCGGCCGAGCGCGGTGTGCTTGACCGGCACGGACGTCGCGTCCCACGGGTTCACCTCGACGACCCAGCCGAACCGGTTGACCTCGTTGGGGGTAGCGACGATGTCGAAGCGCGGGTCGAAGCGCTCCCACAGCCGTTCCGAGGCGCCGCCCTCGAGGCCGTACCGGGCCAGTCGCTCGGCAGCCACGGGATCGGTGACGTTCTCGGCGTTCGCGAAGTACTGGTTGAAGTTCTCCTCGCCGGAGAGCACCGTGCCCCACGGGGTGAGCCCGCCGGCGCAGTTGTTCAGGGTGCCGAGCACGCGGGTTCCGGTCGGGTCGGCGGCGGTCTTGACCAGGTCGCTTCCGGCGGCGGGGCCGGTGAGGGCGAACTCGGTCAGGCCGGTGATCCGGCGGTTGTACGGGCCGAATTCGGTTGTGAGGCGCCCGGATCCGGCCTCGCCCTTGACCTGCACGACGGACAGCCCGTGGTTGGCCCAGCCGATGCGCACCTGCTCCTCGGTGGGGTTCTCGGCGTCGTAGCCGGCGAACATGAACGGCTCGGACGTGTACTCGTGGTTGACCACCAGCAGGTAGGTGTTCGGCACGCCGTCGACGGGCAGCAGCCCGGCGAAGTCGTTGTTGTAACCGAACTGCTTCTCCTGCGCGGCCGCGGTCTGGTTGCCGATGTCGAAGGCCGGCGCGTCGGGCAGCACCGGGTCACCCCAGCGGATCACGACGGCCTGGTCGTAGCCCTCGGGGACGGTCACGGCGTCGTCGGTGTTCGGCGCGACGGCGGTGAAGTCGGTGCCGGTGGGCACGGGGCCGAGGTCCGCCGGGCCCGCCGTCGTGGCGCCGCCGGTGCTGCCCGCGTCGTCGGAACACGCGGCGAGCACGCCGCCCGCACCGACCGCGAGAACCGCCATCGCTCCGCCGCGCAGCACGCCGCGCCGGGTCAGGGCGGTGCGCACGATGTCGCCGAAGTACTCGCCCCCGGAGGTGTTGGGCACCGCGTGGGAACACGCGTTGCCGCACTTGTAGCGGCAGGTGACGGCGGCGCGCGACGATGTGCCGTCGTGCGTGACGATCAGCGGCAGGGGCTTCGGACTCACAGGTACTCCCTCGTCGAATCGGTTCAACGCGGGCACCGTAGGAGACCGAAACCAGGTAAAGGGAACGAGAAGGTGAACGGGCGGTGAGCCCGCCCCTCGGCACATCCGCGCCCCGCCCGGTCAGCCGCGACATCGGACTGCTGTCGCGACCGACCGGGAATCGTGCGGATGCGGAACCCCCACCGAGGAGCGATCAGTCGTCGGCGATTCCGGTTCCGCTGAGCGCGGGGACGGTCTGCTCGGGGCGGCGCAGCGACAGTGCGGCCGTCTTGAACTGGACCAGCTTGTCGACGACGGTCTGCCCCTCGGGGGTGTGGCCCCAGATGCTGATGCCGCGGTGCGTGGTCGGCTCCCAGGTGGATTCGTCGACCACGATGGGGTTCCAGCCGACCTCCCACTCGAACCCGGACGGTGTGCGAGCGTAGTAGGACAGCTCGCGATCGTTTGTATGCTGGCCGACGCCGAGGGCCATCTCGAAGCCGAGTTCCTTGACACGCTGGTAGGACCGGGTCATGTCGTCGAGCTCGGTGACCTGGATGTTCAGGTGCTGGATCCGGGTGCGGACCGGGTCGACGGGAAGACCGCGGACCGCGGCGATCGCCACCGAGTGGTGGCGTTCGTTGACGCGCAGGAAGCGGATCTTGAGTTTGGCACCGCTGATGGTTTCGTCGATGTAGTCGGACAGCCGGGCGTCGAAGACGGTGCCGTAGTAGCCGTGCAGCGTGTGCGGCCGGGTCGAGGTGATCGCGACGTGTCCCATTCCCGATGCGCCGGTGACGAATCCGGCGTTGCTCATCGCCAGCGGCGTGGTGGTGGTGCGGGCACGGGTGAAGATCTCCTGGTCGATGTCCTTCGGCCCGGGGAAGCGCAGCAGGCGTTCGACGCCGCGCAGGGCCGCCTCCTCGTCGGTGCCTTCGGTGACCGGGACGCCGCGGTCGCGCACCCGGGCGACGATTCGGTCGAACGATCCGTGATCGTCGATCTCCCAGCCCAGGGCGGTGACGTCCTCCGCGTCGCCGCGTTGCAGCAGGAACCGGCATTCGTGGTCGTCGAGCCGAAATCGCATGGCCTGGGCGGAAAGCCGGTCGGCGTGCAGGCCGATCGCGTCGCGGCCGAAGCGGTGCCAGTCGGCGAACTTGTTCGTCTCGATGACGACGTAACCGAGGTGGACGGAGCCGAACAGCGAGTCCGCGGTGGTCATCGGGTGCTCCCGGTGAGGAAGGCCGTGGTGACGGCGTTGAAGAAGTCGGCGCGTTCCCACTGCACCCAGTGGCCGGTGTTCGCGGCGAGCAGCAGGTCGCAGTTGGGCATGGTGTGTGCCAGCATGCGGCCACCACTCGGACGATTGACCTTGTCGTCGGCGCCCCAGATCACCAGCGTGGGGGTGGCGAGCCGGCGCAGTCGCCGGTCGCGGGTGAAGTCCATGCCCCACAGCGTGCGCAGGGCGCCGGGCCCGGAGGGACGGCGCAGCGGCGGATCGGCCACCACGGCCGGATCGATGCTCGACCGGTAGCGTTCGTCGATCACCTCGTCGGGTACGGTGGCCCCGTCGAAGACCAGGTACTTGCGAATGAAGCCTTCGAGCTTGTCGCGTGAGGGACCGTCGCCGGTGTAGTACGACAGCAGCGATTGCAGGCCGGGAGTGGGCAGCCCGCGCGTGGTGCCGATGCCACCGGGGCCCATGAGCACCATCTTCTCGACCCGTTCCGGGGTGTCGAGAGCCAGGCGGAGGGCGCAGGCACCGCCGTAGGAGTTGCCGACCAGGTGGGCACGGCCGAGGTTCAGGGCGTCGAGCAGTCCGCGGATGTTGTCGGCGAGGTAGCCGAACGGATCGGACCGGTCGACGCCCTTGCTCGAGCGTCCGTAACCGGGCAGGTCCGGCACGATCACCCGGAAATTCCGGGCGAGCTCGTCGATGTTGCGGGAATAGTTGGACACCCCGGAGGCGCCGGGCCCGCCGCCGTGTAGCAGTAGTACCGCCGGCCCTTCTCCGGTTTCGGCGAAGAAGATGTCCTTGCCGGCGACGGTCACGGTGCGTTCGGTCAGCGCTGTGCGGGTCATGCGAGGGTCTCCGTTTCCTCGGAAAGGCGAATGGATGAGGCGGCTTTCATTCCCGGCGGGGGCGGCGCCAGGTTGGTGTCGGGTCCGGCGGCGGCGTAGACGACCCCGTCCGGCCGCAGGGCCAGGACGGTGGCACCCTTGGCGCGCATCCACCGGATCAGGGTGCCGTTCGTGTCGACGACGGTGTCGGCGGCCGGGGCGGCGCCGGGACCGGCCAGGCGGACGGTCGGTACGCCGGCGGTGCGCCAGCCGGGCCACGAGTCCGGCGAGCCGACATGCAGGATCGTCCATCGCCCACCGAGCACGTCGTCGAGGCGTTCGAGGCTGCCCTTCTCGTCCAGCACCCACGGCTGCGGTACGAGCCATCCCACCGCCGCCGACGCGACCGCCTTCGGGCCGGCCAGCAGGCCTCGGGGGTAGAAGGCGTCCGGGATCCACCGATTGTCGCGTAGCCATTCGGGAATCCCCGGTACCCGCATGGCAATCCGGAAGAACCGATCACGCACGGCCGCGAGTACAGGGTGCCGCTGGGTGATGAGCCGGCCCACCTTGACCGCGCGGTCGGTCACCTCCCGCACATGGGGCAGGCGTTCCAGTTGATAGCTGTCGAGGATCGATTCGGGCAGGGTGCCGTCGAGCACTGCGGCGAGCTTCCAGCACAGGTTTGCCACGTCGCGCACCCCGGCGGACATGCCCTGGCCGATCCACGGCGGCATCGCGTGGGCGGCGTCGCCGGCGAGGAAGACCCGGCCGACGCGCCAGCGGTCGGCGAAGCGCACGTGGTGGCTGTAGACGACTGCGCGGAGAATCTTCACCTGCGTGTCGGTGATGCCCTGGTTGTTGAGTACGCGCCAGATCGCTGCGTCGGTGACCAGTTCGTCCTCGTCCTCGTCGTCGCGGACCGGGAATTCCCACCGGTGGTGTCCGAGCGGTGTCGGGCAGTCCACGGTCGGACGGTCGGGGTTGCAGTGGAACCGGAGCCGATCGTGGCCCGGCCACTCCTGCAGCACCTTCGTATCGATGACCACCCACCGTTCGGCGTAGGTCCGGCCCTCGTAGCCGATCCCGAGCTGAGCACGGGTGGGGCTCGCGCCACCGTCGGCGGCGATCACGTAGGACGCACGCACGCGTTCGAAGGCGTCGTTCCGTAGGTCGGCCAGCATCAGCTCGACCCCGGTCGCGTCCTGGAGGACCCGCAGGCACTCGTGCTCGAGCAGGACATCCACGTTGGGGAATCGTTCGACGCCGCCGCGCAGCACTTTCTCGAGTGCGGGCTGGTAGATGAACTGCTGAGGCGGGTGACCGGATCCGTGGGACACCGGTGCGATCTCCGTGAACGGTGCGCCGTTCGCGTCGACGAAGGTAGCGGCGTTGCCGGGGAGCATGTCCTCCTGCAGGCGGTCCGCCAGGCCGACCTGCTGCCAGATTCGCAGCACCTCCTCGTCGGTGGAGATTGCCCTCGCCCTGCCGTAGATATCCGGATTGCGCTCGATCACAAGCACTTTCAATCCGATCTGGCCGAGGATGTTCGCGGCGGTCACGCCGGTGGGGCCGTAGCCGATGACGGCGACGTCGTAGTGCGGGATGTCGGTCACATCGAGACCTCTCGTCGAGCGGGGAAGGGTGTCGATCGGCGGGGTGGAATCCGGCCGCCGAAGATCAGGGATTGTTCCTGTAGTGGTCACTACAGTAAGCTGGCGTGCAGTGTGAGTCAATACACACCGTCGCAACCTGAGGAGCGCTCGTGGACGAGCAGAAGAGGACCCGGCAGCGCCGCGCGAACGGCGAGGAGTCCCGTCGCCGGATTCTGGACGCCGCCGTGGAGGTCGCCGCCGAGCGCGGCTACGAGGGCACCAGCATTGCGCTGGTGAGCAAGAAGTGCGGTCTGCCCGCGAGCTCGATCTACTGGCATTTCAAGGACAAGGACGAGCTGATCGCCGCGGTGATCGAGCGCAGTTTCGACACCTGGCTGTCCGGGTGGACCGTACCGGACGGCGACAACCCCCGCGAACGCATCGTGGCCCTGGCGATGCAGGTCGCGAAGACGCTGTTGGATTCACCGGACTTCCTGCGGCTGGGGCTGATGCTCACCCTCGAGCGGCGCCCGGTCGAACCGAGCGCCCGCACAATGTTCTTGCAGGTGCGTGAGCAAGCACGCCTCCGCCTCGTCGACGCAATCCGCGACCTCGCGCCCGGCCTGTCGGACGGCTCGGTCGCCCTGCTGACCACGTACGCGATGGCCGGCGCCGACGGGCTGTTCATCGCCAAGGAGATCGGCGGCGACAGCGTCGATCTCGTCGCCCTGTTCGAACTACACGCCCATTCGCTCTACGACGCGGCGCAGCGGTTGAGCACTTCCGAAGGAGGCTGACCTCGCGCACCGCGCCGGTGCGTCCTTTGGGCGGCTGGGGCAACCCGAAGGACGCACCGGCCGCGGAGCGGCCTACAGCACCTGCGACAGGAACTGCTGCAGTCGTTCGGTCTTCGGGGCGTCGAACAGTTCGTCGGGGGGACCGGTTTCCACGACCGCGCCGTGGTCCATGAACACCACCGTGTCCGACACCGAGCGGGCGAAGCCCATCTCGTGGGTGACGACCACCATCGTCATGCCGCCGGACGCGAGATCGGCCATCAGGGCGAGGACCCCCTTGACCAGTTCCGGGTCGAGCGCCGAGGTGGCCTCGTCGAAGAACATCACCTGCGGGGCCATCGCGAGCGCGCGGGCGATCGCGACGCGCTGCTGCTGCCCGCCGGACAGGTTGCCGGGGCGGGAGTCGGCCTTGTGCTTCAGGCCGACGAGATCGAGTTGTTCGAGGGCGAGCGCGCGGGCCTGCTCCTTCGACAGCCCCTTGAGCTTGCGGGGGCCGAGCGCGATGTTCTCGGCCACCGTCTTGTGCGGGAAGAGGTTGAAGTGCTGGAACACCATCCCGATCCGCTGCCGCAGCTCGTCGGGGTTGTCCTTCAGCACCGAGCGGTCGTCGAGGAGGATATCGCCGGCGTCGGGTTCGTGCAGCCGGTTGAGCACGCGCAGCAGGGTCGACTTGCCCGAGCCGGACGGGCCGATGACGGTGACGGTCTTGCCGGCGTCGACGTGGATGTCGACGCCGCGCAGCACCTTGTTGGTGCCGAAGGCCAGGTGCAGTCCGGTCCCGGTGAGGGACACGCTGTCCCGGATGGTGGTCGGCATCGGTCAGCCCCTCTCCACGACGAGTTCCTGCTCGAGCGGGTCGAGGGTGGCCTCGGGCCGGCCGGTGCGCAGGCGGTGGTCGATGTAGTTCACGAGATGAGTCAACGGCACGGTGAGGATGAGGTAGAACAGGCCCGCCGCGACGAGCGGCGAGAGGTTGCCGGTCTGCGCGTTCAGGTCGCGGCCGACGGCGAACAGTTCGCGCTGGGTGGCCAGCAGACCGAGGAAGTAGATGAGCGACGAGTCCTTGATGAGCGAGATGAACTGGTTCATCAGCGCGGGCAGCACGCGCCGCACGCCCTGCGGGATCACCACCAGTGTCAGCGCCCGGCGGTAGCTGAAGCCCAGGGCCCGGGCCGCCTCCATCTGCCCCGGTTCGACCGACTGGATGCCGGAGCGGAAGATCTCCCCGATGTATGCGGCCGCGAGCAGCGCCAGCGCCGCCGCGCCCAGCCAGTACGGGTTGTTGCCCGTGGCGCCCTGCACCACCGGGCCGAGGCCGAGGCCGACGAGCAGGATGATCACCACCGCGGGCAGGCCGCGGAAGATGTCGGTGTAGACGCGGGCGGGCCAGCGCAGCCAGCGGGTGCGCGATATCCCCGCCATGGCGAGCAGCATGCCGAGGACCGTGCCGGCGAGCCCGGAGGTCAGCGCCAGGATCAGGGTGTTCGGCAGACCGGTCTTCAGCAGATCCGGGAAGGCGTGCCGGTACAGCTCCCACGAGAAGAACGTCTCGCGCAGCTGTTCGAGCGTGGACTTCGGGGCCGTGGCCGCCGGCTCCTCGCCGCTGCCGGTGTTTTCGGCGGCCAGCGCCGCGAAGTCCGGCAGGTCGGGTTCCGGCGCGGCCTTGCTGCCGGGCTTCCAGCCCTCGGGCAGTTCCCGGGGGACCCATTCGGTGTAGAGCTCGGCCCAGGTGCCGTCGGCGATCACGGCGTCGAGCCCGGAGTTGAGCGCGTCGATCAGCTCCTGGTTCTCCCGGGACACGGCCCAGCCGACGTAGTTGTTGAGGCTGAACGTGTTCTGCACGATCGACGTCGGATCACCCGGCGCGATCGCGCCCTCGGCCTGCTGCGACGGCGCCACCCACGCGTCGATCTGGCCGGTCTTCAGGTTCGCGTACGCGGTGTTGTAGTCCGGGAACTTCACCGGATCGAGACCGAGGGTGTTGACGACGTAGTCGTCCTGGACGGTTCCCTGCACGACCCCGATGCGGGTGGACGCGTTCAGGTCCCCGAAGCCGCGGATGGGACTGCCGTTCTGCACGACCAGCGAGAAGTAGCCGAAGTCGTAGCCGTTGGTGAAGCCGACCAGCCGGCGACGTTCGTCCGTGGTGGTGATCGACGACGAGCCGACGTCGAAGCGCCGGCCGGCCACCTGGGCGAGCAGGCCCGCGAACTCGGTGCCGACGAACTCCACGCGGAGACCGAGTTTCTCGGCGATGGCCTTCAGCAGTTCGTTGTCGTAGCCGGTGAACTCGCCCTGGGAGTTCACGCAGATGCTCGGTGGCGCGTCGGAGAGCGTGCCTACGGTGAGCACACCGGGGGTGATGAGGTTCAGCCCGGAAACGTCGATCGACTCGAGCGGCACCACGCCCGGGGTGGTGTAGCGGTCCTCCGCGGCGGCGGCCGACGTGTCGAGATTGGTCGGTGCGGCGGAGGCCCCGCCGACCCCGGGCGGGGAACACAGGTCCTGGGGAGCCGACGGTCGACCACCGCCCGAGGAACAGGCCGTCGCAGTCAGCGCCAGGAGCACCGCCAGGAGCAGCGCCGCCACGGTGCTCCGTTTCGCCATCACGGATTCGGGCATGGTGGGAGCCTAATCCGAATCGCGCCGTCCGACGGATGTGCCGGGGCGGGTCAGCCGCCGGTGGGTTCGATCGAGACGGTGGAGGCCCGCAGCCGCTCCCTGCAGTGACTGCACGTCAGTGCGGGTGCGAAGGTGTGGCCGCAGAGGCGGTGACGCAGGACGATCGCCGGTCCCTCCGGTGCGCGGAACCAGCGCAGCCCCCAGTCGATCATGCAGGCGACGACGGGGAAGAACGCCCGCCCCTTGTCGGTGAGGTGGTAGGTCACCCACGCCGGGCGGTCGGGATTGGGCAATTCCTGCAGGACGCCCAGCTCGGTGAAGCGCCGGAGCCGGTCGGCCACCACCGTCGGAGGTGCCCCCATGCGCTCGGCGAACTGCCCGTAGCGGGTGGCGCCGAGGAACGCCGCCCCGAGCAGCGCCGCCGACCACCGGTCGCCGAGCAGTTCCATCGTGTGCGGCAGGATCTCCGGCGCGCGAGCACGGCCGGACCGTCGGCGACCGGTCGCGGCCGGCACGCTGCGCGGCCACTGTCCGCTGGGGCCGAGCTGCGCGTCCACGTCGGGTGCGCCGGCGGGCCGGTCGCAGTGGCCGCAGACGAGCACCGGTGTGAACCGGGCGCCGCAGACCGCGTGCCGCCTGGCCGGGAGCTGTCCCCGGTGATCGGGCGCCCACTGCTGCTCCCACGCCCACATGGTGAGCAGAACCGGCCACACGCCGTGGCCGCGGGCCGTCAACCGGTACTCGTGTCGAGCCGGCCGCTCCTGGTACTGCACCCGCTCGAGGAGTTCCGCGTCGGTGAGGCGGGCCAGGCGCGCGGTCAGCACCGCGTTGGAGATCTCCCCCCGCTCGATCCAGTCCCGGTAGCGGCGGTCGCCCTGCAACGCATACCGCAGAATCCACAGGTTCCACTCGTCGCCGAGGATGCCGAGGGTGACCGCGATCGCGTTGTCACCGCCCGGCTCGAGTTCGGTGACCGTGCCGGAACCTGCCATCGACAGCTGATCATAGGTTCAGGACGTCGCCTGCCCGGTCCGCGTCCCGCCACCCCGGGAGGTCCGAACCCGCCGCCCAGGTCGAGTGGGTGCCGCTCGAGACCCGTTCGGGGAGTCCGATCCGCGCGAGCGGTCCGTCCCCCGGTTGCCGCGCGTCGAAGACCAGGCATTCGGACCGGTCCCGGTTCATGTCGGTGGTGATCGTGATCAGGTAGCCGTCGTCCTCGGCGGCCGACCCGGTGCGGGGCGCCATCACGGTCTCGCTGCCGAAGACGCCCTCGCCGAACGAGTAGTGCTCCTCCGCCCCCGTCTGCACGTCGTGTTTGACGAGGCCGTCGAAGAGGAACCAGCCCGGCACCCCCGTCGCGGCGTAGGTGTAGCGGTGGCGGACGCCGCCGTGATGCGGATTGATCATCCCGAATTCGGTGACGGACTCGGACAGCCGTTCCTCGGTGAGCGAGCCGGTGCGCAGGTTCAGCCGCCAGCGGTGCAGGTGGGTGCCCATGCGGTCGAGCGCCAGCGAACGGAACAGCCGCCGGTAGATCGGTCCGGTGCCGTCGTCCGGCGGTTCCGGTGTCTCCTGATGGAATCCCTCGAGCACGATCTCGTCGCCGTCTTCGTAGGCGTTGGTCCAGTGCAGCACGTAGGTCGGGTCGGCGTCGAACCAGGTGATCTGGTCGGGACGGCCGCGCCGGGGAATCACGCCGAGCCGCATCGGCAGGTCGGGGTGGTAGCGCGGCACGTACCTGCCGCGCGCGAGGGCCTCCGGGATCCAGAACAGGGGGCAGTCGTTGAGAATCGCGTAGTTCTCGGTGAACGCCATGTCGTGGGGCAGGCGGGGGCCGGGCAGGGGGATGTCGACGTAGTGCACCAGCCGATCGTCGGCGTCGACCACGCCGTAGTGCAGGTACGGGGCGTCGGTGCCGTAGTTGAAGAACAGCAGTTCGCCGGTGCGGACGTCGACCTTGGGATGCGCGGAAACGCCCCAGTCGGAGGGGAATCGGCCGTCCCACGTCGCCTTGCCGAGGGTCTCGAGCGTGGTCGGGTCGAGGCGGTAGAGGTCCCCGCACTGCCAGAAGCTGGTCAGGGCGACGCCGCGATGCACGGTGACGTCCGTACTGGAGGCATCCTTCATGCGGCCGCGGGCGCCCCAGCCGTCCTGGCGGATCGAGTTCTGCGGCCGTTCGGCGATGCCCGCCCACAACGGGCCACCGGCCTCCTGCTCGGCCAGGAAGCCGTCGGTCTTCACGAATCTGTTACGGTAGAAGGCTTTTCCGTCGCGAAATCCGACGACGTGAATCATGCCGTCACCGTCGAAGGGATGATAGAGACCTTCGAGTGCCGGGTGCGCCGGGTTCTCGGTGTTGCGCAGGTACACGCCGTCGAGGTCGGCCGGCAGGTCGCCGATCACCTCGAGGTCGTCGGCACGCCGCTCCGTGTGCTGCGGGCGCCACGGACCGGTGCGGTACGGGTGGTCGTCGTCCGCGGGCAGGGTGGACAGTGCCCGTCCCAGAATCTCGAGTTCCATGGATGTCCTTTCAGCCGACGACGAAACTGACCGTGGTGGTCGTACTTCCGCCGATGTTCAGGGTCGCGGCTCGCGTGGCGCCGGGGACCTGGTAGTCGCCGGCGCGGCCGGTGATCTGGCGGTGGCAGTCCAGCAGCATCCGGACTCCGGTGGCGCCGACCGGATGCCCGCCGCCGAGAAGGCCCCCGCTGGGGTTCATGGGGATGCGGCCGCCGATCTCGAGGTCGCCGTTCTCGATCGCCTGCCAGCTCCGGCCGGGGGCGGTGATCCCGAAGTGGTCGACGGCCAGGTATTCGCTGACGGTGAAGCAGTCGTGTGTTTCGATCAGGTCGAGGTCCCGGACGCCGCCGATGCCGCTCCGCTCGAACGCGTCGACGATCGTGGCGCGCACGTGCGGCATGACGAGGGGATCGTCGCCGTCGCGGGCGAGCTTGCCGGACAAGGACAGTCCGACCGTGCGGTGGCCCCAGCCGAGGATGCGGGACATGTCGTCGACGGTGCGTGGGTGCCGGCTCAGGTAGCGGTTGCTCAGCAGCACCACGCCCGCGGCGCCGTCCGTCAGCGGACTGCAGTCGGTCCTGCGGAGGCGTCCCTCGACCACCGGATTGGCGGCCTCGTCCGGGCCGAAACTGCCGGGTCCGTAGGTCCGGTTGCGGGTCTGCGCATTCGGATTGGCGCGGGCGTTGCGGATGTTCAGTTCCGCGATCGCCCTCAGGTGCTCGTCGTCGAGGCCGTAGCGGCGGTCGTACTCGTCGGCGATCTTGTCGAACATGTACGGCCACATGTACTTCGCGTCGGCGCCTTCCTGTCCCACCCAGGCCGCGGCGTTCATGACCCGGGTGCCGGCGTCGCCGGGGACGCACCGTTCGAGTTCGACGCCGAGCACGAGGGCGCAGTCGTAGCGCCCGGCCTCGAGATCGGCCATCGCGGCGAGCACGGCAAGGGAGCCGGACGCGCAGGCCCCCTCGTGCCGGGTGGCCGGGATCCCCCACAGCTCGGGCAGCACGGAGGCCGGCATGCCGCCGAGGTGTCCCTGGCCGGTGTAGAGCTGTCCGAAGGCATTGCCGACGTGGATCACCCCGACGTCGGCGACGTCGATGCGGGCGTCGCGCAGCGTTTCCGTCACCGTCTCCGCGACGAGGTCCGCGATGTTCCGGTCCTCCCGGGTCAGGTTCCGCGCGAAGTCGGACTGGTATCCACCGGCGATCCACACGCCTTCGGGGTTCACGCCGCTCACCGCCTTCCGCGGGGGTCGACCATACTGGGCTTCAACTACAGTAAACAGAGTGACCAGGCGAACGCAACGACGATGTGCGCGCGGGCAGCCGAGAACCGGACCCCGGTTGCCGCGTCCCGGCCCTGGGGTGGCCCGGTCAGGCCAGCCCGGACAGCGGCGGTGCGGAGTTCTCGTCCCGCCACCCGATCGCCTCGCGGAGGCCGCTCAGGTCGTAGTCGGGACCGCCGACACCGACGGTGAACAGGGTGACGCCCGCGTCGACGAAGGCGGCCGCGTGCGCGGTTCCGGGCCACGGCACGGACCGCTCGACCTCGTTCGGCGAGCGGCCGGCGTCGGCGCAGCGCGCCGCGAGGATCTCCGCCTTCTCCTGGTGGGTGTCGAGGTCCCCGAAGCTGTGCCAGATGTCGGCGTACTGCGCCACCAGCGGGATGGTCTTGCGGGGTCCGCCGCCGCCGATGAGCAGCGGGATGTGCCGGGTCGGCTGGGGGTTGAGCTTCGCGAGCCGCGCGGTGATCCGGGGCAGGTATTCGCCGAGCAGTTTCAGCCGGGAACCCTTGGTGCCGAAGTCGTAGCCGTACTCGACGTAGTCCTTCTCGAACCAGCCCGCGCCGATGCCGAGGATGAGCCGGCCGCCGCTGATGTGGTCGACGGTGCGGGCCATGTCGGCGAGCAGATCGGGATTGCGGTAGCCGCCGCCGGTGACGAGCGCTCCGATCTCGACGCGCTCGGTCTGTTCCGCCCACGCGCCGAGCATCGTCCAGCATTCGAAGTGGGCGCCGTCCGGGTCCCCGGAGAGGGGATAGAAGTGGTCCCAGTTGAAGACGATGTCGGCGCCGGCGTCCTCGGCGCGGAGCACGGTGTCGCGGATCTTCCCGTAGTCGGGCTGATGCTGGGGCTGGAGTTGAAGACCGATGCGAATGGGACGGTGCATGAGTCAACGGTAGGGCCCTCACGCCGGTCCCGCAGCCGATCCGTGTGGGCGTCCCGGTGGTGCAGCGGACGGATCGGGCGCACAGTGAAGGAATGCGCATCACCGAGCCTGCCGCACCACCGACCGGACTGCGCCGCCGATTCCTGCGCGCTCCGATCCACCTCTACCGGATCGGGCTGGGGCGGGTGCTGGGCCGCCGGTTCCTGCTGCTGCACCACGTCGGCCGGCGCAGCGGACTGCCGCGGCAGACGGTGCTCGAGGTGGTGAACCACGAGGACACGTCCGGCGGATTCGTCGTGGCCGTCGGCTTCGGGAAGCAGACCGACTGGTACCGCAACCTGCGGGCGCATCCCGCGGCGCGGATCGAGTCGGGCCGCGAACGGGTCGCGGTGGCCGCGGAGTTCCTCGATCCGGAGGAGGCGGCGGAGTTCATGGCGCGGTACGGGCGCCGGCACCCGAAGGTCGCGCCGCGGTTGTGCGCGGCCATGGGCTTCGACGTCGACGGCAGCGAGGCCGACTACCGGGCGGCGGGCCGGCATCTGCGGTTCGTGCGGTTGCGCCGTACCTACAGACCGGTCAGCGGTCCGCGCCGGTGAGGCTCGCGAACCGCTGCGCCAGGCCCTGCAGGAACGACTCGAGCGCCAGCTCGAAGCCGTCGCGGTCGATCTCGTCCGCGTGCTCGCGCAGCCGGTGTGCCTGGGACAGATGGGGATAGCGCTCCCGGTAGATGGTGAGGTCGTCGAGGAAGCCGCCCGAGAACGAGGCGATGGCCGAGCCGACGACGATGTACTTGATCGACGCGCCGATCAGGGTCGCGGTCCGTGGCGGCCACCCGGCCCGGGTCAGGCCGCCGTGCACGGCGTTGGCCTGATCGAGCGCGACCTCGCGCCGGCCCGGGCTGCGCGCGAGGAACGGTACGAGGTTCGGGTGCTCGGCGAGAGCGGCGCGGTAGGACCTCGCCCAGACGCGCAGCGCCTCCTGCCAGTCGTCGGTGTCGAATCCGCTGATGTCGACGGACTCGCCGACCTGGTCGGCGATGTCGTCGAGCAGCTCGTCCTTGTTCGAGTAGTGGCTGTACAGCGACGGCGCGCTGACATGGAGCTCGGCGGCGATCTTGCGCATGGACAGTTCGTCGAGTCCGTGCGCGTCGACGAGGCGCAGGGCGGTCTCGCGGATGAGCGGGCGGCTGAGCAGCGGGGTACGGGGTCGTGCCATCGGCGCTCCTTCCTCGGCGTCGGTCCGGGGGTCGGTCCCGGGGTCGGCCTGGACAACCTAACAGTGTCAAGTTACAGTACGGGTGTACGCAGCACCAGGGCGAACGAGCCCCCATCCCTCCGCGAATCATGCAGCGTGAAAACGGGATCGGGCCGTGGTCCCATGCTGCGCTCGCACAGGCACAACCGTGACGGAAGGCCCCCATGAACCTGAAGCTCACCGACGAAGAGCTCGCGTTCCGCGACGAACTGCGCACGTTCTTCACCACCGAGTTCCCCGCCGAGATCCGAGAGAAAGTGGCTGCCGGCCGGCACCTGGACCGCGACGAGGTCGTCCGGAGCCAGCAGATCCTCAACGCCAAGGGTCTGGCGGTGCCGAACTGGCCCGTCGAGTGGGGCGGCAAGGACTGGACCCCCGTGCAGCGAAACATCTGGCTCAACGAGATGCAGCTCGCCTCGGTGCCCGATCCGCTGCCGTTCAACGCATCCATGATCGGTCCCGTGATCGCGCAGTTCGGCTCGCAGGAGATGAAGGAGCGCTTCCTGCCCGCCACCGCGAACCTCGACATCTGGTGGTGCCAGGGATTCTCGGAGCCCGAGGCCGGCTCCGACCTGGCCTCACTCAAGACCCGCGCGGTGCGCGACGGCGACGACTACATCGTCAACGGCCAGAAGACGTGGACCACCCTCGCCCAGCACGCCGACTGGATCTTCTGCCTGGTGCGCACCGACCCGGATGCGCCGAAGAAGCAGGCCGGCATCTCGATGCTGCTCATCGACATGACCACGCCCGGCGTGACCGTCCGCCCGATCAAGCTCGTCGACGGCAGCTACGAGGTCAACGAGGTCTTCTTCGAGAACGTGCGGGTCCCCGCCGAGAACCTGGTCGGCGAGGAGAACGCGGGCTGGAGCTACGCGAAGTTCCTGCTCGGCAACGAACGCACCGGCATCGCCCGCGTCGGCGCCACCAAGGTACGGCTCGCCCGCGCCAAGCAGCTCGCCGCGCAGACCCGGACCGGATCCGGCACCCTGATCGACGACCCGCTGTTCGCCGCGCGCCTCGCCGAGCTCGAGAACGAACTGCTCACGCTCGAGCTCACGCAGCTGCGGGTGGTCGCCGGGTCCGCCGACGGCAAGCC
Organism: Rhodococcus aetherivorans; assembly: GCF_011058165.1. Lineage (GTDB taxonomy): Bacteria > Actinomycetota > Actinomycetes > Mycobacteriales > Mycobacteriaceae > Rhodococcus > Rhodococcus aetherivorans. Next base: position 52,368 of record NZ_JAALEG010000027.1, read on the forward strand.
CAATCCGGCGTCGTCGCTGCTGAAGCTGCGCGGCTCGGAGCTGCAGCAGGCGGTCACCGAACTGCTCACCGACATCGCCGGACCCGACTCGCTGCCCGTCGGCGCCGCGGGCATCGACTCGCCGGAGTGGGCGCAGCACACCGCCCCGACCTACCTGAACTACCGCAAGGTGTCCATCTACGGCGGGTCGAGCGAGGTGCAGCGCTCGATCATTGCCTCCTCCATCCTCGGATTGTGAGCCACTGTCATGAACTTCGAACTCGATACCGAACAGGACCTGCTCCGCAAGACCGTCCGCGACGTGCTCTCGGGCACCTACGACACCGAGACCCGTAACAAGGTCGCCGACACCGACCGCGGCTGGAGCGACGACGTGTGGCGCCAGCTCGCCGAACTCGGCGTGCTCGGCCTGCCGTTCGCCGAGGAGCACGGCGGAATGGGCGCCGGACCGGTGGAGATCATGGCCGTCATGGGCGAGATCGGCCGAGCCCTGGCCCCCGAACCGCTGCTGAATGCGGTGTTCCTGCCGGGCGGCCTCGTCGCCGAGGTCGGCACCGACGAGCAGCGCGCGGACCTCCTGCCGCGGCTGTCCGAGGGCGCGCTGCTGCTCGCGTTCGCCCACGACGAGCCCGGCAGCCGGTGGCCCGCCACCGAGGTCGCCACGACCGCCGCCCGCACCGGCGACACCTGGGCCCTCACCGGCCGCAAGAATCCTGTGCTGCACGGGGATTGCGCCGAGACGTTCGTCGTGTCCGCCCGTCTTCCCGAGGGCGGTGTCGGGCTGTTCCTCGTCGACGCCGACGCGGCCGGCGTCACCCGCACCGCGTACCGCACCCACGACGAGCGCCGCGCCGCGCAACTCGTCCTCGACTCGGCCGTCGCCGTGCCGCTCGGTGCGGCCGTGGACGCGACGGCGGCGATCACCGCCGCCCAGGTACGGGCCCAGGCCGCCCTGTGCGCGGAGGCGGTCGGTGCGCTGGCCGAGACGCTGCGCCTGACGACCGATTACCTCAAGCAGCGCAAGCAGTTCGGCGCTCCCCTCGCCCGCTTCCAGGCCCTGACCCACCGCGCGGCCGACATGTACGTGCTGCTCGAGCTGGCGTCGAGCATGAGCCTGTACGCCACCATGGCCCTCGCCGACGGCATCGTCGACCCGACCATCGCGTCGCGGGCCAAGCTGCAGGTGGGCCGGTCGGCACGGAAGGTCGGGCAGGAGGCGATCCAGATGCACGGCGGTATCGGCATCACCGCCGAATACCCGGTCGGCCACTACGTGAGCCGGCTGACCGCGATCGAGCACACGCTCGGCACCGTGGAGGATCACGTGCGGATCCTCGCCGGGGCCGTCGCGGACCACGACCGCATCGAGGTCGCCGGCATGTGAGCGGCGCGGGCTCACTCCCGGGGCAGCAGCGTCCCCAGCGGTCCGAGGTCGATGTTGAGATCCTCGGGGGTGAGCCCGAAGTGGTCACGCAACTCCCCCATGCGTTCCTCGAGCAGCATGAGGGTGGTGCCGATGCGCTCGATCTGCTCGTCGCTCAGGTTCCCCTCGTCCACGCGCCGCAGCGCCTGCCGCTCCATCAGCTGCCGCAGCAGCTCCACGAGGGTGAGGACGAGCGTGACCAGCCCACGCTCGACCGACTCGGGATCCGAGTCGATACGCGGTGAAATGCCGTCGAATTCACTCATCCGGCGCCTCCAGGGCGTCGCGAGGGACGGGCGGTTCGATCCCGGTTGCCGACAGCGTGCTGATGGACGAGATCAGGGCACGCAGCGAGATCTGCACCATGTCGACGTCCGCGATGGAGAGCTTGATGTCGCCGGTGATGACGACCCCGCCGGCGAGCACCCGGTCCAGCAGGTCGATGAGGGCGATGCGGCGCTCGCCGTCGGCGCTCTCGCTGACGTGATTCATGGGGATGTCCGCTCCACACCGGCGAACGAATACGGCGGCCACGGCCCGGTCAGCTCGAGCCGGATCCCGGGAAACTCCTTGCCGAGTTCCTCGACCGTCGCCGCGAACTCGTTCGCGCGGTCGTCGTCCACCAGATAGGTTCCGTTGAGCACCATCCAGTCCCGCCGGCCGCTCAGCGCCGGATCCGTCGCGGCCTGACGCCGGCCCGCGGCGGCCTGCCGCACCAACCGGGAGTGGATCTCGTCGGCGCGGGCCGCGGCGTCGCGCTCGACGGACTCCTGCGCCGACAGCTGGGCGCGGCGGCGGAGAAGGTAGGCGGTGCCGGCGCCCTTGGCGCTGCCCGCGATCTGCGCCTCCGCCACCGCGTCGGCGAGGACCCGCCGGTCGCCGTACGCCTTGACCCCCCACTCCGTGCGGCCGCTCACCAGGGCCAGCGCCGACTCGAAGTCCGCACGCCGCTCGTCCAGCAGATCGCGCACGCGGGCGTCGTCGAGATAGACGGTGGCCAGGCGCAGCGGGATCACCGCACCCCGCCGCACGAGGGCGGACACCACGGCGTCGTGCGCCCGGGCCGTCGCCTCGAGCCACTGCAGGTCCTCGAGGTTGCGCCGCAACGGCTCCTCCCCGAACACCTCGAGCGGCACCGAACCCACGACGGCGGCGTGGCCCCCGGCGGTCACGGCGCGCACCGCCTCTCCCGCGACGCCGGTGAGCCCGCCGAGGTCCTCCTCGGCGAGCCCGTCGTCCGTCACGGCGTACACCCACACTCCGGTTCCGTCAGTCACGATCCTCCTCTTCCACCCGGGCGCTCTCGACGGCCTCGCGGCGGCCGTGCCCGGACTCGAGTTCGGCGATCCGCTCGCGCAGCCGCCGGTTCTCGAGTTCGAGCTTGTCGTCCTCCCGATCGATCTCGCGGTTGCGGGCCTTGCTGCTGAGCCACGGATCCGACTCCCACCAGTCGATGCCCACGGCCTTCGCCGTCTCGAGGGAGGCGATCACCAACCGCAGTTTGATGGTGAGCAACTCGATGTCGAGCAGATTGACCTGGATGTCGCCGGCGATCACCAGGCCCTTGTCGAGGACCCGCTCGAGGATGTCGCCGAGGTTCGTCGACTGGTGACCGCCCCCGGACGGCTGCGGCGACGAGCTGCCCCCCATCACGGTCATCGCCGGGCCCTTTCGCCGATGTCGCTGCTGCCGCGGCCGTAGCGCTTGGTTCGGCGGTATGCCAGCAGGTTTCCGTCCAGGTCGATCTCCACCTCGTAGAGGGCCAGCATGTCCGCCGACGACGGGATGCGCCGATCCTCGAGCACCTCGATCTCCACGGTCCAGCCGTGATCGGCCGGCTCCACCGAGGTGGCCCCCTGGGGCTCCTTCGAGGTCAGCTCCACGAGGTGCTCGAGGGCGGCCGCGGCGGCCTCCCCTGCCGTCAGGGGCGGCGGCTGCTCGTCGTCGTCGTAGACGTCGTCGGAATCCTCGGGCGTCGCCCTGCCGCTCACAGGTTCTCACTCCCCCCGGCGGGTGTCGTACCGCCGCCAGGCCGGATCATGCGGTCGAGGACCGCCTGCTGTGCCTTCTCCTTCTCGTCCTCCGACAGTCGACCGGCCGCCGCCGCCTCGTCGATCTCCTCGAGTTCCCTCCGAATGGTCGCCGGGTCGTGGAGTGTCTGCTCGACCTGGTCCTGGATGACTTCGCCGAGCCAGAGCACGCCTTTGACCGGGGCGAGCGGCAACAAGAGGATGGACGAGATCAGTCCCATGTGTCAGCCCTCCGGTTCCCGCTTCATCACGAAGTCGTACGCCGCCATCGGGCCCAGCAGTGTCATCTCGACCCGGCCGTCCCACTCGTGCGCGAGCGAACCCACCGCCTCCTCGAGCTCGCCCTGACGGTCGAGTTCGACGAGGACGGCGACGTGGGCCGCGTCCTCCTCGTGGGTGGGCTGCCGCTCGTTGACCATCGGTTCGAGGGCCTCGAGGGCGTCGATCACCCGGCGGGTGTCCTCGGCGCGTTTGGTCTCGATCGCCTGGCTGATGATCTCCCCGAGAGCCATGCGGGCGTCGCGGGTGGCGTCCTCCGACTTGTCGCGGATCTCGTCGCGCAGCCGGGCGGCCTCGGAGTTCTCGTCGAGCACCTCGCGCAGGACCGCGTTCTCGACGTAGCGGCCCTTGATCACGAACTGCGCACGCCCCTCGAGCTCGTCCAGTGCTGCCTTCAGCTCGTCGTGGTTCTCCTCGAGCAGCTCCCTCTCCACCGCCTCCGCATCCGTCATCACCGCCCCGAACCGCAGCGGCAGCACGGGTGCGACGGCCGCGGAACCGTCCAGCAGTTCCGCGTGCGCCTTCAGATCGTCGGGCGTGCCGAGCGGCCGGTCGACCGAGATCTCGCTGACCAGTGCGGCGATGTCGCCGTGGCGCACCACCGCAACGTCGCTCTGGGGCTTCCCCACGCCCTTCGCGTGCTCCTCGGGCTCCACGTCGGCCGGCACGATGCCGTAGACGTACATCGCGGTGCTCTGCCCGCCCTCGCTCTCGGGTGCCTCTGCGGCCTGATCGGTGGACATCAATCCCCCCTTCTCTTCGGTCGGCTGGCCGTCTGCCGTTTGTCTTCCACGTCGCCGAGGAAGTCCATGACCTTCTCGCCCGCGGCCTCGAGCGCGCCCTTGGTCTTGTGCTTCGCCCCGCCCTGGGTGATGTCACCGACGAGGTCGGGCAGGCCCTTCGGTTCGTTCTGCGAGATCTCGAGCCGGTTCACCGCCTCGGCGAACCGCAGATAGGTATCGACACTGGCCACCACGATGCGTGCGTCGATGGTCAGCAGTTCGATGCCCACCAGCGACACCCGCACGAACGCGTCGATGACGAGTCCCTTGTCCAGGATGGTGTCGATGACGTCGGCCAGACCGGAGGAGTTGGGGCGGGCCATCGTGCCGCCGCCACCTCCGCCACCTCCGCCGCCGGCGGGTTGGATCGTCATGTGCGTGCTCCTTGCCTGCCGCCCTTACGGGTGGCCGCGCGCCGTCGCCGTGAGGGTGCCGGTTCCTCCTCCGGCTCCTCGTCGGCTTCGTCCTGCAGGCCCTCGTCTTCCTCGTCCTGATCCTCGGGGAGCTCGTCCTCCGCCTCGTCCTCGGAGAGCTCGTCCTCGGCCTCGTCCTCGGGGAGTTCCTCCTCGTCCTCGGTTTCGTCCTCGGGGAGTTCGTCCTCGGCCTCGTCCTCCGCGCCTTCGTCCCCGACGTCCTGCTCCTGGTCCTCCTGCTCCTGTTCTTCCTCTTCGCGCCGGGCGGTCTCGTCGTCCTTGACGACCTCGCTGTCGCGGATCTCGCCGTGCCAGCCCTGGATGTCCTCGGCGTGCAGGACGGCCTCGGTCATCACATGGCGTTCGAAGTGCTTGAGCTCCAGTCGTGCTCGTCGTCCCACGGCTCGCCACAGGTTGGCCGTCTTCTCGAACAGCCCCTTGGGGTGGTACTCGAGCACCATGATGATGCGGGTCAGGTTGTCGGTGATCTCGTGGAAGGTCACCGCCCCGTCGATGTAGCCCTTGGCGCCCTTCGAGCGCCACACGATCCGATCGAACGGAACCTGTTCGAGGATCGTCGACTCCCAGTTGCGCCGGGACCAGAACACCTTGCCGGTCCACTGCAGCTTCTCGTCCGAGGCCTGCTCGACCTGCTCGACCTTCTTCATGAACTTCGGCCAGTCCGCGAACAGGGTCCACTGGTCGTAGGCGAGCCGGATCGGAACGCCGACGTCGACCTGTTCGACGATATTGGTGAGCTTGATCTTCTTGCCGCCGCCGCCCTTACCCTTGCCGCCTCCGCCGAGGGATTCCTTCACGTCCTCGAACTTGTCCTTGGCGGTCTGCTTGATGTTCTCCATGGCTCCGCTGAACCGCGACTCGCCCTCGCCGGACTTCTGCACACCGGTCACCGCTCCGAGCAGGTTCCCGCCCCCGCCCTCGGCATAGTCGTTGAGGCGCCCGGCAGTCCCGGTCACCTTGTCGGAGACCGCCGACAGGGCACGCTCGGCAAACGTTCCGGCCAGACCCTGCAGTGATTTCTGCAGGTGCTTGGTGGGTGAGAGGTCCTGCACCGCCTTGCCGGCGCTTCCGGCCGCCCCGGTGGCCGTCTTACCGGCCTGTCCCGCGGTGCCGGCGGCGGTCTTGCCGGCCTTGCCCACGGTCTCCGTGGCGGTCTTGCCCAGCCGGCGGGTGGCCTCTCCGAGTGTTCGCGTCATCGGACTCACTTCCTCGTCCGCCGGACCGGAGCGCGTCCGGTGGCGGATGCCGCGGCGCGGGTGCTGCGCCGCCGGGGCTTCGACGGCTCCTCGTCCTCGTCGCCGGCCTCGTCCGGTTCCTGTGGCTTCGACTTGGCCCGGGATGCCTTGGGACGGCTCGCGGATTCCGCGGTACGCCGTCGGGCGGCGGGCCGCCGCCGCGCGGGCTTCGGGGCCTCCTCCTCGGCTTCTTCCTCCTCGTCGGCCTCTTCCTCTTCGGCTTCCTCTTCCGGGTACTCCTCCTCCTCGGCGGACTCCTCGCCCGGCTCCTCCTCGTATTCGCCTTCGGCGTACTCGTCTTCGGGTCCCTCGTCGGCGTACTCCTCTTCCTCCGGCTCCTCCTCGGCAGCCTTGGAACGTCCGGCGGCGCGCTGCTGGAGCCGATCGTTGAGCGAATCGATCCGGTTGCTCGCGGCGGTGACCGCGGCCGCGCGGGCGGCGCTCATCAGTTCGCCACGAACCGAATCGGTGATCTTGACGAGTTCCGGTGAGGACCCGACCATCGAGGCCCCACGCTTGAGGATGTCCTGCGGGTTGCTGGGCAGGCGTCCCGTCAGGCCTGCCCCCGCGAGCATCAACGCCAGCCGCATCTTGTGCGTGCGACCGAGGAAGTACCCGATACTCACCCCGGCGGCAACTCGTGCCCCACCTTTCATGACCATTCTCCTTCGCCTGCAAGTGGCCGCGATGCGGGCAGGTTCTCGGCTGCGCACGATGTCTGGTCCGGTGCGTCGGGCCCGCGGTGCGGTTCGAATGTGGTGTAGCCCACACTACGCATTTCAAACATCGGTTCGCTGACGATCAACAGGAAAGCGCGTGCGGCACCATCAGGGTGTGATAAAGGACTGATCGGTATGTCCCGGAGGTGTTTCCCGGCGGCACCCCGAGGGTATGACCACCCTCGACGGGGCGCGGCTCCGTCCCCGCAGAAATGCTAAGGAGGGCACCATGGCTCACCTCGCCAACAAGGTGATGCACAAGGCCGAGGAAGTGGTCGGCAAGACCCGGTACAACCTGGGCAAGCGGACCGGAAACAAGAACCTGCAGAGCGTGGGCAGGCGCGGCCAGGTCTCCGGGCGCGTCAAGCAGTTCGGCGACCACCTCACCCACGCGGTAAGGAATGCCCAAGGGCGATTCAAGAACAGGTCACATCGTTCCGATCTCCGCTGAGCCTCCCGGCGCGCCGCCGGCGGGTGTCATTCGCAGGCGGCGAAGCCGCAGGCGCGCAGGGCGAACGCCGCCTCGGGCCCGATGATCTCGCCGACCAAGGTCAGGAACCGGTCGACGAACGCGGGTCCGTGCGGCGGCTCCGCCGGATCGTCCGGATCGGACGCATCCAGATGGTGCGCCAGCTCGTGCAGCACCACCAGCTCGCGGAACGCCCACGCGGTGTTCGCGCGGTGCTCCGGGAGCGCGATTGTGGCGCAATCGCTTTCGTAGTGAGCGGCGGCATGGCCGGCGCGTGCCCGGACGCGCACCCGCACCGACGCCCGCGACCAGCGCGCCCGCACCCAGTTCAGTGCCAGCACCGAGTCCACGTACGCCTGGACGGAATCGATGGAGGCGAAGCGCCGCTCCACCGGCAGGGTCACCTGCGACCCGGCCAGCTCCACCACCCGGAGTCCGCGCTCGTCGGCGCGGTCGAACATCTTGCGTACCAAGGACTCCGCCTCGTAGACGGCGGTCCTCTGGGTGTCGCGCAGCCGGGTCACCGCGGCAACCGCCGGGCCGGAGTCGGCAGTTCCGGCGCCGTTCCCAGGCGCGCCTGCCGGCCCGCCCGGTCCCCCGCGCGACGGGCGTCGGACGAGTGCCCCACCCC
>NZ_JAALEG010000028.1 GCF_011058165.1 Rhodococcus aetherivorans
ACCAAGATGTTGGCCGCGACCGCCACGACGCTGACGGTGCCGGACAGTGCGGCGACGATCGGGGCGGTCACGACGAACGCGGCCGCCGAGACGGCGCACACCTCCGCCGCCGAGCGGGGCCAGCCGCAGGCCCGCAGGTGCGCATGGTACGGGAATTCGGGCTGTCCGAAGCGTTCGGACCGGTGGGGTACGGCTCCGGCGATCCCAACTACCTCCATGCCGACACCAGCGACCGGAGCCTCGTGCGGCCCTACTCGGAACACACCCAGCAGCTCGTGGACCGCGAGGTCGCCCGGCTGCTGCGGGCCGCCGAGGAACGGGCGGTCGCGCTCCTGACGCAGCATCGGACGGCGCTGGACCGGCTGGCCGCGATCCTTGTCGAGGAGGAGACCGTCGACGGCGGCGTCGTCCTCGAGGTGCTTCGGGTGGAAGCGGACACGGCCCGGCCGCAGCGCCTCGGCAGCACCTGAGGAATGCGCCCGACATGATTCGCCGCGCCGCGGGGAACCCGGTCCCCATGGCACCTCTCCCCGACCCCACGACGGCACGGCACTACCGCATCCACGAGACTCCCGACGGTCACCGTTGGGTGATCTGCACCCACGACCCGTCGCTGGGCATCGATTTCGGCCCGGGACCGGAGGCCGAGTCCTGGGCGCGGGAAGCCTGGGCCGACCTGGAATCCCCGCCGCCGCAGAACCAGTACAACTGGCGGCCGGCGCCGCCGGGCCTCGCGGGCTCGCGGTTCGGCCCCGACAGGCGGATCCCCGGACCGAGAAGGTGACGACTGGCGGGCGCCTACCGTGGGGGGTGTGGACGCACGCGCTCTCGTCACCGCCGCCCGCGTCGCACGGCTCGCCACCGCCGGGCCGGAGGGGCACCCGCACCTCGTCCCGATCGTGTTCGCGCTCGCCGGAGACGTCCTCTACACCTGCGTCGACGACAAACCGAAGACGACGCGCCGGCTGCGGCGCCTGCGCAACATCGAGGGCAACCCGCACGTCACCGTGCTCGTCGACCACTACGAGGAGGACTGGACGCACCTGTGGTGGGTACGCCTCGACGGCACCGCCACCGTCCACGACCCGCGCTCCGCGGTCGGCACGGCCGGTCTCGATGCGCTCGCCGTCAAGTACGCGCAGTACCGCGCCGCCCGCCCGGCGGGGCCGGTGCTCCGGATCGCCGATCTGCGCTGGCGGTCCTGGTCCGCCTGACACGCACGGCCCGCGGCGCCGCGCGGGCCGTGCGATCGAGGATCAATTGATCGGACGACGCCACGGCCCGGTGATGGCAAGGACCAGCCCGGGCGACTGGATGTTGACGAACAGGGTCTTGCCGTCGGCACTGAACGCCGGTCCGCAGAACTCGCTGTCGTTGAGTTCGTTGCGGGCGATGGCGAACGGCTGTCCCTCGGCGGTGACGCCGATGAGGTGGCTGATGCCGTCGCCGTCCTCGGCGAGGATCACGCCGCCGTACGGCGAGACGGTGATGTTGTCGGGACCGTCGTAGTTGCCGGTGTCGACGGACGGGTCGGGGTTGACCCCGAACAGCGTCTTCAGCGTGATCGTCTGCGAGGCCGGATCGTAGAACCACACCTGGCCGTCGTGCTCGGCGACGCTGCCGTCGCCGGTGCGGGCGTAGCTGGCGACGAAATAGGCGCCGCCGTCGCCCCACCACTGGCCCTCGAGCTTGCGGCTGCGGGTGACCTCGTCGGCGGCGAACTGTGCGCGCACCGGCGTGGTGGCGGCGTCGCGGTCGGGGACGTCGACCCACTCCACCGCGTAGCGCACGCCCGGCTCGGTGGCCTGCGACAGGTCGGGCACGTGCGTGCCGCCGTCGAGGCACCTCATCGCCTGCAGGCTGCCCGCCGTGTCGCCGCCCGGCGACACGGCGAGTTCACGCAGGGCGCCCGGCCCGCCGCGGAAACCCTGCGGCGGCGTCCACCGGAAGAACAGGCCGTTGGGCTCGTCGGCGTCCTCGGTGAGGTAGATCGCGCTCGATGCCGGATCCACGGCGACGGCCTCGTGCGCGTACCGGCCGAGGAACTTCAGCGGCACCGGGCTCTTGCCGCGGTTGGCTTCCTGGCTCGCGGGGTCGACCTCGAAGACGTAACCGTGGTCGAGCGTGAATCCCTTGGAGCCGGCGCGTGCCTCGGTTTCCTCGCACGTCAGCCACGTGCCCCACGGGGTGATTCCGCCGGCGCAGTTGTTCACGGTGCCGGCCAGGCTGACGTACTGGCCCGTGCGCTGCCCGTTCGGCCCCACCGTGACGGTGGTGGTGCCGCCTCGGGCACCGGGGTCGTAGGTCAGGCCGTCGACGACGGGCACGCCGAACGGCTCGTCCTTGCCGATCTCGTGGTTGGTCACGATCGTGGAACCGTTGCCCCGCGCGAACACGCCGTTGGCGTCGGGATCGCTGGGGACGGGCGCGCCGTCGTCGAGGGTCGTCTCGCCGGAGCGCGACACCACGGTGTACGAAAAGCCCACGGGCAGGGCGAGAATGCGGTTGGGATCCGGGACGAGCGGGCCGTAGCCGATCGCCGTGCCGGGCACGGCGGACGCAAGTCCGGGGCGCACGAGCGCCTCGACGCTGCCGGCGAGGGCCACGCCGAGTCCGGCCAGCGCGGTGCGTCCGAGGAACCCGCGGCGATTCAGTGGTGCCGTCGTCACTGTTTCGATACCTCCATCGATCCGGTCGAGTCCTTCGGACCGTAGGTACCGGAAAGCCCGGTTCGGTGGCCGGCGCGTGACCCGGAACTGAACCGGACGCGAACGTCGCGGAGGCGGTCAGGCGACGTCGGAGTCGACGGGCAGGCCGGCGAGTCGCCACTCGAGCACACCGTCGGCGGCTCGCCGGGCGGGCACGCCGTGGGTGCGCAGCAGCCGGACGGCGTCGTGGGCGAGCACGCAGTACCGGCCGCGGCAGTAGGCGACGATCTCGCGGCCCGCCGGCAGGTCCGCGAGCCGCTCGGTCAGCTCGTCGAGTGGCACGTGCAGCGCGCCGGGCAGGTGCCCGGCGGCGTATTCGGCCTCGGGGCGCACGTCGAGCAGGACCACCTCGCCGGTCTCGAGGCGGTGCAGCAGTTCCTCGGTGCCGACGGCCGTGGTGTCGTCCGGGCCGAGATACGCGCGACGGGCGAGCTCGGTGTGCGGGCGGTGCCGCTGGGCGACGCGGCGCAGGGTGTCCCACAGGACGGCCACGTCGTCCCCGGCGAGCGAGTAGAAGATCCGCTTGCCGTCGCGGCGGGACTGCACCAGCCCGGCCGCGCGCAGCGTCTGCAGGTGCGCCGAGCAGGTGCTCACCCCGAGCCCGGCGGCGGCGGCGAGCTCGTCCACGCTGCGCGGGCCCTGCGCGAGCAGGTCGAGCAGTTCCAGGCGCGCGGGGTTGCCGAGCACCTTGCCGACGGCGGCGAACTCCCCGAAGAGGGCGTCCTTGGCGGCTCGGTCAGCCATGGGCGGGGTCCTCCTGTGCGACGCGGGCAGGTCGGGGGTGGGTCTCGTACATGCGCACCGCGACGATCAGCCCGGACAGGGCGGTCAGCGCGGCCACGACCCACACGGCGGCGTGGACGCCGAACGCGTCGGCGACGATACCGGCCAGCAGGGCGCCGGCGGCGAATCCGCCGTCGCGCCAGAGCCGGTACACGCCCACGGACCGTGCCCGCCAGGCGGGGTGGGCGACGTCGCCGATCGAGGCGAGCAGGGTCGGGTAGACCAGCGCGGTGCCGGCGCCGAGCGCCACCGCGGCGATCGCCCACGGCAGGAACGCATCCGAGACGGCGATCACGGCCAGGGCGAGGGCCTGCAGCCACATGCCGGCGACGATCATCCACTTGCGGCCCCACCGGTCCGACAGCGCGCCGGTGACCAGCTGGCCCACTCCCCACACGGCCGGGTACAGCGCGGCGAGGACGCCGATCCGGCCGACCGAGAGGCCGGCCGCGGCGAACAGGATCGGGAACAGGCCCCAGGCGAGGCCGTCGTTGAGGTTGTTGACCAGGCCGGCCTGGCTGGCGGACGACAGTGCCGGTTCCTTGAAGCTGGTCTGGACGAACACCTGCCGGTCGGTGAGCTTGTCGTGCAGGTGGTCGTGGCGTCCGTCGGCGCGGGCCACGTGGCCGACGGCTTCGAGGCGCGCGTGTTCGCGGGTCTCCTTCACGGCGAGGGTGGACAGTCCCAGGCCGAGGGCCGCGAAGGCGATGCCGAGCAGGAACGGCGCCGGCCGCAGACCGTAGGCCTCGGCCAGGTAGCCGGTGGCCAGCGCGGTCGCGGCGACGGCGGCATACCCCGCGGCCTCGTTCAGTCCCATCGCGAGCCCCCGGCGGGCCGGGCCGACCAGGTCGATCTTCATCACCACCGTGGTGGACCAGGTCAGTCCCTGGCTGATGCCGAGCAGCACGTTGGCGAAGATCACCCAGCCCCACGACGGAGCCCAGATGAGCAGCAGCGGCACCGGGACTGCGACCAGCCAGCCGGCCACGAGCACCGGTTTGCGCCCGTACCGGTCGGAGAAGGTGCCCGCGAAATAGTTGGTGATCGCCTTCGACAGGCCGAAGACGAGGATGAACGACAGGCCGGCGGTGTAGGCGCGGATGCCGAATTCCTCCTCGGCGAGCAGCGGCAGCACGGTGCGTTCCTGGCCGAGCATGCCTCCGACGAGGGCGTTGACCACCACCAGCAGCGTGAACTGGGCGGCGTTGCGGCGCAGGCCGAGTCCGATCCGTTCGCCGGACGGGGTGGTGGGGCGCGTGGGGCTGTTCATGAGCCGCCCTCCGGGGACGTGTGGGATCAGGGTCGCCGCGCGCCGGGCCTTCCCGGCGGGAGACGCGGCAACGTCACTACGACATTCTATGGAATTATGGAATGAACTGCCACCGACGTCGGAGCGGGTGTGCCCTCGCGGCGATCAGTGCAGGTTCTCGGCGTGCCGGACCGCCGTCTCCAGATGTTTGTCGACGCTGCGCAGATCCAGGCGCGCGTCGGCGAGGAGGTCGAGGATCTCGAGGAGCGCGGCCTCGGCGGAGTCTCCGTGGGAATGGCGATCGATCCGCCCGAACTCTTCGCTCAGTTCCTTGATACGTCGATCGAACACGTGCAGATCGGCCCGCAACCGCGAGGCGTGCCGGGCCAGCTCGGGGGTGCTCATTGCGGGACCGTCCTTCGATTCGACGTGCGGGGTGTGAAGTCATCGTGGCCGACGGGGTGCTCCGGCGCCACGCCCGGCACCCGGCCGGTCCGCTCGGCGGATACGCCGCAACCGGCCTTCTCGTCCGGCCGCACAGGTGGAAGAATCACCGGAGAGCTCCCGCACCGGACTCGACGCCCGAAGCGAAGGGTCCGGGGATGTGCCGCGGGGAGGCGGTGACGCGATGGATCCTGTTCGGCTGAACAGCGGTGTGCACCGGTGGTCCACCGAGCATCTCGTGCGGCTCGTGGACCAGAGCACGACGCACGATGCCGCCGTGGGGTGCGGGCCTGTCGAGGCGGCCCGGATCGAATTGGCCCGCAGACGCGCCGGTGGAACGTTCGATTGGATGTGCCTGGTCGAGGATCCCGCCGACCCGGACCACCGCACGGAGAGCTTGATCCTGTCCCTGCCCACGGGAGTGACCGAGGAGCAGGTGCGGTCGGAGGCACTGGCCCGTGCGCGCGCACGGTACGGTCCGCGGGTGGTCGTCCGCCACGTCCGCGCGTACGACTGACGAGGTGCCAGCGGACGATCACGGTCCGGCGTCTCCGCTGAATCCCACCTCGGACAGCGACGTCCGGAAGCGGCCGGGCCCGACCGACGCCAGCTCCGTGATCCAGACGAGCACCTCCGACATCGGTGCCGCCGTCGCCGCCACCGGTATGCGGGTCACGCCGGAGACGAGGACAGCGCCGCCGATCGTCTGCGCCGCGGGGTGCGGGCCGCCACCGCGGGGCGCGGTTCGGATCTCGACACGCGAACCGGCACTGAGGCTGTCGATCCGGACCTCGCCGAGCCGGACCGGCCGCGGGAAGGCGATCGTCAGGCCCACGCCGCTCCGGCCGGCCGGGACCGGCCGGGGATACAGGTCGGTGCTCCAGGCCGTGTTCGGGTTGGCGTCCGCCGCAAGGTCCGCCGTCACCGCATTGTCGGTAGTCCCGTCCCGCGACTGGGCGCGCACGGACAGCGGAACGAGGGGGGCGCTGATCGGCGCCGCCCCGGCACCGATCGTCGGCGCCACGACGGCGACTGCGGGCAGCGTCGGTGCCGTCACCACGGAATCGCCACCCGGGCCACTCAGGGCGGTGCCGGCGACCCAGCCGACCGCGGCGAGGCACGCCACCAGAACCATTGCAGCCGAGGCAGGCACGACCGCGATGCGCCGGGGAGGGGTCGCGGGCGGCCGATGCGCCGGGAACCGTTCCGGTGCCGGCGAAGGGGTTTGGCGGCGTACGGCTTCGGCCGTGCGTTCCGCGCCCCGGAACCGCACGTCGCCACGCGGGAGCATCCGATCCAGACGGTCGACGAAATCGGTTGCGGTACAAACATGTCCGCCCAAAGCCTCGTCGGCGAGCTGCCGCATCGGCTCTGCGCCGGGGCGCGCCTCGCCGGCGCCGAGCAGGCAGCGCAGCACCGCGCCGAGCCCGGCGACGTCGGTCGTCTCGTCCGCACCGGACAGGATCGCGGGGAAGGCGAGGACGGCGGTACCGCACTCGCCGACCCGGACGCGGACCGGATCGTCCAGGCACAGGACCGTGGACTGCCGGTGCGCGGCGCGCACCGTCTCGGCCAGGCGAAGCGTCATCCGTGCGGCCGCGGCCGGGTCCGGACGGTCGGCGGCGACGTCGCGCAGCGACCGGCCCCGCGTCCACTCGGCCACCACCACGCAGTGGTCGGTGTCGCCGACGACGTCGAAGACCCGGGCCGCGGCCCCTGCCCGCTCGAAGGCCGCCGAGGCGGTCCGCACGCACAGGCCCGGGAAGAAGCCGGCATCCGGGGCGGGGCGAGGCACGAGGGTCAGCGCGACGGTCCGGTTCATGGCCGTGTCGCGCCCCCGCCAGCACTGCAGGCCGCCCACGGTGCCGTGCCGCTCCACCAGCCGGTAGCGGCCGCCGCCGACGTGCGCTCCGGCCTCCGGAAGCACCCGTCGATACGTCCCGTCCGGAGCCGAGCCGTCGTTCCCGGTCATCGACGTCGCCTCCCCCTGAGCCGGATCCTCGCGCCTCATTGTCCGCCGGAGCGCAGGCGGCCGGGCCCGGATCCGCACTCCGAAAATCCACCTGCGTGATTGACGCGGGCCATTTCGGGTTACCCCCGGGTAGCGGACAACCCCGCACAGACAGTCCCTACCACCGAGGAGCAGGACGTCATGGACGAAGAGGGCACGTCCGCGGAAGCCCGCGAGGGCTTGCTGGATTCCATCAAGGGCAAGGCGAAGGAAGTCGCGGGCGCGGTGACCGGCAACGACTCGCTCACCGCCGAGGGCCAGCTCCAGCAGGCCGAGGCCCACGCACGCAAGGAGGCGAACACCGCCGAAGCCGTCGCGCGGGCGGAGACCGAGGAGGCTGCGGACGAACTCGGGTCGATCCACGAGCGGGGCGCGCAGGAACGAGCGACGGTCCGGCAGGAGGCCGCGGCCGCGGAGCAGGACGTGCGCCGCCGGCAGCAGAGCGAGCATCTGGTCGCCGAGCAGCAGGCGCAGCACCGGGCCGCGGCCGGGCGGCTCGAAGCCGAACGCGACGCCCGCGTCGAGACGGCGCGCGCGCAGTCCGCCGAGCGCGCCCGGGTGGCCGAGGCCACCGCCGACGCGATCGATGCCACCGAGGAACACCGGGAGGCGATGGACGAGGCCGCCGAGGCGCGCGCCGAGGCCGCGCGGGCCCGGCAGAAGGCCGAGAGCCTCGGCGACGACGCCGAAACGCCCTGACCTCTCATACCCGACGAAGCGGAGACGACATGAACATCACCACCGTGCCCCTGGCCGTGTTGCGCCTTCAGTACCAGATCTTCCGATTCCCGCTGCAGATGATCGAGCAGCAGGTGTTCTCGCGGTTCCCGCCCGACGCACCCCCACGACTGATGTACGAGCGGGGCCTCGGCCTGCTCGACGGGACCGTGGGAACCGTGCTCGGCGCCCGCGACGTGCAGCAGCGCGGCGCCGCGATGACCGAGCGCACCGACGCGTTCGCCCGGGCGAGCGCCCTCGAGGAGGAGGCCGCCCGCAAGGAGCAGGAGGCCGACGCCGCGCTGCGCGCCGAGCGCGAGCAGGCGCGGGCGCAGCAGTCGGAGGCCCACGAGGCGAGGCAGCGTGAGGTGGCGCAGGCCCGGGCCCGTGAGGAGGAGCGCAAGCGCACCGCCGCACGGGAGGCCGAGCAACGCGCCGAGGCGGCGAAACGGCAGGCCGACGCCGAGGCGGCACAGCGCACGCAGGCGGTCGAATCGGCCCGGCGGAAGGAACAGGAGCAGATCAGGGCCGCCGAGCAGGCCGCCGCCGCCCCGGCCGAGGCGCAGCTGAAGGACGCCGCCGACAAACGGGGCGAGGCAGCCGACAAGCGTGCCCGCGCCGAGCGGTTGGAGGATCTGTCCGAGGCGGAGAAGGTCGGGCGTCGTGCCGAGCGCAACGGCGAGGCCGCAGGCGGACCGGCCTGACGAGGCGACCCGTCGGGCGCCGCGGTCCTCACCGCACCGGCCGCACCGGGATCGCCCGGATGCGGTCGAGCAGGGCCGCGAATTCGTCGTCGTCGGCCGGGTCCTCGGGCGGGTCGATCGACAACCCGTCGCACGTGCCGCCGTACCAGGATTCGAGGACGGCCGGCAGCTGGGCGTAGGTGCCGTGCGGGACGAGGGTGCGCAGGACGTCGTCGCTCACCGTCTCCGTCATCTCGTTCCAACGCTGTTCCCGCGCCAGCCTGGTCAGCCGCTCACCGAATTCGGTGAGACCGAGCGCCGCCAGCGTTCCGCGGTAGGCGGGTGTCGAGTACAGGAACGCGAATTCGGAGCGGGCCGCCTCGCGCGCGGCCGCGACGACGCGGTCGTCGCGGCCGGTGATCGCCTTGGGAACCACCACGACGCGGGGGCCGCCGTCGCGCCGGCCACGGCGTTCGGCGCCCTCGCGCAGTGCGGGCAGGATGTGTTCGCGCAGGAACGTGGGGTGCGAGTTCGTCGGGTGCGTGACGAATCCGTCGGAGCACTCACCGGCGAGCACACACATCCGCCGGTTGACGCCACCGGTCCACAGTTGCGGCGCCGGGACATGGACGGGGCCGGGTCGGAAGTACGGCTGCAACCGGTCGAATGTGTAGTGCGTGCCGCTGTGCGACAGAGGCTCTCCGGTGGCGAACGAGCCGAAGATCGCCCGCAGGGAGTCGAGGTAGTCGCGCAGCTGGGCGGCGGGATTGCTCCACGGCATCGAGAACCGGCCGACGATGTTGCCGCGGACCTGCGTCGCGAGACCGAGCTGGAAGCGGCCCCCGGAGAAGCGGGCGAGCTCCCACGCGGAATACGCGGTCACCATCGGGCTCCGGGCGAAGGCCACGACCATGCTGGTGCGCACCGTCAGCCGCGACGTGTGTTCCAGCGCCAGCGCGCACACGGTGAACGGGTCCCGCACCGTTTCCGACACGTGCACGGTGTCGTACCCGAGCGCCTCGATCCGGCGTACCCGCTCGGCCACCCGGCCCAGTTGCGTGTCCGCCGGCAACGACGCCACCCTCTCCATGGCGAGACCTCTCGTCGCGGTCAGAAGACGACGATTCCGCGCGGGTTCCTGCCCTCGTGCCTGCCGGTGAAGCCCTGGGCGGTGGCGCCGAGCCGGTCGTACGGGGAGAACACCGAGCGTTCCTCGGGCCGCATCCACTCCTCGAGGTGGTCACGCGAGTACTGCTGCCGGCGTTCGAGCAGCGCGTGCACGTCGGAGGCGGCGACGGTGGTTGCGGTCATGACGCGGATGCTAGGAGCGCACCTGCGACGCCCTCGCCGGAGTCCCGCTCAGCGAGACTCGAACGCGCGGCCTCTCCCCCGGATCACCCGGTCACGACGTAGCCGCCCTCCTCCCCCGATGTCGTGCCCGTCGCGCGACGGTCGCGGCGGGACCACAGCACGCCGCCGCCGGGAGTCGGGCCCTGTTGCACCAGTTCGCGTTTGAGGATCTTGTTCGTAGCGGTACCGGGCAGGTCGGCAGCGATGCGCACGTAGCGGGGCCACGCCTTCGGCGACAGGTCCGGCTGGGCGGCGAGGAACTCCTCGAACATCTCGGGGGTCAGTTCGGCAGCGTCCTGCAGAACCATCGCGGCCATCACCTGGTCGCCGACGTGATCGTCCGGCACCGCGTAGACGGCGACGCGGTTCAGGGCGGGCAGGCGCTGCAGGATCCGTTCGATGGGAGCGGTGGCGAGGTTCTCGCCGTCGACGCGCATCCAGTCCGCGGTGCGGCCCGCCAGGTAGATCCACCCGTCGGCGTCCTTGTACGCGAGGTCGCCGGACCAGAACATGCCGTGGCGGAGTCGCTCGTCGGTGGCCTCCTGGTCGTTGTAGTACCCGGAGAAGAACCCGGCGCCGTGGGTGTTGACCAGTTCGCCGATCGCCTCGTCCGCGTTGATCAGGGCACCGGCGGCGTCGAACTCCGCGGCGGGGCACTCGGTGACGGTGGCGGAGTTGTAGACGGCGACGCCGTCGAGGCCCTTGCCGATCGATCCGCGCGGCGTGCCGGGCTCGCGGGTGACGATGACGGCGTTCTCGGTGGAGCCGAAGCCGTCCCATACCGTGCAGTCGAACCGGCGTGCAGACTCCTCGATGTCGCGATCGGTGGCCTCGTTGCCGAATGCCACGCGCAGCGGGTTGTCCCGGTCATCGGGCCGCTCGGGGGTCGCGAGCACGTAGGCGAGAGGCTTGCCGACGTAGTTCATGTAGGTCGCGCCGCAGCGGCGGATGTCGTCGAGGAACCGGGACGCCGAGAAGGCGGCCGGGACCATGGCGGCGCCGCTGCCGATGCCCACGCTCCAGCCGGCGAGGACGGCGTTGGAATGGAACAGCGGCATCTACAAGTAGCAGACGTCGGTGTCGGCGATACCGAACCGACCGATGAGGTTCTGACCCGCGAACAGCACCATCAGGTGGGCGACGCGGACCGGTTTGGGATCGCCGCTCGTGCCCGACGTGAAGATCATCATGAAGGTGTCCATGGCCTCGACCTCGCGGTGCGGGTGCAGGACACCGGCCCCGGCGAGCAGGTCGGCCCACTCCCGCGACGACGTGTCGAGGATCCGCACCCCCGGCAGGTCGAGCCCGGCCAGCAGGGGCCGGTGTTCCGGGTCGGTGACGACGATCTGGCAGTCGGCGCGCCGGATGTCGCGGGCCAGGCCGTCGCCGCGGCGGGTGGTGTTGATGCCGCACAGGACGTAGCCGCCGAGTCCGGCCGCCGCCATGGCCTCGAGCATGTCGGGAGTGTTGCCGAGCAGGGTGCCCACGTGCATCGGGCGGTCCGGGTCCGCCACGCCCAGCAGGGCCGCGGCCTGGGCGGATGCGCGGCCGAGGTGCTCGCGCCACGTCCATGTCCTGTCGCCGTACACGACTGCGGTGGTGTCCTGGTCGCATCGCTCACGGAGGGCTTGCTGGACGGTCTCTGCCATCGGTCTACCTCGTCGTCGTGGGGGCGGCGTCGTCGTGCCGGGGACTCCCGGCGGTGCCGTCGTGCCGGGGACTCCCGGCGGTGCCGTAGTGCCGGGGACTCCCGGCGGGCGGGCTCCCGGCACCGAGGTGCCGGGACAGGAACGAGATCTGATGGGCGACCGCGGCATCGAACCAGTCGCGCCCCGGCCAGACGTCGAAGTGGTCACACGGGTAGTGGCGGACCTCGGCCCGTCCCCGGGCGGCGGCGACCGCGGCGGCGTGCGGGGGTGCACTGCGGTCGAAGTCGGCGATCTGGACGAGCAGCGGGCACCGCAGTCCGGCGGCGTCCTTGCCCGGCCGGTAGGTACCGAGTTCGAGCGCGACGCCTGCGTCGATCTCGTTACGCCACGTCGGGCCGGCGAGTGCCGTGTAGTCCTCGAAATATCCGTCCAGGGTCAGTGCCGCGGTCTCGCCGGGGCGACCCACGATCGGAATCGTTACGGGTGGAAGGCCTCTCAGCGCCGCGACTCGGCTGCGGGTCCCGATCGCGGTGGACCGCAGCATCGACGGCATCGAATGGTGCCGCGCCGCCAGCAGACCCGCGGCGGGGCCGTCGACCAGCGGCGTGAGGGCGACGACGGCCGCGACGTCCCGGCGGTGTGCCCCCACCGAGAGCACATGTCCACCTGCCAGCGACACACCCCACAGGATCAGGCGATTCGGGTCGGCCCCGTCGAGGCGGGCGGCGGCGCACAGGGCGGCCCGGTAGTCGTCCGCCTGGCCGCGCAGGTCGACCCGTTGACGCGGCGCACCACCGGACGCGCCGAATCCCCGGTAGTCGAAGGCGAGGACGTCGAGACCTGCCGCGGCGAGCCGCTCCGCGAACGCCTGGAGGCCGGAATCCTTGGTGCCGCCGAGCCCGTGCGCCATCACGACGACCGGGCGGCCGCCGTCACCGGCGAACGCCTCGCCCTGCCCGGGGAAGTGCCAGGCGTCGCAGAGCGCGTCATCGGATCGGAAGGTCTTGTGTCGGTGTGTCATTCGGATACCTTCTCGGGGAGGCCGGTCGGGTGGACGCGACTACCGGTGCGCAAGCACCCGTTTCCTGCCGGCGGGTAGTTCGTGTACCCGCAGGTCGTGTTCGTAGAGGAAGTAGTCGACCTGCTGGGTGTGCCGGGGCCGGTCGAGCATGTGCCCGGTGTACTTGCGCTGATCTGCTTCGATCACCCGCTCCATCTCGTCCACCGACGGCAGCCGGTACCGGCCGATCACGTGGGCCGCGACGAGCCGGGCCTGGCATTCGACGAACGGGAACAGGGTAGGCGTGGCCTGTGCGAACCCGACGAAGGCGAGGTTGTCGATGCCAGGCTTGAAGATCCGCTTGTAGAGCGGGATGTGGTTACCGGGCGCGCTGACGAAGTCCTCGTCGAAGAACGGGAAGGTGATGTTGTAGCCGGTGGCGTAGACGACGACGTCGAAGTCCGACGAGGTGCCGTCCTCGAAGTGCACGGTCGCGCCGTCGAGTAGGCGGATGTTCGGCTTGGCGACGACGTCGCCGGAACCGAGGCGCAGCGGCAGTTCCACCGATTGGGTGGGGTGGGCCTCGAAGAACTTGTGGTTGGGCGTGGGCAGGCCGTACCGCTCGGGACGCCCGGCGATGACGGGCTGCCCGAGCTGGGCGAGCTTGCGCTGCCAGGAGAGCGGAAGGTGGGGGCTGGTCCGGTAGTACTTGTCGGCCGGACGGCCCGCGATGTACTTCGGCACGATCCAGGCGCTCGAGCGGGTGGACAGGGTGACCTCGTTGCCGAGCGCCTTCGACGACAGCTCCACCGCGATGTCGGCGGCACTGTTGCCGATCCCGACGACGAGAATGCGCTTGTCCGAGAAGTCGATCGGCGTGCGCGGATCGACGTACTGGTGCGAGTGGAGGGACATGCCGGTGAACTCGCCCGGAAAGTCCGGGATCCGTGGATCCCAGTGGTGACCGTTCGCCACGACGAGGAAGTCGAAGTACCGGGTACGCCCGTCCTCGGTGTCGAGTTCCCACCGGCCGTCCGCGTTCCGGCGGGCATGCACGACACCGTTGCGGAACTCGATCCGCGACTCGAGGTCGAACGCCGCGGCGTATCCGTCGAGGTACTGCTTGATCTGGGTGTGATGTGGGAAGTCGGGGAAGGACTCCGGCATCGGGAAGTCCTTGAACGAGAGCTGATGCTTGGACGTGTCGATGTGCAGCGAGCGGTAGGCGCTGCTGTGCCCGTTGGGATTGCCGAACGCCCAGTTGCCGCCGATCCGGTCCGACGACTCGAAGCACGTGTAGGGCACTCCGTAGTCCCCGAGCATCTTGCCCGCGGTCAGACCGCTGATTCCCGCGCCGATGACGGCGGTGGTCGGTGCCGGCATGTCGCAGCTCCTCATGTGCAGGTTCCGGCCATCCGGTGAGCCGGTCCGATCTCCGGCGCGAGCGCGTCCGGTGACGACGACCACAATGTAGAACATGTTCACGGCGGGTGTACACACATTCCGGAAAGTGTCTACTGCGCGTAGGGTCGGCTCGCGGGCCGCGCGGTCCGCCGGCCGAGAGGAACAGCGCGTGCCCATCGAGACGAAACCCGGAAGCGTCCGCGAGCGACTGCTCGCCGCGACGGAGGACTCGCTGCGCGCCAAGGGAATCCGGGCGACCACGATGGCCGAGGTGGCCGAGGCGGCCGGCGTGTCCCGGGCCTGGCTGTACCGGCACTTCCCGGACAAGGCGAGCCTGGTCGGCAGCGTGATCGTCCGGCTCGACGAGGCGTACTGGGCCGACGCCCGAGCGGCGCTCGCCGGGTACGGCTCCTTCGACGAACAGCTCGCGGCCGGCGTCCGGATCGGCCGGGCCACCTACGACGACCCGGGCGCGCTGCCGCTCCGGCTGCGCGCCACCGAGCCGGAGGAGTTCGAGGCGTGCGCCGGCGCGGGGGTGCGCGAACTGGTTCCCGATCTCGCGGCGTTCTGGCTCGAGTTCGTCGTCGCGGCGATCGAACGCGGGGAGGTCCGTGACGACGCCGATCCCGTCGAGGCCGCCGAGTGGGTGGCGCGCTCGCTCATCAGCCTCGCCACCGTGCCTGGCAACACCCTCGACCCCGACGACGCCGCCGCCGTGCTGCGCTACGTGCGGCGGTACGTGCTCGCCGGCCTGTCGCCCGCCGCGCCGCGCTGATCGGCGACCGTCAGGACCCGGCCCCGGGCGGCGGTCCGTCGAAGCCGTTCGCCCAGTACCGGCCGCGCAGGGACAGTTCCAGCAGCATTTCCGTGACGTCCTCGAGGGGAAGCACGGGCGGGTCCGACTCGATCCACCAGCGCAGCACGGAGATCTGCTCGCCGACCCAGGCCCGGGCGAGAACGTCGACGTCGATGCGCGGGGTCACCCCGTGGGCGTCCGCGCGCTTGCGGAAGATCCGGGCGACGACCTCGCTGCGGTCGTCCATGAACTCCCGCAGCGCACGGCCGTCGCCCTCCCCGCGCAGGATCACCCGGTACACGTCGCGTTCCTCGGCGGCGTGGCGGAACATCTCCAGGACCGGCTTGCCGGTGAACCCGGCCGACGAGTCCGTGACGAGCGGGCGCAGGCGCTCGTTCAACTCCGCGATCAGATCCGCGACGATCCGCCCGAACAGGTCGTCCTTGTCGGTGTAGTGCCCGTAGAAGGTGGCGCGGCTGAGGTCGGCCCGTTCGGCGATGTCCTCGACGGTGACGGCGCCGTAGCCGCGCTCGAGCACGAGCGTCACGAGCGCATCGCGCAGCAGTCGCTTGGTGCGACGCACCCGGCGGTCTTCCGTGGCCATTGCCGGCTCCCTTCCCGGTACCAGGACGCCCATGCTAGCGCAAGTCTTGACACGGACACCAGTTCAATACATCGTGTCCAATAACAGTCACTCTGTCCGCGAAGGAGCGGAAATGAACCTCGGCATCTATCTGAGCCGCAGCAGTACGTACTGGCCCGACCACGAAGCCGTGGTGTGCGGCGACGAGCGCTGGACGTACCGCCGCCTGGAGGGCTCCACCAACCGGCTCGCCTCGGCACTGCTCGGGCGCGGACTCGAACCGGCGCAGGCGGTCGCCACCTTCGCCGGTAACCGCCCGCAGCTGGTGGAGACCGAGATGGCCCTGTGCAAGGCCGGACTGCTCCGCGTGCCGATCAACGCGCGACTCGGCGCCGCCGAGGTCGCCCACGTCCTACGGGACGCGGCCGTGCGCATGCTGTTCGTCGACGCCGAGCACGCCGAGGCCGCGCTGAAGATCGTCGCCGACACGGGGGCGGACTGCACGGTCGTCGACTACGACGACAGCTGCGACGGCGCGGTGCGCTACAGCGACCTGCTGGCCGAGGGCGACGATCGCCCGGTGGCGATCGAGGTCGACCCCGAGGTTCCCGCGGTCCTGAACTTCACCTCCGGCTCGACCGGAAAACTCAAGGCCGCGGTGCAGACTCACGGCAACCGCCTGGCCAACATGCGCAAGCGCCTGATGACTCCGGACAGCTCGCTCGGTGTCGGCGAGCGCTACCTCGCACCCGGCCCGATCACCCACGCCTCGGGCATGGGCCTGCTCGCCTCCCTCTCCCGCGGATCGACCGTCGCGATCCTGCCGCACTGGGACACCGGGCTGTTCCTGCGCACCCTCGAGTCCGAGCGCATCACCTCGACGTTCATGGTGCCCACCATGCTCAACCTGGTGCTCGACCACCCGGAGGCCACCACCACCGACTACTCGAGCCTCAGATGCGTGCGGATCGGTGGCGCGCCCGTCTCCCCGCAACGCCTGCGTGACGCCGTCGACCTGTTCGGACCGGTCGTCGCCCAGGGTTACGGACAGGCTGAAACCACCAGTGGGGTAACAGTTCTCACTCCGGATGACGTGGAGCGAGGAATCGACTCCGACCCCGAGCTCCTGCTGTCGTGCGGACGCGCGGTGTTCGACACCGAAGTCCGGGTGGTCGACGACGAAGGCCGGCCCGTGCCGGCAGGCGAACTCGGCGAGATCGTCGTGCGCGGGCCGGACTGCGTGCGCGAGTACTGGCACGAACCGGAATTGTCGGCGGAGACCTTCCGCGACGGGTGGGTCCACACGGGCGACATCGGGCGCCTGCGGGAGGACGGGTATCTGTTCATCGTCGACCGCAAGAAGGACATGATCATCTCCGGCGGGTTCAACATCTACTGCAGTGAGGTCGAGGCTGCCCTGTACGAGCACCCCGACGTGTCCGAGGTCTGCGTCGTCGGCGTCCCCGACGAGCGGTGGGGCGAGGCCGTGAAGGCCGTCGTCGTGCCGCGCCCCGGCACCGGGCCGACGGAAGCCGCACTGATCGACCACTGCGCCCAGCGGCTCGCCGGGATGAAGAAGCCGCGCTCGGTGGACTTCGTCGAGTCCCTTCCGATCAACCGCAACGGCAAGGTCGACCGCCGCGCCGTGCGCGACTCCTACTGGTCCGGCGCCGAGCGCCGCGTTCACTGACAAGGACCCCCATGTCGTTCACCCTCACCCCGTCCTACGACGACCACCCGCGGCTCGCGACGCTGGTTCCGCGCCTGCGGGACTACCTCGACGGCGAACTCGCCGAGTACGAACAACGACTCGGCCTGGGACCGGAAACCCGCTATACCCGAGAGCAACTCGAACCGGTGTGGCGGCGCAGCCGTGAACTCGGGTTCTACGGAATCCATCTGCCGCCGGCCCTCGGCGGTCAGGGCCTGTCCTACACCGAACTCGCCGTCCTCAAGGAGGAGGTGGGGGCCAGCGGCCGGATCCTCGCCCACTCGGTCCTCGGTGACATGGGCGGGCCGCTCCGCGTCGGGTCGATCTTCGGCGTGGCCACGGACCACCAGCTCGAGAAGTACCTGATGCCGGTGCTGCGCGGCGAGCGGGCGTGCTGCTCCTCGCTCACCGAGGAGGACGCGGGATCCGACGTACGGCGGATGCGCACCATCGCCACCCCCGACGGGGACGGCTGGCGGCTGACCGGCCGCAAGGTGTTCTCCTCGGCCGGCCCGTTCGCCGACTTCTCCGTGCTCGTCGCGCGAATGGCCCCCGCCGGTGACACCGACCCGGAGGTCTATTCGGCCTTCCTCGTCGATCTCGACTCCCCCGGCTGCACCGTCGTCGACGGTGACCTGCCGATGTCCGGCCAGCACGTGGAGAGCGACATCATCCTCGACGACTGCTACGTCGGGCCCGAGCAGCTGCTCGGCTCCGTCGGCGACGGTCTGCGAATCGGGCTGGGGCGCGTGACCGTCAACCGGTTGCTGCACTGCCCGACGGTGCTGGGCAGCGCGCGACGCGCGCTGCACCTGACCGTCGACTTCGCGAAGACGCGGCACGTGCAGGGCGCACCCCTGGCGGCGTTGCAGTCGATCCAGCACAAGATCGCCGACATGGCCACCGACTACTACGCGGCCCGGAGCATGACCTACGACGCCCTCGCCGCGCTCGACGCCGGCACACCGCCGCGCGTCGAGGCGTTCATGTGCAAGCTGTTCGTCGCCGAGCACGCCTTCCGCATCGCCGACGAGGCCGTGCAGATCCACGGCAAGGCGGGCATGGTCCGCGGCGCCGAGGTCGAATGGCTGTTCCGGCGGCTGCGCATGTTCCGCGTCCTCACCGGGTCGTCCGAGATCCAGAAGAACGGGATCGCCAAGCAGTTGCTCGCACAGCCGGCGCGCGGAAAGGAAGCGGCATGACCAGCCCACTGTCGAGGCCGAAGGCGGCCACCCCCGCCACCGCGGCGGCCAACCGGGCCGTGCTGAGCACACTGGACTTCGCCGACCGGCGTTCCTTCGACGACGCCCGCCGCGGATTCGTCGCCACGATCGACCCGCCGGTGATCCGCGCCGAGAACGGCCGGGTGGTGTGGGATCTGACCCGGTACGACTTCCTCGGCGGCGACTGCCCCGACACCGTCAACCCCAGCCTGTGGCGGCAGGCGCAACTCACCGTGCGGCACGGCCTGTTCCGGGTCACCGATCGCATCCACCAGATCCGGGGTTTCGACATCGCGAACATGACGATCGTCGAGGGAGACACCGGATACCTGGTGATCGATCCGCTGCTCACCCCGGAGACCGCCGCCGCCGGCATGCGACTCGTACGAGAACACCTCGGGGACAAGCCGATCCGCGCGATCGTCTACACCCACAGCCACACCGACCATTTCGGTGGGGTCAAGGGCGTCGTGTCCGGCGACGAGGTGGCGCGCGGTGCGGTGCGGATCGTCGCGCCGTCGGGCTTCATGGAACACACCGTCAGCGAGAACGTCCAGGCCGGCAACGCGATGAAGCGGCGCGCACAGTACATGTACGGCTCGCTCCTGCCGGCGGACGACCGGGGTGTCGTCTCGGTCGGGCTCGGAGCCGCACTCGCCAACGGTGCACCGACGCTGCTCGCTCCCACCGACCTGGTCGCCGAGACCGGTACCGAGATGGTGCTCGACGGGGTGCGGATCGTCTTCCAGTACACCCCGGACAGCGAGGCTCCGGCGGAGATGAACTTCTTCCTTCCGGACCTGCGGGCGTTGTGCATGGCCGAGAACGTCTCGCACAACATGCACAACCTCTACACCCTGCGCGGCGCTCAGGTGCGCGACGCCGCAGCGTGGAGCAACTACATCCGGGACGCCCTCGACCTCTTCGGCGACCGGGCCGATGTGCTGTTCATCAGCCATCACTGGCCGGTATGGGGGCGCGAGGCGATCCGCGAATTCATGGAGAAGCAGCGCGACCTGTACCGCTTCATCCACGACGAGACGCTGCGGTGGGCGGCGCGCGGGCTGAACGCGGCCGAGATCGCGGAGAGACTCGAGCTTCCGCCCGCCCTGGCGACCTACTGGTCCAACCGCGGCTACTACGGAACCCTCGAACACAACGTCAAGGCGGTCTACCAGAAGTATCTGGGCTGGTTCGACGCCAACCCGGCGAACCTGCACCCCCACCCGCCCGCCGCGGCGGCGGCGCGGTACGTCGAGTTCATGGGCGGTGCGGACGAGGTCCTCCGCAAGGCACGGGCCTCGTTCGACGCCGGCGACTACCGGTGGGTCGCCGAGGTGGTCGGCCGGGTCGTCTTCACCGACCCGGGGAACGAGGACGCGCGGGCCCTGCAGGCCGACGCCTTCGAGCAGCTCGGATATCAGGCGGAGGCTGCCTCGTGGCGGAACTTCTACCTGACGGGTGCCCAGGAACTGCGCTCGGGCGTCGCCTACGCCGGGGGCGGTGGGGCGCGGGGCGACATGCTCACGGCGATGACCACCGAGATGCTGCTCGATCACCTGGCCGTCCGGCTCGACGGAGCCGCGGCCGCCGAATGCGACGCCCACGTGGCGCTCGATGTGGACGGCGACGGGCGGATCTTCGTCCTGGTCCGCCACGGTGTGCTCGTCCACAGCCGTCGTCCGCAGCGCGGCGACGTGGATGCCACCGTCGCACTGTCGCGGCCGGTGCTGGCGCGACTGGTGCTCGGGGCACTCACCGCGGCCGACGCCGAGGCCGCCGGGCACGTCACGATCTCGGGTGACGCTGCCGCGTGGCGGGTGCCGTTCGACCTGCGCGGCGGGTTCGACCCGGCATTTCCGATCGTCACCCCGCGAGCTACAGCACAGTCGAATTATGTTGTCCTCTAACATATTTCACTGACACCGCCCTTGCGTTATGGCGTCCGTCACAGTAGGCTGAGTGCAACACGGGACGGTGTACGACTTCGACTTCTCGTGACGATCGACCGGAATGCGCCGCCCTTCCGTCGGGCCACCGACGACGAACGCGGGCCCGGTGCCGATCGGATTCCCAGACGACGTGGCCACCGATCGAGGATCGGGACGAGCCGAGGAGGATGCATGGCGACAATTCGAACCCCCAGCCCGGCGACCACGGCGCCGGAGGTGAACCCACCCGGGTACAGCCGTCGACGTGCCCTCGCCGTCCTCGTGATGATCGTCTTCTTCATGATCATCAACTTCGGCGACAAGGCCGTGCTCGGTCTCGCGGCGGTACCGATCATGAACGAGTTCCGGATCGACCGCAGCATGTTCGGACTGATCGCCAGCTCGTTCTACCTGCTCTACAGCATCGCGGGCATCGTCGTCGGCTTCGTCTCCGCCCGGGTCTCCAGCCGGCTCCTGCTGTTCTCGATGGCCATGATGTGGACGGTCGCGCAGATTCCGGTGCTGCTGGTCGCCACGGTCCCGGCCCTGGTGGCGGGACGCGTGCTCCTCGGCGCCGCCGAGGGCCCGGCCACGCCGATGTCGATGCACGCCCTGTACAAGTGGTTCCCGGCGCACAAGCGCGGGTTGCCGTCGGCCCTGCAGATCAGCGGTGCCGCCCTGGGAGTCCTCATCGCCGCCCCCGTCCTGACGTGGCTCATCAGCGATCACGGATGGCGGGCCGCGTTCATCGCACTGGCCGTCGTGAGCGGGCTGTGGGGCATCGCCTGGCTCGCGATCGGCAAAGACGGCCCGTTCGACCGCGACACCCGGCACGGGCACGGCGCCGCGGCCGGCCCGTCGGGCGCGGCCGGCAATCCGAAGATCTGGAAGATCCTGGTGAGCGGCACGTTCCTCGGCAGCGCGGCGAGCGCATTCGGCGGCCACTGGGCGATGGCGGTCAACTCGGCATGGCTCCCCGAATACCTGCACTCCACAATGCAATTCGGTCCTGCGGACGTCGCCGGCGTGATCAGCGCGATCTCCGGCACGAGCCTCGTCCTGCTGCTCACCATCTCCCCGCTGTCCGACCTGCTCCTGCGCAGGGGACTGTCGGTGCGCTGGGCGCACGGGGCCTTGCAGGGCGTCGCCGTGACGATCGCGGGCCTCGCGATGGTGCTCGTCCCGCTCGCGGACGCGTCCGCAATCCGCCTCGTGCTCATCGTGATCGCGTTCAGCGGCTCGGCCGTCGCGTTCCCGCTCCACTACATGACGGCGGCTGCGGTCGTGCCACCGGCCAAGCGCGGCGCCGTCTTCGGCATCCTCGCCGCCACCGGCACCCTGCCCGGGCTCGTCGCCCCGTACCTGACCGGCCGGATCGTCGACGGCGGCGCCACGGTCGTGGCCGGATACGGCACCGCGTTCACCCTCGCCGCCGTCGTCATGATCGCGTGCGGCGTGTATGCCATCGCAGCCATCCGCCCCGCCCACGATGCGCGTCGTCTGACCCGGGTCGGGACGACCGGCACCGCGGACGACGCCACGGCCGGTGCGGTGTGACCGCGCACCGCGGAATGGAAGCGGCCCCGTCGATGCGCACCGGTCCGGATCTCACGTGGGCTCGTGGCCTGACCGATCCCGCCGACGTGCGCCGGTACCTGACGTCTCGCCGCGAGACGATGCCCACCCGGCGCGTGTGGCGCGGCCGCGGCGGCGTGTGGGAGTTGCCCGCCGCACCGACCGACCTGTCCGGGCTTCCCATCGAACGGCTCCGAGGACGGCCGGAGACCTTCAAGCGGATGCTGGAGACGTCCGACACCGACGGCATCGCGGTGGTGCATCGGGGCCACGTCGTCCACGAGTACCACCGGCCGGGCTTCGCGGCACACGATCCGCACCTGACCACCTCGATGACGAAGTCCGTCGTCGGCCTGGCAGCCGCGATTCTCGTGCACGACGGCGTCGTCGATCGGCGGCACCCGGCCTCGCGCTACGTACCCGAAGCGGCAGGCACCGCGTTCGGTGACGCACGCGTCGACGACCTGCTGCACATGAGCACCCGGGTGTCGTACAGCGGCCGGATCTACCACCGTCGCGCCGAGGCGCAGCGCCTGCTCGCCGCGGTGAGCCCGTCCGCGCGCCCCTTCGGATACACGGGGCCGGGCTCGATCCGCGAGCACCTGGCGACGGCCCGGACGACCGGTCCGGCCGGCGCGGAATTCCGTTACGAGAACGGGAATGTCGAAATGGTCGCGGAGGTGCTCCGCCGGGCCACCGGAACCACGCTCGCCGACCTCGTCGGCGAGCTGGTGTGGTCCCGCATCGGCGCCGAGGAGGACGGCTACTTCGTCCTCGATTCCGACGGCACCGAGATGGCGAGCGGCGGGTTCTGCGCCACGTTGCGCGACGTCGCCCGGCTCGGCGAGGTGCTGCGTTGCGGCGGTGCGCTGGGTGGCCGGCAGGCGCTGCCGGCCGCGGTGGTCACAGGCCTCGGGGCCCGCGTACCCACCGGTCCCGGCGCGCGTGTGCGGCCACCGAATGCGTCACCGGACTCACGGTCGACGCTGTCGTACCGCGACTACTGGTGGGTGCTCGACGACCCGTTCGGCTCCTACACGGCCACCGGAATCCACGGCCAGATGCTGTTCGTCTCACCGGGACTCGAGCTGGTGGTCGCTCTCTACGGGTCGCGCGTCGAGTCCCCGTCCGTTCCCGCACCCGCCTTCGTCCTGGCGTGCTATCAGATCGGAGCGCACCTCGGAGCGTTCGAACCCGTGCCCCCGCCGTGACTGTTCCCCCACGGCCCACCTCGGATCGATTCGTGCCGTGCGTTCGCCGCTGTCCTCACAGGGGGATAGTGCGCCTCGGAGGTCGACCGTTGCGCGTCGTCTCGGACAGCTCGTCGAGGGGGACGGAGTGCGGGGAGGCGAACGCGGCGTACTGGGCCTGTCGGCGGAGCCGAGCCGCCTCGTAACGATCTCGCGTGACGTCCGTATTCGGTGTGAAGGGGGGCACGGCAACGGGTTCGCCGGTGTCGTCCACGGCGACCATGGTGAAGTACGAGCTGTTGGTGTGGCGACGTGTTCCGTTTCGGATGTTCTCGGTGTCGACCCGGATCCCGATTTCCATCGAGGTCCGTCCGGTGTAGTTGACCGACGCCGAGAAGGTGACCAGTTCTCCGACGTGAATTGCGTCGCGGAAGAGAACCCGGTCGACGGAGAGGGTGACGACGTAGGTACCGGCGTAGCGGCTGGCGCAGGCGTAGGCGACCTGGTCGAGAAGTTCGAGGAGACTGCCGCCGTGGACGTTGCCGGAGAAGTTGGCCATGTCGGGGGTCATGAGCACCGTCATGCGCAGTGATGCGTTGCCGGAAGTCACAGCGATCCTCCAGGGTGGCCGGGCGAGCCGGAGGCCGAGCGCCGTTGCGCCCATCGCGGGGGACGACCGACGGTACTCGGGTCGACATGCCAGCCGGCCGGGATGCGGCACCAGACGAAAGCCCGGCACTGCGGGACCGGATGCAGAATCCAACGCCGATGCATGCTCACCCCCCACCCGTGGATGTCCTCTGATGGGGGCGAGGCGGCTCCGGATGGGGGCGAGGTCGACGCGAGCAGGGCGCGTGGGTGGAGGGGGAGCGGCACGGACCTGTCGGTGACGACGGCGGCTGCGCCCACTGCGACTGCGAGGTCTTCGATGCCGGGCCGGTCGGGTGCGACGAGCGGGACGAGGACTGCGTGCCCGGCCGAGTTGGCGTTGTCGATGACCGCCTCGCGGGTCCGGCGGTCCCCGATACAGACGAGAACGGCATCTCCGCAACCGACACCGGCCGCGGCGAGATGGTCGACGATGTGGTGCGGCGCGATGCCGTGCCGGGTGGATTCGGTCATGACCAGCTCCTGATCGGGCGTCGAGTGGGTGATGCGACGAGACACCGAGCGGCGTAGGAGGAGGGTCCACTACGCCGCTCGGCGGGTCCGGTCCCGTGGCCGGCGCGCGGTCTATGCGGTGGTGGCAGCGACCGGCGCAGGTGTGGCCGGGTGGGTGTGCAGGTAGTCGAACAGCTGGCGCAGCCCGAAGGACCATGCGGGCAGGGATTCTGTGGCCCCCACCTCGTTGATCAGCGCACCGAGATGTGCGCTACGGATGGTGACGACATCGCCGATCTTGTGGGTGAAGCCCTGCCCGGGCTCCTCGCGATCGGCGACAGGGGCGAAGAGCGTTCCGGTGAAGAGGGCGAAGCCGTCGGGGTACTGGTGGTGATCGCCCATTGTTGCGGCGACCAGTTCCTCGAACGGCCGGCTGATGCGGGCGAGGTTGTTGACGCCCTCCATCCTGAATCCGTCGGGACCGTCCACGCGAAGCCGGATCTCCTCGTTGCGGACCGTCTCAAGACCGAAGTCCCCGTCGAACAACCGGATGAAGGGACCGAGCGCACTCGAGGCGTTGTTGTCCTTCGCCTTTCCGAGCAGCAGGGCGCTGCGGCCCTCGACGTCGCGCAGGTTCACATCGTTGCCGAGCGTGGCGCCGGCCACGGTGCCGACCGAGTTCACGATCAGCACCAGTTCGGGCTCGGGATTGTTCCACGACGAGAACGACGGGATGCCGATCTTCGCTCCGACCCCGACCGAGGACAGCACCGGAGCCTTCGTGAAGACCTCGGGATCGGGACCGATCCCCACCTCCAGATACTGGGACCACAAACCCTCGTCGAGCAGGATCCGCTTGGTCGCGGCGGCCTCGGGTGAGCCCGGCCGCAAGGCGGCGATGCCGCCGCCGAGGGTTCGTCCGATCGAGGCCCGCACCTCGGCGGCGCGATCCGGGTTCCCGGCCGTGCGTTCTTCGATGATGCGCTCGATCATGCTCTCGACGAAGGTCACCCCACAGGCCTTCACGACCTGCAGGTCGATCGGGGCCAGGAGGTGCGGACGGGCCGGATCCTGCACGAGGGAGGCATCAATGAGATCGGAGACCTGCCAGCGGGGTGGCGACTGCGCCGTCACGCTGTCGACGTCGGCGAGGACGGTGGACGACTCGAGCAGTTCGGACACGGTTCCGGCGACTGCATGGAGATCGAAGACACCCCCGTCCCGCACGGCGACGACGCGGGGGCCGCCCGTCTCGACGTCCCACACGCGCCCGATCAATCGCGCCCGGTCGGCGTCCTCGGGCAGGACGTGAGCGTGTGTCATCGCTGCGCTCCCGGCCTTGCCGGACGGTGCCACTCGCCGTCGATCCGCTGTGCGATCCCCCACGGGTTCTCGTCCTGCAACGCCTCGGGCAGACGCGATGTGGGAAAGGACTGGTACGCGACCGGTCGGAGGAACCGGGAGATGGCGGCGGTGCCCACGGAGGTGGTCGTCGATGTCGTCGCGGGGTACGGTCCGCCGTGGTGCTGGGCGTAGCTGACGGTCACGCCTGTGGGCCAGCCGTTCCAGAGCACCCGACCGCTGATGTCGACGAGCACGGCGGCCAGTTCGGTGACGTCGTCGGCGGCTTCGGCCTGCACAGTCGTCGTGAGCTGGCCTTCCAGGAGGCGTGCCAGACCGACCAGTTCCGATTCACCGGCGTACTCGACGATCAGGCTCGCCGGCCCGAACATCTCCTGTCGCAGGAGTTCCGGATGTGCGCGTACGTTCGCGGCCGTGGTGCGCAGCACCATCGGCGACGGCATCGCCGCGAAGTCGCCTTCGACGAGTACCTCGACGCCGGCGGCGGCCCGGACCCGCGTCACCGCCTCGCGGTATCCGTCGTGGAGGCGATCGTTGAGGAGCACGGTCGGCTCGAAGCGGTCGAGGGCGTGCGCCAGCACAGCCGCAACGGATCCGGTGTCACCCGCCGGCACGAACAGCAGCCCCGGCTTGGTGCAGAACTGCCCCATGCCGAGAGTGAAGGACTGCGCGTAGCCGGTGAGAATGTCTTCGCGGCGGCTGTTCCACGCGTTCTCGGTGACGAACACCGCGTTGATTCCACCGAGTTCGCCGTAGAAGGGAATGGGCTCGGGGCGTGCCGCCGCGCGGTCGAACAGGGCGCGGCCGCCACCGGTCGAACCCGTGAAGCCGACAGCCTTGACCAGCGGGTGATCCACCAGCGCCTCTGCTGCGGGTCTGCCGGTCACGAGCCCGAAGAGACCGGCAGGGGCTCCGGCGGCCTCGAGTGCGGCGACCACGACGTCCGCGGTGCGTGCGGCGAGCTCGAGGTGCCCGTCGTGGGCCTTGTGGACGACAGCGCATCCGGCGGCCAGCGCCGAGGCGCTGTCGCCACCCATCACGCTGAACGCGAAGGGGAAGTTCGACGCACCGAAGACACCGACGACGCCCAGCGGCACTTTGACACGGCGGATGTCCGGCCGCGGCCCCATCCCCCACGAGTCGTCGGCATGGTCGATGACGGCGTCGAGATGCTCGCCGCGGCGGACCTCGTCGGCGAACAACCGGAGCTGGAAAGTACTGCGCCGTAGTTCGCCCTGAAGCCGGTCGAGCCCCAGACCGGTTTCCCGCGCAGCGATGTCGACCAGGGCCGGAGCGTCGCCCTCCAGCCCCTCGGCGACGGCCTCGAGCCAGCCGGCGCGGGTGTCCGGGGGGACCGTCCGGGCCTTCTGAAATGCCGCGTGGGCCGCTTCGACCTTCCGGTTCAGTTCCTCGACGGTCGTGTTCACGGCGCCACCTCCACTCCGGTCTTCGTGGTGGCCGCGCGTCCGTTCACCTCTCGCCAGCCGGGGCCGGCGGGAAAGACCCAGCGTTCGCGCGACGCGGCCAGCATCTCCGCGCCGATACCCGGCAGGGCCGGCGCGGCGTAACGTCCCCCGACGATCCGGACGGGTTCCGCGAAGTGCTCGTGCAGGTGGTCGACGTACTCGATCATGCGTCCCTCCTGGGAGCCACTGACGGCTGCGTAGTCGAAGAACGAGAAGTGCTGAACGAGTTCGCAGAGCCCGACTCCGCCGGCGTGCGGGCACACCGGCACCCCGAAGCGGGCGGCCAGCAACATGACGGCGATGTTCTCGTTCACTCCGGCAACGCGGGTGGAGTCCAGTTGGAGCACGTCGATGGCCTGGGCCTGCAGCAGCTGCTTGAAGACGATACGGTTCGCGACAGCCTCGCCGGTCGCGACCCGCGTCGGGGCGACACCCTTACGGATGTCGGCGTGGCCGAGGATGTCGTCGGTGCTGGTCGGCTCCTCGATCCAGTACGGGTCGAACTGCGCGAGCTCGTTCACCCGATCGATGGCCTCGGAGACCTCCCACCGTTGGTTGGCGTCGATCGCGATCGGCAGGTCACCGACGGCCTCGCGGGCGAGGGCCAGGCGACGAAGGTCGTCCTCGACGCTCCCGCCGACCTTGAGCTTGATCATGGAGAAGCCGTCGGCGGCTGCCTCCTTGCTGAGACGCACGAGCTTCTCGTCGCTGTATCCCAGCCACCCCGGTGACGTCGTGTAAGCGGGGTAGCCGCCGGCCTGGAGTGCGGCGATGCGGTCCGCCTTGCCGATGCTGCCGCGCTGGAGGAGGTCGAGGGCCCGAGCCGGATCGAGGGAGTCGCGGATGTGCGTGAAGTCGACGACGTCGACGATCTCCTCCGGGGACATGGTGCTCAGCAGCAACCAGAGCGGCTTGCCTTCGCGACGGGCCCGAATATCCCACAGCGCGTTGATCAGAGCGCCGCAGGCCATCTGGCTGACGCCCTTCTCCGGGCCCAGCCACCGCAGTTGCGAGTCGTGGACGAGACGTTTGGATGCGGCGCCGAGATCGAAGATCAGTTCCTCGGTGTTCCGGCCGATCAGCAGCTGGGCGTAGGTGTCGATGGCATGGGTGACGACATCGTTGCCCCGACCACAGGTGAAGACGAAGCCGTGCCCTTCGTCGCCGGCATCCGTGCGGATCGTGACATAGGCGGCCGAATAGTCCGGGTCGACGTTGACCGCATCCGAACCGTCCAGTTCCAGCGACGTCGGGAACCGGACATCGTCGGTCGTGATGGAGACGAGGTGAGACATGGCACTCACTTCCGTAAATCGTATAGGAATCGCCGCAATCATATAGGCAGTGTGGCCCGCGTCAAGCCGCCGGAGATGGATCGGTCACCCCGCCGGGGCCCGAGAGGGGCCCCGAGGCTGGTCGACGGCGAAGAGGACCGGGGCGTATACAGTCGGCATGTCCGAGCGCCCGCCACCTGCCGCACCGCCACAGCGGGCCGAGAAGTGGAGAGAGATGGTCATGGCCCGGCGCGATACGTCCGACGCCCCGAGAGTTCAGCCGAAAGTAGCTGCCGGCGAGGTCTATTCGAAGCTGCGGGACTCCATCGTGGCCAGCGAGATTCCGCCGGGCACCCGAATGAACATCGATGCCATCGCGCGCGACCTGGGCGTCTCACAGACGCCGGTCCGAGAAGCGTTGCAGCGGCTCGAGGGGGACAACCTGGTCGTCTACAGCCCCGGCCGCGGGTACAGCACCACCCCCCTGCTCGACCTTCCCGAACTCCGATCCCTCTTCGAGTTCCGACTGCTCGTCGAGCCCTGGGCAGCACGATCCGCGGCAGTGGATCGGCTCACGAACCCGAGCAGGGCCCTGGACCGGGAGCTCGAATCCTTCGAGCGCCGCGTCGAAGAGGGCGGCGACCTGCGTCAGGACCTCGTCGCCCACGACACCCGCTTCCACGACACCATCCTCGGTGCGGCCGGCAACCCAGTGGTCCAGCACGCATTCGTCCAGACCCACTGCCACCTGCACATCTTCCGGCTCTATCCCGCGGACGTCGACGGGTCGGTCACCGTCGCCGAACACCGGCAGATCTGGGATGCCATCCGTGCCTGCGAGCCGCAGACCGCCGAGCAGGCCATGGCCGACCACATTCGCAACTCCTTCACGCGATTCGCGCAGGCCTTCGACGGCAACATGCCACCCCTGGATGCCTCCGAGACCGCACGGACGCAGAAGGCGCACATCGTCGGTTAGCGCGACGTCCCAGGGGAGACGAGGTCGGACGCCGACGATCGAGGCGTTTCCTCGACGCGTCGATTCCGCCGGCGCCCTTTCGCGACCGGAACGGGAAGCTCCGAGGTGCCGGGTTGCCCCTCCCTGGCCCGCTTGACAGTGACGGCAGTCACCTGATTCCATGTGGCCTATACGATCGCCGGTGTTCCTATACGATCCCGTGCCGCGATCGACCTCACCCCACCTGCCTCATGTTCGAGGATTCGAGGAAACAATGGTCATGTCAGGGAGAACCCCCATGAGTACTGCAGTAGGAAGTGACTCCGAAGTGAAAGCACCTCGGACCATGACTCGAATGCGATGGGCCATCATCTGGCTCGCATTCGTCGGCCTCAGTATCAACTACCTCGACCGGTCGAGCCTGAGCGTCGCGCTGCCGTTCATGGGCGAGGATTTCCATCTCACCGCCACCCAGCAGGGCATGATCTTCGCGGCTTTCTTCTGGGCCTACGATGTGTGCCAGCTCGCCGCCGGCTGGTATGTCGACAAGGTCGGCCCCCGGCGATCGTTCACCATCGCCGCCCTCTGGTGGTCGGTCTGCACCATGGCCACATCCTTCGCGCGGGGATTCGGTTCGCTCTTCGCGGTCCGTTTCCTGCTCGGAGTGGGTGAGAGCCCGGCACCGAGTACGTCCGCCAAGGTGGTCGCCACCTGGTTCCCGAAGAGCGAGCGCGCCTTCGCTACGAGCATCTGGGACTCCGGCTCGCGCGTCGGCGCGGTGATCGCCCTTCCGATCGTCACGCTCATCATCTCCTTCACCACCTGGCACGGCGTCTTCATCATCATCGGCGCTCTGGGTGTCGTATGGGCCTTCGCCTGGTGGAAGATCTATCGGGCCCCTCAGGATCACCCGCGGGTCGGTACCGCCGAACTCGCGCATATCGAGAGCGGCGGCGCACGCGGTGCCGGCAGTGACGACGCGGACGCCGCGAAGCTACCCTGGCGGTCGCTGTTCCGGTACCGCACCATCCTGAGCATGATGTTCGGCTTCTTCTGCCTGAACAGCGCGATCTACTTCTTCATCACCTTCTTCCCCAGCTACCTCGTCAGCGAGAGGGGATTCGATCTCCTGAAGCTCGGAATGTTCGGCGCGCTGCCGGGTGTGTGCGCGGTGGCGTGCGGATGGCTCGGTGGATTCGCCGCCGACCGCGCGGTACGTCGGGGACACTCGGTCACCCGGGTTCGCAAGACCCAGATCGCCGGAGGCCTGGTCGGCGGATCGGTCATCATGTTCGCCGCAGTCGTCCCCGAGGCGTGGATGGCGTTGGCGCTCTTGTCTCTTGCGTACTCCAGCCTGACCGTCGCCGCTACCGGAATCTGGTCGCTTCCGGCGGACGTCGCACCCAGTTCGAAGCATGTCGGGTCGATCGGCGGAATCCAGAACTTCGCGTCGAATCTCGCGGGTATCTTCACGCCGCTCGTCATCGGCGTCCTCGTCGACAGCACCGGATCCTACGTCGCCCCGCTCGCGGTGATCGGCGCAGTGGCACTGCTGGGGGCAGCAAACTACTTGTTCGTCATGGGGAGGGTGGAACCACTGAAGGTCAAGGAGCCCCTGGCGCTTCAGCACTGATCGGAGATCTGCACCGGGCAGCTCTCACACGTCGGCTCCGATGAAAGCGAGATCCCACGACCGTCGGTCGTGGGGTCTCGCTTTCGCGTGGCGAAACCTGCAAGAAGCCGAGAGCCGGGACGTCGTCGGCACAGGGGACGCGGGGAGGCGCGGCCACGACAGTGTCCCCGATGCCGCGTTGTTCGAGTCGCGGCGACGGACGAGTCGGGCCAACCGCGCCCGTCAGCCCTCGCGTTCGAAGGTGACGAGCAGCCCCTCGACCCCGCCCGGGCCGACGCGGCCCTTGATCTCGGCGGAGGTGATGGCCTTCAGGCGCCACCCCTGCCGGGCGTGCTCGTTGAGCAGATCCTCGAGCTTGTCACCGGACATCTTCCCGCCGAGCATCTTCTCGCGGACCTCGACAACCTTGTACGAGTACATCGCATTCCTCATGTCGTGGCGATCGGGAATCAGCGGGAGCGCCGACCTTTCGTATCCTACCCGCGCCCGCGCGGCGCGAGCCGGGCTCGACGACCGAAGGACGGATCCACCCGAGCCCGGCTGCCAGCAAGTTCCCAGCATCCGTCCGGTGTTTCCCGAGCTTCCCTTCGTAGCGTGAACCCCACCGAACCGAGCCGAGAGGACACCGCAATGAGTTCACGCCGGGCGCGTCGCGTTCCGACCGACCCCGAACTCCACGAGCACGACCTGGGCCTGGCCCACGACATCAGGACGATGCTGTCGCGCCGGCGGATGCTGGCCGTCTTCGGCGCGGCCGGCACCGCGGCCCTCGCTGCGTGCTCGACGGGCGGGTCGACGTCCACCTCGGCATCCGCGTCGGCCACCACCACCGCCGCTTCGACGACCTCCGCGACCGCCGCGGGCGAGTGCGTCGCCGCCGCACCACAGGAGACGGCCGGCCCGTACCCCGGCGACGGATCGAACGGGCCCAACGTCCTGATCGAGTCGGGAATCGTCCGCAAGGACATCACCACCAGCTTCGGTGACTACACCGGTACCGCCGAGGGCGTGCCGACCACCATCACCCTGCACCTGCAGGATCTCGCCGCCGGCTGCAGCCCCGGCCAGGGCATGGCCGTCTACCTGTGGCACTGCGACCGCGACGGGCAGTACTCCCTCTACAGCGACGGACTGACGGACCAGAACTACCTGCGCGGCGTGCAGGTCGCCGACGCCGACGGCACCGTCTCGTTCACCTCGATCTTCCCGGCCTGCTACTCGGGGCGCTGGCCGCACATCCACTTCGAGGTGCACGACTCCCTCGAGGTCGCCGTCGCCGGCGACAACGCGCGGCTGACCTCGCAGATCGCCCTCCCCCAGGACATGTGCGAGACGGTGTACGCCGGCGCCGACGGATACGCGCAGAGCACCCGCAACCTGGCGCAGATCAGCCTCGACTCCGACAACGTCTTCGGCGACGGCTGGGACGCCGAACTCGCGACCGTCACCGGCAGCATCGACACCGGCTACGCCGTCGATATCACGGTCGGTGTCGCCGAGAAGTCGGCGAACGTCCAGTCCGATGCGCCGCCGCAGGGCGGGATGGGAGGCGGCCCCGCCGGCCGCCCGGCAGGTCCGCCGCCCGGGCAGTGACGGTCGCTCACTCCACCTTCGTCAGCGACCGCACTGCACCCTCGGACGCACGGCAGTCTTGCCGTCGACGCGCCCGGTTACTTCTTTCCCCCGGGGTTTCTCACGAGCTTCTTGTTGGCAAACTCGTTGAAGCCGAACCGGGCCAGCGATGCCGGACTCCCTCGTCGTCGCGCTGCCCGACACCCACCCGCTGGCCGGCGCGCGCCGGTTGTCGATTGCCCAGCTTGCCGCGGAAAGCTTCGTCTCCCTCCCGCCGCACGAGGGTGCGGTGCTTCCCGACCGGTTGCGGCGGCTCGCGCACGCGGGCGGGTTCGTCGCCGACGTCGTCCAGGTCGCCCCCGATACGCAGACCGCCCTGGCGCTGGTCAGCGCCGAGGTCGGGTGCCACCTGACGTTGGCGTCCGTGGCGAGCAACGTCACCGATCCCCATGTCGTCTTCGTTCCGCTCGACGAGTCGACCCCCGACGTCGACCTACGCGTGGCGTGGCGGCGTGACGACACCAATCCCGCGCTGCACGTGGTGCTGAAGGTGGTGCTCGGGTTCGCCGATGCGGCGAACGGCTGAGGACCGGAAGACCCCGAGCGGCCGCACCGGGCTCGGCGCGATCAACGATGTCGGTGAGGGTGAGTCGATGAAGGCCATGGCCGAGGGCATCACCCTCGGTCGTCGCGTCTCCACCGGTGAGGACGTGGCAGCCTTCGTCTTCTACCTGGCCGGCCCCCGACTCGAACTACATGACGGGCCAATCCGTGCTCATCGACGGCGGCATGCTGTTCGTCCGAGATCCCGACGACGACCCGCTCACCGCCTCGCGGTGCGCGGCGCCGCCGGACCGGTTGCGCCGTCGAACAACCCACAACCGGTCCGACGAAGGGCGCGAGAGAACCGCAGCGCGCATGATGCAACGGCCGCTACTCGCCGGCCAGATCGGCGGAGAGGTCGGAGACATGGACGCCGTCCGGGATCCGGACCTCCTCGACCGGTTCGGGTCTGTCGTCGAACTCGAGCTTCAGCGCGCGGCAGATCGTAGCGTGCATGTCGTACATGCACGTGATGTAGGTGAGTTCCATGATCTCCTGGTCGGACAGGTGAGCCCGGAGCAGGGCGAACACCTCGTCGGGCACCCGGCCGCCACCGAGGACGAGCCCGTCCGTGTAGGCGAGCACGGCGCGCTCGAGCTCCGAGAACCGGTCGCTGATCTGCCAGTGCGGGAGGGCAGCGATCTTCTCTTCGGACATCCCGAGAGAACGCATCTGCTTGCAGTGCTGGGAGAACACGAACTGGCTCCCGCGCGCGTACCCGGCCCTGCCCTGACCGAGCTCGCGCAGCAGCGGGTCGAGACCTGCGTTGCGGTACAACGCGAAGCCCCGTACGGCATGCCGGAACACGGCCGGAGACTGTGCGAACACCGTCCACCAGTCGCCCGGCGTGGCATGAATGGTGCCGTGGTCGACGGCGGGGTCCTTGTCGGCGCCGAACAGCCGGTCGTAGAAGAAGAGGATCTTTTCGTCGGTCACCTCGGCACGAGGGACTTCACGGAGGCGGGGCATGTCGATTGTCCTTTCGGCCGTCGGTCAGGAGGCGCCGGTCGTGCGGCGGTCGGCCGCGGTCTTCGGCTCGTGCACGACGTCTTCCGGAGTGAACTCGCGCGTCCAGCAGGCAAATTCGAGGAGGACGCCGTCCGGATCCTGGAAGTAGAACGATCGGACGAAGGTGCCGTCGTGCACCTCCTTGGCTACGCCGGACGGGCTGTCGTCGTGGTTGAGGACGCGGCTGACCTCGACACCGTCCGCTTGCAGCCGTGCGCGGTACTCGCCGAACAGTTCCGGTGGGACAGCGAAGGCCACGTGGTTCATCGATCCGACCGCACTGGCGAGTTCCCCCTCGTCGGGGCGGCCCTTCGGCGCCGCAACGCCGGGGGCGGCATCGGGTGCGTCCTCGAGCCAGAAGAACGCGAGGGTGTTGCCTCCCCCGCAGTCGAAGAAGAAGTGCTGGCCGAGTCCCCCGGGCAGCTCGACCGTCTTCACCAGGGGCATGCCGAGGGTTCCCGAGTAGAAGTCGATCGTCCGCTTCATGTCGGAGCAGACGAGGGCGAGGTGATTGATCCCGCGGAGTTCGAACTTCGAATTCGATGTGGTCACTGCAATCCTTTCGGGCACTGATTCGGAGAAATCCGGGCAGGAAACGGAGAGAATCAGAGAACAAGGGGTACGAGATGACTTGACAGTCATGTCACCTTCGGGGATAGTCTGACCGTGGCCAAGTCATCTGTCAACACCCCGTCCGTACCCGCGCCGGTCGAGACCCTCACGGCGCGGGGGCGGAAGACTCGTGACGCCCTGCTCGACGCGGCGCGCACCGTATTCGAGACCGTCGGATTCCCCGACACCCGGGTCGAGCAGATCACCCAGGAGGCCAACGTCGCTTATGGCACCTTCTATCGGTATTTCGAGTCGAAGGAACACATCTTCCGCGAACTGAGCACCCGCCTGTTCGAGGATGTACACCGCCGCGAACCGACCGATCCCGACCTGTCCCCCGCGGCACGGCTCGTCGCGGCGAATCGCTCGTACTACAAGGCCTATCGGCGCAATGCACGGCTGATGGCGATCGTCGAGCAGGTCGCGACCATCAACGACGAGTTCCGGGAATTGCGCCACGAGCACCGCTCCCAGCTCATCGAACGGACTTCCCGGGCGATCGCCCGCTGGCAACAGGAGGGACTCGTCCGGCAGTCGCTCGACCCGATACTCGCCGCCCGCGCGATGTCCGCGATGGTCGATCACACCCTCTACCTCTGGCTGATCCAGGGGGAGGCGGCGGACGAAGAGGCACTGCTGAGCACCCTCGACCAGATGTGCCTGGGCGCCCTGGGACTGGAATCCGATTCCCCCTGACATCCCATCCGCAGCACCGAGGAGAACCACCTTCGCATGTTGGATCTCGCAGACCGATTCTTCGCCGCCGTCCGAGCCGGTGACGTGGAAACACTGACAAACCTGTAT
The DNA here is from genome assembly GCF_011058165.1 of Rhodococcus aetherivorans. Lineage (GTDB taxonomy): Bacteria > Actinomycetota > Actinomycetes > Mycobacteriales > Mycobacteriaceae > Rhodococcus > Rhodococcus aetherivorans. The sequence continues at coordinate 35,401 of NZ_JAALEG010000028.1, forward strand.
GCGCCGGACGCGCGCATCTGGCACAACGACGACGGCCGCGAGCAGACCGTCGAGGAGAACCTGCGCGTGTTGCGCTGGCTCACCCGCACGCTCGAGGACTTCCGTTACGAGGACGTCCGCCGCGACGCGGTTCCGGACGGCTTCGTACAGCAGCACGTGGTGCGCGGGGCCCTGCCGGGACACGGTCCGCTCGAAGTTCCTGCCGCACTGTTCGTCCGGGTCGTGGACGGACGGATCACCCGCATCGACGAGTACGTCGACTCCGCCGCCATCCGACCGCTGCACGAGACGACCGACACGACAACGAAGGGAAACGGGGCATGACCACCAATCATCCCGAGGGCCACATCGCAGACCTGTGCGCCCGCATGCGCTCGTTCATCGACAACCAGGTGATTCCTGCCGAGCCGGTCCTCGCGCGCGAGGACGACGACGCCCGCAAGGCACTCGATCAGCTGCGCACGCAGGCAAAAGAGCTCGGTCTGTGGGCCTTGGGCCACCCGGCGGACGTCGGGGGTGGTGGTGTGCAGTTCCTCGATTTCGTATACCTCAACGAAATCATCGGCCGGTCCGAGTTCGGGCAGCTCGCCGTCGGGTCCGTGTCCATGCAGGACACCTTGATGCTGCGCAAGCACGGCACCGAGGAACAGCGGGAACGATGGATCCCGCCGCTCGTCGCCGGCGAGTTCCTGCCCTCGGTGGGACTCACGGAGCCGGAGGTCGCCGGCTCCGATCCGACCCTGATCACCACCCGCGCGGAGCTCGACGGGGACACCTGGGTCATCAACGGGCACAAGTGGTTCACGACGGGAGTCAAAGACGCGGGCTACTGCACCGTCTTCGCGCGCACCGAGCCCGAGGACGTGCCCCGCCACTCCCGGATCAGCGCGATCATCGTTCCGACCGACACCCCCGGTTTCGAGATCCTCCGCTCGATCCCGACGATGGGCCACGATCCCAGCGACCACTACGAGGTCCGTCTCTCCGACGTGCGGGTGCCTGCCGAGAACCTGCTCGGCGAGCGCGGCAAGGGGTTTGCCGTCGCGCAGGACCGCCTCGGACCCGGGCGCATCTTCCACGGCATGCGCTGGCTCGGTCAGGCGCAGCGGGCCTACGAGCTCATGTGCGAGCGGGCCAACACCCGCTACGTGCACGGTTCTCTCCTGGCAGAGAAGGGCGAGGTCCACCGGTACATAGCGGAATCCGCCGCGCAGATCCACGCTGCCCGGCTGATGACACTCGATGCCGCCCGCGCGATGGACTCCGGCGACGATGCACGCATCCGGATCGGGCTCGTCAAGTTCTGGTGTGCACGGATGCTGCACGACGTCGTCGACCGCGCCATCCAGGTGCACGGAGCGCTCGGGCTGACCGCCGACACGCCGTTGGAGCGGATGTATCGGCAGGCCCGGTACGCCCGCATCTACGACGGCCCCGACGAGGTCCACCGCATGTCCACAGCTCGCAAACTGTTGCGCGACCCGGGCGCGGCGCCGTGGCTGTGACCGAGGCTTCCTCGTCACTGGGTGACGGGATCCGAGCAATCCTCATCGAGGTGCGCGGCGAGAACGTCTCGGTCGGCGAACCCCGACAGCTGACCGGCGGCGCGAGCCGCGAGGTGTGGTCGGCGCAGGCAACCGATGCCGCGGGCAACCCCCTGCCCGTAGTCCTCAGGCGTGATCCCCCCGGGCACGGCGACGCACAGCGGATGCGCGCGGAGACGGCATGCCTGCGCGCCGCCGCCGCCGCCGGTGTGCCGGTACCCGCTGTCCTTGCCAGCGGTGACACCGCCCCCGGCATCGATGCCCCCTTCCTGCTGATGGAAAGAGTGGCCGGCGAGTCGATTCCCCGGAAGATCCAACGGGATCCGGCGCTCGCCGAAATGCGGGAGCGGCTGGCCGAGAAGATGGGATTCGTGCTGGGACAGATCCACAGCAGCGCTGTCGGAGCCCTCACGATGCTCGACACCAGAGACCCGATCGACGTGCTCGAGTCCGTCTATCGGGCTCTCGACGACCCGCGCCCGGCGGTCGAAATCGGGCTGCGGTGGCTTCGGGACCATCGGCCTTCGCGCCGACCGGCCACTCTCGTGCACGGCGACTTCCGCCTCGGCAACCTTCTGGTCGACGACACCGGAATCCGGGGCGTCCTCGACTGGGAGCTCGCCCATCTGGGCGATCCGATCGAGGACCTCGGATGGCTTTGCGTCCGGGCATGGCGGTTCGGTGCCGAACTCCCGGTCGCCGGTGTGGGGACCCGCGAGCAGTTGCTCGACGGCTACGAGAAGGCGACGGGTGAGCGGCCTTCGACGGCAGAGCTGCACTGGTGGGAGACCTACGGCACCCTGCGGTGGCTGGTGCTCAGCCGGTTCCAGGCGCAGCGGCATTTCGGCGGCGCCGAGCGCTCGCTCGAACTCGCCGCGATCGGCCGCCGGGTCTGCGAATCCGAATACGACCTGCTCCTGATCCTCGATCTGCTCGACGACGAGCCACCGGCGGCACCTGCTCCGCCGGCCGAGTCGCTGCACGACCGCCCGAGCCTGGCCGAGATTCTCGAGCTCGTCTCCTGGACGCTCACCGACGAAATCGGTCCGGCACTCGACCGGACGCAGGACCGGGAGCGCTACCTGCTGCGGATCTGCGTCAACCTCCTGGGCACGGCGCGTCGGGAACTCGACTCCGGCGACAGCACCGTGCTCGGGGACCTGTTGACCGAAGTCGGCTGCGCCACCGAGGCCGAGCTCGCAACCGCGCTTCACCGGGGAACGCTCTCGTACACCGACCCCCTTGTGCGTCGAGCCGTCTCGACAGCGGTCCTGGCCCGTCTGCGCGTCGCCAATCCACGCCACCTCACCACGTGATCGAAAGCGATTCCATGTCAGATTTTCTCGGATCACCGACCCCTACCAGACCACGGCTGCGCCAACTGCTGGACAGCGCGGCACCGGTCCTGGCGCCGGGGGCCTACGACAGCCTGTCCGCGCGCCTGGTCGAGGCCGCCGGGTTCGATGCGGCGTACATGACCGGCTTCGGCACCTCTGCGAGTCTGCTCGGTCGCCCCGACGTCGGATTGCTCACCGCTACGGAGATGACCGACAACGCCCGCCGCATGGCTGCTGCCGTCGACGTCCCGTTGATCGCCGATGCCGATACCGGGTACGGCAACCCTCTCAACGTCATTCGCACCGTCCGCGACTACGAGAGGGCCGGTGTCGCGGCCATCCAGCTCGAGGATCAGGTCGCTCCCAAGCGATGCGGCCACATGGAGGGCAAGGCGGTCGTCCCGGTCACCGACATGGTGGCCAAGCTGGAGGCGGCCGTCGCGGCCCGCACCGATCCGGACCTCCTGATCATCGCTCGGACCGACGCCGCGGCCGTCGACGGGCTGGACGCGGCAATCGATCGCGCCCTGCGCTACGCGGACGCCGGCGCCGACCTGTTGTTCGTGGAGGCTCCGGCCAGCATCGACGAGGTGCGTGCGGTGGCGACCCGGTTGAAGGGACATCGCCTGGTGTTCAACTGGGTAGAAGGCGGGCGCACTCCGCCGGTGCCGCTGGATGTGCTGGGCGAGCTGGGATTCGCTCTTGTGCTGTTCCCGATCGGCGCGCTGCTGGCCGCTACGAGGTCGATCCAGGACTTCCTGGCCACGATCGTGCGCGACGGGACCCCGGCGGCGGCGTTGTCGCGCCTGCCCTCCTTCGACGAGTTCACCGGGTTCATCGGACTGTCCGAGGTGAACGAACTCGGTTCCCGTTTCGCCGATCGCTGAGCCGGAAGGGTTCGCCTGGCCACATGGCCAGGCGGGCTTTTTCGGTACCGATCGCACCGGGCGACAGCCGGAGACCACTAACACCGCAGCGACGGACGGGCACCCTAGATCCTGATCGAGGGTGCCCGTCCGTCGCCGGTCGTGGTCCGGGCAGTTCAGCCGGTGGCCACCGGTTCCAATTCCAGTCCCGGGTCCTTTGTGCCCTCGGACCGTCCCCCGTCGCTGCGACGACCCGGGATGCATGCCACGAGCGGCGCGAGCCCCCACCGCACCAGACTGATCAAGCCGTAGGGCAGTACGAAGATGAACAGGATCAACGCAGCGCCGTAGGTGATGCCGGCCGCCGACTGGTTGAGTTCAGCAGTCCACTGCGGGACGTAGACGACGAAGAAGGCGCCGAACACGACACCGGGCACGGTACCGAGACCTCCGACCACGATCATGGTGATGAACGCGATCGCCAGCGGCAGCCCGAAGGCCTCCGGGCCGACGTACTGGACGACGAAGCTGTAGAGCACCCCGCCGACGCCGGCGAGTGCGGCACTGAGGGCGAACACGGTGGTCTTCGTCCGGGCGGCCGGCATACCGAGGGTCGTCGCCACGGCCTCGTAGTCACGGATCGCGATCAGCGATCGCCCGATGCGGCCGGTGGAGAGCCGGCGCACCACGAGATAGGTCAGCGCGGCGACGAGCAGGCACAGGTAGTACACCCACTGGTCGCGATCGAGACCGGAGGATACGGGTGCCTCGGCCGCGGTGACGTTGATGCCCGCCTGACCGTCGGTCACGTGCTCGAAGCGTTTGATCACGGCGGGGGTCACCAGTGCGAGACCCAGTGTGGCGAGCGCCAACTGGAGGCCGTGGAGCCGCAGCGCCGGCAGCCCGAACAGGTACCCGCCCACATAGCAGACCGCGAAGGCGAGCGGGAGCACCACCGGATAGGCGACACCATGGTTCTCGATCAGCACCGCACTGAGATACGCGCCCACGGCGAAGAAGAAGCCATGGCCCAGGGAGATCTGACCGGTGTTGCCTGTCAGCAGATTCAGGCCGAGTCCGACCACGACGTACACGAGGACCATGGAACGGTCGAAGTTGACGTACGGCGCCGAGACGAGCGGTGCGACCGCGGCGAGGACGAGCACCACCGCAACGGTGGTACGGCGGAGCCACACCGGTGCGTCGAGTTCGGCGCGGGGGCGGCGGAGCATATCGAGGACTTTCATACCCGCGCCACCTTCCGCGCACCGAAGAGACCTTCCGGCCTGAAGAGCAACACCCCCAGGATGAGGACCAGTGCCACGGCTTGCTTGAAGTCGTGGCCGATCCACTCGATGTACGTACCGGCGAGGTTCTCCGCGACACCGACGCACAATCCGCCGACGAGGGCGCCGACCGGACTGTCCAATCCGCCGAGAACGGCGGCAGCGAATGCGTAGATCAGCGACGCGACGAGCATGTTCGGCTGGAGGAACAATTGCGGGGCCGCGAGCGACGCCGCGAGCGCGCCGATCGCCGCCGCCAATCCCCAGCCGATCATCAGCATGCGACCTACCGGAATACCCACCAGCTCAGCGGAATCCGGATTTCCGGCGGCCGCCCGCATCGCGAGGCCGACACGGGTACGCTGGAACAGGAGGAACAGCAGCGCCGCGACAACCACGACCGCGCCGACGATCACGAGGGACTGCCGCGAGACTGCCACCGTCCCCAGCGTCACCACCGGTCCGGACACCGTCGACGGAAATTCCCTGCTCTGCACACCCCAGATCCAGCCGGCCGCGCTGTTGAGGACCAGCATCAGTCCGAGAGTGATGATGACGAGCGGCATGTGGTTCGGCGAGCCCGCCAGCGGCCGGATCAGCACCCGCTCGGTGACGGCGCCCATGAGGAACGCTACCGCCATCGCCCCGAGGATCGCGACATACAGCGGCGCACCCCACTGGTGGAACTGCCACGCGAAGAACGCCGCGAACATCGCCATCTCCCCCTGCGCGAAGTTCACGATCCCGGAGGCCCGGTAGACGAGGACGATGCTCAATGCGAACGCACCGTACAGTGCGCCCCACGTGAGCCCGTCTACCAATTGTTGAAGAAAGACGTGCATGACTCACTCCTGTGCTCAGTAGCCGAGGTAGGCGCGTCGCACCGACTCGTCGTGTGCGAGACCGGCGGCGGGACGCTGGGCGACGATGCGACCGGCGTCGACGAGCACCGCGGACGACCCGATGTCGAGGGCCAGGTGCGCGTTCTGCTCGACGACGAGAATTGTCGTCCCCGTCTCCGCATTGATGCGGCTCAGCGCACGGAACACCTCCTGGGTGATGCGGGGGGCCAGGCCGAGGGACGGCTCGTCGAGCAGCAGCAGCCGTGGTGCGGCGACGAGGGCCCGGGCGATGGCGAGCATCTGCTGCTCGCCGCCACTGAGTCCGCCGGCCTGCTGCCGACGCCGCTCCCGCAGCCGGGGGAAGAAGTCGTACCACTGCTCGATCGCCCGGTCGGTGTCGGCGACGGCGGCCGCGTACCCTCCGATGCGGAGGTTCTCCTCGACCGTCAGGTCGCCGAAGGTGCCGCGGCCCTGCGGAACGTGCGCGATCCCGAGACGCGCGATCCTGTCGGTGCGCATGCCTGCGATGTCCCGGCCGTCGAATTCGATCCGGCCACGAGTGCGGACCATGCCGCACAGCGCCCGCAGGATGGTGGTCTTGCCGGCACCGTTCGCGCCGAGCACCACCGTCACCGCGCCCTTCTCGGCTTGAAATTCGATGCCGTGCAGAACTTCTGCACTTCCGTACCAGGCGAAAAGCCCCTCGACGCTCAGCAGGCTCACGCCGCACCCCCCAGGTACGCCTCGACGACCTCGGGGTGCGCGGCCACGTCGGCCGGAAGCCCCTCCGTGATCTTCTGCCCGAAGTTCAGCACGACGACGCGGTCCGAGATCGACATCACCATCGCCATGTGGTGCTCGACCAGCAGCACCGAGAATCCTCGTTCGTCACGCAGTTGCCGGACGGTCTCGGCGAGTTCGAGCACCTCCTCGTGGATGAGGCCGTTCGCGGGTTCGTCCAGCATCAGCAACTTCGGACGCTGCATCAGCGCCCGCGCGAGTTCGATCCGTTTCAGCGTCCCGTACGGAAGGGTGCCCGCCGGTTCGCGACCGACCCGGGCGAGGTTCATCGACTCGAGCAGTGCCCATGCCTCGTCGCGCTCGCGTCGCTCCTCACGTCCGGTCATCGGCAGACCCAGCGCGGCCCCGAGAAACCCGGTCCGGGTACGCGAGTACGCACCGGTCAGCACGTTGTCCACAACCGACATCGTGGGGAACAACCCGATGTTCTGGAACGTTCGGGCGATACCGACATCCGCGACCCCGTCCGCCGACAGCGACAGCAGATCCTTGTCCCCGAAGGCGATTCGTCCCGATTCCGGCTGGTACAGCCTGCTGATGCAGTTGAACAGTGTCGTCTTTCCCGCCCCGTTCGGACCGATCAACCCGACGATGTGGCCGGGCTCGATCGTGAACGAGGGACCGTCGAGCGCGACGACGCCGCCGAACCGGAGCCGGACCTCCTCCACGACCAGGGCGGGAACCGCGCCGTCGTCGCCGGCGTCCGGTACGGACGTCATCGCTCGGTGCTGCGGGTGACCGCAGCGTCGTAGTGCCACCTGCCGTCGCGGAACGTCATCGGCGCCATCGAGGTGATCGCGTAGGGATAGTCCGGCGTGGTGTCGAAGGTGATTCCCTCGATCGCGAGGTCGGTGGTCACACCCCGCATGTTCTGCACCGCGTCGAGCAGGTCGGCCCGCGTGCAGCCGTCCATCTGCTTCAGGGCGGTCACCAGCAGCTGGGCGGAGTTGTAGCCGGTCGCCGCGATGGTGTCGGTGGTCTTGATCTTCCCGGAGTTGCGTTCGGCGAATTCCCGCCATTTCTGCACACCGGGCTTGGCGTCGTGATCGGTGCTGCTGACGTCGTAGATCCAGTAGAAGGAGTGGACGCCCTCGGCGGCGTCCGGACCGGCGGGGGCGAGGACGAAGTTGGTGTCGGTGGCGCCCGAGTAGATGTAGGTGTCGGGTTTCCATCCGAGTTCGTGCGCCTTCTTCAGCGACTGAGTCACGAAGCTCGCCGTCGCAAAGTTGACGAAGACGTCGGCGCCGGAGTTCGCGAGGTTGACCACCTGCGAGTCGACGGACGGCGTCGTCTGCTCGTAGGCCTGCTGTGCGACGACCGCGGTACCGCTGCCGTCGAGTGCGGACTTCAGGGCGTCGAGGCTTCCGTTGCCGAGGCTGTCGTTCGGGTACAGCACCGCGATCTTCGCCTGTGGATGGTCGCGCAGGATGATCTCGGCACGCTCCGAGACCTCCCATCGTGTCTGCGGGTTCACCGCTCCGGCCACGACAGGGCGCTGCTCGTGCGTGGCCAGCAGTTCGTCGGTGCCGGTCATCGGGAACACGAGCGGAACGTTCTTCTGCGTCAGGTAGTCCACGACGGCGAGCGTCGAGGCGGTGCCGATCAGATTCTGGATCGCGAAGACCTGTTCCTGTTCGACCAGTGAGCGGACGTTGCCGACGGTGCGTGCAGGGTCGTATCCGTCGTCCATCGCGATGTACTCGATCTTGCGGGTCTTCCCGTCACCCATGGTGACCCCGCCCGCGGCGTTGATCTCGTCGAACAGCGCGGTTGCGGCGACCGCTTGAGGTCCCGCGACGGACTGCATGAGGCTTGTTCCGAAGCGGATCTCGGTGTCGGTGATTCCGGGATCGCAGTCACCCGCCGAAGTGGCGGTGTCCCGGCCGGAACAGGCTGCCAGGGCGGCGGTGGTGCACAGGGCAGTAAGGCCCACGGCAAGAGTACGTTTCATGGTCGCTCCGTGTGTCGAGAGGTGCGCAGGGCAGGACAGAAGTGTGGCTCGGGGCGGCGGGCCGGACTGGGAGGCTTGTGCTAGACGAGTGTTCGGGTGGCGAAGCGCTCGCGAAGATCGCGCTTGAGGATCTTGCCGCTGACGTTCTTCGGGAGGGCGTCGACGAATTCGACGCGCCTCGGCACCTGGAATCCGCCGAGGTGCTCTCGGCACGTCGCGATGATCTCGTCCGCGGTAGCGGTGGAGCCGGAGCGCAGAGCAACAATGGCGCAGACGATTTCGCCCCACGTCTCGTCCTTGACGCCGATCGCGGCCGCCTCGGCCACCGCCGGATGACTGTACAGGGCCTGTTCCACCGTGAGAGAAGCGATGTTCTCGCCACCACTGATGATCAGGTCCTTCTTGCGGTCCACGATGTAGACGAATCCTTCGGCGTCCCGTCGCACCAGATCACCGGTGTGGAACCAGCCGTCGGTGAACGCGGCGTCCGTCGTGTCGGTGTCGTTCCAGTAGCCGGCCATCACCTGGTCGCCACGGACGACCATTTCGCCGATCTCTCCGACCGGAACGTCCCGAAGCTCGTCGTCCACGATTCGAATATCCGCCAAACGCATCGGCTTTCCGGCTGCCGCAAGGAGGTTGGACTCCCCGTTCGCGGCGCGCCGATGCGCCTGCTGGTCGAGGTGCAGCACATTTCCGGCCAGCTCGGTCATGCCCATACCCTGATAGAAGTCACAACCGAGGCGGTCGAGTCCCTCCCGCAGCACGGGAGCGGGAATCGCCGACGAACCGTACCCGATCGCCTCCAGCGTGCCGAGGTCGTGCGCGTCGAGCGCCGGATCCTGCAGCAGGAAGTTGATCATCGTGGGCGCCAGGCCGGTCTGGGTGACCTTCCACTGCTGGACCAGCCGGAGGAAGGTGGCATTGTCGTAGGCGCGGATGATCCCGACCGTGGCACCCATCAGGTGGTTCAGGAGCGTCACGTAACCGCCGACGTGGCAGAGCGGGAAGCAGAACAGGAAGACGGTGTCCTCCGGCAGCGCCCACTGGAGGGCCGAGGAGGTTATGCCGGTGAGGAGGTTGCGGTGGCTGAGCATCACACCCTTCGGCACCCCGGTCGTGCCGCTGGTGTAGACGATCCATGCGATGTCGTCAGGACGCGGACGCACCTTCGGTTCCGTCGCGGGCGCGCCGGCGACGAACGCGTCCCATGACAAGAACGCCGCATCGGCGTCGGCGTCGCCGATCACGACGACGGTATGCACCGACGTGATCCGGTCGCGGATACTCGCGACCATCTCGGCGAAGTCCTCGGAGACTACGAGGACCGCGGCGCCCGAGTGCTCGACGAGCGCCGCGATCTGCTCGGGATGCAGCCGGAAGTTCAGGATCGTCAACGCTATGCCCGCCATGGGCACGCCGTAGTAGCAGTCGAAGTACTCGGTGCGGTTCGTGGAGAGGATCGCGACGCGGTCGCCGGGGTCCGCGACGCCGAGGAGTGCGTTCGCGAGGCGGCGGCTGCGGTCGCGCAGCTGGCCGTAGCCGACCGTCTCGTCTTCGAAGCGCAGGGCGATGCGATCGGGATGCTTGCGTGCGCCGTACTCGACGATGTCGCTGAGCAGCATTCGGTTCTCCTTGGCGTGATGAAATGGGCGGTATCGGGTCGGTTCAGCCGAGCGGGAGGATTCCGGCTGCCGGTCGTGTCAACGGATGGCGAGAGGGTTGATCGGGGAACCGACTGCCCGGGTGAACTGCAACGGCGGCCCCGTGTAGAAGAAGTCGTAGACGCCGTCGGCGGCGCATGCCTTCGAGAGTTCTTCGAAGTCGAGCATCTCGGCGAGCGTCATGCCCATGTCTCGGATCAGGACCATGTGCAGTTCGAAGAGGGCGCCCGGGTTCTCCCCGGGTATCACCTCGACGGCCCAGTTGTCGGCACCTACGACCGCCACGTCCCGGTCGCGCAGCCACTGTGCGCACGACAGGCTCAGCCCCGGCTCTCCCGCCATGTACGCGGCCGAATCGGACTCCGCGAGAAACTTGGCGTGCCAACCGGTTCGGATCAGGAGGATGTCGCCCGGCCCGACCTCGACGCCCTGCGCTTCCACGACGGCATCGAGTTCCTCGGGTGTGATCGCGGTTCCCGACTCGAGCCATGGGAGACCCCGGTGCCGGGCGACGTCGAGGAGCACGCCGCGGCCCGCGATGCCCTTGGCCTGGGTGTGGATGCCGCACTTGTCGGCACCCTTGACGGTGACGCCGTCGCCGGGATGCCCGTTGTACAGCTGCTCGTCGTAGTGGACGTGCGCGAGGGAGTCGTACTGCGACCCGGCTTGCAGCGGCATGAAGACGTAGTCGTCGGCCCACTTGAAGCCGCCCGGCAACACCTGCTCCTGGCCGTTCTCGGACATCAGCCGGATCGGGTTGATCCGGCTTCCGCCCGGCTGCGGACCGTTGCCGTCGAGTGGGATGCCCAGTTCGAAGATCTGTCCGGTTCGGATCAGCCGTGCCGCGTCCCTGACCCGCTCGGGGGTGATGAGGTTGGTCGTGCCGCGCTCGTCGTCGGCGCCCCACCGCCCCCAATTCCGTACCTTTCGTCCGAGTTCACGCATGTCAGGAACGGCGGCGGTCATCGATATCTCCTCTGAACAGTGAAACGCGTCGGACATGCAGTATGACGTGACAGTCATGTCAACTGCGCTCAGATTGTGTTCCACAACACTCGGAGTGTCAACACCCGGCCGGACATCATCGGACGATGGCGACCACTGGTGGTCGGATGCAGCGTCGGCTCGATGAGCGGATACCGACGCGCCGCCGAACTTCGTCGCACCCCAGGTGAGTACGTCGCGGTCCTCATCGTCCGCCCTGGAACGGAGGTCCTGGCACAGTGCAGTCGGGGCACCGAAAACGCTTCCGGCACCGCTGCCCCGTGGGACGGCGTAGGCCCCGCCGAGTGCCTCAGTGCCGGGACCTGGATCAAGTACACTCCTCTCCGTTCCACGCCACCTGTTGACCGACGCAGTGCCCGACCTCGACTCGGCTCTCATGCGGACACTTCCGGACTCTCCGAATCCGAAACTGTTGACCGCATGGCTGGACGTGTCGATGCGGCACCTCGACGCCGACGGAGCGCACACCGCCGGCGCATGGCGCTCGATCTCCTCCGTTCGGCGATTGCACGAACCCGCGGCGACGCCGGCGACTCCCGCCAAGTAATCCTGAAGAAGGTGAGCTGATGAGCCCGCCGACAGAGCTGCCCGGCGGCGACGCGGGACGGGGAAACCATTATCTGTACGCCCGAACGCCCTGGGGTAGCACCATCGAACTCGTCACCTGTCCCACGTCACAGGCCTACGAGTCCGGCACCGGGCTACGCCGATGGCGTCCGTCGGCCACGAAGCCGAACGACTCGCGTCACCAGGAGCCCTGACCCTCGTGAGGCCGCGTACGACGGCAAACCGGTCCAATCCATGAACCGGTGAGAAAGGCCCCGGGCCGAGAAGCTCCCCGCAGAGATCTTCTCGGCCCGGCCCTCGCCCACCGGCGCGGCGTACAGTTCGCCGACGCCGACGGATATACACAGGTCACCCGCAGCCTCGAGCGGATCAGCCTCCACTCCGAATCGGCGATTCGCGGCGCTCCGACCGCTCCACTTCGGCCCTGCCTTACCGGGGGCAGAGGCGGCAGACTCGCCCCATCGCCGCCGCCCCGGAAAGGACCCCACGTGAGCGCCCCCTCCCTGTCCCAGCACACGACGACGCTGCGTTTCCTCGACTCCGCCGACGGCAGTCCGCTCGGCTGCCTCGCCTCGTGGCCGAACCACCGGTTCACTCTCACCGACGTCGTCGACGTCCTGCGGCGCTTCGGTCTTCACGTGAGCGACCACCGGCCGCTGGACGAGCCGGGGACGCACCACTTCATGATTGCGCCGTCCGGAACCGCCGCTCCGGATGCCGGGGTGCTCGACCTGATCGCGGAGGCGTTCGTCGCGGGCGCCGAGGGTCGCACCGACATCGACGACTTCTCGATACTCGTTCTGCAGGAGGGTATTTCGTGGAGGTGGGTCGACCTGATCCGGGCAGCCGTCCGGTTCCTGGCGCAGGCCGGCATCGGCCTGTCGCCGACGTACATGCTCGGCTGCCTGACGGCCACCTCCGGCTACGCCGCGGCCCTCGCCGCACTGTTCGACGCCCGGTTCCGGCCCGGGCTGCCCGACCGGGAAGCCGCCGTCGCCGCCGCGGCCTCGGCGGTGGCCGGCCACATCGATCGCGCCGCGACCTTCGACCTCGACCGGACCCTGCGAGGGCTGCGCTCGTTCGTCGACGCGACCCTGCGTACCAACTGGTTCCAGAGCGGGGGCACCAAACCGTACGCGTCGTTCAAGCTCGATCCGTCCGCACTGACCGTCGGCGGGGCGATCGTGCCGCTGCGGGAGATCTACGTCCACTCCCGCGACGTCGAGGGCGTGCACGTGCGGGCCGAGCTCGTCGCGCGGGGCGGGCTGCGGTTCTCCGAACGCCCGGAGGACTACCGCACGGAGGTCCTCGGACTGATGGCGACCCAGGCCGTCAAGAACGCACCCATCGTCCCGGGCGGCGCCAAGGGCGCCTTCGTGATCCGCCCCGGATCCACCGCGGACCTCACCACCGCATACACCACTTTCATCCGCGGCCTGCTCGACGTCGTCGACAACGTCGTCGACGGAGCGCCGACCACCCCGACCGACACCGTCGCCTACGACGGCGCGGACGCCTACCTGGTGGTCGCCGCCGACAAGGGCACCGCCCGCATGTCCGACACGGCGAACGCCGTTGCCGCCGAATACGGTTACTGGCTCGGCGACGCCTTCGCCTCGGGCGGCTCGGCCGGCTACGACCACAAGGCGATGGGCATCACCGCCCGCGGCGCGTGGGTGGCCGTGCGGCACCGCTTCGCCGAACTCGGTCACGACGTCGACACGCAGACCTTCACCGTCGCGGGCATCGGCGACATGTCGGGTGACGTCTTCGGCAACGGCATGCTGCTCAGCGACCGCATCCGCCTCGTCGCGGCCTTCGACCACCGGCACATCTTCCTCGACCCCGACCCGGATCCCGACGCCTCCCACCGCGAGCGCGCGCGTCTGTTCGCGCTGCCGCGCTCGTCCTGGGCCGACTACGACCCCGCGGCGATCTCCGCGGGTGGCGGCGTGTGGCCGCGCACCGCCAAGGCCGTGCCGCTGTCCGCGGCCGCCCGCGCGGCCCTCGGGATCGACGCCGAGACCCTGACGCCCGACGAACTGATCAAGGCCGTGCTCCGCGCGCCCGTGGACCTGCTGTGGAACGGCGGTGTCGGCACGTACGTGAAGGCCTCCGACGAGACGCACGGCGACGCCGCCGATCCCGCCAACGACCGGGTCCGGGTCGACGCCTGCGAGGTGCGTGCGCGCATCGTCGGCGAAGGCGGCAATCTCGGCTTCACCCGCGCCGCACGTGTCGAGTACGCGCGCCACGGCGGCCGCTGCGACGGCGACTTCATCGACAACGCCGCCGGCGTCGCCACCTCCGACCGGGAGGTCAACATCAAGATCGCAGTCGATCGCGCGGTCGCGGCCGGAACGCTGGCGCCCGGACAGCGGGAGACGTTGCTCGCCGCGGTGACCGACGACGTGGCCGAGGCCGTGCTCACGGCGTCCCGGGATCAGGTGCTCGCCCTGGGTTGCAGCGAGCACGACGCCCCGGCGCTGCTCACCCAGCACGAGCGGCTGATCGAGGATCTGGCGCGGGCCGGCCGGATCGCCCGCGACGGCGACGGCCTGCCCCCGACGGCGGAGATCCGGGAGCGGAGCCGGGCGGGAACGGGCCTGCTGCGACCGGAACTCGCTGTGCTGCTGGCGCAGTCGAAGAACGTCGTCGCGAGCGAGCTGGCCGCGTCGTCGCTGCCGGACTCCCCGGCCTGCACCCCGTGGGCCGAGAACTACTTCCCAGCCGAGATCCTGGCCCGCGCCGGAAGCGGCGTGGCCGAGCATCCGCTGCGCCGGGAGATCGTCGTCGCGTCGCTCGCGGACGAGCTCGTCAACCGTCTCGGCCCGGGAGCCCTGTACCGGTTCGAGGAACGGTTCGGCGCCGCCACCGCGGACTCGGCGCGCGCTTACGTGGTGGTCAGCCGCGTGCTGCACACCGAGGACATCCGAACCCGGATCCTCGCGGCGGGCTCCGATGCCCGCAGCACGCTGGCGGAGCTGAGCGCGCTCGCGCGCGTCGTCGAGGCCGAGATGGCGTGGTTGCTGCGCCACACCGCCCGCCGGACGCTCCGCGACGTGCTCGCGGGTGCGTGCGACGACGCGGACACACCGGAGGCTCTCGTGGCGCTCTTCGCCGCGCCCGTCGCCGCCGCACTGGGCGACCGGCCGTCGGCCGAGGACTGCCGTGGCGCGTTCGCGAACGCCGCGGTGGCGCTGTGCCTGGGCACCGACCCCGCCCGTGTCGCCGCGGCCCGGGACGCACTGATCGACAGCCTTCACATCCGTTGGCTGCTCGAAGGTTTCGCCACCCGCGTCCGCGGCTCCTACTGGGAGGCCATGGGCGCGGCGGCACTGCGCGACGAGATCTCCGACCGCCTCGACGCGCTCGTCGTCACCGCGCTCGACGGGAGTGCCGCGGACCCGACCGGTCGCACGCACCGTCTCGTGCGACTCCTCGACCGGCTCCGCGGCGAGGACGCGGTGGACACCGCACGGCTGGCCGTGATCGCCGGGGAACTGCGCCTGCTCGACCGTTGAGCGCGTGCCTCGCAGGGACGGGACCCTGTGTGCGGCATGGTGCTATGGCGTGGTCGATGCGTTGTCTTCGCGCTCGGTCACCTGCGGCGAAAGCCGGTGCTCGCGAGGGTGCCCTCGACCGCCGTGCCGACGGTCGAGGGCACCGACGAGATGCTTACGCGTCATCCTGCCGCTTGGCTGCTTCCCGTCCCGCGAGGTAACCGAACACCAGCCCGAGCGAGATCGTCCCCCCGGCGCCTCCGTAGAAGCCCTTCGTGGGTGCGCCTCCTGCGTTGCCGGCGGCGTACAGGCCTGGAATGACCTTGCCTTCGGTGTTCAGCGCGCGTCCGAGTGCGTCGGTCTTCGGGCCGCCCACGGTGCCGAGCGCGCTGGCCTGGACCTCGAGCGCGTAGTACGGCGCGGTGTCGACCGGTCCCAGCACGCTCGACTTCGGGCTCTTCAGCATGGGTCGGATGATCTTCGCCAGGGGTCCGACCACGAGGGAACGCACGCGTTCGGGGTCGTTCCTCTTCGCCACCCGTCCGGCGAGCGTGCTCACGATCGGACCGATCGCCGCGGCGATGCGCATCCGCGCCTTTGCGGTGGCGGCGGGGAACCGCGCGTCGGGCGAGTTCTTGCCCAGCCGGGGATAGTAGGCGCCGAAGTAGCGGTCGAACAAGGTGTCCCCGCGGTGGAACTGCGGGTCGCGAGCTCGGGCGGCCTCGGGGTTGAACCGGTCGACTGTGCGGAGCAGCCCCACCTCGTCGACCCCGATCTTGTTCGCCAGCTCCGACAGGGTGTCGGCGCGGTGGAGGTAGTCGGGCACCTCTGCGCCCGGCGTGACGCCGAAGATCCCGAACTTCGTCCAGTAGTTGTGGTCGAAGATCAGCCAGGCCGTGGCATTGGGCATGGTGCCCGTCTCCGGGTCGACCTCGCGCATGATCTGCCCGAACTGGTCGTAGGCCAGGGCCTCGTTCGCGAAGCGCTCACCCTTGCTGTTGACCATGATGCTGTGCGGCAGCGCTCGCTCGCCCAGGAACACACGACTGAGCGGGCGGCCCTCCAGCTCTTCACCGGGCAGCTGCACGCCGGGCATCCACCAGGCGTCCTCCATGCCGGTCAGATCAGCGCCCACCTCCTGCGCCAGCTGCACCGCGATGCCGTCGTGGCCCTGGGGGGAGACCTGCACGCCGAAGGGCGCGTCGAGGTAGGTCGTGGTGATCTCGGTCGAGCTCTCGAACCCGCCGCTGGCCAGCAGGACCCCCCGGGTGGCACGCACCGTGTGCTCGGCGCCGTCGGCCCGCACGACGATCCCCCGCACCCCCGATTCGTCGGTGACAAGCCGGGTCGCGGGCGTCTCGACGCGAACGTCGACGCCGTTGCGCAGCCCCGCCTCGAGCAGTGCTCCGATCAAGGCCGGTCCGGCGAGCCAGACGTCGTCGATGCCGATCCCGCCCAGCAACCAGAACGGGAGCGGGTTCTTGGCCATGCCCGTGGTCAGGGCCGGTCGCACGTACTTCGCGTTCTCCCCGAGTCCCTCCGGGGAGTACGGGCCGGGGAACAGTGCCCGACCGACGGACGCGCCGTCGATGTCGGAGCGGTAGTCCGGCCAGATCGTCGGGATCCACCCGAAGGAGGTGTGCTCTTCGATGAACCGGGCGACGTGCGGTCCGGTCTCCAGGAACTTCTCCACCAGGTCGTGGTCGAGGATCCGGTCGCGACCTTGGCCGTAGATGTACCGCCGCGCCTGGTCCAGGTCGTCGTGCACCTTCAGGTCCTTGGTCGAGAAGCCGTGGTTGGGGATCCAGGCGGCACCCGCCGAGATGCCGGTGGCGCCCCCGACGATCTCCCGGGACTCGACCACGAGGACTCGTGCCCCCTCCTTGGCGGCGGTGAGCGCCGCCATCAGGCCTGCGCCGCCGGACCCGACGATCGCCACGTCCACCTCGTCGGGGATGCCCTTCTGGGACGCGGTCCCGATGGAGCCGCTGTGCTCGGTCGAACTGCTAGCCATGATCCTCCGTACGGTCGGTTTCGGTCACGCCCCTCCCGACGGAAGGGCGCGACGCTCGTCATATAGTTGATTACTCAATCATATAGTTGAACACTCAACCATACTTTCCTGTTCCCGGCCGAAGTCGCCCCGCGACGACCACTCGGGCTCTCCCCGGGAACGGTGCCGCGCCGGCTCCGACGGCATTCCGGCCGGCTGGACGAACTCGCCCGCAGCGTGAAGGGCCGACTACGACTGCAGCACTACGCCGTTTCCAGCTACCTAGGGCGCCGGTTCCCCGATCAGCAGGGCGAGCAGCAGCTCGGCCCGGACGCGGGCGTCGCCGAGGTCGACGCCGAGCACCTGCTCCGCCTTGGCGATCCGGCTGCGCAGGGTGTGCCGGTGCACCTCCAGAGCCGCGGCCGCCGCCTCCCACTGCCCGTTCGCCTCGAGGAACGCCCGCAACGACGCGACGAGCCTGGTCCCCCGGCCGCGGTCGTAGTCGGCGAGAGCGGAAACAGTGGACGCAGCCACGGATTCGAGTACGGCCCGCACCGCCGGGGAGGCGAGCAGGGCGGTTCCGTGCGTGGCGTCGAACTCGACGAGGCGGTGGGCCGCGTCCGCCGCGGCCACGGCGTGTTCGGCCTGCTCGACGGCGCGGCGGGTGTCGGCGAGCCGGTGCGCGGCGCTGAGCCCGGCGCGGAGGGTGCGCGCCTGCGGCGGGGCGAGGTCCGCCAGGAGCGCCGCCACGTCGGACAGCGTGTCCTCACCGCGCAGCAGCACGGTGAGCGCCTCGTCGCCGCTGCGCGCGTACAGCGGGCGCTGCCGGGCGCCGAGACCGGCGTCCAGCACGCGCCGCACGTCGGCCGCGGCCGGGGTGTGCAGACGCAGGATCCGGATGCGGTTGCGGGCGCCGACCGCGTCGGCGAGATACTCCAAGGCGTCGCCGGAGTCGAGGACGTCGTCGACGAGCAGGCCGAATGCCTTCGCGCCCAGCGCGTTCCGCTCCGCGCGCAGCCGCCGCGGCTTGTCCAGCTCGAGGGTGACGAGGGAGACGGCGTGGCCGATCAGGACGAGTTCGACGTTCTCGAGCGGGCGGTCGGCCTGCACGGCCAGGTGTCCGCTGACGAGGCCGGCGTGCGTGACCGGTTGCACCGTCAGCGTCCGGCCGGGCCGGCTCGTGGTGACCGAGCCGGCACCGTCCCGGCGCAGCTCCGAGATCTGCTCTGCCAGCTCCGCCGCGGCCTCGGGGTGGGCGACCACCTCCCCGCTGCGCTCGTCGAGGTAGGCGACGGCGGCGCTGGTGGCGACGGCCAGTTCCCGCACGATCGCGGCCACGCCGCCGCGCAGCGCGGCGCGGGTGATGCGCACCTGGGTGTCGGCGGCGCGCCGCACCAGCTCGTACTGCTGTTCGGCGAGCCGGGCGGTGACGGCACGGCTGACGGCGGCGAACGGCGTCGTGTACGGCACCTCGAGCAGCGCCAGCCCCACCGCGTCGGCCGCCTCGAGCACCGACTGCGGGATCCGCTCGTGCGACAGCCCGGTGCCGAACCCAAGGGCGGCGACGCCCGCCTCCGCGAGGCGGCGCACGTAGTCACCGCCCTCCTCCGCATGCAGTCCCAGGCCGGTGGTGAGGACGAGTTCCCCGCCGGAGAGCCAGGGCCGCGGGTCCAGCAGTTCGGTGGGCTGGACGAACCCGATCGGCCGCTCCTTCCCGGTCCGGCCGCCGCGCAGTGTCAATCCCAGTCCCGGTTGCCGCAGCAGCCAGGCGATGCCGACGCTCATGGGGCCATCGTAAGACCGCTCGACGAAATGGCGCGGTGCGATTCACCGGGTTGTACGAATCGGCCCTGTCTCGGGTCCGCGGACGCTCCCATACTCGAATCGTCTCTACGCCGCCGAGCCCGAGGAAGTCCCCCATGACGAGCATCGAATACCGCCTTCCGCAGCAGCGTCGCCTGGTCACCGCGCTGCCCGGCCCGCGCTCGGCGGCACTGACCGAGCGTCGCCGCACGGCCGTCGGGGCGGGTGTGGCCTCCTCCGTGCCGGTCTACGCCGCCGACGTCGACGGCGGCATCGTCGTCGACGTCGACGGCAACGCCCTGATCGACCTCGGTTCCGGCATCGCGGTCACCAGTGTCGGCGCCTCGGACCCGGCGGTCGTGGCGGCGGTGCAGGAGCAGGTCGCGCACTTCACGCACACCTGCTTCATGGTCACTCCCTACGAGGGCTACATCGCCGTCGCCGAGAAGCTCGCGGCCCTGACCCCCGGCGACCACGCCAAGCGCACGGTGCTGTTCAACAGCGGCGCGGAGGCGGTGGAGAACGCGGTCAAGATCGCCCGGGTCGCGACCGGTCGCAGCGCCGTGGTGGTCTTCGACCACGCCTACCACGGCCGCACCAACCTGACGATGGCGCTGACCGCGAAGAACCAGCCCTACAAGGAGGGCTTCGGCCCGTTCGCCCCGGACATCCACCGCGTGCCGGCGTCGTACCCGTTCCGCGAGGGCCGCAACTACGACGGCACCGAGGTCACCGGTGAGCAGGCCGCCCATCGCGCGATCGTGCAGATCGACAAGCAGATCGGTGCGCACAACGTCGCCGCGATCGTGCTCGAGCCCATCCAGGGCGAGGGCGGATTCATCGTGCCGGCCAAGGGTTTCCTGCCGACCCTCGTCGACTGGGCGAAGGCCAACGGCATCGTCTTCGTCGCCGACGAGGTGCAGACCGGCTTCGCGCGCACGGGCGACTGGTTCGCCAGCAACGACGAGAACGTCGTGCCGGACCTGATGACCCTCGCCAAGGGCATCGCCGGCGGCATGCCGCTCGCCGCGGTGACCGGCCGCGCCGAGCTGATCGACGCCGTCCACGGCGGCGGCCTCGGCGGCACCTACGGCGGCAACCCCGTCGCGTGCGCCGCGGCGCTGGCCACGCTGGACCGGATCGAGCAGCTGGACCTGTGCGGCCGCGCCCGGCGCATCGAGCAGATCGCCACCGAGCGGCTGCGGGCGCTCGCCGCGGACGTCGACATCGTCGGCGAGGTCCGCGGCCGCGGCGCGATGCTCGCCGTCGAGTTCGTGCAGCCCGGCACGCGCGAGCCGAATCCGGAGGCCACCAAGGCGATCGCCGCGAAGGCGCTCGAGCAGGGTGTCATCGTGCTCACCTGCGGCACCTACGGCAACGTCGTCCGCCTGCTGCCACCGCTGGTGATCTCCGACGAGCTGCTCACCGACGGCCTCGACGTCCTCGCCTCCGCCGTCCGCGATGTCGCGGGCGTGCGCCCGACCCTGGCAGGAGCCACCCGATGACCCACACCCTCCCCGCGGGCGTCCCGACCCGGCTCTGGCTGGGCGGCAAGCTCACCGACTCGTCCACCGGCGCGACGTTCCCCGTCGAGGACCCCGCCACCGGCGCGGTGCTCGCCGACGTCGCCGACGCCTCCGCCGACGACGGGCTGCGCGCCCTCGACCTCGCCGTCGCCGCGCAGGCCGAGTGGGCCGCGACCGCGCCCCGGGTGCGCGGCGAGATCCTGCGCACCGCCTTCGACCTCGTCCACGCCCGCGGCGACGACTTCGCCCGCGTCATCACCCTCGAGATGGGCAAGACCGTCGCCGAGGCGCGCGGCGAGGTGAACTACGGCGCCGAGTTCCTGCGCTGGTTCGCCGAGGAGGCCGTGCGCATCGGCGGCCGCACCGCCACCGCCCCCGCCGGCAGCGGGCGCATCCTCGTCACCAAGGAACCGGTCGGGCCGGTCCTGGCGATCACCCCGTGGAACTTCCCGCTGGCGATGGCCACCCGCAAGATCGGCCCGGCCCTGGCCGCGGGCTGCCCGATCCTGGTCAAGCCGGCCGCCGAGACCCCGCTGACGATGCTGCTGCTCGGGCAGGTCTTCGCCGACGCCGGCCTGCCGGCCGGGGTGCTGTCGATCCTGCCCGCCACCGACGCCGCGGCGCTGACCGGGCCGCTGCTCACCGACGCGCGGCTGCGCAAGATCACCTTCACCGGCTCCACCGGCGTCGGCAAGCTGCTGGTCCGCCAGTCCGCCGACCGGCTGCTGCGCACCTCGATGGAACTCGGCGGCAACGCCCCGTTCCTGGTGTTCGACGACGCCGACGTCGACGCCGCCGTGGACGGCGCGATGGCCGCGAAGATGCGCAACGGCGGCGAGGCCTGCACCGCCGCCAACCGCTTCCACGTCGCCCGCAGCGTCGCCGGCGAGTTCACCGACAAGCTCACCGCCCGCATCGCGGCGCTGCGCACCGGCCACGGCCTCGACGACGGCACCGACCTCGGCCCGCTGATCACCGCCCGGCAGCGCGCCACGGTCGAGGCACTGGTGCGCGACGCCGTCGAGCGCGGTGCCCGGGTCCGCACCGGCGGGCAGATCCCCGACGGACCCGGCACGTTCTACCCGCCGACCGTGCTCGACGAGGTCCCGGCCGACGCGCGACTGCTGCGGGAGGAGATCTTCGGTCCGGTCGCGGCGATCACCGTCTTCGACACCGAGGACGAGGCGATCGCCGCCGCCAACGCCACCGAATACGGCCTGGCCGCGTACTTCTACACCCGCGACCTCGACCGCGCGATGCGCGTGGCGTCCGCGCTGAAGACCGGCATGGTCGGTGTCAACCGCGGCATCATCTCCGACGTCGCCGCCCCGTTCGGTGGCGTCAAGGAGTCCGGATTCGGCCGCGAAGGCGCGGCCGAGGGTATCGAGGAATACCTCGACACCAAGTACATCGCCCTGTAGGCCCCGCGGCGGGACCCCGCCCGGCAATCGAATACCGGCTCGGTCCGGGATCACGGCACACCGCCGGTCCCGGACCGAGCCGTATCCTCTTGCGGCTCAGTCCTTCCGGAGCAGCTCCAGGCGCGCCTCGAGTCCGGCGATCATCGCGTCGAGTCCGGCGTCGAAACCGGCGTCCGGGGTGTAGTGGCCGCCCGATCCGGCGAACGCGTCGATCGCCGCGGTGAACACCGGGCTGTCGCCGGCGAGGTCGGCGGTGTCGAAGATGTCGGCCGGTGCGTTGGCGTCGAGCGCGGAGCCGAAGATGAACGACTCCAGCGCGACGACGACCGGCACGATCGTGTCGATCGGCCACCCGGCCTCCGCGAAGCCCGCCGCCACCGCCTCGTACACCGCCAGGGTGCGGGGCGCGCCCGCGACGGGCATCACGGCGATCACCGGGACCAGCGGCGCGTGCCGGGCGAACACGTCCCGGTAGGACAGGGCCCACCGCCGCGTCGCCACCGCCCACGGCTCGGCGCCGAAGCCGCTCACGTCGACCTTCGTCATGAGGTCCTCCTGCACCCACAGCAGGACGTCCTGCTTCGAGCTCACGTGGTTGTACAGGGCGGACGGGGCCACACCGAGGGCACGGGCGAGCTTGGCGACGGTGAAGGCGTCGTAGCCGCCCTGCTCGATCACGTCGAGCGCCGCGTCGGTGATCGCCTGCCGAGACAGCACTTTCGTCGACGGCCGGCCGGCGCGTCGATGCGTCCCCTCTCCCACGCCGCTCCCCTTCGCCTCACGATTCCGGCCACGAATTGCCGCGAAGGTCTTCTCCTCGCGCCCCGATGAGGTTACAGTGTGATGCGACACATATGAATGTCGTTCATTTTCTCGAAGGGGAATCCCATGAAATCCATCGAGCGTGACGTCGTCGTCGTCGGGGCGGGCCCGTCCGGCCTGACCGCCGCCTACCGCCTCCGGCAGGCGGGCCTGCGGGTCGCCGTCCTCGAAGCCCGCGACCGCGTCGGCGGCCGCACCTGGACCGACACGATCGACGGAGCGATGCTCGAGATCGGCGGTCAGTGGGTGTCTCCCGACCAGACCGCCCTGATCGCGCTGCTCGACGAACTGGGCCTGCGCACGTTCTCCCGCTACCGCGAGGGCGAGAACATCTACCTCGACGCCGAGGGCCGGCCCGTCCGGTACCGCGGCGAGATGTTCCCCACCTCCGAGCACACCCGCGCCGAGATGGACAAGCTGATCGCGCTGCTCGACGAACTCGCCGCCGAGATCGGCCCCCGGGAGCCGTGGGCGCATCCGCGGGCGCGGGAACTCGACACCGTCTCCTTCCACCACTGGTTGCGGGCCAACTCCGACGACGAGGAGGCGTGCAACAACATCGGGCTGTTCATCGCGGGGGGGATGCTCACCAAGCCGGCCCACGCGTTCTCCGCACTGCAGGCGATCCTCATGGCGGCCTCCGCGGGCTCGTTCAGCAACCTCGTGGACGAGGACTTCATCCTCGACCAGCGCGTCGTGGGCGGCATGCAGCAGGTGTCGCAGCGGCTCGCCGAAAAGCTCGGCGACGACGTCTTTCTCGGCAACCCGGTCCGGACCCTGCACTGGTCCGAGGGCGAAGAACCGGGCGCGCCCGGGCACGTGCGGGCGGTGGCCGACGGCGTCACCGTCGATGCCCGGTTCGCCGTGCTGGCCGTGCCGCCGAACCTGTACTCCCGGATCTCCTACGTCCCGCCGCTGCCGCGCCGCCAGCACCAGATGCACCAGCACCAGTCCCTCGGTCTCGTCATCAAGGTGCATGCCGTGTACGACACGCCGTTCTGGCGCGAGGACGGCCTGTCCGGCACGTGCTTCGGCGCCGGGGCACTCGTCCAGGAGATCTACGACAACACCAACTTCGAGGATCCGCGCGGCACCCTGGTGGCCTTCGTGGCGGACGAGAAGGCCGACGCCGTCTTCGAACTCCCCGCCGAGGAGCGCAAGGCCGCCATCCTCTCGTCCATGGCCGGCTACCTCGGCGAGAAGGCGCTGAGCCCGGTCGTCTACTACGAATCCGACTGGGGCTCGGAGGAGTGGACCCGCGGAGCCTACGCGGCAAGCTACGACCTCGGCGGCCTGCACCGCTACGGCAAGGACCAGCTCACCCCCGTCGGTCCGATCCTCTTCTCGTCGTCCGACCTCGCCGCGGAGGGCTACCAGCACGTCGACGGAGCCGTGCGCATGGGCGAGGACACGGCCCGGCGCATCCTCGACGCCCTCGGCTCCCGCTCGGCCGCGGCCGCGGTGGCCGGTGCCCCGGCACACTGACCACCCCTCGCGGCCCGGCCGCCGCGACACCGAAGACCCTTTTCTACACCGTTTTTCACGACTCCTTCGGCGCGCCCGTCGCGGCGCCCGACGCGCTCACGACGACGTGAGCGTTCCGGTCGCGGCGGCGCCGCCCCTCCGGCGGCGCCGCCGGCTTCCGAGCTTGCGCTCCCACCCCGCCGCCGGACCCCTGGCCGGGCACCCGCGGCGCGGCCCACACTGATCACCAGAGATCCCTGCCC
>NZ_JAALEG010000029.1 GCF_011058165.1 Rhodococcus aetherivorans
GTAGGTCATCCGCGCCCAGGTGGCGATGGCGTCGCGTTCGGCGAGCAGGTCGTCGGCGGAGGTGGGGGTGCGGAAGAACGGCATGGTCACCCCGCCGTTGCCGGTGTCGGTGGGACAGGTGAGGGTGCCGACGTGCTCGCCGGTGTGCAGCGAGTCGTAGAGGCGGGCGGTCATGCGGATGGAGTTGCGGAACGCCGGATGGTTGGTGAAGTCCTGGACCCGCTCGCCGTGCAGCCAGATCTCGCGGCCGTCCTTGATCGATTCGATGTACTCGTCGCCGGTCATCGGCCGCGTGGCGAAATTCTGCTGCCGGTTCGCCGGGGAATCGGCGGCGACGTTCACCGTGGAGCGGTCGATCGTGTTCTCGCCGGGACGGGACTCGAGAGTGGTCATGGATATCTCCTTGCGGGTGAAGGGAACTGGTAAGTGGTTCCGGGCGGTGGTCAGTTCACCGCGGCATCGAGGTGGAGCGGGGTGAACCGGGTCCGGGCGTCGAACCAGCCGCTGTGCGGATCGTCCATCGAGCCGTTCCATGCGGCGGAGGCGCTCGGTGCGCCGAGTTCGTGGAAGGTGCTCCGGTAGAACAGCAGCGGGGCGGTGTCGCGGCACTGGGCGTCGACGATCTCGCCGATGTAGATCACGTGGTCGCCGCCGTCGTACTCGCGCCACGGGACGCAGGACAGGGTCGCCGCGGCCCCGGCGAGCACCGGCGCCGTGGGTCCGTCCTCGAACACCGGGCCGGGGGTCTGCGGCCGGCCGGCGAAGTGCAGGGCGGTGTCGACCTGGTCCGCGGCGAGGATGTTCACCGCGAACGGTGCGCCGGAGAGGAAGCCGCACGCCTTCGACGTGCGGGTCAGGGTGACCTGGCACAGCCGGGGCTCGAGGGAGACGGCGGTGAACGCGGTCACCGTCGCGCCGTGGGGTGTGCCCTCGTGGTTGGCGCAGGTGATCACGGTGACGCCACTTGCGAACTGTCCGAAGATGTTCCGGAGCCGACGCTGTTCCATTTCGGCGCTCCTCCCGGGTCGATCCGTGCTGGTGTGATGTAGACCATAGGAGCGGGTGGGTGCCGGCTGCGATCCGCTGAACGCGGTCGCTATCCGGTTAGCGCGGTCGGCGTGACCGATGGCCTCGTTTGCCCGGAGACGTGTTGCCCATCACACTGGGCAGTGGGTCCCGGGTATACCGGGACGAAGGTCCCGAATGGCGAACGGCGCCGAAGGTCCCGGGGACGGAAACGGAGGTACAGGGTGAGGTCGACGCCTGATCCGGCCGATTGGGACGAAGCCGAGCATGTGGTGTCCGACGCATACTTCCCGCACACCCTGGCCCCGCTGGCCGCCGGTACGGAACCGCACGTCGATGTCCGCGCGCTGCAGCTCGGTCCGCTGCGGCTGGCGCGAATCGGATGGGGCGCCGAGGTCACGGTGCAGTCGGACCATCCGGGTGCCTACGCGGTCAACATCCCCCTGTCCGGGCGCATCGAATCGGTGACCGCGGGCCGCGAGGTGGTCTCGGTGCAGGGACAGGCGTCGGTGTTCCGGCCGGACACCGCCGCCACCATCACCCGCTGGACCGACGACTGCGAGATCGTCGGCGTCAAGCTCGACCGCGACTACCTGGACCGTGAGCTGGCGCGGATCCTGGGACGTCCCGACCTGCAGTTGCCGGAGCAGGTGGACCTGACCGGGGAGGCCGGTCAGAGCTGGATGACCCTGCTGCGTTCGGTGGTCGATCAGCTGCGCGCGGACGAGGAGCTGTGGCGCAACCCATTGGTCGCCGAGCAGCTCTCCGGCGCCCTGACCTCGGCGTTCGTGCTCGCGGTGATGCCCGACGGCGGAACCGGCACCGCGGCGCGACCGCGGATCGTCAAGCGGGTCCTCGACCGCATCCACGAGGATCCGGCCCAGCCGTGGACGTCGGCGGACATGGCCGAGCTGGCGGGCGTGAGCGTGCGCCGCCTCCAGGAGGGATTCCGCGAGTACCTGGGGGTCTGTCCCCGCGACTACCTGCTCGACCTGCGCCTCGAGCGGATCCACGAGGAGCTCGCGGCCGGCGACCCGGCGGCGACGTCGGTCACGGAGGTGGCCATGCGCTGGGGGATGACGCACACCGGCCGCTTCGCCGCCGCCTACCGCCGCAAGTACGGCGTGACCCCGTCCGCGACCCTGCGCGGCTGACGAGACCTACCCGCGGTACCCGAGGTCGGCGCTGAGGTCGTTCGCGGACTTCACCAGGCAGTCCACGGCGAGCGCGCGGAATTCCTCGGGCGTGTGCCGGGCCGCCGACGTCGAGCAGGCGAGCACACCGACCACGGTGCCGGCGGCGTCGCGCACCGGCGCCGCCGCCGAGATGAGGCCCTCCTCGAGCTCGGCGGAGGTGAGCGCGTAGCCCTGGGCGCGCACCCGGGCCAGCTCGGCCCGCAGTTCGTCCGCGTTGCCGACGGTCGCGGTGGCGAGCTTCTCGAAACTCGTGTCGGCGACGACCTGCTCGACGGTGTCGGTGGGGGCCCACGCCAGCAGCGCCCGGCCCATCGACGTCGCGTATGCGGGGACCCGGGTGCCCACCGAGACGTTGATGCTCATGATGCGCCGCACCGGGACCCGGGCGGCGTACACCACCTCGGCGCCGTCGAGAACGCCGAGGGAGGCGGATTCGCCGGTGTACTCGGAGATCTCGACCAGCCGCGGCATGGCGGCCTCGACCAGGGCGTGCGAGGCGGAGTAGTGCTGACCGATGCTGAGCACGCGCGGGGTCAGCGACCATCGGCTGCCCGTGTTGCTCACGTAGCCGAGCTTCTGCAGGGTCAGCAGGATGCGGCGGACCGCGGGCCGGGACAGGTCGGTCTTCGCTGCCAGTTCGGCGAGGGACGGGTTGGGGTGCTGTTCGTCGAACGCGAGCAGCACGGCAAAGCCGCGCTCGATGCTTTGGACGAAATCCCGGTCCTGGCTAGGCATTGCTGGCTCCTACCTGCGGTTTCGGCGCCCGGGGCCACCCGGGTGTTGACAATCACCTGTGACTGGACGCACAGTGTGTGTACGCACTGCGATACAGAAGTACGCACAGCGTACAACCCGAGTGGCGAGAGCGCCAGCCCCGCGATCACCACGACAGCTTTCGTGACCATCGTTCGAGCCTCGCCGAGGAGGACACATGACCACCACCGAGAATCCCACCGCCCACGCGTCCGGCAATGCGGCCACCGACAAGTTCAAGAACGAGCGCGTCTCGTCGGACACGTCGGTCGAGCGTGCCGCCGCCATCTACAAGGATGTGCTCGGGGCGTTCGCCGAGATCATCCACAAGCACGAGGTCACCTACGACGAGTACCGCGTGCTCAAGCAGTGGATGATCGACGTGGGCGAGTACGGCGAGTGGCCGCTGTGGCTGGACGTCTTCGTCGAGCACGAGATCGAAGAGGTGCACTACAACCGCAAGCACTTCACCGGCACCAAGGGCAGCATCGAGGGTCCGTACTACGTGGCCGACTCCCCGAAGCTGCCGGCCAAGTGCACCATGCCGATGCGTGAGCAGGACAAGGCGGCCGAGTCCCTGATCTTCAAGGGCCGGGTCACCGACCTCGAGGGCAACGGACTGCAGGGCGCCACCATCGAGTTGTGGCACGCCGACGCGGAGGGCCTCTACTCGCAGTTCGCCCCCGGCATCCCCGAGTGGAACCTGCGCGGCACCGTCGAGTGCGACGACGAGGGCAACTTCGAGATCACCACCCTCAAGCCCGCCCCCTACAAGATCCCCGCCGACGGCCCGACCGGCTGGTTCATCGAGTCCTACGGTGGACACCCGTGGCGCCCCGCCCACCTGCACCTGATGGTGAAGGCCCCCGGCAAGCGCTCGATCACCACCCAGCTGTACTTCCAGGGTGGCGAGTGGGTCGAGGACGACGTCGCGACCGCGACCAAGCCCGAGCTCATCCTCGACCCACAGCCGAACGCCGAGGGCGTCGACGAGGTGACCTACAACTTCGTGCTCGACCCCGAGGCCTGATCGTCTCCATGGACCGGGTCCACGTGAGTTGACGAATGCCGGTGTCCACCAAGAGGACACCGGCATTCGTCGTCCCCGAGGGTCCACTGTTGCCCGCATCACCGCCGATATCCGATTGTGAGCTGTTCGATGTCCGACCCCGACCTGAAGATCGTCTCGATCGACACGACGATCATCGACGTGCCGCTGGTACGTCCGCACAAGTTCGCCACCACCACCGCCGAGAAGCAGCCCATCCTGCTCGTGGCGATCACCACCGCGGGCGGCGTCACCGGTTACGGCGAGGGCGTCGTGCCCGGCGGTCCGTGGTGGGGTGGTGAATCCGTCGAGACGATGAAGGCGATCGTCGACGGCTACATCGCCCCCTACATCGCCGGCCGCGGCGTCGACGAGATCAGCGGCATCATGGTCGACATCGAACGCGTCGTCTCCGGCGCCCGGTTCGCCAAGGCCGCCGTCGACGTCGCCCTGCACGACGCCTGGGCCCGCGCCCTCGGCGTCGGCGTGCACGCCCTGCTCGGCGGCGCCTTCCGCACCGGGGTCGACGTGCGCTGGGCGCTCGGCGCCGCGCCGGTCGAGGAGATCCTCGAGGAGGTCGAGGAGAAGATGGCGGCCCGCCTGAACTTCGCGTTCAAGCTCAAGATGGGCGCGCTCGACCCGAAGGTCGACACCGAACGTGTCGTCACGATCGCGCAGGCCCTTGAGGGCAAGGCCGGCGTCAGCATCGACGTCAACGCCCGCTGGGACCGGTTCACCGCGCTGCGGTACGTCCCGCAACTCGTCGACGGCGGCGTCGAACTCATCGAACAGCCGACTCCCGGCGAGCAGCGCGAGGTCCTCGCCGAGATCAACCATCTGGTGTCTGCCCCGGTCATGGCCGACGAGTCCGTGCAGACGCCGCACGACGCGCTCGAGATCGCCAAGCTCGGCGCCGCCGACGTCATCGCCCTCAAGACCACCAAGTGCGGTGGGTTGCAACGCAGCAAGGAGGTCGTGGCCGTCGCCAAGGCGGCCGGAATCCGCTGCCACGGCGCCACCTCGATCGAGGGGCCCATCGGCACTGCGGCGTCCATCCACTTCGCCTGCGCCGAGCCCGGGATCAACTACGGCACCGAGCTGTTCGGGCCGCAGCTGTTCGCCGTCGAGCTGCTGCAGACCCCGCTCGACTACTCCGACGGGCAGGTGCACCTCCCGCAGGGGCCCGGCCTCGGCGTCGAACTCGACATGGACGTCGTCAAGCACCTCGCCCGCGACTGACCACACCCGTGCGCGGTTTCGGTAGAAACAGCTACCGAAACCGCGCACGGCCCGAAAGGAGTACGCACCATGGCACTGTTCCACGTTCGCATGGACGTCGACATCCCCCGCGACCTCGATCCCGAGGTGCGGGCCGAGACCGTCGCGCGGGAGAAGGCCTACAGCCAGGAACTGCAGCGCGAGGGCAAGTGGCGGGAGATCTGGCGCATCGTCGGCAAGTACAGCAACATCAGCATCTTCGACGTCGACTCCGCCGACGAACTCCACGAGATCCTGTGGAACCTGCCGCTGTTCCCGTACATGAACATCGAGATCATGCCGCTGACCAAGCACGGATCCGACATCAAGGACTAGTGGCCGCCGGCAGGCCATACTCGGGTAATGGACCTGCCGCTGCACGACGTCTACGCCGAACCGACCCTCGCGGACCTGATGCCGTCCGTGCTCGCGTCCGCGGGGGTGCCCGGCGAGGCCAACCGTCTCGCGCTCGACGAGCAGTCCCGCACCGTCGTGTTGCTCGTCGACGGCATGGGGTGGAACCTGCTGCGGCGCAATGCCGCAGCCGCCCCGTTTCTCACCGGACTCGACGGCCGGCCGATCCGCGCCGGATTCCCCACCACCACCGCGGTGAGCATCGCGTCGCTGGGCACCGGCCTGGCCTCCGGCGCCCACGCCATCACCGGTTACCAGTCCTACGTCGAGGAGATCGACGCCCCGTTCAACTGGCTGCGCTGGACCCTCGCCGGGACCGCGGTCGACCAGCGTGAGCGGCTCGTCCCCGAATGGGTGCAGCCCCACCCGACGGCGTTCGAACGCGCCGACGCCGCCGGGCTCACCGTGACCACCGTCGTGCCCCGCAGCTTCGACGGCAGCGGGCTCACCCGGGCCGTGCTGCGCGGCGGCAACTTCGTCGGTGTCTCCGCCTACGGCGACCTGCTCGCCCACGTCGTCGCTGCCGTCGCCGCCGGCGACCGCACCCTCGTCTACTGCTACCTCGGCGAGGTCGACACGATCGGCCACCTCTACGGACCCGAGTCCCCGTCCTGGACCGCGCAGTTCACCGTCGTCGACCGGTTCGTCGAGCAACTCGTCGCGGCCCTGCCCGCCGGGGCGCGGCTGCTGATCACCGCCGACCACGGCATGGTCGACGCCTCCCGGGGCCGTCGCGCCGACTTCGACCACATCTCCGGCCTCTCGGAGGACGTCGACGCGATCGCGGGCGAACCCCGTTGCCGGCACGTGCACACCCGGCGGCCCGACGCAGTGCTGGAGCGGTGGCGCAACGAACTCGGCGACGACATGTGGATCGGCACCCGCGACGACGTGATCGCCGGCGGCCTGTTCGGCCCGGACCCGTCGCCCGCCGCGTGCCGACGCATCGGTGACGTCGTCGCGATCGGCCTCGGCGAGTCCACGGTGATCCGCTCCGACGGCGAATTGGTCATGTCGCAGCTGCCCGGCCAGCACGGTGCGCTGACCGAGGAGGAGCTGCTGGTGCCGTTGCTGCAGGTCTGAGGGCTGAGGGTCCGGAAGATACGTGTGACGGAGAGTACCTCGACCGGGTACCGGCCTCGTCCTATCGTGGCGTACATGCGCACCCACGGCTCGACGATCTGGCACTGGACGGTGAGCCTGCGGGCGATCCTCGTCTTCTGGTTCGTGCGGATCTTCGTGAAGCCGCTCTTCACCTGGTGGCCTGCCACCGACCGGGGCATCGAGACCCTCAGCCGGCTCGACCGTCGC
Source organism: Rhodococcus aetherivorans (assembly GCF_011058165.1). Classification (GTDB taxonomy): domain Bacteria; phylum Actinomycetota; class Actinomycetes; order Mycobacteriales; family Mycobacteriaceae; genus Rhodococcus; species Rhodococcus aetherivorans. Next base: position 7,006 of record NZ_JAALEG010000029.1, read on the forward strand.
GTCGACAAGCTGCTGCCCCGACCGCGTGGCGTCGACATCGACCCCCTGACCCTCGGCGGGGTGCCCAGCGAGCGCATCGAACCGCCGCGACCCGCCCGGGACTCGCTCGCCGGGGTCACCATCCTGTACTTCCACGGCGGCGCCTTCGTGTTCTGCGGCCTCGCCACCCACCGCACCGTCTGCTCACTGCTCGCCGCCGAGTCGGGGGTTCCGGTGTACTCCGTCGCCTACCGGCAGCTTCCCGTGGGCTCGATCGGTACCTCCGTCATCGACGCGATGGCTGCGTACACCGCGCTGCTCGAGACGGTCGAGGACCCCACCCGCATCGTCGTCGCCGGTGACTCGGCCGGCGGCTACCTGGCGATGAAGGTCGCCGAGATCGCCGCGCTGCGCGGCATGATCCGGCCGGCCGCGGTGATCGGCTACTCGCCGCTGCTCAACCTCGAACTCGAGGAGCACGACCCCGACTTCATGAAGCGCGACGCGTACCTGCCGATGCGGCAGGTCGAGAAGCTACGCGACCGCTGGCTCGCCGGTCCCGACTACATCGAGGGCGAGGAGTCGCCCGTCCGTGCCGATCCGGCGCTGTTCCCGCCCGTGTTCTTCTCCGTCGCCGAGTACGAGATCACCCGACCCGACGTCGAGATCATGACCGGCGCCTTCGACGAGGTGGGCGCGACGGTCGAGACCCACCTGTGGGCCGGTCAGGTGCACGCCTTCCCGGTGATAGGGCAGGTGCTGCCCGAGGCCCGCACGCTGCTGCACTACAGCATCGACTTCGTGCGGCGCACCGTCGTCGCGCAGGAGCGTCGCCACACGGCATGACCCCGCCGTGGCGGCCCGATGTCACATCCATTCGATCTGAGTGACGCGGTGTGACATTCGGCCGCGTGCCCGGGCGGTCAGGTGTTGGTGTCGGACGGGTTCGGGGTGTCGGGGAACCCGGCGGACGGGGGGCCGTCCTCGCCGGCCGTGCACGTGACCCCGAGGGTGTAGGCGCTCATCGACAGCGATCCGTACGCGAAGCCGTCGACCAGGGGCTCGACGAGATCGTCGCCCACACCCGCCAGGCCCGCGAGGTACAGCAGCGGGAGGAAGTGATCCGTGGTGGGGACCGCGTGCTCGAAGTCGGCGTGCCCGTCGAGACTCGCGACACCGTCGGGGCGGTCCATGATCATGACCCGCGCCGCCGCGTCGAACCGGTGCGCCCAGTCGAACCCCTCGTCCGGGAGGCGCCGATCCATGCCGGCGAGGTTGTGCACGATGTTGCCGCTGGCCACGACGAGAACGCCCCGTTCGCGTAGCGGCGCGAGCTTCGCGCCGAGTTCGAGGTGGTAGTCGAAATCCTGGTAGGCGTTCAGGCTCAGCTGGACGACCGGCACGTCCGCGGCCGGGAAGGCGTGGGTGAGCACCGACCAGGTGCCGTGGTCGATGCCCCACGAGTCGACGTCCGCGCCGACCCAGGTCGGATGCACGACGTCGGCGATCTCCTCGGCCAGTTCGGGCAGCCCCGGCGCCGGGTACTGCACGTCGAACAGTTGCTGCTCGAAGCCGAAGAAGTCGTGGATGGTGCGCGGGCTGGGCATGGCGGTGACGGCGGTGGCGTTGATGAACCAGTGCGCTGAGATCGCGAGGATCGCACGCGGCGTGGGGACCGCGCGCCCGAACTCCCGCCACGCCCGGGTGTAGCGGTTCGCGTCGAGCGCGTTGCGGGGGCTGCCGTGCCCGAGGAACGCGGCCGGCATGCGCGCGGACGGTTCGGCGGCCACGTCAGACGAGCCTCGGCCGGAGCCATTCCACGAGGTCGTCGAGGACCTGCTTCTTCTCCGGTTCGTTGAACACCTCGTGGTAGAGGCCGTCGTACAACTTCAGGGTCACGTCCGGCGACCCGACCCGCTCGGCGACGAGCCGGCTGCCGGCCGGGGCGGTCAACCGGTCCTCGGCGCCGTGCTGCAGCAGGATCGGCAGGTTCAGCGCAGGCAGCCGGTCGGGGAGGCTCTCCCCGGTGACGACGAGGGCCCGCGCGATGCCGGCGGGCACGAGCCCGTGGTGCACCAGCGGATCGGCTTCGTACGCGGCGACGACGTCGGGGTCGCGGGAGACGCCCGCGGAGTCGAGCTTCTGCACCGGTAGCTGCGGCAGCACGCGCCCGATGAGCTTGCCGAGTTCGACGACGACGCGCGGCGTGCCGGAGGTGACGTCGACCGCGGGGCCGGAGAGGACGAGGGCGGTGAGCTCGTCGGGGTGTTCGAGCGCGTAGGCCAGGGCGACGGCCCCGCCCATGGAGTGGCCGAGCAGGAACCGCGGCAGGCCGGGATTGTCGAAGGAGGCGATGCCGAACAGCCGGTTGACGTCACCGGTGTACTCGGCCATCTCCCGCAGATATACGCGCCTGCCGCCGGAGCGGCCGTGCCCGCGGTGGTCGAGCGCGTACACCGTGAGGCCGAGATCACCGAGGCGCTCGATCACGTGGTCGTATCTACGTGCGTGTTCGCCGAACCCGTGACACAGCACGAGCACGCCGGTCGGGTCCCCGCCGGGCGACCACACGTCGTAGACGATGCGGGTGCCGTCGGCACTGGTGAACGAAGTCTCGGTTCGCTGCATGATCGCTCCTCACCGCGTGGATCCGCCGCCGGATCGGGTCATCCTTCCACGAAACGCCGCCGGATCGGTGCGCATTGCGGCGACCGCGCGGCTGTGTGTTCAGTCCTCGGGTCCCGGCGGTGCCTCGCTGGTCATCGACCGTCGCAGCGCGAGGATCAGGCTCGACATCGCCGACGAGCGGGGCGCGTCGCTGCGGACCACGCCGCACACCGGGACGCTGAGGCGATTGCGCGCCTCGCGCATGTAGGCCAGGCCCGTCCGTGGGGTCTCCGCGGCGGTGCTCGGGTACAGGACCGTCCACGCCCGCGGATTGGTGATGACGTCGAGGGTGGCGGTGTGGTCGCTCGCGATCGACGGCCCGAGCTGCACCCGGCGTCCCACCGCGCGGAAGGCGTCCTCGATCACCGTGTGGATGAGCACCTGGCTGGGCCGGGGCGGCAGCAGCAGCGGGTAGGGCGCCAGGTCGCCGAGGTCGACGGTGGAGAACGCGGAAAGCGGGTGCCGGCTCGACGTGACGATGACCAGGTCCTCGATCCCCAGTTCCACGGTCTCGAGACCCGGGCGGTCGACGCCGCCGCGGATCAGGGCGACGTCGGCGTCGCCGCCGGCGACGGCGTCGATCCGGTCGGCGAAGCTCTTGATGACGAACTCGATGTCGATCGCCGGGTACTGCTCGCGGACGTGGGCGATGGCATCGAGGCTCTGGGACGCGAAGGTCATGTTCGCGGCGATGCGGATGCGGTTGCGCGGTTCGCGCGCCACCGCATACGCCTGCGCTTCGAGGCTGAGCACCTGCTGCGCGATGGGGACCAGCCGCGAACCGGCGGGGGTCAACCGCACCACCCGGGTGGACCGCTCGAACAGCGACGTATCGAGTTCCTTCTCGAGCCGGGTGATCTGGTGACTGATGGCGGACTGGGAGATGAAGCACTTCTGCGCGGCCTTGCTGAAGCTCAGCTCCTCGCTCACGGCGAGGAAGTAACGCAGCTGCCGGAAGTCCATGCCCCCAATCCTACTTATGAGCGATCGAGATAAGACTTCCGCGAATACGGCAGGTTGGTGGCCATCGGTCTGCCGTCTCCATACGGTGGTTGTCATACATCGACTTCAAGGTGGAGGTAGAGGTAATCGTGGGCAGCACAGCAGTGACCGATCGGACCGAGGTCGTCGTCGTCGGTTCGGGCTTCGGCGCGCTGGCAACGGCGAAGAAGCTCGCCAAGGCCGGGACGCCGTTCGTCCTGATTTCGGAGACCACCGAACATCTCTTCCAGCCCCTGCTGTACCAGGTCGCCACCGGCGTGCTCTCGGCCGGCGAGATCGCCCCGTCGATCCGCTCCATCCTCGCCAAGTACCCCAGCGCGGACGTCCGCCTCGGCCGGGTCGTGGACGTGCGGCCGGACGTGCACGAGGTCGACTACGTTGCCGGCGGCGTCGTCCACACCGTCGGGTACCGCTCGCTCGTCGCGGCGACGGGTGCGCGCCAGGCCTACTTCGGCCGCGACGAGTTCGAGAAGGTCACCTACGCCCTCAAGACCGTCGAGGACGCCGAGCGGCTGCGCCGGCAGATCCTGCGGTGCTTCGAGGAGGCGCACACCACCACCGACCCGGAGCGCCGCCGCAACCTGCTGAGCTTCGTGGTCATCGGTGCCGGCGCGACGGGCGTCGAGCTCGCCGGCCAGATCAAGGAACTCGCGGGCCGCTACTTCGAGCAGTCGTTCCACGACATCAGCGCCGACGACGTCTCCGTCACCCTCGTCGAGGGCGCGGGCGAGGCCCTCCCGGCCTTCGGTGGCAAGCTCAGCGAATACACCAAGCAGTCGCTGGAGAAGTCGGGTGTCGACGTCGTGCTCGGCACCTTCGTCACCGACATCGACGAGCACGGTGCCACGCTCAAGGCGGGCGACGAGGAGCGCCGGATCACCGCCGAGACGATCATCTGGTCGGCCGGCGTGCGCGCCAACGACTTCGCCGGAGTCCTCGCCGAGCGCACCGGTTGCGCCACCGACCGTGCGGGCCGGCTGCTGGTCAACCCGGACCTCACCGTGGGCGGCTACGCCGACGTGTACGCCATCGGCGACATGACGTCGCTGAACAACCTGCCCGGGCAGTCGCCCGTCGCGATGCAGGGCGGCCGCCACGTCGCGCGGACCATCCTCGGCAAGCAGCCGGTGGGCACCCGGTTCAAGTACCGGGACAAGGGCAGCATGGCCATCATCAACCGCTTCCGCGCGATCACCCGCGTCGGAAAGATCGAGCTGAGCGGCTTCATCGCCTGGGTGCTGTGGCTGGCCGTGCACCTGGTCTACATGGTGGGCTTCCGCAACCGCTACGTCGCGGTGATGTCGTGGTTCGGATCCTTCCTCGGTCACCGGCGCCCGCACTTCCACTATGCGCAGGAGCAGCACCGGCTCGACGCCGATGTCCCCGACGACGTGACCGTCACCGCTGTACCTGCCCGGGTCGACCGCGCTCCCGAGAAGAAGCCGGAACCCGAGAAGGTCAGCGTCCGATAGGACGACTCGACGAGAACCGGGCCCCGTGCCGTTCACTGCGAACGGCACGGGGCCCGGTCTTCTCGCTGCCCCTGCCCCCTGCCCCGGCCTCTGCCGCGCATCCGCACCCGGGTGCAGTGCGTTCGCCGGGAATGCCGGGGGACGTGTGTGGTTGGATGCGGCATGACGACTCTTGCCGAGAAGGCCGTAGCGCTGAAGTCTCTGCACGTTCCGGGTGACCCGGTGGTGCTGCCGACCGTGTGGGATGCCTGGTCGGCGAACCTGGCGGTGCAGGCCGGTTTCGCCGCGTTGACGATGGGCAGCCATCCGGTGGCCGACTCGGTCGGCAAGCCGGACAACGAGGGTATGACGTTCGAGGAGCTGCTGACCCGGGTCCGGCAGGTCACCGCAGCGGTCGACGTCCCGATCTCGGTGGATGTGGAGGCCGGTTACGGCGAGGCCCCCGCTCGGATCGTCGAGGGGCTGCTCGGGGCGGGCGCTGTCGGATTGAACGTCGAGGACACCGTGCACAGTGAGGGCGGCCGGCTGCGCGAGCCGGCCGAGCACGCCGAGTACGTGGCCGGGTTGCGTGCCGCCGCAGACGCCGCCGGTGTGCACCTGGTGGTCAACGCCCGCACCGACCTGTTCGTCAAGAAGATCGGTGCCGAGTCCGACCGGGTGGACCGGGCGATCGACCGCCTGAAGCTGGCCGCAGATGCCGGCGCCGATGTGCTCTATCCGGTGGGCTTCCACAGCGACGAGGTCCAGCGGCGCCTGACGTCGGAGCTGCCGTTGCCGGTCAATGCGATCGCCCACCCGGCGAAGAACGATCTCGCGTCGCTCGCTGCCCTCGGCGTCGCCCGGATCAGCTTCGGGCCGCTGCTGCAGGCCACCCTGGCCGAGCGGGCGGGTGAGCTGCTGGGGCGGTGGCGCTGAACGATCGCGCAGCGCGCGTTCGCCGGCCGGGTGACTCCGCCGACGTCCCACTCCGCACCGCTCGGCGACCGCCGACGATCGTCCGTCACGGCTCCGTCCGCGCCGCCAGCACGTCCAGGTAGTGCTGGTTGTACATCACGCCGAGCACGTTGCCGAACGGGTCGACCACCGAGGCGGTGACGAATCCGGGGCCGTGCTCGACCGGCTTGTCGTGCACCGTCGCGCCCATCGATTCGAGCCGCTCGAGGGCGGCCGCGGGATCGTCGACGTGCCAGTAGGTCGTCGCGGGGCCGGGCTGCCCGGGGCGCTCGTGGGCGACGAACCGGCCGTCGACGATCCCGAGTTCGTGCCCGTAGTCGCCGGTGCGGAACTCGAGGTATGCAAGCCTGCCCTCGACGGAGCGTCGGAAGTACGGCTCGACGCCGAGCAGTTCGGTGTACCAGGCACCGGCGGCCGTCAGGTCGTCGGCGAAGAAGCTGACGGTGGAGAGTCCTCGCAACATGGCTCGTTCCTTTCCTCGGGGGGTGTCGACATCCATCCTGCGGGCGAAAGCGCTCACCTTCCGAGCACTTTTCGTGAGACATTTCGGGGATGCGCGCCGACCGTCTCGTCGCCGTCCTGCTGCTCCTGCAGAGTCGTGGGCGGGTGACCGCCGCCGAGCTCGCCGCCGAACTCGAGGTGTCCGTGGCCACTGCTCGCCGCGACCTCGAGGCGCTGTCCGCGGCGGGGATCCCGGTGTATCCGCAGCCCGGACGCGGCGGTGGGTGGTCGCTCGTCGGCGGCGCCCGCACCGACCTCAGCGGGCTCTCCGCCGCCGAGGCGCAGGCACTGTTCCTGCTCGTCGGCCCCGCGGCGGCCGTCTCCGGTGAGGTCAAGACCGCCCTGCGCAAGCTGGTGCGGGCGCTGCCGTCGACGTTCCGGGCCGACGCCGAGGCCGCTGCGGACGCCACGATGATCGATCCCACCCGGTGGGGCGCGCGAGACCGGCACCGGCCCGAGACGGTCGATGTTCTGCAGGCCGCCGTCGTGCGGCGACGGAGAGTGCGCCTCGTCTACACCGACAGCGCGCGCGAGCGTAGTGAGCGGCTGGTGGACCCGTGGGGTCTCGTCGACAAGGACGACATCTGGTACCTGATCGCGGGGACCGATCGCGGCCAGCGCACCTTTCGCGTCGATCGGATCGTCCGGGCCGAACCGGCCGACGAACCGGCCGCGCGCCCGGACGGCTTCGCGCTCGACGCCGCGTGGCGGCAGGTCGTCGGCGAGGTCGAGCAGCGGCGGTCACGTACCTGGGCGACCGTCCTGCTCGCGGCCCGGTTCGTGCCGATCCTGCGCGACCACTTCGGCCGGCACTGCCACGCCGCCGGCGAACTCGGCGACGGGCGCGTCCGGGTCCGCGTCGCCGCACCGACGCCGCTGGACATCGCTCGCACTCTCGCCGGCTGGGGCGCGATGATCGAGGTGACCGAACCGCCTTCCGTCCGGGCGGAACTCGCGCGGATCGGCGCGGAGCTCACCGGCCGCTACCGCGATCCGGAAAGCACCGGTGCGGCACCGGAACGGGATTGCCGGTAGATCCGGCTCGCGGAAGACGTGTGCAGGTCTCCCGTGGTGGCGACGATCCGGCGTGCCGTGCGGGTATTCGGTGACGTGGACGATCGGCGGGTCGAATCGGCTTGTGCGAGAGGAAGTGACGTGGCCGGCGAACGGCGGCGATTCGTTCGGCGTCCCCTCCGTCGCGCCCGCACGGCGCGGCCCGCCGTGCGTGGCCGGACGGGATCCCGGTCGTGCCGGGGGTAGACTCCCGGCATTGTGGGAGAGCCTGGGGATCGCGACGCCGTGGACGCCATCGTCGCGCATTGGGCCGTGGCCCGTCCCGAACTCGACGTGTCGGGGCTGAAGGTGTTCGGTCGCCTCCACCGGAGCTTCCTCGTCTACAAGTCCCGCATCGCGCCCACGTTCGAGGAGCACGGGATCAACGATTCGGGGTTCGACGTTCTCGCCTGCCTGCGTCGCGCCGTGCCGCATCATCGGCTCACCGCGGGGGAGCTGGCCGACCAGACGCTGGTCACCACCGGCGGGCTGTCGCTGCGCGTCAATCGGCTCGAGCAGGCGGGCCTGGTGACCCGATCGAAGGACAGTCAGGACGCCCGGGTGGTGTATGTCGAGCTCACACCCGCCGGTGCCGCGCTCGTCGACTCGGTCGCCGACGCGCACTTCGCCAAGTTGCGCGCGATGCTCGGCGACCTCGACACCGACGAGCGCGAGACGCTGGCGCGCCTGCTCGCCCGTCTGGAGCACTCCGCCCGAGCGGCCGAGTTCGAGGACTCGGGCACCGGTGTGGGCGTGGACTCGGACGCCGATCGGCCGGTCTGACGCCGCAGTCGGGCGTCCGCCGAGAAAAATTTCGGGACCTCTATGGTGCCCGCCACACCGCTGTGACCTGCGTCTCCTCCGTTTCGGCCCCGTAAATCCGGCGTAACGACCGGCTGATCTGGGCATTCGGCTATTGACCTCTTTTCGCTAAGACGATACAAATCTCTTAGTGCAAAGATATCGACTCGGCGCGCACCACCCTCCGGCTCCGCGAGCAGCGTGGTCCGCGTCCGTCCCGACCGAACGGACCTCCCTCATGCCCATTGCGTACGCGTCCCCTCTCCAGGTGGGACCCGCCGAGCACGAGCCCGAGTCCGTCGACACGGTCGACGAGATCCTCGTCGCCGGCCGATGGCAGCGTGGACTCGGTGAGTGCATCGAGTCCGTCGACCCCGCCACCGGCCGGGTCTTCGCGAGCCTGCACACCGCGACCGTCGACGACGTCGACCGGGCCGTCACCGAAGGTCTGCGCGCCGCCCGCGGCGGGTGGTCGGCACTGCTCCCGCACGAGCGTGCACGGGTCCTGCACCGCGTCGGCAACGCCCTCGACGACGAGGCCGAACGGGTGGCACGGCTCCAGACCCTCGACACCGGCAAGACACTGACCGAGACCCGGGCCCTGGTTGCCAGCGCCGCCAACACGTTTCGTTACACCGCGGCCGCACTCGAGACGATGGACTCCGCACTGACCACGCCCCGGGGGCCGTGGTTGACCATGTCGACGTACCAGCCGATGGGCGTCGTCGCCGCGATCACGCCGTGGAACTCACCGATCGCGTCCGACGCCCAGAAGATCGCCCCGGCCCTCGCCGCCGGCAACGCCGTCGTGAGCAAGCCGCCGGTGTGGGCGCCGTGGGTGACGCTGCGTCTCGCCCGCATCTGCGAGGCGGCCGGGCTGCCCGCGGGGGTGCTCTCGGTCCTGCCGGGATCCGGGCGCACCGTCGGCGAGGCGCTGGTCCGGCACCCGGACGTCGCCAAGGTCACCTTCACCGGCGGCACCGAAACCGGCCGTCACCTCGCGCATCTCGCCGCCGACAAGCTCATGCCGATCACGCTCGAACTCGGCGGTAAGTCCCCGACGATCGTGTTCGAGGACGCCGATCTCGAACAGGCCCTCGCCGGCGTCCTCTACGGCGTCTTCTCCTCGTCCGGGCAGAGCTGCATCGCCGGATCCCGGATCTTCGTCCACCGCAGCATCGCCGAGACCTTCACCGGCGAACTCGTCCGGCGCGCAGCGGCCCTGCGTCTCGGCCCCGGCACGGACCCGCGCACCCGGGTGGCTCCGATGGTCACCTTCGCGCACCGGGACCGGGTGGCCGCGATGGTCGACGACGCCGTCGCCGCCGGGGCCCGGGCGTTGTGCGGGGGCGCGATCCCGGCCGACGAACGGCTCTCGTCCGGCGCGTACTACCCGCCCACGGTGCTCACCGGAGCCGACAACGCCGCGACGATCTGCCGCGAGGAGGTCTTCGGTCCGGTGGCCGTCGTGCTGCCCTTCGACGACGAGGAGGACCTGATCGCGCAGGCGAACGACTCGGTATACGGGTTGGCCTGCGGCATCTGGACCTCCGACTACCGGCGGGCGTGGCGCGTGGCCGGCGCGGTGAAGGCGGGCACCGTCTGGATCAACACCTACAAGCAGTTCAGCATCTCGACGCCCTTCACCGGTCTCGGCGACAGCGGTCTCGGCACCGAGAAGGGACGCGAGGGCATCCGCCAGTACTGCGATCAGAAGAGCATCTACCTCGACCTGTCCGGCGAACCGATCGCCTGGGCCACCCCCGACCCGACAGAAACCCGAAAGGACGCTTCCCGGTGACCGATTCGATTACCGCGACCCACGACCGCACCGCCCACCCGTACAGCCCCGCCTACGCCGTCGCCGGCTTCGGGTTCGTCTCCGGCGCCCTGTCGGTCGACGAGCACGGAATCGCCGTCGACGGTACGACCCCCGCCCTCGACGCCGCGATCGCCCGCCTCGGCGAGCGCCTCGCGACCATCGGCATGACCCTGGCCGACGTCGTCAAGACCACGTACTTCGTGACCGACGTGACGCTCCGCGACGAGGCGAACCGCCACTACGAGAAGGTCTTCGCCGAGCCCCGGCCCGCCCGCTCGTTCGTCGAGGTCGCCGCCCTGCCCTACGGCGCCACCGTCGAGATCGAAGCCGTCGCGCATCGCGCCTGAACCCCCACCGCACGAAAGGACCCACCGTCATGGCCGCACCCGAGAAGACCACCGTCGACCTCGAAGCCCTCATCGACTCCTGCATCGCCAGCCGCGACAGCCGCTACGAGGACTGGGACACCCTCGGCTTCCAGGCCGCCAAGGGCGGAGATCGCTTCAAGCGTGCCCAGATCCGCTACATCGGCTCCGGTGCCACCGGCAACCACGAGGGCGACGCCCGCACGCTGCCCGCCGAGCACTTCACCCTGTCCAACATGCGGCTGCCCGCCGGTGCAGTCGGCCCCGAGCACACCCACCACGACGTCGAAGAGGTGTTCTTCGTGCTCGAGGGTGAGCTCGAGGTCGCGGTCCACGACGTCGAGGACGGCACCCGGAAGGCCGTCCGCCGGCTCGGCTACCGCGACATGATCCGCGTTCCCGCCGGCGTGCCGCGCAGCCTCGCGAACGTGGGCGACACCGACGCCCTGTTCTGCGTGATCATCGGCGCCGCGAAGCCGCAGCTGCCCACCTACCCGCCGAGCTCGGAGATGTACGGCGTCACCCGCTGACGCCGCCGAGAAGACCCTCCACCGACAGGGAGATCACCGATGGAGCAGTCCGTCCGACGTCGCCTCCGCGTCCACCAGAAGACCTGGGAGGCAGACGGAGTCACCAGCGTGACGTTCGTCGATCCGACCGGTGCGTCGTTGCCGCAGTGGCAGCCGGGCGCGCATCTCGCCCTGCACCTGCCGAACGGTGTGGTGCGCGAGTACTCGCTGTGCTCGGATCCGCGGGACACCACGCGCTGGACGGTCGCCGTGCTGCGCGCCGAGCGCTCCCGCGGGGGCAGCGCCTACGTGCACGAGTCGCTGCAGATCGGCGCGGAGATCGACGTCGACGGACCGCGCAGCGCCTTCGCCCTCGACGCCGCCGCGACCGACCACGTCCTCGTGGCCGGCGGCATCGGCATCACCCCGATCGTCGCGATGATGCGGGAGCTGCGGGCGACGGGACGGCCGTGGCGCCTGCTCTACGCCGGACGCTCCCGGCGGGCCATGGCGTTCGTCGACGAGATCGCCGCCCATCCCGCCGAGCAGGTGACCGTCCACGCCGACGACGAGGCCGGGGGCCTGCCGGACCTCGCCGGGCTGCTGTCCGGCCTGCCGCCGACCGCCGTCGTCTACTGCTGTGGCCCCGCCCCCCTCATGGACGCGGTGGCCGCGACCGTCCCGGACCCCGGTCAGGTGCGCACCGAACGGTTCGCGGCCCCGGAACCGGCGCCGCGCTCGGGGGAGGACACCGCCTTCGACGTGATCGTCGAGAGCACCGGCCGCCGCATCCCGGTGCCGCCGACCGTGTCGGTGCTCGACGCCCTCGCCGCCGCCGGTGTGCCCGTACCCAGCTCGTGCACCGAAGGCATCTGCGGGACGTGCGAGGTCGGGGTGATCAAGGGCGACGTGGACCACCGCGACTTCCTGCTCACCGAGTCCGAACACGCCGCCGGATCGACGATGTTCCCGTGCGTGTCCCGTTGCCGCTCCGCCGAACTCGTACTGGATCTGTGAGAAGGGAACCGGAACGCATGTACCACCACCAACTTCCGCGCTACAGCGACTCGCCCGTCTGCCGGCTGCGCGCCCTGCGCTCGGTGACCCTCTCGGTGCCGGACCCCGCCGCGTCGCGGGACTTCTACCACGAGGCCTGGGGACTGACGACCGTCGAGGCCGACGGCGACCGATTCTGGCTGCGCGCCACCGGACCCGAGCACCACGTGCTCGCGGTCGAACGGGCCGACGTCAACGCGCTGGGACGCATCAGCTTCGCCCTCGCCACCCCCCGCGAGGTCGACGACGCCGCACTGGCCCTCGACCGGCTCGGCATCCCGCTGCTGCGCACGCCGGGCCCGCTCGACGACGCCGGGGGCGGCTACGGCCTGCAACTGGTCGATCCGGAGGGGCGGTGCCTCGAGTTGTCGGCCGACACCCACGCGGTGACCGAGCAGGAACCGGCCGGCCGCCGGGCCATCCCCCGCAAGATCGCCCACGTCGTGCTCAACACGACCGACATCGAACGCACCACCGCCTTCTACACGCAGGTGCTCGGCATGCGGGTCTCCGACTGGTCGGAACGGCAGATGTCCTTCCTCCGCTGCAACTCCGACCACCACGTCATTGCGCTCAACCGGGCGTCGTGGCCCTCGCTCAACCATGTGGCGTACGAGATGCAGAGCCTCGATCACTTCATGCGCGGCATCGGCGGGCTCCGGGCGCACGGCATCGCGCCGCAGTGGGGCCCGGGCCGGCACGGCCCCGGCGACAACACCTTCTCCTACTTCACCGACCCCGCGGGCCTGGTGTGCGAGTACACCTCCGAGGTCGCCCAGATCGACGAGGACGCCTGGCTGTGCCGCACGTGGAAGCGCACACCGGAACTGTCCGACCAGTGGGGGACGGCCGGGCCACCCACCACGACCGTGCGCGCCGCCATGGCCGGCAGCCCCGACCCGGGTCACCGCGACCGCGTCGAGGCCCGCGACGCCGACTACTTCTACGGGGCCGGCGTCGCGGCCGGAGCGCCGTCGTGACCGCGGACGCCGCGGTGACCGGGCACCTGCACGTCGCGCGGCTCGGGACGGGGGAGCCGGTGCTCCTGCTGCACGGCATCGGCGGCAACGCGAACTCGTGTGCACCGCTCGCGGCGGAACTCGCCGCCCGCGGACACGCGACGTACCGGCTCGACGCCGCGGGGTACGGCCGCTCCGCCGACCCGGTCGACGTCCGGCACGACCACGCGACGGACGTCCTGGACGTCCTCGACGACATCGACCCGGTCCGGCCCGTGCACCTGGTGGGCACGTCGTGGGGCGGAGTCGTCGCACTCGAGGCCGCGCGGCGCCGGCCCGACCGGGTGCGCACGCTCGTCCTCGCCGACAGCACCCGGGGCTCGGGCACGTCGCCCGAACGCGCCGCCGCCATGCGCGACCGTGTCCGCGCCCTGCGCGAGGCCGGCGCCGACCGGTTCGCGGCGGAGCGGGCACCGAAACTCACGGCGCCCGGAGCGCCCGTCGCCGTCCGCTCACGCGTCGCCGCCGACATGGCCGCCGTGCGCCTCGCCGGATACGCGGCGGCCGCGGAAGCCATGGCGACCACCGACCACGGGCCCATCCTGCCCACCCTGACCGTCCCCACCCTGGTCCTCGTCGGCGAACACGACGTCGTCACCGGCGTCGCCGAATCGCAGCTCCTGGCGGACGCGATCCCCGGGGCGCGGCTTGTCGTCGTCGCCGATGCGGGTCACGCGGCGATACAGGAGCAGCCCCGCACGGTCGCCTGCGAACTCGTCCGATTCTGGGAAGGAGCCGCGTGATGAGCGGAACCGTCGTGGTGACCGGGGCCGGCCGCGGCCTCGGCTACTGCATCGCCGAGCGGTTGTGTGCCGACGGACGCCGGGTGGTGATCGCCGAGCGCAACGCGGACACCGCCGAGGGCGCCGCCCGTGCCCTGCGCGAACGCGGCGGCGACGCGATCGCGGTGGTCACGGACATCGCCGATGCCGGCTCCGTGCGCGCTCTCGCGTCGCGACTGGCGGACGAGGGGCCGCTGACGGGCCTGGTCAACAACGCGGCCATCGCCGACGGCGTCGGCGGGGACGCGTTCTGGGAACTGTCCGAGAGCGAATTCGACCGCATCACCTCGGTCAACGTGCGCGGCACCTGGATGGTGACCAAGCACCTGTGGCCGCTGCTCGCCGCCAACCGGGGCGCGATCGTGAACATGGCGTCCGACGTGGCCTTCTACGGATCGCCCCGGCTGATCCACTACGTCGCCTCCAAGGGCGCCGTCGTCGCGATGACCCGTTCGATGGCCCGGGACGCCGGCCCGCACGGGGTGCGGGTCAACGCCGTGGCCCCCGGGCTCGTCCGGGTCGAGGCCACCGAATCCGTTCCCGCCGCCCGCTATGCCACCTACGCGCAGGGCCGCGCCCTCCCGCGTGACCAGACCCCCGAGGACGTCGCCGGGGTCGTCCGGTTCCTCCTGTCGGAGGACGCCGCCTTCGTCACCGGCCAGACCGTCGTCGTCGACGGCGGATTCGTCCTGAACTGACCTGCTCGCCCGGCGAGCACCCGAACCCCACGGAGATCCCATGGACCTGCACCTCACCGGACGCACGGTGATCGTCACCGGCGCGAGTTCCGGTGTCGGCCTCGCCACCGCCCGGATGCTCGCCGCCGAAGGCGCCCGAGTGGCACTGTGCGCGCGGGACCTCGACCGCCTGCGCGCCGCCGCCGGCACGTTGGCGGCCGACCCGGCCGATGTCCTCACCGTCGCGTGCGACGTCACCGACCGGAACTCCGTGCAGGCCTTCGCCGATGCGGTCGTCGACCGGTTCGGGGGGATCGACGGGGTGGTGTGCAACGCCGGGCGCTCGCTGATGTCGACGCTCACCGACACCACCGACGAGCAGATCCGGGACGAGTTCGAACTCAAGATCTTCGGCGCGCTGCATCTGATCCGCGCGGCACGGACGGCGCTCGCGAAGTCCGATGCGGCCTCCGTGGTGATCGTCAACGCGATCCTCGCGCGGCAACCCGAGTTGCGGCTCGCCGTCACCTCGGCGGCCCGTGCCGGACTGCTCAACCTGGCGCAGTCCCTGTCCGGGGAACTCGCACCCGACGGCATCCGCGTCAACTCCGTGCTGCTCGGCCTCGTCGACACCGGTCAGTGGCAGCGCCGCCACGCCGAATCCGGCGACGGCCGCGCCTTCGACGAGTGGAGCGCCGAGATCGCCGCCGACCGCGGGATCGGACTGGGCCGCTTCGGAATCGCGGACGAGGTCGCCTTCCCCGTCACCACCCTGCTCTCACCCCGCAACAGCTACGTGACCGGCGCGACCGTCGACGTCGGCGGCGGTGTCGGGCGCTACGTCTGACCCGCCAGTGGTCATCTGCATCGGAGGAAACATGGACACCCCCTCATCCGCGCCGGGTCGGCGCGCCACCGGCGGCGACGTCCTCGTGTCGGTCATGCGCCGGCACGGCATCGACACCGCGTTCGGCGTCGTCAGCATCCACAACCTTCCCCTCGTCGAGGCCGTCGCCCGCGACCTGAACTTCGTCGAGGTGCGGCACGAGGCCGCCGCGGTCAACGCCGCGGACGGGTACGCCCGCGCCTCGGGCCGCATCGGCGTGGCGCTGACGAGCACCGGCACCGGCGCCGGCAACGCCGCCGGATCAATGATCGAGGCCCTCACTGCCGGCAGCCGCGTCCTGCACGTGACCGGCCAGATCGAAAGCGAATACCTCACGCCCGAACCGGCCGCGTCGAGCCGCGGCGTGATCCACGAATTTCCCCGGCAACGGCAGATGCTCGACGCCGTCTCCCGGTACGCGGCGACGATCACCGACGCCAAGGACGCCGAGGCGGAACTCGAGGCCGCGATCGCCCGCATCCTGTCGGCACCGCAGGGACCCGCCAGCGTCGAATGGCCCACCGACCTGCAGTATCTGGCGTCGCCGGACGAACAGCGAGCGGCGGAGGCCCGGATCGCACAGCCACCGGCCCCCAATGCTGCTGCGCTGGAGCGCGCCGCCGCGGTGCTCGCCTCCGCCGAGCGGCCCCTGCTGTGGCTCGGTGGGGGCGCCGCCGGCGCCGGCGACGAACTGCGCGCCCTCGCCCACCGGCTCGGGGCGGGGATTCTCACCAGCAACTCCGGACGGGGCATCGTGTCCGAGGACGACGACCTCGTCGTCGGGAACTTCGCGGCGTCCCCCGAGGTCGCCGGGCTCCTCGCCGACGCCGACGTCCTGCTCGCCGTCGGAACCCACTTCCGGTCCAACGAGACCAAGAGCTACCACCTCACGCTGCCTGCGACGCAGGTGCAGATCGACATCGATCCCGCCGCGATCGGCCGGGTGTATCCGGCCACGGTCGGAATCGTCGCCGACGCCCGCACGGCACTGCGCGGCATCCTCGACGCGCTCGACGGCACCGTCCGGCGCGACGAGTGGGCGGCCCGGGTTCAGGCGGCACGGAAGCGCAGCCGGGCCGCGCTCACCGCATACATCGGCGGCTACGCCGAGATCTGCGAGGGCATGCGCCGCGTGCTGCCCCGCCGGTCGGTGGTCGCCCGCGACGTGACGATCCCGTCCAGCCAGTGGGGCAACCGCCTGCTGCCGTTCTACGAGCGCGAGACCAACATCTTCCCGCTCGGCGGCGGCATCGGGCAGGGCCTCGCCATGGGGCTCGGCGCGGCCCATGCCCGCCGGGACGTTCCGACGGTCGTGATGGCCGGGGATGGGGGTCTGGCCGTGCACCTCGGCGAGCTGGCCTCGCTCGCCGGGTCCGACGCCTGGTGCGTCGTGCTGGTGTTCAACGACGGCGGCTACGGCGTTCTCCGGAACATGCAGGAGGCCAACGGATTCCGTCGGTCCGGGGTGGACCTGCACACGCCGCGGTTCGATCTGCTCGCCGCCTCGATGGGCATGCCGTACACCCTCGTGCAGCGGCCCGGCGTCTTCGAGTCCGCGTTCGGGGAGGCGATCGCGACGCGCCGGCCCGCGCTGGTCGAGGTCGACGTGACCGCCCTCGACCCGCAGCCCGGACCGTTCGTGCCACCGGTGCACGTGCCGACGGGAGGTGCCCGATGACCCCGCGGATTCGCGCCGAGGCGGCCTGGTGGACCGACGGGCAGGCCGCCGCCGCGCTGCGCGACGGCCGCGCGGTGCACCTGTACGCCGCGGGCGCCGACGCCGAACCCGCCCTGCGCGCGGCCGATCGTCACGGCGACCTGCTGCGCAGCCTGATCCTGGCCGATCCCGCGTGCGACGTCGACGCCGTCGCCGGCCTCCTGGGCCGGATCACCGTCCCCACGCTGGTGGTGGCCTCCGCTCTCGGCGACGACACCGATCTGTCCGTACCGCAGCGGCTCGCGGGCGAGATCGACAACGGAGTCTTCGTCGTCGTCGACGGATGTCCGGCGCCCGTCCACCTCACCCGGCCCGAGTCCTTCACGGAATGGGCGAGCGCCTTCGCCGCCATCGCCGAGGGACTCGCCGCCCGCTACCGGTCCGGGCTCGCCGCCCCCACCCCCCACATCGAAGGAGTTCTCGCGTGAACCGCACTGCGACGGCACGATTCACAGAACCGTACCTGGAACCACGACAGACCCATCCCGATCCGCTGACCCCCTACGAGGACAAGCTCGCCGGGTCACTCATGGAGATCTTCGGGACCGGCACCCACGACCTGCCCGGTGTCGTCGAGGGACTCAACGGCCTGGGCCTGCACGGCCCCGACGGCCGGCCCTGGACCGAGGACACCTTCCGCGCCGAAATGCGACGACTGGGGAGATGACATGACCACCTTCGAGACTGCACAGACCACCACCAGCGGCGCCCCGCGCCCGGCCGGACCGCGGTTCGCCGTCGGCACCCGCCGGCCGATGGACGCCGACGAGATCGCGGCGACCGGCCTGCGCGACCGCTGGTACCCGATCCTTCCGTCGCGCATGGTCGAACCGGGCGCGATGGTCAAGGTCACCCGCCTCGGCGTGGACTGGCTGCTGTTCCGCGACGCCCGGGGCGCGGTCCACATGCTCGAGGACCGGTGCCCGCACCGCAGCGCCCCGCTGTCGGTGGGGCAGCATCTCGGTGACCGCGTCGCCTGCCTGTACCACGGCGTGCAGGTCGACGGAACCGGCACCGTCGTCTCCGTGCCCGGCATGCCCGGGTGCGCGCTCGAGGGCAAACGCGCGACCGCCTCGCTGTCGGTGGTCGAGGCCGCCGACACGATCTTCGCGTTCGTGCCCCTGACCCACGACTCCGTGCCGACGCCGTTCGTCCTGCCGGACCGGCTCGCGGACGAGGAGGTGTCGTGGTTCCCCAACTACGCGGAGTGGGCCGGGCCGTGGCGCTTCTACATGGACAACGTGCTCGACCCGATGCACGGGGCCTTCCTGCACCGCAACTCGCACTCGATGTTCGGCGGCGACACCTCGGCGCGGTTCCGGATCCGCGAGACCGACCGCGGGTTCTTCTTCGAGAAGACCGACCAGCGCGGCGTGAACTTCGACTGGGTCGAGTTCGTGCGCGGATCCATGGACTACGTGGACCTCGAGATCCCCTACGCCCCCAATGCCGGTCCCGGCGGCGTGTTCGGCATCGTGGGCATGTGCACCCCGATCGACCGGGACCACTCCGCCATCTTCCACTGGCGCACCCGGCGGGTGTCGGGCTGGGAACGGGAGGCGTGGCGCTTCCTGTACCGGACCCGGCTCGAGGAACGGCACTGGGAGGTGCTCGAACAGGACCGTGCCGTCCTGGAGGCGCTGGCCGCGGATGCCGACGTCGAGGAACACCTCTACCAGCACGACCTCGGTGTCTCCCGGATCCGCCGGATCTACCGGGCCGACGCGAAGCAGCAGGCGGCGGTGCTCGCGGGAGTGCCGGCGTGAGCGGCGGGACCATGATGCTCACCGTGGTCCTGCGGCACGATCAGAGCCGGAACCTCGAACAGTTGCAGGGCCGGCTCGACGACGCGGACTGGTGGCACGGGTTCCCGCCCGAGGGGTGCGAGGTCGTCTCGTGGGTGGTCGCGATGGGGATCGGGCAGATCGTGACCTTGCGGCTGCCCGCCGATCGGCTGGCCGCCGTCAACGTCGAACTCGAGCGCCGCGCGTGGGGCGTGTTCCGCACCGAGTGCTACCCGACTTACGACTTCGTGCCGGTGCGGGAGCGGCTGACCCGCGAATCCGACGAACGTCGCGGCGCGGTGCTCCGATGACCCGGGTGGGACACCCGGCCGTCCCGGAGCCGCCGCGGCCGGACATGTTCAGCAACGCCCGCGTCGTCGGCCGGCACTTCTTCGTCTCCGGCATGCACGCCGGCACCCCCGACGGTCCCGTCGGCGGTGCCGACGTCTACCGCCAGGCGCGGGAGGCGTTCCGGCGCACCCGCGCGCTGGTGGAAGCCTGCGGCGCGCAGGTCGACGACATCCTCGCGCTGCGCATCTACGTCACGGACATCGGAGCCAAGGCCGCCGTCGGGCGGGCCCGCGCCGAGATGTTCCGCGGCGATTTCCCGTGCTCGACCCTGGTCGCGGTGTCGGCCCTGGTCGAGGACGGCCTCAGCGTCGAGGTCGAAGCACAGGGAATCATCTCGGCGGCCGCGACGGCGGACGCGTAACCTTCTGATTCGACGCCCCTGGCAGGGCATCGACCGACCCGAGGACGCCACCATGCGCGGACCCAACACCACATCGTCCACTTCCCGAACCGACGAGGCAGCGCCGAACTGGCCCGTCCTCGTCCTGACCTTCGTCGCCGTCGTCCTCGACGGTTACGACACGATCGCCCTGGGCCTGTCGGTCCCGGCGCTCGCGAAGGACTGGGACGTCGCCCCGTCCCACTTCACCCCCGCACTGTCCCTGACCAGCGTCGGCGTGGCACTCGGTTACCTCGCCTGCGGCCGGATCGTCGCACGGTTCGGCGCCCGGCGCGTCGTGCTGGCCGCGGTGGTGGTGTTCACCGTCGGCTCGCTGCTGACCGCGTTCGCGTCGACGATCACCGAACTCACCGCCCTGCGCGTGCTGACCGGCCTCGGCCTCGGTGCGGTCCTGCCGGCGGCCGTCTCCCACGCGACGGCCCTCAATCCCGCCCGGCTGCGGCAGTCGATCGCCGTGTTCGTCACCATGGGCATCTCCCTCGGTGCGCTGATCGCCGGGGTGCTGGGCACGCGCCTGATCGGCGCGTTCGGCTGGGAATCGGTGTTCCTCGTCGGCGCCGCGGCCTCGGCCGTCCTGTTGCCGCTGCTGTGGATCGGCCTCCCCGACGGACGCGCCGCCGTCGGCGAGCCCGCGCCGGCCGCCGCCGCGACCGCGTCGGCGGTGCGCGAGGCGTCCGTCGCGCGCCTGTTCGATCCGGGGCTGCGGAGCCGCACGCTGCTGCTGTGGGGCTTCTCGTTCCTGATGTTCACCGTGTACTACGTCTTCTCGTCGTGGTTGCCGACGCTGCTGACGAGCTACGGGTTCTCGGCTGGGCTGGCACCGTTGGGCTCGGCCGCGCTCGGGGTCGGCAGCATCGTCGGTGCGGCGGTCCTCATGATCGGTGCGCTGCGGTTCCGGATGTCGTCGGTGCTCCTGGTCACCACGTCGCTGGCGATCGTCTTCCTCGTCGTGTCCGCGTTCCTCGGTCCCGACAAGGTGCTCTTGCTGATCGTGTTCGGCGGCGTGGGTCTCGGCATCCAGGCCGGCATGATCGGTCAGACCGCGCTGT
The DNA here is from genome assembly GCF_011058165.1 of Rhodococcus aetherivorans. GTDB lineage: Bacteria > Actinomycetota > Actinomycetes > Mycobacteriales > Mycobacteriaceae > Rhodococcus > Rhodococcus aetherivorans. The sequence goes on from NZ_JAALEG010000029.1 coordinate 27,852, forward strand.
CGGTGTCGATGTACCCGCAGGGGACTGCGACGACCGCGGTCGGCTGGTCCGCGTCCATGGGACGGCTCGGCTCGGTCGTCGGCCCGGTGGTGGGCGGCGCGCTCATCGGCCTCGGCGTCCCGACCGGCACCATCGTGCTGGTGGCGTGCGTTCCGGTCCTGGCCGCCCTGGTCCTCATCGCGGTGCTCGGCTGGATCACCGCTCCGAAGACCCTCTCGAAGTCGGCACCGCCGGCCGTGCCCGCAGGCCGCTGACGCGGCCGGTGTGTCCTTCGGGCTGCTGGAACAGCCCGAAGGACACACGGGCGTTTACGCCCTCTCGAACACCGCGGCCAGGCCCTGGCCGCCGCCGATGCACATCGTCTCGAGGCCGTAGCGGCCCTCGCGGCGGTCGAGCTCGCGCAGCAGGGTGGCGAGGATGCGGCCGCCGGTCGCGCCGACGGGGTGGCCGAGCGAGATGCCCGACCCGTGGGGGTTCAGGCGCGCATCGTCGGGCTCGAGGCCCCAGCTGCGGGTCACGGCGAGGGTCTGCGCGGCGAACGCCTCGTTGAGCTCGATCACGTCCATGTCCGCCAGGCTCAGGCCGAGGCGGCCGAGGGCCTTCTCCGTGGCCGGGACCGGGCCGATGCCCATGGTGCGCGGCGGCACCCCGGCCACCGCCCAGCTCGCCAGCCGGGCCAGCGGGCGCAGGCCCAGCTGCGCGGCCTTCTCGGCGGTGGTGACGATCGCCAGCGCGGCACCGTCGTTCTGACCGCTGGCGTTGCCGGCGGTGACGGTCGACTCCGGGTCGATCCTGCCGCGGATCGGGCGCAGCTTGGCGAGGGATTCGACGCTGGTGTCGGCGCGCGGATGCTCGTCGGTGTCGACGACGAGCGGATCACCCTTGCGCTGGGGCACGGCCACCGGGACGATCTCCTGCGCGAACACGCCGTCCTTCTGCGCGGCCACGGCGCGCTGGTGCGACTGGACCGCCAGGGCGTCCTGGTCGGCGCGGCTGATGGCGAACTCGGCGCGCAGGTTCTCGGCCGTTTCGATCATGCCGCCCGGCACGGGGAAGTCCCGGCCGCCGGCGGTGACCCGGGCGCGGGCCAGACGGTCGGACAGGGCCACGGACTCACCCTTGACACCCCAGCGCATGCCGGTGGCGTAGAACTCGGCCTGACTCATGGACTCGGCACCACCCGCGAGGATCAGGTCGCTGCCGCCGGACTGGACCTGCATGACGGCCTGCAGGACGGCCTGCAGCCCCGAGCCGCAGCGACGGTCGACCTGCTGGCCCGGAACCTCCACGCCGAGACCGGCGTTGAGGGCGGCGACGCGGCCGAGGGCGGGAGCTTCCCCGTTGGGCGAGGCCTGGCCGAGGATCACGTCGTCGACGTCCGAGCCGGAGATACCGGTGCGGGCGACGAGCTCGCGGATCACGGTGGCGGCGAGGTCTTCCGGTGCGACGTCCTTCAGGACGCCACCGAAGCGGCCGACGGGGGTACGGAGGGGTTCGCAGATCACTACGTCGCGCATGGCAGTTTCCTTGTCGATATTCGGGGTCAGTGCTTCTGGGTCCGGGCGAGATCGGCCGAGATCGCCGCTGCCGTCTCGATCACGGCGGGCACGAGTTCGCTCCGCACGGCGTCGAGGCTGTAGCGGGCGGCCTGGGTGGAGATGTTCACGGCGGCGACGACGCCGCCGGAGGCGTCGCGGATGGGCGCGGCCAGCGAGCGGAGCCCCTCCTCGAGTTCCTGGTCGACGATGCAGTAGCCGTCGCGCCGGATCCGGTCGAGCTCGGCGCGCAACCCGTCGGCCGTGATCAGGGTGCGGGAGGTGAGCGGCTCGAGCGTCGCGGTGGCGAGGTAGGCGTCGAGTTCGGCGGGGGAGAGCCCGGCGAGCAGGACGCGCCCCATCGAGGTGGCGTGCGCGGGAAAGCGCGTGCCGATGGTGATGGAGACGGTCATGATGCGGCTGACCGGAACCCGCGCGACGTAGACGACGTCGCCACCGTCGAGCACCGACACCGACGTCGACTCGTGGACGTTCTTCGCCAGCGCCTCGAGGTGCGGGCGTGCCACCTCCGGCAGCGTCAGGCTCGACAGGTAGCTGTAGCCGAGCTCGAGCACGCGCGGGGTCAGCCAGAACTGGGAGCCGTCCGTACGTACGTATCCGAGCTCGACCAGCGTGAGCAGGAACCGTCGCGCGGTGGCCCGGGTCAGGTCGGTGGCCCTGGCCACCTCGCTGAGGGTGCGCCGGGGGTGCTCGGCGTCGAACGCCTTGATGACGGACAGTCCGCGCGCGAGCGACTGCACGTAGTCCGGCGACGCTGCGGTCGCCGCGATCGGGTCGCCGTCGGTGATCGTCATGGTGTGGTGCTCCCCTCGCCGTCTGCGAGCGCCTGCCTGCCGAGCGCGAACGCCCGGTTGCTGTTCGGCACTCCCGCGTAGATCGCGGTGTGCAGGAATACTTCCACGAGCTCGTCGGGGTCGAGACCGGCGCGCAGGGCCGCCCGGATGTGCATGTCGAGTTCGTGCTCGTTGCCGACGGCGGTGAGGATCGCCAGCGTCAGCAGCCGGCGGGTGTGATGGTCCAGTCCGGGCCGGGACCAGACGTCGCCCCACGCGGTGCGGGTGATGAAGTCCTGGAACGGCTCGGTGAACGCGGTGGCCGCCGACATCGCCCGGTCGACGTGCGCGTCGCCGAGCACCGAGCGCCGGACCCGCATGCCCTGTTCGAAGGCGGCGGTGCGCTGCGCGCCGGCCGGGGTGGCGCGGGCGATGTGCTCGCGGATCAGGGCGGTGATCCGGCCCGCCTGTTCGACGTTGGCCAGGTGCGCGCCCGGGTCGACGACGTGGAAGGCGGCGCCGGCGATGCCGTCGGCGATCTGCTCCATGACGGCCGGCGGGGTGGCCGGATCCTGCTCGCCGGCGACGACGAGGGTCGGCGCGACGATGCGGGCGAGGTCGGGGCGCCCGTCCCACGTGGCCAGCGCCTCACAGCACGCGGCGTAGCCCTCGTCGCTGGTGCCCGCCACCATCTCGACGTGCCGTGCGACCAGGTCGGGGTCGCGTTCGGCGAGGCCCGGGGTGAACCAGCGGCCGACGATGGACTCGGCGATGGACGCCAGCCCGTCGGCGCGGACCGTGGCGGCGCGGTCGAGCCACGGCTGGGCCGGGGCGAAGGCGGCGGACGTGCACAGCAGGGTCAGGGTGCGGACGCGTTCGGGGTGATGCGCGGCGAGCCACTGGCCGACGGCGCCGCCGAGCGACAGGCCCACGAAGTGCACCGAGCCGAGGCCGAGCGAGTCGAGCAGCGCGACGACGTCACCGCCGAGATCGGCCATTGTGTAGGGACCGGCGACGACGGGGGACTTGCCGTGCCCGCGGTGGTCGACGGCGACGACGTTGGCGATCGGGGACAGCGCGGTGATCTGCGGCGCCCACATCGACAGGTCGGAGCCGAGCGACCCGAGCAGCACCACCGGGGGAGCGGTGGGGTCGCCGTGCTGTTCGTAGTTGAGCGTGACGGTCATGCCTGTCCTCCAAGGGGCCGGTCGGCGGTGGTGTCGTGGTGGGCCAGGGCACGGTCGACGAGGTCGCCGGCGTGGCCGAGGTAGCGGGTGGGGTCGAGCAGGGCGCGGACCCGGTCGGCGCCGAGGTGCTCGACGATGCCGGGATCGCGGTCGAGCGGAGTGCCGGCGCGGGCCGCCGCGGTGACGATCTCGCGCGCCGAGCCGGTGTGCTCGGACAGCACCGCGGCGACCTTCTCCGCGAGGATCGCCCCGCCGGTGAGTTCGAGGTTGCGGGTCAACGCGTCGGCGTGGACGTGCAGCCCGGCCAGGCTGACCGAAAGCTGATGGGCCGCACCGCCGGTCAGCCGGAGCAGGTCGGTGAGCGTCTCCCACTCGGCATGCCAGGCGCCCGCGGCGCGGGCGAACTCGTGGTCCGTCGACGCGAGGGCGGTCGCGACGAGGCCGGGCACGCGCCGCGCGGCCGCCCGGGCGGTGATCGCCGCGACCGGATTGCGCTTGTGCGGCATCGCCGACGATCCGCCCGGCGCGTCCTCGCTGACCTCGCCGAGTTCGGTTGCGGCCATGAGGACGACGTCGGTGGCGGGCTTGGCGACCGCGCCGGCGGCGATCCCCAGGGCGGCCGCGAGCCCGGTCACGGGGGTACGCGCGGTGTGCCACGGCACGAGGGGCCTGGCCAGCCCGAGCAGGTCCGCCAGGGTGTCCGCGAACGCGAGGCCGTCCGGGTGCACTGCGGCGAGAGTGCCTGCTGCGCCGCCGTATTGGGCGGGCAGCGAGACGAGGGCGCGGTCGAGCGAGGCGGTGGCGTCGTCGAGCGCGACGAGCCACGTCGCGGCGAGGGCCCCGAACGTGGTGGGCAGCGCCTGCTGCCCGAGGGTGCGCGCGACCATCGGGGTGTCACGGTGCCGGCGGGCCAGGCGTGCCGTCGCCTCGGCGGCGCCGCGCAACTCGGCGACGACGAGCCGGCCGGCCTTGTGCGCCAGCAACATCAGCGCGGTGTCGAGGACGTCCTGGCTCGTGGCCCCGACGTGCACCGCGGCGGCAGGGGCCTGCGCGCGCTCCCGCAGGATCTTCACCAGGGGGATCACCGGATTGCCCCCGGCCGCGGAGAGCCGGCCCAGTTCGGCCGGGTCCAGTTCGCGGGTGAGTTCCCCGGCCGCCGCGGCGACGGCCGTGACGTCGGCGGCGGTGGCGCGACCGTGCTTCTCGGCGGCGCGCGTGATCGCCACCTCGACGTCGAGCAGGGCGGCGATCCACGCCCGGTCGGACAGCAGCGTTGCGAGGTCGCCGGCCCCGAACACAGGGTCGAAGAGGGCGCCGCGGGTGTTGTCGGACTGCGCCGGCACGGTCAAGGCACGCTCCCGTCTAGATCGCGAAGAACGGCGTCTCCACACCGTTCGGATCGAGGTCCTGAACGTACACGGTCCAGGCGTAGCCGTCGTCGGACTTGTCGGCGATCAGCTTGTGCCGCTGCGACTCCGGCAGTGCGGTGAGCACCGGGTCGGAGGCGTGCGCGGCGAGGTCCTCCGGGAAGTACATGCGGGTGCAGAGGCGGTCGAGCATGCCGCGCGCGAAGATCCCGACGTTCAGGTGCGGCGCCTCGTCGGCCTCGGTGTCGGACTCGTGGGCGCCGGGCTTGACCGTGTGGATCGCGGCGGTGCCGGTGCCGTCGGCGGCGCTGCGGGCGAAGCCACGGAAGCCCTCGGCGCCGAACCGGCCCTCGGCGTCGGCCTGCCAGGTCTCGACCATGGCGTCGGCGATCGGCTCGCGGTTCCCGTCGATCACGGTGATGCGCACGGTGATCCGGCCGGGGGTGTCGGCGGGGACGACGTCCGCGCCGTCGGCCCACTCGAGGCCGATCTTCCAGTACGGACCGACGGTCTGCGACGGTGTGGGACCGAAGGCGGCGGTGCTCTGGTCGCCCGGGGTGACGGGGTAACGAGGAGCGAACTCACTCATCGTCGTCCTCCTCGTTCTCGAAGGGGGTGGCCTCGCGTCCGCGCAGGACGATGTCGAAGCGGAAGCCGAGGGCCCAGTTGTCGACGGTGGCGTCGTAGTCGAAGACGCTGACCATCCGGTGCCGCGCCTCGGCGGGCACCGCGTTGTAGATGGGGTCCTGGAAGAACATCGGGTCGTCGGGGAAGTACATCTGGGTGACGAGCCGCTGCGTGAACGCCGTGCCGAACAACGAGAAGTGGATGTGGGCGGGACGCCAGGCGTTGTGGTGGTTGCGCCACGGGTAGGCCCCGGGCTTGACGGTGGTGAACCGGTATCGGCCCGCCGCGTCGGTGACGCAGCGGCCGACGCCGGTGAAGAACGGGTCCAGCGGGGCGGGCCAGTTGTCGTCGACGTGCCGGTAGCGGCCGGCGGCGTTGGCCTGCCACACCTCGAGCAGCGCGTGGGGGACGGGCTTGCCGTCGCCGTCGAGGACGCGGCCGTGCACGATGATGCGCTGGCCGGCGGCCTCGCCGCCGTTGGCGATGCTCAGGTCGGCGTCCCCCTCCTGCACGCGGTCCTCGCCGAAGACCGGCCCGGTGAGCTCGCCGAGCCGCTGTGGGACGAGCGTGAGCGGCTGCGCCGGGCGGCGCAGCGCGGTGGTCCGGTAGTCGGGGAAGTCGAGCGGCGGGTGCACGCCGTCGGGGCGGGCGAAGCGGGGTGGCAGGTGAAGCATGGGACCTCGGTGTTCGATGCGTGTTCGCGATATGGACGGAAGGACGCTATGCGTACGAGGCTAGTGGGTCGTCCTGGCCGAATCAATATTCCAAAATGAAACAGTCTCGAAATGGTTCGTATCACGGACGGGGGTTCACATTACGCACAACTGCCGCTATCGTAGAGGCATGGACAAAGTCGTTGCCACCGCCGCCGAGGCCGTAGCCGACATCCCGAACGGCGTCACCATCGCCGTGGGCGGATTCGGTCTGGTCGGCGTTCCGGAAATCCTGATCAACGCGCTGCTCGAGCAGGGCGCCACCGACCTCGAGACGGTCAGCAACAACTGCGGCACCGACGGCTTCGGCCTCGGGGTGCTGCTGGAGAAGGGCCGCATCCGCCGCACCATCTCCTCCTACGTCGGCTCCAACAAGGAGTTCGCGCGGCAGTACCTCTCCGGCGAGCTCGAGGTGGAGCTGACCCCGCAGGGCACCCTCGCGGAGCGGCTGCGCGCCGGCGGCGCCGGCATCCCCGCGTTCTTCACCCCCGCGGGTGTCGGCACCCAGGTCGAGGAGGGGGGCCTGCCGCTGCGCTACGACGGCAAGGGCGGTATCGCCGTCGCGTCCCCGCCGAAGGAGACCCGCGAGTTCGACGGCGAGACCTACGTCATGGAACGCGGAATCGTCGCCGACTACGCCCTGGTCCACGCCTGGAAGGGCGACCGGCACGGCAACCTCGTCTACCGCACGAGCGCCCGCAACTTCAACCCGCCCGCCGCCACGTCGGGCCGCATCACCATCGCGCAGGTCGAGCACCTCGTCGAACCCGGCGAGCTCGACCCCAACGAGATCCATACCGCCGGCATCCACGTCCAGCGCGTCGTGCACGTCGGCCCCGTCACTGTCGGCATCGAGAATCGGACGGTCCGTTCATGACCCAGGCAGCCACCACCATCCAGAAGCTCACCCGTGAGCAGATGGCCGCGCGCGTGGCCGCGGAACTCTCGGACGGCCAGTACGTCAACCTCGGCATCGGCATGCCGACCCTGGTGCCCAACTACCTCGACCCGGACGTCGAGGTGATCCTGCACTCGGAGAACGGCGTGCTCGGTGTCGGGCCGTATCCGACCGAGGACGAGCTCGACCCCGAGCTCATCAACGCCGGCAAGGAGACCATCACGGTCATCCCCGGGGCCTCGTTCTTCGACTCGGCGGAGTCCTTCGGCATGATCCGCGGCGGACAGATCGACGTCGCCGTCCTCGGCGCGATGCAGGTCTCCGCCAAGGGCGACATCGCCAACTGGATGATCCCCGGCGCGATGGTCAAGGGCATGGGCGGCGCGATGGACCTCGTCCACGGCGCCAAGCGCGTCATCGTGATGATGGAGCACGTCACCAAGAAGGGCGAGCCCAAGATCTTCGAGGAGTGCACCCTGCCGCTCACCGGCAAGCACTGCGTCCAGCGGATCATCACCGACATGGCGGTCATCGACGTCACCGACGAGGGCCTGAAGCTCGTCGAGACCGCGCCCGGCGTGAGTGTCGACGACGTTCTGGCCGCGACCGCCGCGAAGCTCATCGTCTGACCCTTCCTCCCCTGACGGGCCGAATGTCACACGGGTTCGATCTGACTGAACCCGTGTGACATTCGGCCGTCTGCGTTTACGGGGCGACCTCCTCGCGTCGCCACGCGAACGGCGCGAGCGGCGGGTCCAGCTCGGCGGCGGTGAGGCGGTTGGCGAGCGTCGAGAGGGTGAAGGTGCCGACGCCGAGGACCACCTCGAGGGCGTTGCGCGCCGTGAACCCCGCCGCGGTGAACTCGGCCCACCGGTCGTCGGGCACCGCACCGGCCGAATCGAGTACCGCCAGGGTGAACCTCCGCAGGACCTCGAGTCGTTCGTCGGCGAGGGCCCGGCCGGTGCGCAGTGCGTCGACGAGGTCCCCGGGTGCGCCCATCCTGGTGAGCTTCGCGCTGTGCAGGGCGACACACACGTGGCATTCGTTGCGGGTGGCGATCGTCAGCACCAGCACCTCCCGTTCGATCTCGCCGAGGCTGCTGCGCTCGAACAGTGCGTTGGCGCGGGTGAAGGCCGACAGCAGTTCGGGGGATTCGGCCATGAGCGCGACGGGGTCGGGCACGAATCCGAACTCTCGTCCGATCGCCGACATGATCGGCCGGGCTGCGGACGGCGCGGTCTCGGCGCTGTGGCGGGTGAAGGTGGTGGGCATCGAACCGTCCTCCGTTAAGATAGACAACATGGTTGACGGAACGGTAAACCAAGTTGTCGAATCCGCGCAAGGCCCCGGCTACGAGCTGCCACTCCTGCTGTTCGCGGGATTCCGTGCCCTGGTCGACGCTCTGCATCGGCAGCTCGCCGAGGAGGGGCATCCGGACGTGCGCCCCGCGCACGGCTTCGCGATGCAGGCCATCGGAACCGCCGGCGCCTCGGCCAGCGAGATCGGCCGCCGTCTCGGCGTGTCCAAACAGGCGGCGGGCAAGACGGTGGATCGGCTCGAGCAACTCGGGTACGTGCGGCGGGAGGCGGATCCGTCCGATGCGCGCGCGAAGACCGTCGTCCTCACCGACCGAGGCCTCGACTGCCTCCGGCGCTCCGCGGCGATCTTCGACGAACTTCGTGGCCGGTGGGGCCGGACGTTGGGCTCCGAGCGCCTGCGGCAGCTCGAAGCCGATCTGCGCACGGTCGCCGGCGCCGAGGGCTTCCGTCTCGATGCGCAGGCGTGGTTCGACCGGTGACCGCCGTGGCGCGGCGATCTGGACAACTCGGTTAATTCCGGTTAACTTCAGGGTCCGTTGTCCCGACCGGCCCAGGAGACCTTGTGAGCACGCGCTTTCCCGCCATGGAACTGAAGGATCTGCCCGGGGACATCGCAGAGCGCGTCCTCGAAGTGCAGGAGAAGTCGGGGTTCGTGCCCAACGTGTTCCTCACCTTCGCGCGACGTCCCGCCGAGTGGCGGGCCTTCTTCGCGTACCACGACGCGATCATGTTGCGGGAGGACTCCGGCCTGACCAAGGGCGACCGGGAGATGATCGTCACCACGATCTCCGCTGCCAACAACTGCCTGTACTGCGTCGTGGCGCACGGCGCGATCCTGCGGATCTACGAGAAGAAGCCGACGGTGGCCGACCAGGTGGCGGTCAACTACCGCACCGCCGACATCGAACCGCGGCAGCGCGCGATGCTCGACTTCGCCACCAAGGTCAACGAGCGTGCCTACGACGTCGACGACGCCGACTTCGCGGCCCTGCACGCCCACGGCTTCACCGACGAGGACGCCTGGGACATCGCCGCGATCACCGCGTTCTTCGGCCTGAGCAACAAGATGGCCAGCGTGACCGGGATGATGCCCAATCCCGAGTTCTATCTCATGGGCCGGGTGCCGCGGCAGTAACGTTCAGCCGTCCTCGTCGTCGCGGGGTTCCGGCTCGGGCTTCGTCCTGCCGGTGGGGTCGACGACGAGTTCGTAGCGGCGTCCGTATGTTTCGACCAACGCCTGCAGCACGGCGACGACGGGGACCGACACCAGCGCCCCGATCGCACCGAACAGCGACGCGCCGACGATCACCGAACCGAATGCGACGGCCGGGTGGATCGACACGGTCTTCGACGTGATCCGCGGGTGCAGCACGTAGTTCTCGACCTGCTGATAGGCAGTGCCGAACAACACCACCCACAGCCCGTCGATCGGCTGGTTGGCCGCGGCGATGATCGCCGGCAGCGCGATCGCGAGATACGTCCCGAGGGTGGGCACGAACTGCGACACGACCCCGGTCCACAGCGCGAGCGGCAGCCAGTACGGCACACCGATCGCCATCAGGAAGATGCCGGTGCCCACGGCGCTGACCGCACCCAGGATGAGCCGCGAGACGACGTATCCGCCGGCCTTCTCGACGGAGGTCTCCCACACCGTCGAGATCACCTGCTGCTGCCGGGCCGGGAACCAGCTCGAGATCGTGCGGCGCATCGCCGGTCCCTCGGCCGACATGTAGAACACGAACAGCAGCATCGTCATGGCCTGGAAGACCACTCCCACCACAGACGACACCACCCCCACGACCCCGGGGGTGAACCGCTGGACCAGTTCCCGGACGGTCTCCGGGGTCAGGCGGAGGAGCTCCGGACCGGTGGCGAAATTCGTGTCGAAGACGCGGTTGGCCCATTCGGTGACCGCGGTGAGGGCGTCCGGCAGGGCCTTCAACAGCTGGCCCAGCTGCTCGACGAGCAGGGTGCCGAACAGCGCGACGAACCCGATCGCGAAGGCCAGCAGAGAGAAGAGCACCAGGCCGGTGGCGGCGCCGCGCCGCATGCCGACGCGTTCGAGCCAGTCGACGACCGGCTCGAGGGTGATGCTCAGCAACCACGCCAGGAACAGCAGGCCCAGGAACCCGCGCAGGTTGTGGAACAGCCAACCCGAGAGCTGGTAGGCGGCGACGGCGAACAGCACGTACAAGATCGCCGGCCGCAGCCAGCGGGGAGCACGCCGGCCGGCGTTCTCACGCTGCGCCGGTCGCCCGCCCGGGTCGTCCTCGCTCATCGCACACTCCGCGGTCGCCCGACTGTTCCGTACACAGCGGGAATGTACTCGCCTGCCCGCCGTGGCTCGGAGCGAATGTATCGGTCGCTACCGCTGTCGAGATGAGCGATACATTCGCTCGGCCCACAGGGTTCGCACGGGACTACGAAACCGGCCCGGACTCGTGCGAGTCCGGGCCGGTGGTGGTAGCGGGGACAGGATTTGAACCTGCGACCTCTGGGTTATGAGCCCAGCGAGCTACCGAGCTGCTCCACCCCGCGTTGCATCGCCAACTATACACGAGGTCGGGGGTGCTCGCGTTCAGGGGCGTCCGGGCGCCCCAGGCTCTCCGCGTAGTAGCCGCGAATGTGCTCGACGATACGGGCGCGGGCCAGCTCGGGATCGCCCGCCCGAACGGCTTCGAGCAGCCCGCGGTGCTCGCAGCGCAGCCGGGTGCACGTCGTGGGCCAGGTGGTCAGAGGGGCGCCGGCGAGCACGTAGCTTTCGATCGAGTCGCGCAGGCCCGTCATCATCGCCGCGATCACCTGGTTTCCGGCCGCGTCCGCCATCGCGATGTGGAACCGGGCGTCGAGCACCAGGAATTCGTGTGCGGCGAGCGTCGCGTCGTCCATCGCGTCGAGCAGTTGCTCGGCGTGCGACAGGTCCGGGGTGGGGTCGCTCGCGGCCAGCGCGCGCATCACCTCGGTCTCGAGGACGAGACGGGTCTGCACCACGTCCGACACCGGGAAATTCTGCGCTGCCACCTGCAGGCGCATGAGCATGGACATGCCGCCGGTGGGCCGCGAGACGATCATCGCGCCCGCGGTGGGCCCGGAGCCGGTCTGCGCGGTGAGCAACCCGAGCGCTTCCATCACGCGCAGTGCCTCCCGCACCGACGAACGGCCCACCCCGAGCTCGGCGGCCAGGACGCGTTCCCCGGGCAACCGCTGGCCGGGGGCGAGGTGTCCCGAGACCAGTTGCTGCTCGAGGTGGTTCAACACGGTCTCCCATGCGCGGGGCTCGGACTGCGACATGGTGCGAGCCTATGCCGTTTGCCGGTCGCACCGAACGCGCGGATCCTGGGAGGCAGTGATCGTCGTGAGGAGCAGTCATGACCGAACCGATTCCTCCCGAGCTCGAACCGTTCGTCGCCGAGAAGGTGGTGCTGCTGCAGACCCGGAAACGGGACGGCAGCTGGGTCGACACCCCCGTCAACATCGCGGTGCGGGGCGGTCGCGCCTATTTCCGTACGCCCGGGCGGGCATCGAAGAACAAGCGGTTGAAGAACTTTCCCGAGGTACGCATCAGCCCGTGCACGTGGCGGGGGCGGGTCACCGGATCCGCGGTCGAGGCCACCGCCCGGCTGCTGTCGGGCGCCGAGTCGGTGGCCGCGGCACGCGCGATCGACCGCAAGTATCCGGTGCTGCAGCGCTACCTGGTGCGTGCCGCCCACAAGGTCATGCGCACGCCCACACTGCACTACGAGCTGACCGGGCTGCACCCGCCCCGGTAGTGCCGGCTCACGGCAGCATCCACGACAGCACCGGAGTCGACTGGAGATACACCAGCACACACAACAGCGCGAGCATCCCGACGCTGTAGCCGACGACCTTGCGCAGCAGCAGCGGCTCGCTGCCCGGCCGGGCGACTGCGGTCGCCGCGATGGTGAGGTTCTGCGGGCTGATCAGCTTGCCGACGACACCGCCGGAGGTGTTCGCCGCGACCAGCAGTGTCGGATCGATACCCGCGGCCTGGCCCGCTGTCTGCTGCAGCCGCGCGAACAGCGCGTTCGCCGAGGTGTCCGAGCCGGTGACGGCGGTACCCAGCCAGCCGAGGATCGGCGACAGCAACGCGAAGATCGCGCCGGTGCCGGCGAGCCACGTACCGATCGCGACGGTCTGCCCGGAGTGGTTCATCACGTACGCCAGTCCGAGCACCGTCGCCACTGTGGCGATGGAAAGCCGCATCTTCCACAGTGTTTCGCCGAAGGTGCGGAAGGTGAGCCGGACGGTCATCGGGAACCGCCCGTCGCCGCTGCGCACCGTGTACACGACGCCGACGATGATCCCCGAGAGCAGCAGGAGTGTGCCGGGATTCGACAGCCACGGCAGCGTGTAGATCGCCCCGGTCGACGGATCCCCGCTCGCGGTGAGCAGATTCCCGTACAGCCCGGGCCACTCGATCTTGATGTCGGTGCCCGACAGCCACTTCGGCACGTCGAGGCCGAGGGTCCACAGCTTGGCGATGCCGAACACCACGATGACGAGCAGGTACGGGAACAGGGCCATTGCCGTGCGCACGGCGCCGATCGGTTCGGCTGTGACGTGCGAATGCTGGTCCTCGGGCGTGGTGGGCCGCCAGAACCGCAGCATGAGGACGGCGGCGGCGAGCCCGACGAGGGACGCGACGACGTCGGTGAGTTCGTACGAGAAGTTGCTCGAGCACCAGTACTGGGCGACCGCGAAGGCGAAACCGGTGACCAGCGCGATCGGCCACACCTGCCGGACGCCGCGCCGGCCGTCGACCAGCAGCAGTAACAGCAACGGCACGAACCACGCCAGGACCGGCGTCTGTCGGCCGACGACGGCCGCGATCTCGGTCGACGGGATGCCGGTGAGGTTGCCGGCGGTGGTGATCGGAATTGCCATGGCGCCGAACGCAACCGGTGCGGTGTTCGCGACGAGCACGGTGACGGCGGCGCGGATCGGGGGCATTCCGATCGCGATGAGCATCGCGCCGGTGATGGCGACCGGTGCGCCGAATCCGGCGAGGGCCTCGAGCATGCCGCCGAAGCAGAATGCGATGAGCATCGCCTGGATGCGCATGTCGCCGTGACCGACCGAGTTGAACACGTGCCGCAAGTCCTCGAAACGTCCACTGACAACGGTGAGTTCGTAGAACCAGATTGCGGTCACCACGATCCACATGACCGGGAACAGGCCGAACGTGATGCCCTGCAGCGCGGACAGTCCGGCCAGCGGCGCCGGCATGCCGAAGCCGACGACGGCGACGACGAGCGCGACGGCGAGCGCGCCGAGCCCGGAGTACCAGGCCTTGAGCTTGAGGCCGGCGAGCAGCACGAAGAACGTCAGCAGGGGGACCAGGCCCAGCAGGGCCGTCGCGGTGAGGTTGCCGGCGACGGCGGTGGTCGACGGCGTGTACGTCACCGCCAGCAGTTCGGTTTCCACATGAAACTCCCGGTTTGCGCCGCGGACCGCGGCGGGTTCTGTGGTCAGACCACAGGACCGTACACCATGACCCCGGTCACAATCGAGTGCCGGAGGGATCCGGGGGAATTTCGGCCGAGGGGGTGACGCACCGCACCGACCATGCGTTACTGTGGTCTGACCACACAGACCCGATGCGGAGATCCACATGCGAATCGCCCTGTTCGCGACGTGCCTCGGGGACACGATGTTCCCCGGTGCCGTCTCGGCCACCGCCCTGCTCCTCACCCGGCTCGGCCACGACGTCGTCTTCCCCGAAGGCCAGACCTGCTGCGGCCAGATGCACGTCAACACCGGCTACCAACCCGACGCGCTGCCCCTCGTCGAGAACTACGCCGACACCTTCGGCGACACCCACATCGACGCGATCGTCGCGCCGTCCGGGTCCTGCGTCGGTTCCGTGCGGCACCAGCACGAGATCGTCGCCGCCCGCTACGGCTCGCCGGCGCTGTGCGGCCGCGTCGACACGGTGAAGGCGAAGACGTACGAGCTGTCCGAGTTCCTCGTCGACGTCCTCGGCGTCACCGACGTCGGCGCCTACTTCCCGCACCGGGTCACCTACCACCCCACCTGCCATTCGCTGCGCATGCTGCGCGTCGGCGACAGACCGCTGCAACTGCTGCGGGCGGTCCGCGAGATCGACCTCGTCGAACTGCCCGAGGCCGACTCCTGCTGCGGATTCGGCGGCACGTTCGCGATCAAGAACGCCGAGACCTCCACCGCGATGCTCGCGGACAAGCTGTGCAACATAGCCGCGACCGGCGCCGAATACTGCAGCGCCGGCGACTCGTCGTGCCTGATGCACATCGGCGGCGGGCTCTCGCGCCTGCGCACCGGGGCCCGCACCATCCACCTCGCGGAGATCCTCGCCTCCGTCGAACCGGCCGTCGCGCCGAAGGGAGTGCCCGCATGACCGTCCTCGGCATGCCCGCCGTCCCCCCGCGCGGCTCCGGCAATCTGCGCGGCACCGAGAAATTCCCCGCCGCAGCGCATCACGAACTCGCGAACACCCAGCTGCGCCGCAACATCGGCAAGGCCACCCACACCATCCGGGCCAAGCGGCTGAACGTGACCGACGAACTGCCCGACTGGCAGCAGCTCCGCGACGCCGGCGCCGCCGTCAAGCGCGACGTGCTCGGCCGGCTGCCGGAACTGCTCATCGAGCTCGAGGCGGCGGTCGTCGCCCGCGGTGGCGTCGTGCACTGGGCGGCCGACGCCACCGAGGCCAACGCCATCGTCACCGACCTGGTCCGCAAGACCGGCTCGGACGAGGTCATCAAGGTCAAGTCGATGGCCACGCAGGAAATCGGGCTCAACGAGCATCTCGAGGACCAGGGGATCACGGCCTACGAGACCGATCTCGCCGAACTCATCGTCCAGCTGGGTCACGACAAGCCGTCGCACATCCTCGTCCCCGCCATCCACCGCAACCGCGCCGAGATCCGCGAGATCTTCCTGCGCGAGATGCCCGATGTCGACCCCGATCTCGACGACAACCCGGCACATCTCGCGGCCGCGGCCCGCAAGTTCCTGCGCCGGAAGTTCATGACCGTGCCGGTCGCGGTGTCGGGCGCGAACTTCGGGATCGCCGAGACCGGCACGCTCGCCGTCGTCGAATCCGAGGGCAACGGTCGCATGTGCCTGACCCTGCCGCAGACCCTCATCACGGTGATGGGCATCGAGAAGCTGCTGCCCACCTTCCGGGACCTCGAGGTGTTCCTGCAACTGCTGCCGCGGTCGTCGACGGGGGAGCGGATGAACCCGTACACGTCGATGTGGACCGGCGTCACCCCCGGCGACGGACCGCAGGAGTTCCACCTCGTGCTGCTCGACAACGGCCGCACCGCCGCGCTCGCCGACGGGGTGGGACGCGAAGCGCTGCACTGCATCCGGTGCTCGGCCTGCCTGAACGTGTGCCCGGTGTACGAGCGCACCGGCGGGCACGCCTACGGCTCGACGTATCCCGGGCCGATCGGCGCCGTGCTCAGCCCGCAACTCGCCGGCATGGACACACCGGGTGACCCCAACGCGACCCTGCCGTTCGCGTCGAGCCTGTGCGGAGCATGTTTCGACGCGTGCCCGGTCAAGATCGACATCCCGTCGCTGCTGGTCGAACTGCGGCACCAGAAGGTCGAGCACGCGCCGTTCGGGGTCGAGGCCGCGGCGATGAAGGCGGCCTCGCTGGCGATGTCGTCGTCGCGCCGGTGGACGGCCGCGCAGAAGGCCGCCGGACTCGGCCGGCTCCTCGCCGGGAGGAAGGGGAAGATCACGACGCTGCCCGGGCCGCTGGGAGGCTGGACCGAGGCGCGTGATATTCCGGCACCACCGAAACAGACGTTCCGGCAATGGTGGAACTCGGACGAGGGGCGGGCCGCGCTGGCGCAGGCTCGCGAGAAGGGACGACAGCAGTGAGCACCCGGGATGTCATCCTCGGCCGGATCCGTGACGCCCTGACCCTGGCTCCGCCGGAGCCCGTGCAGGTTCCGCGCGACTATCGCACCGGACGCACCCTGCCCGACGCGCAGCGCCGGGAACTGCTCGTGGACCGGCTCGTCGACTACAAGGCACACGTCCACGAGTGCACGCCCGGCGACCTGCCCGACGTGCTCGCACGGGTCCTCGCGGAGAGGGGTGTGCGGCGCGTGGGGATTCCCGCCGGACTGGATCCCTCGTGGCTGGCGCGGTTCGACGGTGACGTGGTGGTGGACTCGGCCGAGATCCCCGCGCCGGACCTCGGCGCACTCGACGGCGTCGTTACCGCCTCCGCCGTCACGTGCGCCGAGACCGGCACGATCTTCCTCGACGGAAGCCCGGGCCAGGGGCGGCGTGCGCTGACCCTGGTGCCGGACCTGCACGTGTGCGTGGTGCCGCTCGCCGACGTCGAGGTCGGGGTCCCGGAGGCACTGGCCCGGCTGGTGCCGGAGCGGCCCACCACCATGATCAGCGGCCCGTCCGCAACCTCCGACATCGAACTCGAACGAGTCGAGGGTGTGCACGGTCCGCGGACCCTGGACGTGGTGATCGTTGGGTGAGCCTGCTGAGCGAGCACACCCGGCCGGCCCTCGGCTGGCGGTTCCGCGGTAGCTGCCGATCCGCCGGTGAATTCTACTTCTTCGCCCCGGACGACGAACCATCGCACGTCCGGCGCCGGCGCGAGGCCGCCGCGAAGCGGATCTGCGCGAGCTGCCCGGTGCTGACGGAGTGCCGAACCCACGCGATGCTCAGCAGGGAGCGGCACGGTGTGTGGGGAGGTCTGTCGGAGCGGGAACGCCGCACCCGGCGCTGACCGCGGACGCGCTCCCCGGTTCCGTGACCGGGGAGCGCGTACCACCTCTGTGTCACACCGCGGCCACCAGCGGGGCCACGACCCGCCGTCCGGTGGCGGTGCGGATCGCATCGGTCAGCACGGCCGGGTCCGCGGTGTCGACGACCGCGGCGATGTGCGCGTCGGGCCGGACAACCCACACCTCGTGCGCTGCCGCGGAAAGGCTTTCGGCGAGCGCGCCGGTCGCGTCGATGTCGTCGAGGGCGTGGATCCGAACCGGCGCGCTCGTGGCGTCCAGCGCGAGCGTGCGCAGCGTGGTCGCGTCGACGTCGCGGCCGTGCAGGAGCAGGATTCCCGCCCGGGCCAGCGCACGCAGGCGCGTGGCCCGACCGCACACCGCGACCGGCATGTCCGGCAGCAGAACGCCCGGAACAGGCTGTGGAGCAACACCCCTGGCGGGCCGACCAGCGAAGGGACGGGCCGGGTCCGCGGTGGTCAGTGGCGAGTCGGCATACCAGAACGGTTCCGCGAGGCGGCCCGAGTCGACCTGGGCGCGGGCGTCGGCGTCGTCGGCCGCCGCCTCGAGGATACGCAGGCGGTGTGCGCGCTGCTCGTCGGTCTGCGGCACCAGGAAATCCATTGTCGCGGAGGTGACCTCGATGTTCTCGCGCGCCGCGGCCCGCCGCTCCAGGTCGTAGGTGTCCAGGAGCGACTCGTCGGCCCAGCCGCGCAGCACGAACGCGAGCTTCCACGCGGCGTTCTCGGCGTCGCCGACCCCGGAGTTCAGGCCGCGCGCACCGAACGGCGACACGAGATGAGCGCAGTCGCCGGCGACGAGGACGCGGCCCACGCGCATCCGGTCGACGAGACGAGCATGGAAGCGGTACACGGACTTCCACACGATCTCGTAGGGCAGCTCGGCGCCGATGATCCGGCGGATCCGGCGGTCGAGGGCGCCGCTCTCCGTTTCGGCCTCGAGGTCGTAGTCGCCGGGGACCTGCCAGTCGATGCGGAACGTCGAATCCGGGCACGGGTGGATGAGCACCTGGCGTCCGGGATTCCACTCGGGATCGAAGTAGAACCTGCGCTCGTGTGCCCAGCCGGGGATGTCGGCCTTGATGTCGCAGATGAGGAACTTGTCGTCGAACGTGCGACCCGCGAAGTCCAGCCCGAGGTGCGTGCGGAACCCGTCGGCCCGCGCCCCCATCGTCGCGACCGCGTAGGCGACGGGCACGACGGCGGGACCGTCCGGGGTCGTGCACAGCACGCGTACGCCGGCGTCGTCCTGGTCGATACCGTCGACATGGTGACCCCACCGGACCTCGATGAGCGGTTCCTCGGCGATGCGCTCGTCGAGCAGCTGCTCCGTGCGGGCCTGGGAGATGTTGACGAACGGCGGGAACGCGGAGCGGCCGTTGTCGACGAACGGTTGGGTGAACAGCTTCTCGTCGCGGTAGAAGGTGCTCGCGGTGTCCCACGTGACGCCCTCCGCGGCGACCTGCTCGCCGACACCGACGGCGGCCCACACTTCGAGCACGTCGCGTTGCTGGCAGATCGCCTTCGAGCCGATCGGGTCGCGTTCGGGGCGAGCGTCCAGGACGATCACGCGAATGCCCCACCGGGCGAGCAGCAGGGCGGTGGTCTGCCCGACGGGTCCGTTCCCGAGCACCGCGACGGTGCCGTTGTGAATGTTCCGCACTGTCATCACATTTCCTTCTCGTACCGTGGTGGGGTCAGCTCTGGAGCTGGGCCCAGACCTCGTGGTCGCGCTCGGCGGTCCAGATCACGGGCCGTTCGATGCCGGACAGTTCGTCCCACACCCGGGAGACGTCGAACGGCAGGCAGTGCTCGAAGATCGGCCAGTGCCCATAGCGGTCGAACAGTGCCGCGTGCGTCGCCTCGAACGCCTCCTTCAATGTGCCGCCACGCCGCTGCACGGTCCCTACCTCGGTGAGCATCACGTTCAGGAAGTGCCGGGTCTGCTCGATGGCGGCGTCGACCTCCTCGCGGCCGCGGCTGACCGCGCCGCGCCCGCCGACGAGCGCCTCGGCGCCGAGCGCCTTGATCCGGTCGAGTGTGCCGGTGGACCAGTCGCGGTGGAACGCATCGCCCGTGTACAGCGCGGCCTGCGCCTCGACGAGATCGCCGGCGAACAGGATCTTCTGCTGCGGCAGCCACGCGACGATGTCGCCCTCGGTGTGGCCGCGGCCGAGGTGCTGGAGTACCAGGTTGCCGCGGTCGCCACCGAGGTCGATGGTGAGCCGGTCGCTGAACGTCAGTGTCGGCCAGGTCAGGCCGGGCACGGAGTCGGCACCCTTGGCCAGGCGCGGCATGCGGCCGAACTCGGACTCCCAGTCCTCCCGGCCGCGCTCGGCGATGAGGTTGTAGGTGTTCTCGTGCGCGACGATGGTGTCGGCGTCGAAGGCGGACGCTCCCAGCACCCGCACCGCGTGGTAGTGCGAGAGCACGAGGTAGCGCACGGGCTTGTCGGTATGCTCACGCAGCTTGGCCAGCCAGTCGCGCGCCGCGACCGGGGTGGCGAGCGCCTCGAAGCACACGAGGAAGTCCTCGCCCTCGACAGCCCCGAGGTTGGGATCGCCCTCGGCGGTCAGCGCGTACACCCCGTCGGCGAGAATCTCGAGGGTCTGCTCCTTCTCGCCCAGATCGGCGGAGGAAGCGAAGGACAGTGCGGTCATATGGAACCACCCCAGTTAGTAAAAGGTTTGAACGAATCTGTGACCAATGTAAGTGGCGTCACACCGGATGCGCAAGCCTTTGACCACTTCGGCACGGTGCATGCGGCGCCACCTCTACGCTGGCGGGGTGAGCGAGCCTGCGGACGACGTGGACAACCTGGACTTTCTGAGCTTTGTCGACTTCGCCGTGCGCAAGACGACGCGCGTCATGCCCGAGGTCGATCCCCAGTCGATGCGGCTCGTGCTCGAACTGACCCGGGTCGCGAGTGCACTCGTCTACGACCTCGAGTCCACCGTGCACCGCCCGCAGGGCTGGAGCTGGCCCGGCTTCCGGGTGCTGTTCATGCTGTGGTTGTCCGGGCCGAGCGATGCCAAGCGGGTCGCCCAGCTCTCCGGTATGAGCCGCGCCGCCGTGTCCGCGCTGGTCAACACGCTGGAACGGGACGGCCTCGTGACCCGGCGGCGCTCTGAGCGCGACCGGCGCGCGGTCGAGCTGAGTCTGACCCAGGCCGGCGTCGACGCGATCACCAGCACCTACGCGGCGCACAACAAGCGCGAACGGACCTGGACGAGCGTGCTGACCAAGCCCGAGCAGACCATCCTGATCGGCCTGCTGGAGAAGCTCGCCACCGCGGCCGACGACCTCGATATCCACACCCGCGACTGAGTCGCGGCGCCGGAGTACTTGCGCTTTGTGATGGCCCTCACTTACGGTAGGGCGTCCAATCAATCAAAGCATTGATTGATTGATCCCTTCACACCCCATTGAGGTGATCATGTCGCTCGACATCTCCACGGCCGCCGGCGGCGGCACGACCCGGCCGGACGACGCCGGTCTCGACGCCGTCCTCGCCCTTGCTCGGCAACGCCGACGCCTGTCGCTCGGCTCCGCAGCCGTCCTGCTCGCGGTGTTCATGGGCCACATCGTCCTGACAACCTCCACCACGGTCTTGTCCGGCCGCCTCGGCGGACTCGGCATCGCGTACTGGGTCGGGTTCGCCGTCTTCGCCGCGATCCTCGTCGTCGCGCAGATCTACACCCGCTGGGCGCGCCGCATGGATGCAGTCGTCGATGCGCACCTTGCCGCGCTGGAAGGGCGGTGACCGGCATGGGACTCAGCGTCGCGATCGTCGTCGCCATCATCGGTGTCACCCTCGGCATCACCTACCTGGCCGCCAAGCGCAACACCTCCACGGACTCGCACTACGTCGCCGAGGGGCAGGTCGGGCCCGTCGGCAACGGACTGGCCATCTCCGGCGACTACGTCTCGGCCGCTTCGTTTCTCGGAATCACCGGCATGATCGGGATCGCCGGGTTCAGTGGCTTCTACTACGCCACCGCGGTGCCTCTGGCGTACCTGCTGGTGCTGCTCATCATCGCCGAACCGCTGCGCAACCTCGGCCGCTTCACCCTCGCCGACGCCGTCGCCGCCCGGTTCGACGGCCGCGGACTGCGCGCCGCTCTCGCCGTCACCACGATCGTCATCTCCGCGATGTACATGGTGATCCAGTTCGTCGGCGCGGGACTGCTCGTGCAGGCCCTGCTGGGCATCAAGTTCTGGGTCGCCGTCATCGTCCTCGGGCTGCTCATGGTCGTCTACACCATGTTCGGCGGCATGCTCGCCACTACCTGGGTGCAGGTGCTCAAGACCGGGCTGCTGCTGACCGGCACCGCTCTCATCCTGTTCCTGGTGCTCGCGAAGTACGGGCCGAGCCCGCTGCACGTCGTCGAGCCGCTGCCGGACTCGGTCGCGTCGTCGCACCCGCAGAACACCACCAAGACCTTCGACATCATCTCCCAGCAGCTCGCCCTTGCCCTCGGCGTGATGGGTCTGCCGCACGTGATGGTCCGGTTCCTCACCGTCAAGGACGCCCGCGCCGCCCGCAAATCCGGTGTGGTCGCACTGTGGATCTTCAGCGCCTTCTACGTGGTGCTGCCGTTCGTCGGATACGGCGCGATCCGCGCCCTCGGATCCGACGCCATCGCCGCCGCGCATCCACAGGGTAACCTCGCCGTGGTTCAGCTCGCCGGCGCCCTCGGTGGTCCTGC
The DNA here is from genome assembly GCF_011058165.1 of Rhodococcus aetherivorans. Taxonomy (GTDB): domain Bacteria; phylum Actinomycetota; class Actinomycetes; order Mycobacteriales; family Mycobacteriaceae; genus Rhodococcus; species Rhodococcus aetherivorans. The sequence continues at coordinate 49,786 of NZ_JAALEG010000029.1, forward strand.
CCTCGAGGCCGTGATCATCGGCATCACCCTCGCCACGATCCTCGCGGTCCTCGCCGGCGTCGCCATCGCCACCTCCGGAGCGTTCGCGCACGACCTCTACACTCACGTCGTCAAGGGCGGAAAGGCCACCGGTGAACAGCAATTGAAGGTGGCCCGGCTGTCACTGCTCGGCATCGCCGTCGTCGCCATGTTCCTCGCGCTCGGGGCCAAGGGCTTCAACCTCGGCTTCCTCGCCAACGTCGCGTTCGCCGTCGCCGCGAGCACCAGCCTGCCTGTGCTGCTGCTGAGCATCTACTGGCGCGGATTCAACCGCGTCGGCGCGACCTGGGCCCTGGTCGGCGGCCTCGCAGTGAGCCTCGGGTTGGTGGCGATCAGTCCCAACATCCTGGGACCCACCGGGCTGATCCACGGGATCGACCCGATCTTCCCGCTCACGATCCCGGCCCTGGTGTCCGTGCCGGCGGGATTCCTGCTGGCCTATGTGGGCTCGCTGGTCGGCCGCTCCCGGCCGGAGGCCGCCGGCACCGACTTCGCCGAGATCGAACGCCTCGCACTCATCGGCCGCTGACACGGCCGGTGTGTCCTTCGGGCTGCCAGGACAGCCCGAAGGACGCACCGCCGCGGCCACCACGGGTAGGGGAGCTACTGCCAGGGGATCCGGTAGGACTCCCATTCCTGCCCTTCCGCAGTCGAGGTACGCGGCGGTTCCGGGAACCACCGGAGCCGCGGATTCGTCTTGAGTTCGGCCACCTCCGGCGGAACCGGACGCGCCGTCACCTCGATCTCGGACCACCGGCACTGTCCGGCAGCGACTCTCGACGCATACAGCCGCAACTCGGGGGACGCTTCCGCGGTCGCTGCGAGTTGTTCCATCAACGCATCGTCGACCTCGATGCGTCGGTCCCGGTCGGCGCCGGCGAACCCTCGTGCGCGGATCACGGCGGCTTCGAAGTCGGTCACGGCCTGGTGGATTCGCCGCAGTGGACTGTCGAGGTGCGGCGGTACTTCCCTCATATCGCATCCGCCCACGGGTCCTCACCGACCGAATACGCGCTGGAGGGCTTGTTCACGGGGCCGCTCACGTCTGCGACGCCGGCGAGGTCGATGGCCACCTCCGCCCTGTGCTCGGTGCGCTCGTGCGCCTCGGTCAGCGGCGCCAGCTTCTGCTCGACCCGATCCTTCAGGACGTCCGCCGGCGACGACAGTGCGTCGAGGAATTCCTTCAATGCGTCGGCGAGCTCGCGGATCCGGTCCACTACATCGTCGACGAATTCCATCGTGTTCTGAACGATTTTGGTGATCGTGACGATCTGTGCGGCCGTACCGACGAACGGAGTCTTCTTCAGCAGGAACTTCAACTTCTGCAACGCGTCATCGAATGCCACTTCTTCTTCGAGCATCTCCTTCAGTGACCGAACCGCCGTGACGATCCCCTCCCGGATCTTCTCCGCAACCAGGTAGCACGTCTCCTTGATGACGCGTCCGACCGGTCCCTCCCATCGGAGGGCATCGACGATGCGGTCGGCGTAGTCCGTGAACGCCCGGGCGGCCTGCCCGCCCCAGTGGGGATCCAGGGTCCGGACGACGGCGGCGAGGTTCCCGCCGCTGGTCTCTACCGCCTCCCCGGCGATGCGATAGGCGTCGCCGAGGCGCTCGAGTTCGTTCCAGTTTCCGCCCAGCGGTTCGACGACCTGCGCGATCGGGCTCCACCCGGTCAGCATGTCGATCGCCTCGTCGACATCGCCGAGCCAACCGGCTGCATCCGCGACGACCTGGCGGACGTCCTCGGGGAGGGTTTCGGGGTGACCGAGTTCGATCCGGTCCGGACCGCCATACGGGAAGGTGCCGGGATACGGCCGCGCCGGACCGGGCGCCGGTGTGTCGGGATCGAATGCGTCGACCGACTTCGGGAAGAGCATGTTGGCATTGAGCCGTTCGTAATTCCGTGCCTCGGTGTCGTCGTACATCCACGCGCACCGGTTCAGTTCGATGCTGGTCTTCAGGCAGAGATCGGCAACCTGGAAGTATCGAGACTGTGCCGACGGGAGAACCGCCTCGAACCCGGCCCGGATCGTCTGCAACAGCACACCGTCGAAATTGCCGTTCGGCTCACCGTGGACGGCGAGATACCGGTTCGCCCGCACAACATCGTGTCCGATCTCCTGCACGGCGACGGCAGCGCCGGCTATCCGGCGTGTGGTGGCGGAGAATTCCTCGTGCGTCCCGGACATCACGATCTCCTCAGCGACGCGACGAGATCATCGATAGAGCTGTCGTCGAGCTGTCCGGCCACACCGCGATCCGCCCGGACGACGAAGACCGCGACCTCCGCTGTTGCAAGGCCGGTGGTGGCCACGACGTCCAACCGTGCTGCCGGCGGGTCACATTCGTCGGTGGGCGGGATGTCGGACACCAGAGCCGTGAGCCGGACTGCCGGGTTTCCGGCAATCTCGAAATGGACGGGGTCCGAATAGTTGATCGTCGGCAGTCGTCCGTCGTCGGAGTACATCCATTCGACCGCCCGGACTTCGTGAGCAGCGACGGTCAGGAGGTCGCCCGCTGGGCGCCCCGTGATCCCCACTGCGGCCAGCATCGACGTGTCGTCCGCCTCGCAGTACTCCTTCCCGAAAGCGGATGCCGAACCGATCACCATCGCTGCACCGTCCCGGCTTCTCCAGCCCATGACCGATTGGCCCTGCCCGAACCAGCCGGCTGGAGTGGTGTACGTGAGCCCGAACCGTGTCGGTACCGGTTGCGGTTGCCCTTCGGGAACCTCCGGCGGGAGCGGAGCGCGCTCCATCGACGGGAAACCCGGGGGGAGTTCGCGCGGTGGTGTTGCGGCAGTGGGCGACTCGGTGCGTGTCGTCGTGATCGGTGGTGGTGGCGCCCAGCCGGAATCCGGAAGGTCCGGCCTCAGCAGGCTCGCTGCTGCGGATATTCCACCGATGGCCAGCAAGCCCCCCACATACCACAACGCCACCTTGGCCAGCTGAAGGACAACGACGCCCCATTTCGACATTGTTCGATCCCCCCTATCGACGGCAGAACCATACCAGTTGATGTGTTCCGCATGGGGATTGAGCTTTTCTGGGCCCCGCAGATACCCGGATCGTCGTGTGTTCGTTCCCGGCTGTCGGGATGCAACCGTCGGCGACGTGCGCGGTCGTCCTGGCGACCGACGGGGTGCGGCAGCGGTTGACCGGCAGACGCGCGGGTGCGGTCGAGGGAGGTCATGCGCTGTCCGCGAGGCGGTTCGCCCTCGCCCTTACGTACTGTCGAGGCGCCACTGCGCGAGTTGGACAGCGTTCGAGATGCATTCGGTCAGCACGGCCAATCGTTCGGTGGGTCCGTGCGCCGTGAGTACCTGCAGCCGGTCGGCCTCACCCATAGGGACGAAGCGTGCCAGCGCGAACAGCCGGGCACCCGGCTCGTCGGGCAGTTCGGTGATGCTCGGGGGTTCGATCCGGCCGCCCGACAGGCGGTCGAGCAGACCGTACAGCCGGCCGAGCCCCACTCTCAGGCCGGAGAAGTCCACCGGACCGGACTCCATGTCCGGCCACGGCTCGACCTCCGCCCGCGGATACGGGTCGTCCGGTAGCCAGTCGATCACCCGGATGCGTTCCTCGCCGATGCATTCCAGGAAGTAGCGACCGTCGTCGAGTTCGGTGTCCATCACGATCCGCGCGACCGTGCCGACGTCGTGGCGGGTCTCGCCCCCACCCACCTCGTGGCCTCGCTCGATGAGCACCACGCCGAACCGCGGCCCGTCCGGATCTGCGAGGCAGTCCCGGACCAGCTCTCGATACCTCGGTTCGAACACGTGGAGTGGAAGGGCGTCGCCCGGAAGCAGCGCGGTTCCCAGCGGGAACATCGGGAGCACGGGCATCAGGGCAGCCGCAGCCGCGGTATCGGCGGCGCCGGGATCGGCTCGCCGCGCGCGATCTCCGTCAACAGGTGTTCCGCCCATGCCGCGAGGCCGTCTATGTCCAGCCCGTGCGGCGGCTCGTCCTCGTAATGGCGGATCCGAGCCTCCCCCTGCCGTAGCAGCGACGCGGCCCCGGCCGGATTGTCCCGCAGCAGATGCGTCAGCCCCACGGTGAGCTGCGCCAAGCCCTGCCACAGCGTCCGCTCGTCGGCCGGCGCCGACTTCCACGTGCCTTCCAGCACCTCGTGCGCATGGAACGGATACCCGTGGTCGAGCAGCCGCTGCGCCTCGGTGATCGCCTCGTCGGGCTCGAGCTGCAGGTCCTCCGGGACCCGTTCGACTCCCTCCTCGCCGTAGGGCAACGGGCGCCCCAGGGCGTCGCGCGGGCGGGCGTTCTGCGGTTTGCCGTCGACCGTTCGATCCCGTTCAGCCATGCACCCAGCGTAAACCGGCAGCGCCGACGCGACCCCGCTTCTCGCGCGCCTCGTCGACCGCGTAGGCCAGCTCGTCGCGCAGCAGCTCCGGGGTGGCCGGGCAGACGTGGGTGTGGTGGCCGGTCCGGAACAGGTACCGCCCGTCGCCTGCGACGTCGAACCAGCCGAGATCGGTGACCGGCGTGAAGTTCAGACCGTCCGGTGAGCACAGCACCCGCACGCTGCCCGTCCCGGACCGCGGATCGGTCAGCAGCCGCCGCAACCGGACGGCCGGGGGCGCCTGCGCGGTCCGGAGCACCTGCGTCGGGCGCGCGAACTCCGCCACTTCCGCGGTGGGTGCCGACAGCGCCGGCGCCGTACCCGGGGGCGCGCCGGGTAGGCAATGTACGACCGCCTCCGCCAGTGTGTGCGCCGCGGTCGCCGTCACGACGAGATCGCCGGCACGTCCCGGATCCTGCCGCGCCAGAACGGCGGAGTCGTGCCTGATGCATCCCCGCAGCCGCAACTCGGAGCCCTCCGAGAACTGCCCGTACACTTCGACGGCGACCTCCGCGTATCGCATCGTCGCTATCGCCGCGGTGAGCCGCTCGTCGGGATTCGTGCGCCGCCACCGGTGGGCCGCCTCGAGGTTCGCGGCGTGCTCGTCCTCCCACAGCGCGGTGGAGCGGTAGCGCAGAGGAAACGGAATCTCGTCGAGTCCCGTCGCGGTCCACAGGGCCAGGAACCGGTCGGGGGTGAGCCGCCACCTCATGCCGGATCGACCCCCAGCACCGGCGGCGCGGTGAGCGGGATCGGACCGACGAGCTCGTTCCCGTTGTCGGCGCCCACCAGATAACTGGGCACCGTGCGGGCGGCCTCGTCGTCGCGCGCAGGACGCGCCGGGGCGCCCAGCATGCCCGGGTACATGCCGCCCGGACGGGCCGACCCGGCGCGGGCGCCGGCGCCCGACGTCGCCGGGTTCGTCGTACCGTTCGCGACCGGTAGGCCACCCACGGGTCCGAGCCCGCCGGGACCGGCAGCGCCGGAGCCGCCGCTTCCACCGCCGGCGCCTCCGGACGTTGGACCACCGGGTCCGCCCGGAGGTCCACCCGAACCCGGGTACCGCTCCGGGCCCGACGTCGCGCCGGCCGTCGTCGTCGCGGCCGGGGTGGTGGCTGCAGGCTCGCCGGCGCCCGGCGCCGGGCCGCCCGGGTCTGCTTCCCCGTCTGTCGCGGAGGTGCCGCGGGACGGAGCGTCCGTGACCTGCCCGTCGTCGGCGCCGGCCACCGAGGCCGAGGGGCCGATGCCGCCGCCCCGGCCCTCCGCGCTGCCCGAGGGGTGGCGCGACAGGTCTGCCCCGACCGGACCGGATCCTGCCGTCGCCTCGTGCGGCGACGGCAGGACCGGAACCGCCGTGCCGGATTCACGGTAATGCGGGACGTAGAGCGATTCCATGACGCGTACCGCCTCGGCGTGCGCCGCCTCCGCCGCCCGCGCGAACTCGGCCGTGTCCTGGGGCACCACCACGCCCAACGGCATCGGAATCTGCGCCGGCGGTGGTGGCACGTTGTTCCGCACAGCCGAAGCGACCTCCGATGCCGCAGCGAGTTTGGTCGACACCGCAAGCAGCGCGGTCACGAGTTGTTCGGTCGACCTCGCGAAGGAGCGGGTCGCCGCCACGGCGCGGCGCGCCGCGTCACCATCCCACCCCTCGGCAATCTTGTTGCAGATCATCTGGGTTCCGAAGATGAAACCGACGCTCATGTCGGTCGCGATCTTGCGCCAGCTCTCCGCCAGGCTTCGCATCGCGCCCGGGTCCATTCTCTGGACGTCTCGATAGATGGCGTCGTGCTCCATGCTGTGGAAGTTCTCGAATGCGGTGGCGTAGTCGGGATCGAAGCTGCCTTCGAGCCGTGCCACCAGTCTGGTGTGCCAGTCCGCCAGCGCGCCGACCCGCTCCGGTACCCGATGCTCGAGCAGCGGTTCGAGCATCGCTGCGACGGGATTCTCGTTCTCCGGCACCCTATTCGGTGCTTTCGCTCACGGTCGCGACGTGCTGCGCCGTGCGTCTTCCGGTGCCGTGCGAAACATCAAGTGACGTGTCCATGGAGTCCCCCCGATTCCGTGGTAGTGCGCAGCATCGTAGCGGACCGTGCGGTCTCGTGGCGAGTCGTGCCGAGGAACGAACGGCATCAGCCATCCGCGACTTTTCCAGTCATGCGCTCCCCCAATTGTGGTCGCGGACGACTGGCGCCCGCGCGGATACAGCACGACTCGTGGAATTCTCCGGGTTTCGGAGTGACGCGCAGTGGCGGCGGTTCACGCGGAGTCGGTGGTGCCGAGTTGCCGGGCCCAGTCGTAGTCGGCGTCGAGGAAGCCCTGTCCACCGGCGGCGAACGTGTCGCGCATGCGGGAGAGGGCCTCGTGGAATTGGGTGAGCCGCTCGTAGGCGGACGTGGGGGTGCCTCTGGCCTTGGTGAGGAAACCTTGCCGAAGCTGTTCCGCGGACTCGAATCCACCGAAGCTTCCGACCGCGGTCAACTCGTCGGTTCGGTCTATCGCATGGCGGAGATTGGCGAGCATGGTCTCGCAGATGGCGACGATCTCTTCGATCGTTTGTGGGTCGAGTCGTAGCGGTTTGCTCACGTCGGTCCTTCAGTTGGCGAGTTGAGCGGCGATGCGTGACGTCGTGTCTTCAATTCCGGCGCATAGCTCGTCTTGCGGCACTTCGGCGGACTGGTCGGGGTGATAGACACGGGAAACGATGAGGACACCGAAGGAGGTCTCGACGTTGACCGCGCACGACCATGACCGGCCCGGGTCTCGTTCGAGCAATGCACGCCGACCGTTGATCTCGATGGGAGTGGAGTACTCGGCGACCTTCACCTGCACCTCGGCGAAAGTGATGTTGCCGGACATGACGTTGAGTCCGTACCGGCGCAGAACGCCGGGGATATGCAGGGTGCCCTCGTAGCGGCAGGTGAGGAAGGTGTAGTGCGTCGCGGCGAAGTCGCTGATCTCCTCCGACCTCGGGTCGTAGCCTGCCTCGACGAGCACTCGGTCGGGGATGTCGAGGCAGGGGTCGAACGTGACTGGGGGGCGGTCGGATTCGTCGACGATGCGGGGTGTGCGTGTCGTCGTGGTGGTGGCGGGTGGTTCCGTGGGTGCCGCGGGCGTGACGGCGGTGCACGCGCTGACCGCCGCCGCGACGAGGGCGACGATCCATCCGCGAGTGCGCAGGTGTCGTCGTCGCTCTCGTTCGCTCGCTTCCCGGTCGCACGCGACGTCGATTGCGGGCGCGGACGACCGACGGCCGCGCGAACATTGCCCCCCACCCATGGACCCCCCGATCCGTCGTGTGGGGACAGATGCTAGCGGACGGCGCCCACGAGCCGGAGGGCGAGATCGGAGTAGAGGTGCGCGAGGGCGTGGGGCTCGTGGTAGCGGCCGGAGGGGTACCAGCGGCAGATGTCGACGCACAGCGACATCAGGGCAAGGGTGACGCCCTCGGTGTCGGGGACGGTGAACTCACCCGAGGCGACGCCGGCGTCGACGATGGTGCGGACGACCTGGGTGGTGCGCCGCCGCAGGCCGGTGATGACGCGGTAGTGCTCGGGCGTCAGGGCGGTGAGCTCGTACTGGACGACGCGGGCGCGGCGATGGTGCTCGGCCTGCCACTCGGCGAACCGGCCGATGACGTTGGCCAGCCGAGTGGTGGCGTCCTCGCCGGGGAGGTCGGCGTCGCGCACGACCTCGAGGGCCAGGTCGTGGCCCTCGTAGCTGATCGCGTAGAGCAGCTCTTCCTTGGACTTGTAGTGGGGATACATCGCGGCCGGGCTCATGTCGAGGCGGGCGGCGATCAGCCTGGTGGTGGTGCCGCCGTAGCCGTTCTCGGCGAACACCTCGACGGCCGCCTCGCGTAGGCGGGCCGCGGCCTTCGATCCGCTGATCACCGCGTCCCTCGATGTGCTCACGTCCTGCTCCCGTTCCTGCTACGGCCCTGGTTGACAAGATAGCGGCCGCGGTTCACTATAAGCGCACGCTTAGAAAATAAGCAGATGCTTACAGATTTGAGGAGCGGTTGATGCAACGCACCCTGTACGGCCCCGATCACGAGGCGTTCCGCGAGTCGGCGCGCGAGTTCGTGAACCGGTTCGTCATGCCCCGTGCGGAGGAGCTCATCGAACGTCACGAGATTCCCCGTGACATCTGGATCGAGGCCGGTAAGGCCGGCTTCCTGGGACTCGAGATCCCGGAGCGCTTCGGTGGCATGGAGGCGAACGACTACCGCTTCAACGCCATCCTCGGCGAGGAGTTCGCCCGCGCGAACATGGCGCTGTCGTCGTCGATGGGCATCCACTCGGACATCACCGTTCCCTACATCGTCCACCTGGGCAACGAGGAGCAGCGTGAGCGCTGGCTGCCGCGCTGCGCCACCGGTGAGCTCATCTGCGCCATCGGTATGACCGAGCCTTCCGGCGGTTCCGACCTCGCCAACCTGAAGACCACCGCCGTGCGCGACGGTGACGACTGGATCCTCAACGGCGCCAAGACCTTCATCACCAACGGTTACAACTGCGACCTCGTCGTCGTCGCGGCCCGCACCGACCCGTCGAAGGGCGCGAAGGGCATCTCCCTGTTCGCCGTCGAGCGCGGCATGGAGGGCTTCGAGAACGGTCGCAAGCTCGACAAGGTCGGCCAGCCCGAGGCCGACACCGCAGAGTTGTTCTTCAAGGACGTCCGCGTCCCGCACGCCAACCTCATCGGCGAGGAGGGCATGGGCTTCATCTCGATGATGAAGATGCTGCCGCAGGAGCGGCTCGGGTCCGCGGTCAACAACGTGCACCACGCCAAGCACATCCTGCTCGAGACCATCGAGTACGCGAAGGAGCGCAAGGCGTTCGGCCAGGCCATCGGCGCCATGCAGTACAACAAGTTCCTGCTCGCCGAGCTGATCACCAAGATCGAGGTGGCCGAGGCCTACGTCGATCAGGCCGTCGAGGCCCACGCCGACGGCAAGCTCACCGCCGTGGACGCGGCCAAGGCCAAGTGGTGGACCGCGCAGACGCAGTCCGAGGTCCTGGACGCGTGCGTGCAGATCCACGGTGGCTACGGCTTCATGAACGAGTACCGTGTGGCTCGTGCATGGAAGGACGCCCGCGTCACCAAGATCTGGGCCGGCACCAACGAGATCATGAAGGAACTCATCGGCCGCGATCTGGGCCTGTAGAGACTCGAAGCGTCAACACAAAACAAGGAGCACGTGATGCCCGAAGCTGTGATTGTGTCCGCCGCCCGTTCTCCCATCGGGCGGGCGATGAAGGGGTCGCTCAGGACGGTGCGTCCGGACGACCTGGCCACCCAGATGGTCGCGGCCGCCCTGGCGAAGGTGCCGGAGCTGGACCCGGCCCAGATCGACGACCTGATGCTCGGCTGCGGCCAGCCCGCCGGCCAGTCCGGGTTCAACATCGCCCGCGTCGTCGCCGTGCAGCTGGG
>NZ_JAALEG010000002.1 GCF_011058165.1 Rhodococcus aetherivorans
CCCAGTCCCAGAACCCGAACATGTTCGCCGGGTCGATGCCGAACTCGGCGACCTTGCTCGCGTTCGTGGACACCGCCACGAAATGCGCCGCGACGGCGTCCTCACCGAGCGCGGCGACCAGCCAGCGCCGCGCGGCGGTGGCGTTGGTGAGGGTTTCGACGGTGGTGAACGTCTTCGACGCCACCACGAACAGCGTGGTGGCCGGGTCCAGGCCGGTCAGCTGCGCGGTCAGATCCGCCGGGTCGATGTTGGCGACGAACCGCACCGCCGGGCCGTCGGCGTAGTGCCGCAACGCCCGCGCCACCATCGCCGGGCCCAGATCCGAGCCGCCGATCCCGAGGTTCACCACCGTGGCGATCGGCTCGCCGGTGGCGCCGCGCCAGGTGCCCGAGCGGACCTTCTCGGCGAAGCCGGCCATCGCGTCGAGCACCGTGTGCACCTCGGCGACCACGTCGGTGCCGTCCACGGTCAGCGTCGCCGACCGCGGCAACCGCAGCGCGGTGTGCAGCACCGCCCGGTCCTCGGTGGTGTTGATCCGGTCCCCGGCGAACATCGCATCGCGGCGGGCCTCGAGCCCACACGCCCGGGCCAGCTCGAGCAGCAACCCCACCGTGGTGTCGGTGATCCGATGCTTGCTGTAGTCGATGTACCACTCCCCGACGGTCAGCGAGAACCGCTGCGCCCGCCCCGGATCCGCCGCGAACAACCCCCGCAGATCCACCGCCTCGAGCTCCGAACGGTGCTGGGACAGCTGCTGCCACGGTGCGGTTCGAGTCACGTCGCTCATGAATTCAGAGCCTAGTGCGGGGCCGCAGTTACCGGCGGGTTCGGAATCCGCTCGGGTCGTGGAGCGCATGATGTGGGTCATGGACACCGAAGAACTGATCCGGACCGTACCGACAGAACTGTTCCTCGGCGGGGAGTGGGTGGCCGCAGAGAACGGCGCCACCTTCCCCGTCCACGATCCCGCCACCGGCGACACGCTCACCGACGTCGCCGACGCGAGTCCGGCGGACGCCGTCCGCGCCCTCGACGCCGCGGTGGCCGTCCAGCACGAGTGGGCTGCGACCCCGCCGCGCGAACGTGGCGAACTGCTGCGTTCGGTGTTCGCGCGGATCACCGAACGTGCCGAGGACTTCGCGCTCCTGATGACCCTGGAGATGGGCAAGGCCCTGCCGGAGAGCCGGGCCGAGGCCAAGTACGGTGCCGAGTTCTTCCGCTGGTTCGCCGAGGAGGCGGTGCGGATCGCGGGCCGCTACACCCACGCGCCCGCGGGCAACGGACGGATCCTGGTGACGAAGCAGCCGGTGGGACCGTGCCTGGCGATCACGCCGTGGAACTTCCCGCTCGCGATGGGCACCCGCAAGATCGGTCCCGCCCTCGCTGCGGGCTGCACGATCCTGATGAAGCCCGCGTCGGAGACCCCGCTGACGATGCTGCTGCTCGCCCAGCTGTTCGCCGAGGCCGGCCTGCCGAAGGGGGTGCTGTCCGTGCTGCCGACGTCGCGCGCCGGGGCGGTCACCGGTCCGCTGATCGACGATCCCCGCCTGCGCAAGCTGACCTTCACCGGTTCCACCGGGGTCGGCCGGGCCCTGTCCGAGCGGGCCGGGAAGGCGATGCTGCGCACGTCGATGGAGCTGGGCGGCAACGCGCCGTTCCTGGTGTTCGACGACGCCGACCTCGACGCCGCGGTCGAGGGCGCGCTGGCCGCGAAGCTACGCAACGGCGGCGAGGCGTGCACGGCCGCGAACCGCTTCCACGTCGCCAACTCGGTGCGAGAGGAGTTCGTGAAGAAGCTGACCGAGCGGATGGCGCAGTACCGGCTCGGGCGCGGCACCGACCCCGGCACCACACTCGGGCCGCTGATCAACGCCGGCCAGCGGGAGACCGTCGGCGCGCTGGTGCAGGACGCAGTGGGGGCCGGGGCGAGCCTCCGGCTCGGCGGATCCGTCCCCGACGGCCCGGGGTGGTACTACCCGGCGACCGTGCTCGACGGGGTGACGGCCGAGGCCCGGATCCTGCGGGAGGAGGTGTTCGGCCCCGTCGCCGCCGTGGCCGGGTTCGACACCGAGCAGGAGGCGATCGATGCGGCCAACGCCACCGAATACGGACTGGCCGCGTACATCTACACGCAGAGCCTGGACCGGGCGCTGCGGGTGGCCGAGGCCGTCGAGTCCGGCATGGTGGGCGTCAACCGGGGCGTGATCTCCGACGTGGCGGCGCCGTTCGGCGGTGTCAAGGCCTCCGGGCTGGGCCGCGAGGGCGGCAGTGAAGGCATCGAGGAGTACCTCGAGACGAAGTACATCGCGCTGCAGTGACCTGCGCGACGGTGACGCCCCCGAGCGTCGGGACCGACGGGCTCGGGGGCGTACCGGCGGGACTCGGTGACCGAACCGGCCGTGGCCTCGGTGACCCGGACGGCCGTGGCCTCGGTGACCCGGACGGCCGTGGCCTCGGTGACCCGGACGGCCGTGGCGTCAGTGACCGAGACGGCCGCGGCCGAGCCGCAGCAGCAGCATGGCCAGGGTGTGACCCTCCTGGCCCAGCTCGCTGAAGCGCTCGAGAACCTTCATCTCGCGGCTGTGCACCAGGCGGGTACCGCCGGAGGCCATGCGGGTCTGGCCGATGATGCGCGAGACCTCGGTACGGCGTTTGACCGCCGCCAGGATCTCGGAGTCGAGCCGGTCGATCTCTTTACGGAGCTCGTCGATCTCCGCCTCGGTGGTGGGCAGGGCAGCGTCGGATGCGCTGGCTCCGGAACCGGCGGCCTCGGTGTTGGTGCTCATGTCGTCTCCTCGCGTCAGCTCTGGGATCGCTTCGGATACTGCGGGCGTTACCGGTCCGGCCGTCGGCTCGGGACTTCGGTGGCGCAGCAGCCGAAGCCTCGGGTGTGGTCAGGCCTCGGTCATCGGCTCTCACACCGATGGAAGTGTCGCCGATAGTGGCGACGTGGAGCGCATGACATGACGTTCAGTTTGCCACCCGTCCCCGAACCGGCCAAGTAAGGCATACCTGCCGAATCGCCCCGGCCCGGCCGGCACGGCTGTCGGCGATCGCCGGTAGTTTGGTACCACGATGAACACACCCGTTGCCTCCGGCCGTCCCGTCCCCGCGTCGAACTCGGGGGTGCGGGCGATGACCCCCGACGCGCTGCTCGAGGGACTCAATCCCCAGCAACGGGAGGCCGTGACCCACACGGGGTCTCCGCTGCTCATCGTCGCGGGGGCCGGCTCCGGCAAGACGGCGGTGCTGACCCGGCGCATCGCGTACCTGCTGGGTGAGCGTGGGGTGGCGCCGGGCCAGATCCTGGCGATCACGTTCACCAACAAGGCGGCCGCCGAGATGCGCGAGCGCGTCGCCCACCTCGTCGGTCCGCGCGCGAACAGCATGTGGGTGTCGACGTTCCATTCGAGCTGCGTGCGGATCCTGCGGGCGCAGTCGGCGCTGCTGTCGGGGATGAACTCGAACTTCACCATCTACGACGCGGACGACTCCCGGCGGCTGCTCACCATGATCGCCAAGGATCTCGACCTCGACGTCAAGCGGTATTCCGCGCGGCTGCTGGCGACGCACATCTCCAATCTCAAGAACGAGCTGATCGGCCCCGAGGAGGCCGCGGCCGACGCGGACCGCGAGGCGGCGGAACTGCCGCGGATCGTCGCGCGGGTCTACGCGCACTACCAGCAGCGGCTGCGCGCGGCCAACGCCTTCGACTTCGACGACCTGATCGGCGAGACGGTGGCACTGTTGCAGGCGCATCCGCAGGTGGCGGAGTACTACCGCCGACGGTTCCGCCACGTTCTCGTCGACGAATACCAGGACACCAACCACGCGCAGTACGTGCTCGTGCGCACGCTCGTGGGCGGTGCGGACGACACCGTGACGGACGATGCGGTCGCGCCGGGGGAGCTGTGTGTCGTCGGCGATGCCGACCAGTCCATCTACGCGTTCCGCGGCGCGACGATCCGCAACATCGAGGAGTTCGAACGCGACTATCCCGACGCTCGCACGATCCTGCTCGAGCAGAACTACCGTTCCACGCAGAACATCCTCTCGGCGGCCAACGCGGTGATCGCGCGCAACACCGGACGACGGGAGAAGCGGTTGTGGACGGACTCCGGCGCGGGAGAACCGATCACCGGGTACGTCGCCGACAACGAGCACGACGAGGCGCAGTTCGTGGCGGCGGAGATCGACCGGCTCGTCGACGCCGGTGAGGCCAGGTTCGCCGACGTCGCGGTGTTCTACCGCACCAACAACTCCTCCCGTGCCCTCGAGGACGTGTTCATCCGGCACGGCGTGCCCTACCGGGTGGTCGGCGGCGTGCGCTTCTACGAGCGCAAGGAGGTCCGCGACCTCGTCGCGTACCTGCGGGTGCTCGCCAACCCGGACGACACGGTCAGCCTGCGCCGTATCCTCAACACCCCCCGTCGCGGCATCGGCGACCGCGCGGAGGCCTGCGTGGCGGTGCACGCCGAACGCACGGCGGTCGGGTTCGGCCGGGCCCTGCGCGACGCGGCCGAGGGCACCGTGCCCCTGCTGAACACCCGCTCGCAGAAGGCCATCGCCGCGTTCGTCGACCTCATGGACGAGCTGCGGGGGATGCTCACCGAGACCGACGCCGACGGCAACGACCTCGTCGACATCGGCGACGTCGTCGAGGCGGTCCTCGACCGCACCGGTTACCGCGCCGAGCTCGAGGCCAGCGACGACCCGCAGGACGGCACGCGGCTCGACAATCTCAACGAGTTGGTCAGCGTGGCAAGGGAATTCAGTTCGGATGCCCGCAATGCCGCGGGTCTCGAGGAGGAACGGGAGGGCGCGGAGGGGGAGCCCGAGCCCGGCTCGCTCGCCGCGTTCCTCGAACGGGTGTCGCTGGTGGCCGACGCCGACCAGATCCCCGAGGAGGGCGACGGGGTCGTCACCCTGATGACGCTGCACACCGCCAAGGGTCTCGAGTTCCCGGTGGTGTTCGTGACCGGGTGGGAGGACGGGCAGTTCCCGCACATGCGAGCGCTCGGCGACCCGGCCGAGCTGTCGGAGGAACGGCGCCTGGCCTATGTCGGGCTCACCCGCGCGCGGCAGCGCCTCTACCTGAGCCGGGCGGTGCTGCGCTCGGCCTGGGGGCAGCCGGTGACCAATCCGGAATCGCGCTTCCTGCAAGAGATTCCGCAGGAACTCGTGGAGTGGCGCCGGGAGGATCCGGGGGTGGCCGGTGGTCACGCCATCGGAGCCGGCCGGGGCCGGGGCGGCTACGGCGGAGTCGGCTCCGGCTTCGGGGGCGGAGCGTCCCGGTTCGGCGACGACCGGCAGTCGACACCGAGTTTCGGGACCGCGCGCTCGCGCAACAACCATCTCGTGCTCGCCGTCGGCGACCGGGTCAGCCACGACAAGTACGGCCTCGGCACGGTCCTCGAGACCCGCGGCTCCGGGCCGACGGCGACGGTGGTCATCGACTTCGGCAGCGCCGGGAAGGTGCGGCTGATGCTCGTCGGCGGCGTGCCGATGGTCAAGCTCTGACCCCGGGTTCCCGGCCGGACGCGAAACGGGCCCCGCACCAGCCGGTGCGGGGCCCGTTTCGCGAGAAGCGCCGGAGGTCAGTCGTTCCGGATGCCGAGGGAGATGCCGCGGGTCGCGAGCCAGGGCAGCGGGTCGATCTTGTCGATGCCGTTGAGGTGCACCTCGAAGTGCAGGTGCGGGCCGGTCGACTGGCCGCGGTTGCCCATGGTGGCGATCTGGTCGCCGGCCATGACCTGCTGACCGACCGTCACCATGGACTGGTCGATGTGGCCGTAGACGGTGACGGTGCCGTCCGCGTGGCGCAGGCGCACCCACATGCCGAAGCCGGACGCGGGACCGGAGTCGATGACGGTGCCGTCGGCGACCGCGAGGATCGGGGTCCCGATCGGACCGGCGATGTCCACCCCGGCGTGGAGGGTGCCCCAGCGGGCACCGTAGCTGGAGGTGAAGACGCCGGCGGCCGGAAGGACGAACAGCGGGCGGCGGGCGGCGGCCTCGCGGGCGGCGCGCTCCTCGCTGAACCGCTGGCCCTTGGCGAGCAGGTTCGAGAACTGGGAGAGGTCGTTCGGGTCCGCGATGTTGAGGACCTGCGGGGCCTGGGACGGGGCGGCGCCCTCGGACTCGGTCTCCGGGGCGAACTGCGCGGCCTGCGGCACCGCGGTGGCGGTGATGACGTGCGAGTCGGTGGCGTCCGCGGCGAGGGCGACCTCGGAGTGCCCGGACTCCTGGGCGGGGCCGCTGGCGGCGGCCTGGCCCGCGGCGACGACGGCGCCAGCGGCGACCGCGAGGACCGCGGCGCGGCCCTTGAGGGCGGCGGGGGGAGTGGGAACCCGGTGGGCGCCGCCGCGACGAGTGGGGGCGGCCAGATCGCTGTCGGGTGATCCGGGGGCGGTGAGCGGCTCGGCCGGCTCGGTGCCATAGAATTCGTACTGCTCGGTGGTACTGGTGTTGCGGAAGTTCACAATGCTCGAGACGTCTAGATCGTCCGCCGGGCCCTCGTCGAGGTAACGCTCGTGCGGCTGCCAGTGGCCCGGATAGAGATGGTCGGTGGCCTCCGTGGACTCGAAGTCACCGAACCCGCTGCCGGGACGGCTGTCGGCGCGTGGAGTGCAAGTGTGCATCGACTGCCGTCCTCCGTTCGTGACCTGACCGTTATTCGGACCGAAGCGACGGTAACGAAACGATCGCAAGCGTGGCAACCCAAACGGGCTGGAAATCGGGCCTTGTGACTGGCATCACAGTTTGAGCTGGGCGTATATGGAAACGTTCCTTCGGTTACGGCGCGATACCGAATATTCACGGTGTGTCACGCCGCGATGAATCGGAACGTCGCCGTAGCGTCGGGGCGTGCCGAGCCGCCCGCCCGTCCTCGTCGCCGCGTTCGTCCTGTCCGTGCTCGGCGCCATCGCCGTGGCGGTCGCGCCGTTCCTGCCGGCGGTCCGCGCCGACGCCGGGCCCGTCGGCGCCGCCCTCGGCGCCGCGACGCTCGTCGCCGTCGCCGCCGCGCTCGCGGTGCCCGTCGGCGCGGTGAATCTCGCCCGTCGGCCCGGGCCCCTCGCCGGAATCCGGGCCGGCGCGCTGCTTGCGGGGGCCGGGTTCGTCGCACTCGGCGCGGCCCTGCTCGACGTCGCGCTGTTCACCGACGCCCTCGACGCCGACCGGCTCGAGCTCTTCCGGCCCCTCACCGCCGCCGGCCTCACGGCGGGCCCGGGCGCGGGCGTCGTCCTCGCCGGCCATCTCGCCGCGGTCGGCGCCGGAGTCCTCGGGGCCGTCGCGGTCCGGCGGCTCGGGGCCGACCCCGCACACGTGCCCGGCGAGGACGGCCCGGTGGGTGTGCGCGTCGGGGCCCCGGCGGCGACCGCGGTGGCGGTGGCGGCCCTGGTCGCGGCCGGTGCGCTCCTCGCCCCGCCCTTCGTCTCGGACGACCCGGTGCTGCTCGGCCCCGGCGTCCTCGACGCCACCACTGCCACCGCGATCGGTTCCCTGGCCGCCGCGGTCGCGGTGGTGCTGACGGCGACGTGGGCGCTGGTGACCGGTTCGCCGGCCGCCGCGACGGGCCTGGTGGCGGGTGCGGGGCTCGGTGCGCTCGGCATCCTGGGCCCGCGCCTGGCGGCGGGTCTCACCGGTGAGCGGCTCGCGCCGTCGCCCGGTGCCGCCGTCGGGGTGGTCGCCGCCGTCGCCCTCGTCGCGGCCGCGGTCGCACTGCCCCGGCTCGTCGCCCGGTCCGCCCGCGCCGCAGGGCCGGTGCCCAGGGCGGTCACGTCCGTCCCGGCGATGCTGCGCCGGCACGTCACCGCGGGCGTCGCGGGGATTGCCACCGGCGTCGTCGCGACGGCGGGTGCGCTGCTGCCCACCCTGTCGGTCCCGGCCGGGGCGCCGGCGCCCGACCTGCCGGCCACTCGCCTGCTGCTCGCCGCAGGCCTGCTCGTGCTGGCGCTGAGCGTGTGGCTGCTGCTCTCCGAATTCGCCGCCCCGCTGCGGCCCGCCGTCGCGGTGCCGGTCGTCGCGGTGGTCACCGCCGCCGGGGCGGTCCTGCAGTCCTGGGTGCTCGCCACGGACCTGCCCGGCGTCGGTGCCGGGCCGGGCGCGTGGCTGGCCGGCGCCGCGATCCTGGGGGCGGCGGCGACGGGGGTGCTCGTCGTGCTGGCCGGGGGTGCGGAACGCGACGGCATCGACACCTCCGTCGAACGGATCGCCGGGCCGGTCGTGCGCGCGGTGGGCGCGGCTGCGGCTCTCGTCGCCGGTGCCGGTGTGCTGTTGCCGGTGCAGCCCGGGGCCGGTTCGGTCCTGGGCTATCCGTGGGGCTACGACGTGTGGGGGCGGGTGCTGCTCGCCGTCGCGGTGGTCGCAGCGGTGCTGGTCGCAGCGCGGTCGCGGCCGGCCCGGGGCGGTGTGCTGCTGCTCGGCGCGGCGGCGTCGGTGGCGCTGTATGCGGCGTCGTGGTTGCTCGTGCGGAGCCCGGAGCAGGAGCCGGTGAACGGCGTCCTCACACTGCCTGCAATCCTTGGGGTGGTGTTCCTCCTGGCTGCGGCGTGGCTCACAATCCGGGAGGAAAATCCGTGAGGTACCCCTCGGGCCCCTCGCTCCGGTGACATGCGACACATACCAGGAGTGCGGGCGTTTGGTGGGACTTCCGACTAGTTACAGTCCGAACGGACCCGCTCATACCCCTCGAGCGGGCGTCAACGCAGACGAGACGGTGAGCAGATGGATCTCTTCGAATACCAGGCGAAGGAACTCTTCGCCAAGCATGGTGTGCCGACGTCGCTGGGTCGTGTGACCGACACGGCCGACGATGCCAAGGCGATCGCCGAGGAAATCGGTAAGCCTGTGATGGTCAAGGCCCAGGTCAAGACCGGTGGTCGTGGCAAGGCCGGTGGCGTGAAGTACGCCGCCACCCCCGAGGATGCGAAGACCCACGCCGAGAACATCCTCGGCCTCGACATCAAGGGTCACATCGTCAAGAAGCTCCTGGTCGCCGAGGCCAGCGACATCGCCGAGGAGTACTACATCTCCTTCCTGCTCGACCGGGCCAACCGCACCTACCTGGCCATGTGCTCGGTCGAGGGCGGCATGGAGATCGAGGAGGTCGCGGCCACCAAGCCCGAGCGTCTCGCCAAGGTTCCCGTGGACGCCGTCAAGGGCGTCGACCTCGCGTTCGCGCGCAGCATCGCCGAGCAGGGCCACCTGCCCGCCGACGTGCTCGACGCCGCGGCCGTGACCATCCAGAAGCTGTGGGAGGTCTTCGTCGCCGAGGACGCCACCCTGGTCGAGGTCAACCCGCTCGTGCGCACCCCCGACGATCAGATCCTCGCCCTCGACGGCAAGGTCACCATCGACGAGAACGCGGGCTTCCGCCACCCCGAGCACGCCGAGCTCGAGGACAAGGACTCCACCGATCCGCTCGAGGCCAAGGCCAAGGAGCACGATCTGAACTACGTCAAGCTCGACGGCCAGGTCGGCATCATCGGCAACGGCGCGGGCCTGGTCATGTCGACCCTCGACGTCGTCGCGTACGCCGGTGAGAAGCACGGCGGCGTCAAGCCCGCCAACTTCCTCGACATCGGTGGCGGCGCGTCCGCCGAGGTCATGGCCGCCGGCCTGGACGTCATCCTGAACGACGGCCAGGTCGAGAGCGTGTTCGTCAACGTCTTCGGTGGCATCACCGCGTGCGACGCGGTCGCCAACGGCATCGTCAAGGCGCTGGAGATCCTCGGCGACGAGGCCAACAAGCCGCTGGTCGTCCGCCTGGACGGCAACAACGTCGAGGCGGGCCGCAAGATCCTGGCCGACGCCAACCACCCGCTGGTCACGCTGGTCGGAACCATGGACGAGGCCGCTGACAAGGCCGCCGAGCTGGCGCACGCCGCGAAGTAAGGACACACGGAGAACATGTCTATCTTCCTCAACAAGGACTCGAAGGTCATCGTCCAGGGCATCACCGGCGGCGAGGGCACCAAGCACACCGCCCTGATGCTCAAGGCCGGTACCCAGGTCGTCGGCGGCGTCAACGCCCGCAAGGCCGGCACCACTGTGTCCCACACCGCCGCCGACGGCTCGGCCGTCGAGCTGCCCGTCTTCGGTACCGTCGCCGAGGCGATGAAGGAGACCGGCGCGGACGTCTCGATCGCGTTCGTCCCCCCGAAGTTCGCCAAGGACGCCATCATCGAGGCCATCGACGCGGAGATCCCGCTGCTCGTGGTCATCACCGAGGGCATCCCGGTGCAGGACACCGCGTACGCGTGGGCCTACAACGTCGAGAAGGGCAACAAGACCCGGATCATCGGCCCCAACTGCCCCGGCATCATCACCCCGGGTGAGTCGCTGGTCGGCATCACCCCGGCCAACATCTCCGGCAAGGGCCCGGTGGGCCTGGTGTCCAAGTCCGGCACCCTGACCTACCAGATGATGTTCGAGCTGCGTGACTTCGGCTTCTCCACCGCCATCGGCATCGGCGGCGACCCGGTCATCGGCACCACCCACATCGACGCCATCGAGGCGTTCGAGAAGGACCCCGAGACCAAGCTCATCGTCATGATCGGCGAGATCGGCGGCGACGCCGAGGAGCGCGCGGCCGACTACATCAAGGCCAACGTGACCAAGCCGGTCGTCGGCTACGTCGCCGGGTTCACCGCTCCGGAGGGCAAGACCATGGGCCACGCCGGCGCCATCGTCTCCGGCTCCTCGGGCACCGCGCAGGCCAAGAAGGACGCCCTCGAGGCGGCCGGCGTGAAGGTCGGCAAGACGCCGTCCGAGACCGCCGCTCTCGCGCGCGAGATCCTGCAGTCGCTGTAGGCGGCTCCGCCGCCGGTGCGTCCTTTGGGCGGTCCTGACCGCCCAAAGGACGCACCGGCAGCTCCGCTGCCTACCCGTCCACCCATTCGGTGCCGACGGGCTCGAGCTCGCCGGCGCCGGCCGTCGCCGACGCCACCACGCTCCGCAACCCGGCCGCATCCCGGGCCGCGACCGTGAAGACGACACGCTCCGTGTAGGACACGTCGAGCACGCTCACCCCGCGGCCCCGTAGTTCCGACTCCAGCCGGCCGGCGTCACCGTGCCCCACCGCCAGGGTGAACACCGCCCGTCGCTCCCGCGGCACCAGCGTCGCCGCGTCGACCGCGACGGCCACCGCACCCGAATACGCCCGGACCAGTCCCCCCGCGCCGAGCTTGATGCCGCCGAACCAGCGGGTGACCACCACCGCGACGTTCACCAGATCGCGATGGTGCAGCACCTGCAGCATCGGCACCCCGGCCGTGCCACCCGGTTCCCCGTCGTCGCTCGACCGTTCCGCCCGGTGCGCCGGCTCGTCGCCCACCACGAAGGCCCAGCAATGGTGCCGCGCATCGGGATACAGCCTCCGCTGTTCCTCGACGAAGGCGAGCGCGGCGGTATCCGAGTCGACGCGACGCAGCGCGGCGAGAAAGCGGGAATGCTTGATCTCCGTCTCGGCGACGACGTCCGCTCCGGGCTCGAGGGTGCTGGGCATGCGCACATTCTCGCCGGTGGGGATTCGCCGGATTCGCGGGACTCCTGCCGCCCACGGTGATCGTGCCTAGGCTGGTCACAGAGCAGCCGACGACATCAGGAGGAGCGATGACCTACCCAGCAGGCTCGGGAACGGGCCGGTCCGACACCCCGTCAGGTCCCACGGGGTCGTCGACCGGGGGCGGATCCAGCCTCGCCTCCCGTGGCTCCGACAAGGTGGTGCCGCTGCTCCTGCCGATCGCCGTCGCGGTGCTGGCGGTGCTGAACTTCCTGCTCGGCCTGGCCCCGTACGTGCGGATCTCCTTCGGCACCCAGGTTGCGCTGTCGTCGTTCGACTTCGGGTTCGCGGTCGTGCCGCTGGCCTTCCTGCTCTTCGGTGGCGCGGCTGCGGCACTGTCGCTGCTACCGGGTCAGGACCTGCGCTCCGTTGCGGTGGCGGCCTCCGCGGTCGGCTTCGTGGTGTCGCTGTTCCAGCTCTTCCACCTGCCCGACGACACCGGCATCTCGTGGGGTGGGGTGTCGATCCTCGTCCTCGGCTTCCTGCAGACTGCGCTCGCGCTGATGGCGCTGCTCTTCGGGATCGGCATCCTGGTGCCCGGCCAGCGCCGCGCGCCCGCGCAGTCGTTCGGCGGCCAGGGAGGCGGCGGGCAGGGCGTGGGCCAGGGGTACAGCGGCGGCCAGGGCTACAGCGGCGGCCAGGGCTACAGCGGTCAGGGATACGGAGCGCAGGGTGCCGGCGCGGGGCAGGGCTATCCGTCCGGTCAGGGCTACGCTCCCGGCGCGGCGTCGAGCGGATACGGAACGCAGGGCTCCGGCTACCCCTCGGGGTCCTCGGCCTACCCCTCGGGGTCCTCGGCGCAGTACCCCGGCTACCAGCAGCCGCAGTACTCCACCGGGCAGTACCCGTCGGGGCAGTACTCCACCGGCCAGTATCCGTCCGGGCAGCACCCGTCCGGACAGTACCCGGGATCCCAGTACCCGGGCACCCAGTACTCGGGCGCGCAGCCGCGCGAGCACTACCCCAGCCCGGACTACGGCGCCCAGACCGAGCACCTGAGCCAGCCGCTGCGCGTCGACCGGCCGCAATCCGAGGGGCAGCACCCCGGCCAGCAGGCCTACACCCCGACGGGAGCCCAGGCCCCGTACGGCGCCGGGTCGCCCGGTCCTTCGGGCCGGCCGGGGGAGCCCGCCGGTGGCGGCGCGGACGAGCCGACCGTGCTCGCCCCCCGGCACGCCGACTCCGAGCAGGATGCCGCGGGGCGTCCGTCGGAGGACGACGCCGAGCGGACGTCGGACCCGGCGCCGACGCAGGCGTTCCGCCCCGGTGACGAGCCGCGGTGACGGCTCCCGCACGTGCTGCGGCGCGCCTGACCGTCACGACCGTCGCCGGGTGACACTCTCGACACGATGACCTCGACGCTAGGCCGGTCCGACCGGCGCACCACCCCGGAAGGCAACCCGGTCGAACCGGAGCAGCTGCGGATCCTGCTCGGCACGGCGGCCAGGGTGCCGGCAGTGACCCTCGCGTTGATCGCCACGCTGGTGGTGACCACGATGGTGGCCGCGAGCAGCGACCTGACCGGCATCTACGCGGCGATCGCGGGAAGCTGGCTGGCCCTGCATCAGGTGACGCTGACGATCGACGGGGTAGCGCTCGGCGTGCTGCCGTTGCTGCCGACGGCGGTGCTGGTGTGGCTGACCGCCCGGGCCGCGCGTTCGGCCACCGACGCCTTCGTCGCGCTCGGCGGCCGTCCGCTCGATCGTCGGAACGCCTCACGCATCGCCGTGGCCACCCTCGCCGGTCCGACGGTGATCACGATCGTGGCACTGATCGTGATCCAGGATGCGGCGAGTGTCCTGCCCGTCGTCACCCCCAATCCGGCGGCCGCGCTGGCCTGGGTGACGGCCCTCTACCTGTTCGGGGCCGGGCTCGGCATCGGTGCCCGGACGTGGCGGCCGCTGTCCGTCCGCTACGGCGTGCCGAACTGGCTGGTCGCCGCCGTGCGCCCCGCGGCCCGCGCGGTGCTGGGGATGTTCGCCGCGGCCGGGGTGGTGACCGTACTCGGGCTGCTGTGGTCGTGGACCGTGGTCGGTGACCTGATCGGCCGCGGCGGGGGAGTGACTGGAGCACTCGGGTTGACGGTGCTGTCGGTGCTGTACCTGCCCAACGTGCTGATCGGGGCCGCCGCCGTGGTGGCCGGCAGCACGGTGCAGTTCGGCGACGTGACCCTGAGCCTGTTCGAGGCGACCGGCGGTGACCTGCCCGCACTGCCGGTGCTCGCCGTGATCCCACCGGGACCGGCCGCGCCGTTCTGGCCGGTGCTGCTGGCCGTTCCCGCGACGGTGGGTGCGCTGCTCGGACGGTACGTCGCCCAGCGCCACCTCGAGGCGCGGGCCCGGGGGGAGTACGTGTCGTCCACCGACGCCGCGCTCACGGTGGTCGCTGCGGCGGCGCTCGCGGGCGCGACGAGCGCGCTGGCCACGTGGGTCGCCGGTGGCCCCCTGGGGATCTTCGGCGTGGTCGGCGGAAACTGGTGGCTTGCCGGGGTTCTGGTATTCGCGTGGTCGGGGCTGCTGGGCCTCGTCACGTCGCAGCTGCTGCTGTGGCGCGAGCACCGCCTGGCCGCGGCGGAGGCCGTCCGAGCGTCGGCCGCCGCGGGGGAGTCCGCCACGGAGACCGCCGCCGCCGAGAATCCCGACGGCGACGAGCCGGTCGAGGAGGCCGACGCCACCCCGCTCGACGAGGCGAAGGCGCTCGAGGCGGGCCCGGCGACGCCGGCCGCCGACGTGCTCGAGGCCGAGATCGTCGAGGACGGCCCCGCGGGGCAGCAGGACCCCGCCGACGCCGGCACCGAGGGCGAGGACCCCGCCGAGCGCGTGGACCCCGCCGACGACGAGCGTGTGGACGTCGCCGACGCGGAACTCGAGGACGCCGCCGACGAGCCGGGCGGGTCCGGCTTAACCGAGCAGGATGCCGGCGCGCCGCCGGAGCGCAACGGTGACCTGCCGGAGGGGGCCGCACCCCCCAAGGGCTAGGCTCTACCCGGCCGAGCATCCGGCCGACCCCTCTCGAGTTCCAGGAGTAGAGCGCTGACTGCCTCGCGTGACCAGCTGCCGCCGACTGCGCCGGCACGGGTCGTCGTCCTCGCCTCGGGCACCGGAAGCCTGCTGCGGTCGCTGATCGACGCGACGCACACGGACGGGTACCCCGCCCGGATCGTCGCCGTCGGAGTGGACCGCGAGTGCGCCGCCGAGGGGCATGCCGAGGCCGCCGGCATCCCGCATCTCCGCGTCGTGCTGCGTGAGCACCCGGACCGCGCCGCGTGGGACCGCGCCCTCACCGACGCCGTCGCCGCGCACGAGCCGGACCTGGTGGTCTCCGCCGGTTTCATGAAGATCCTGGGGCCGACCTTCCTGCACCGGTTCGGCGGCCGCATCGTCAACACCCACCCTGCGCTGCTGCCGGCGTTCCCCGGCGCGCACGCAGTCCCCGACGCCCTCTCCTACGGGGTGAAGGTCACCGGGTCGACCGTGCATCTGGTCGATGCCGGTGTCGATACCGGCCCCATCCTGGCGCAGGAACCCGTGCCGGTCCTCGACGACGACGACGAGGCCACCCTGCACGAACGCATCAAGGTTGTGGAGCGACGGTTGCTGGCCGACGTGGTCGCCGCCGTCGCCACCCGTGGAGTTGTATCCGATGGACGAAAGGCCGTGATCCCCAGTGACCGAACGTAAGGCTGTGCGACGTGCACTCGTCAGCGTCTACGACAAGACCGGTTTGGTCGAACTGGCGACGGGTCTGCACGAGGCGGGTGTCGCGCTGGTCTCCACCGGCTCCACGGCCGCGACCATCGCCGGCGCCGGCATCCCCGTCACCAAGGTGGAGGACCTGACCGGCTTCCCCGAGTGCCTCGAGGGCCGGGTCAAGACGCTGCACCCGCGAGTGCACGCCGGCATCCTCGCCGACACGCGCAAGCAGGACCACCTCGACCAGCTCGCCGAGCTCGGTGTCGAGGCGTTCGAGTTGGTCGTGGTGAACCTGTACCCGTTCACGCAGACCGTCGCCTCGGGGGCCACCCCCGACGAGTGCGTCGAGCAGATCGACATCGGCGGCCCGTCCATGGTGCGTGCCGCCGCGAAGAACCATCCGTCGGTCGCCGTCGTCGTCGACCCGGCCCGGTACGACGACGTGCTCGACGCCGTCAAGGCGGGCGGCTTCACCCTGCCGCAGCGCAAAGCCCTTGCCGCCCAGGCGTTCCAGCACACCGCCGCCTACGACGTGGCGGTGGCGAGCTGGATGAACGCCGGTTATGCCGTCCCGGAGGCGGACGCCGCCGAGCAGTTCCCGGCCTGGGCCGGTGCGACGTGGCAGCGTGCGGCCGTGCTGCGGTACGGCGAGAACCCGCACCAGGCGGCGGCGCTGTACGTGAACGAGGCCGGCGAGCCGGGCCTGGCCCGCGCCGAGCAGTTCCACGGCAAGGAGATGTCCTACAACAACTACCAGGACGCCGACGCGGCCTGGCGCGCCGCGCACGACCACGACCGGCCGTGCGTCGCGATCATCAAGCACGCCAACCCGTGCGGCATCGCGGTGGCCGACACCGTCGCCGAGGCGCACCGCAAGGCGCACGAGTGCGATCCGGTGAGCGCGTTCGGCGGCGTGATCGCCGTCAACCGCGAGGTGAGCGTGGCGATGGCCGAACAGGTCGCCGAGATCTTCACCGAGGTGATCATCGCCCCGGCGTACGCGGCCGGCGCGGTCGAGGTGCTCAGCCGCAAGAAGAACATCCGCATCCTGCGGGCCGACTCGCCGCAGGCGGCGCAGATCGAGCTGCGTCAGATCTCCGGCGGCATGCTGCTGCAGGAGCGCGACACCCTCACGGCGCCGGGTGATTCGGCCGGGAACTGGGAGCTGGCCTGCGGCGAGGCCGCCGACGCCGAGACCCTCGCGGATCTCGAGTTCGCCTGGCGCGCCTGCCGGGCCGTGAAGTCCAACGCGATCCTGCTCGCTGCGGGCGGCGCCACCGTCGGCGTCGGCATGGGCCAGGTCAACCGCGTGGACTCCGCCCGGCTCGCGGTCTCACGCGCCGGGGACCGTGTCACCGGATCCGTCGCCGCATCGGACGCGTTCTTCCCGTTCGCGGACGGCCTGCAGGTGCTCACCGAGGCCGGCGTCAAGGCCATCGTGCAGCCGGGTGGTTCGGTGCGCGACAACGAGGTGATCGAGGCCGCTCGCGAGGCCGGCGTGACCCTGTACCTCACCGGCGCACGGCACTTCGCGCACTGAGCGCCGCCCGGCCGCCCGCGCCGTCAGGCCGCGTGCGGGTGGCCGGTCGCCGGGCGGGTCACGGTCCGCGGCGCGGCGTCGCGGGCGTCGGAGATGACCAGCCGGGCGGCACCGCGGTCGAGCAGTTCGCGGATGAGGTCCGCAGCGGCCGCGGCCTGTTCGGTGCCGACGTGGCTCAGGTCGATCGTGATCGCGTGACCGGTGAGATCGTCGGGCAGGTCCTTGGGGACGGCGCCGGTGGCGCCGAGTCGCAGTTTCATCGTGTTCTCCTCTTACTGGACAAGATCGGTACGGGATAAAGAAAGGCACCCGAGGCGATGTGCCCGGGTGCCCGAGAAGGAGTCTTTCGAGTCGTCGACTCATTCCCGGGGTTGCCACTTGGCGAAGTGGAAGTACGCGTAGGTGTGTCGGCACCAGGTGGGTACGGCAATGCGCATCGACTTCGCCGCGATGACCTTGTCGTCTCGCATCGGACCGTACCTTTCTCGTGTGTTCCTACGGGTTAACCGGACACCATACCCGAGTAACGCGAATCTGACATCTCTTGTTTTCCGCCCATCTCGGGCGGCGGGTCAGAGCTTGGCGAGCCACGCCTCGAAACCGCGGGTGAACTCGTCCGAGAAGGGCAGATCGGCGATGTAGTCGGCGCCGGTGGACTGCTGGTCGCCGATGTCCTTGAGCACGTGGTTGGCCCGGTGCAGGCGCAGCGAGGTCAGGCTCGTGTGCACGAGTGCCGAGTCGAGGGCGTCGACGTCCTCGACCCGCACCTGGATGTCCTTCGCGGAGACGCTGGTGAGTACCGGCAGCGCCCCGTCGAGCTGGGCCGCGAGCATCCGCGGATCGAGGGCGTCCTCCTCGGCGAGGGCCTTTGCGTTGGCCGAGACCAGTCCGGCGTTGCGGAGCGGCTCGGGCAGGGTGTCGCTGAGGGTGCCGTCGGCCCGCAGCGATTCGACGGCGTCCGCGAGGGCGAGACGCAGTTCGTCGGCCACCTGGATCGGGAGCTGACCGGCGTCGACGACGGCGTCGAGCTGGGCGTCGATCTGGGCGGTGAGCAGGTCCAGCAGCCGCACCGCCAGCGGCTCGAGCAGGGCGATGCCCGCGACGGGCGCGCCGGCGTGGGCGAGGGAGAGGGCGATGAGCGCGCCCTCGCTGTGCCCGACGACGTAGAGTCGCTCGGCGTCGACGCCCGGCTGTCCGGCGAGGAACCGCAGGCCGTCGGTGGCGGCGTCGATGAAGGTGGAGAATCCGAGGTCGGCGACGTCGGAGACGTCGTACGGACCGAGGCCGGTGACGCCACTGCCGAGCTTGTCGTAGCGCAGGCTGGCGAAGCCGTTGCGTTCGAGCACGTCGGCGAGGTGACGCAGGGTGCCGATCGGGCCGGGCAGCAGCGCGCTGTCGCCGTTGCGGTCGGTGGGACCGCTGCCGGCGAGCAGCAGCACGGCCGGGACGTCCCCGTCGCCCGCGGCGGGCACGCGCAGGCTGCCGTGCAGGGTCACGTCGCCGCTGGAGAAGGAGATGTCGGTGTCCGCCATGGCGTCGTGTCTATCAGAACCGGTCAGCCTGTCCGCAGGCGGCTCAGCCCTCGGTACCCGCGGTGGACGGCCCACGCGAAGCCGGCGAGCAGGGGCACCACGAGCAGCGGGACGACGAGCGCGATCAACGACGTGACGAAGGAGAGCAGGTCGTCGAGCAGTGACAGCGCCGGGTTGCCGAGTCCCGCGGTCGTGACCGTGCTCGCCGCGCGGGTGCCGGTCTGCACCGTGCTCACCGCCATCGCGGTCGGGGCGCCGACGACGATGCCGGCGAGGGCCGCCATCGCCGGGTCGAGATCGGCGAACGCGGCCCAGGCGGCGAGCGCGCCGGCGACGGGCCGCACGACGGTGGCGACGGCCGAGAGGACGTTGTCGACGAGGGGGACCAGGTCGGCGCCGATCTCGACGACGGTGGCGATCGCCAGGGCGGCGAGCGCGCCCGTCGACCCGACCCACTGCATCGACTCGTTGAGCGCGATCCCGAACAGGCCGAAGTGCACCGCGGTGCCGAGCATCAGCAGCGGGAGAAAGGTGCGCAGGCCGGTGGCGGCGGCCAGTCCGAGGCCCAGCAGTGCCGCGAGGAGCCAGGTGTCCATGGCGGGAGTGTAGGGATCGCCGCCGACATCGGGTACCGAACCGGGCCGGGCAGGCGCTCCCGCGCGGCGTTCCCGCCGCGGCGACGCGCCGCGGCTGCAGGTGCCGAAATCACCGAACGCTCGTACCTTGGGAGGGGTGACGTCACCCACAGTCAGGCCGTCCACCCTCGGCGAGCTGCGCGCCTCGGGCCATGTGCACCGCTCCGTCAAGGACGAGATCCGGCAGAACCTGCTCGCCGCCCTGCGCGACGGCATCGACCCGTGGCCGGGCATCGTCGGATTCGACGACACCGTCGTTCCGCAACTCGAACGCGCCCTCCTCGCGGGCCACGACGTGGTGCTGCTGGGCGAACGCGGTCAGGGCAAGACCCGGTTGCTGCGCACCCTGCCCCTGCTGCTCGACGAGTGGACACCGGTGATCGCCGGCTCCGAGCTCGGGGAGCATCCCTACGACCCGATCACCCCCGCCTCGATCCGCCGCGCCGCGGAGCTCGGCGACGACCTGCCCGTCGCCTGGCGGCACCGCAGCGAGCGCTACGCCGAGAAGCTCGCCACCCCCGACACCTCCGTCGCCGACCTGGTCGGCGACGTCGACCCCGTCAAGGTCGCCGAGGGCCGCAGCCTCGGCGACCCCGAGACCATCCACTTCGGTCTCGTACCCCGCGCCCACCGCGGCATCGTCGCCGTCAACGAGCTGCCCGACCTCGCCGAGCGCATCCAGGTCTCGCTGCTCAACGTGATGGAGGAGCGCGACATCCAGGTGCGGGGGTACACGCTGCGGCTCCCGCTCGACGTCCTGCTCGTCGCCAGCGCCAACCCGGAGGACTACACCAACCGGGGCCGGATCATCACCCCGCTCAAGGACCGGTTCGGCGCCGAGATCCGTACCCACTACCCGACGCAGCTCGACGACGAGATCGCCGTCATCGAGCAGGAGGCGCAGCTGCAGTCGCGGGTCCCGGACTTCCTGCTCGAGATCCTGGCCCGCTTCACCCGCCTGCTGCGCGAATCCACGTCGGTGGACCAGCGTTCCGGCGTGTCCGCGCGCTTCGCCGTCGCCGGTGCCGAGACCGTCGCGGCCGCCGCGATGCGTCGCGGGGCCGTGCTCGGCGAGGCCGACCCCGTCGCACGGCCCGTCGACCTCGGCACCGTCGTGGAGGTGCTGCGCGGCAAGGTCGAGTTCGAATCCGGCGAGGAGGGACGGGAATTCGAGGTGCTCGACCATCTGCTCCGGCGGGCCACGGCGGACGCCGCCCGAACCCGGCTGGCCGGGGTGGACCTCGGTCCGCTCGTCGCGGCCGTCGAGCAGGGCCGGCCGGTGGTGACCGGCGACCGGATCACCGCCAAGGCGCTGCTCGACGAGCTGCCCGACCTGCCCGTCCTCGACGTCGTCGCCGAACGGCTCGGCGCGGACGGCATCGGAACCCGGGCTGCCGCCGTCGAACTCGCCCTCGAGGGCCTCTATCTGGCGCGGCGCATCGCCAAGCACGCCGACGACGACGGTGCCGCGGTGTACTCCTGATGAGCCGGGGCGCGAGGTACGGACCTTACGACGGCGGCGACCCGCTCGCCCCGCCGGTGGATCTGCGTGAGGCCCTCGCCGCCATCGGCGAGGACGTGCTGTCCGGCAGTTCGCCGCGACGGGCGCTGCGGGAGCTGCTGCGCCGCGGGCACGGGTCCATGCGCGGCCTGGACCGGCTTGCCGCGCAGGCGAATCGGCGTCGCAGGGACCTGCTGGACCGCACGAATCTCGACGGCACGCTGCGTGAGGTGCGCGAGCTGCTCGACCGGGCCGTGCTCGAGGAGCGCAAGGCGCTCGCGCGCGCTCTCGACGACGAGGCCCGGTTCGCGGAGATGCGGATCGAGGAACTGCCCGCCTCCGCCGCCCAGGCCGTGCAGGAACTCGCCGACTACGACTGGCGCAGTTCGCAAGCCCGGGAGGACTACGAGAAGATCCGCGATCTGCTGGGGCGGGAGATGCTCGACCAGCGGTTCGCCGGGATGAAGCAGGCCCTCGAAGGCGCGACCGACGAGGACCGCGAACGTGTGAACCGGATGCTCGAGGATCTGAACGATCTGCTGGACAAGCATTCCCGCGGGGAGGACACCCAGGAGGACTTCGAGCAGTTCATGGCCGAGCACGGCGACTTCTTCCCGGAGAACCCCCGCAACGTGGAGGAACTGCTCGACTCGCTCGCCCAGCGCGCCGCGGCGGCGCAGCGACTGCGCAACTCGCTCAGCCAGGAACAGCGGGACGAGCTCGACGCTCTCGCCCAGCAGGCGTTCGGCTCGCCGAGCCTGATGTCGCAGCTCGACCGCCTCGACTCGCACCTGCGCGCCGCCCGTCCCGGCGAGGACTGGACCGGGTCGGAGCGGTTCCGCGGCGACCAGGGCATGGGCCTCGGCGAAGCGACCGGGGCGCTGCAGGAGGTTGCCGAACTCGACGCGCTCGCCGAGCAGCTCTCCCAGCAGTACGCCGGGGCCTCCCTCGACGACATCGACCTCGACGCGCTGGCTCGCCAGCTCGGCGACGAGGCCGCGGCCGACGCGCGCATGCTCGCCCAGCTCGAGAAGGAACTGCAACGGCAGGGGCTCTTCGACCGCGGCGCCGACGGGCAGTGGCGACTGTCGCCCAAGGCGATGCGCGAACTCGGCCGGACCGCGCTGCGCGACGTCATGGACCAGCTGTCCACCCGCGGCGGGCAGCGCGAGACCCGCCGTGCGGGGGCGACGGGCGAGCCCACCGGGGCGTCGCGTCCGTGGGAGTTCGGAGACACCGAGCCGTGGGACGTCGTGCGCACCCTCACCAACGCCACCCTGCGCGCTCCCGCGCGAATCCCGGTGCGGATGGACGTCACCGACGTCGAGGTCGTCGAGACCGAGCAGCGCACCCAGGCCGCCGTGGCACTGCTGGTGGACACCTCGTTCTCGATGGTGATGGACGGTCGATGGGTGCCGATGAAGCGCACGGCACTGGCCCTCAACCACCTGGTCTCGACCCGGTTCCGCGGTGACGCGCTGCAGCTGATCGCGTTCGGCCGGCACGCTCGGGTCGTCACCGCCACCGAACTCGCCGGGCTGGACGGGGTCTACGAGCAGGGCACCAACCTGCATCATGCGCTGATGCTGGCCGGCCGGCACCTGCGCCGGCATTCCAACGCCCAGCCGGTGGTGCTGGTGGTCACCGACGGCGAACCCACCGCGCACCTCGAGGCGGACGGCTACGCGGCGTTCGACTATCCACCCAGCGCCCGCACCCTGGGGATGACGGTCCGCGAATTCGATCATCTCGCCCGCGCCGGTGCGCACGTGACGATCTTCCGGCTCGGCGACGATCCCGGGCTGGCACGGATCGTCGACCGTATGGCCCGCCGGGTCGGTGGGCGGGTCGTCGCGCCCGACGTCGACGGACTCGGCGCCGCCGTCGTCGGTGACTACGTGCGGCTGCGCCGGCGGTGACTATGCGCGGCTGCGCCGCCGGTGACTATGCGCGGCTGCGCCGCCGGTGACTATGCGCGGCTGCGCCGCCGCTGACGCGGCCGTGCGCGGTTCCGGTAGTGGGAGCTACCGAAAGCGCGCACGGGTGGCGTCTACCTGCGCAGCGCCCGCCACGTGCTCACCGCGGCAGCCGACAGCAGTCCCGCGGTTACCAGGAACACCGAGGCGGTGCCGGCGACCCCGGCGATCGCGCCGGCTGCCAACGGCACCGACACTTGGCCGAGACGGTTGCCGGTGAGGCGTACCGCCAGCGCCGACGCCCGGTCCGCCGGTGCCACCAGTTCGACCACCCACGTCATGGTCAGCGGCTGCCCGAAACCCCAGAAGGCGCCGCAGAGCGCCAGGAGCGCGCCCAGCGCCCACGGGTTGGGCAGAAACGGTAGGGCCGCGACGGGCAGCGCAGTGCACGCCGTCGCCGACAGCAGCAGACGTCGCCGCGGGATCGTCCGCAGCGCCCACGGCAGCACCGCGCGCGAGACGATCGACGCGACGGTGCGGGCGGTGAGCAGAGCCGACACGAGCAGCACCCCGAATCCGAACTCCTCACCGAGCAGCGGCAGGTACGCGACGACGATGTCCACGGACGCCAGCACCACGAGGCTCGAGAACATCGCGGGCTTCATCCCGCGCGTGCGCAGCATCGACAGCACCGACTGCGGGGGCGCGTCGTCCGGGGTGCGTCCGGAACCGGGTGGTTCGCGCAAGCCGACGACGAACGGCAGGGCCATCGCGGCCAGAACCGTCATCACGAGCAGCGCCGGCGTGGTCTCGACGGTCTCGCCGTTGCTCGCCGCAGCGATCACGCCGGCGAGCGGCACCCCGATCGCCTGACCGACCGACACCCCGAGGGTGATGCCCGCGAAGCCGCGATCGAGCTCGCCCGGCGGCGACAGGATCGACACGAACGCCTGCCCCGACACCGTCACCAGGAGCTGACCGAGACCCAGGACGGCGTTGCCGAGACCGAGCACCAGCAGGTCCGGGCTGAGGGCGATGATCAGCGCACCGGCCACCGACACGACCACCCCGGCCCGGAGGATTCCGGCCGCGTGCCGGCGGTCGACGGCCCGGCCGAGTGGCACCGCGAGCACCAGCGGAACGAGGGCGAACAGGGCCGTCACCACGCCGATCACGGCCGCGTCGCCGCCGAGGGCGAGAACGCGGTAGGAGACGAGGACGCGCACCGACTGGAACGTCGCGTGCAGCAGCGCCGTCGCCGTGCACAGGAGCAGCAGCCAGTGCCGGGGGGTGCGGGCCATCGATCAGCCGGCCGTCACGATCCGGTCGGCGAGCGGCGCCCGCAGCGTCAGTTCGAGCACACCGGTGACGGCGATCATGATGCACGCCCGGTCCACCGCCTCGGGCAGCGTGCCGCCGCGCAGCGCCACCGTCACGGAGGTGCCGGACTCGGTGACGGTGGCGTCGACCCCGAAACACTCGGGTGTGCCGGTCTCGAAGTGGACGGCGATGCGGTCGCCGCCGACGCGGGTCCACGACTGTATCGGGATCGGGTGCGGGTCGACGAGATCGTCGCGGGCCGTGAAGACCGTTGCCCCCTCCGGCGTCGGCGCCTCGGGCAGGGCGGGGACGCCGGCGCCGCCCGGACCGCACGCGACGGCCAGGACGCAGCAGGCGGCGAGCAGCAGCAATCGCATGGGTCTCAACCTAGCCGTGCCCGTCATGCCAGCAGCGCGGCGACGACGCCGATCGCGGGTATCGAGGCGAGCGTGGTGACCAGCGCGGCGTCGCGGGCGAGCACCATGCCGCGGCCGTAGCGGCTGGCGTAGACGAACACGTTCTGTGCGGTCGGCAGCGTCGCCACCACGACGATCGCGAAGAGCTCGTGCCCGTCGAGGCCCATCAGGTGGCGGGCCATGACGTAGGCGAGGACGGGCTGCACCACGATCTTGAGTACCGAGGCGAGCGCGACGTCGCGGCGTGGGCTCGTGCCCTTTTCGAGCACCCGCACGCCCTGGAGCGACAGGCCGAACGCGAGCAGGGCACCCGGCACCGAGGCGCCCCCGAGGAGGTGGAACGGCTGCATCAGCGCGGTGGGCAGCGTCCAGCCGGCGACGGCGACGGTGAGCCCGGCCGCACCGGCCAGCACGATGGGGTTCTTGAACGGGGCGGTGATCGTCTCCATCCGGGACGCCCCGGCGCGCATCGTGGACAGGTCCAGCATCGTCAACGCGATGGGGGAGAACAGCACGATCTGGAACAGCAGCAGCGGCGCGACGAAGGAGGCGTCGCCGAGGACGAACACCGCGATCGGGATGCCGAGGTTGGCGGAGTTGACGTAGGAGGCGGCGAGCGCGCCGATCGTCAGTTCCGGCAGGGGTCGGCGCAGCCACAGCTTCGCGACGACGAGGTAGAGCGCGGCGACGGCGAACGCCGTGGCCGCGGCGACGTACAGGGTGGGGGAGAAGATCACCGACAGGTCGGAGGTGGCCAGCGAGTCGAACAGCAGCGCGGGAGTGGCGACGAAGAACACCATCCGGCTGAGCACAAACTGTCCCTCGGGTCCGAGCGTGCCGGTGCGGCCGAGCGCGAATCCGATCGCGATGATCACGAAGATGACGCTGAATCCCGCGATCACGCCCGACACCGACCGTCACAACCCTTCGTCACCACCCGACACTCAGGCGCTGCACGCCAGGCCGAGAACCTTACCGGCGGTAACGGCACCGCGGCTCACCGGGCGTGCCGGGCAGCAGGAACGATGCGGGTGGGAGCCCGGCCGGACATCGCGGGCGAAAGTCTGCGATGCTGAAAAAATGCCGACCGACCCGATTGTTTACCCTCCGGCCAACGTCATCGCGCTGGCTCAGCATCCGCGCTACCAGCACGCCGACTGGACGATCTCGGAGCGGCTGGTGCGACGGCAGGAACTGGTCCTGCAGCATCTCGGCGTGTGCGGCGACGACGGTTCCTGAGGGGCTCCGGGCCCGGCGCACCTCGCCGCCGTGCTCCGGGGCGGACTCAGGGCGTCACCGTGGCGACGAACGTCATCCGGTCCCCGCGGTAGAGCGACCGCCGCTGCTCGATCGGCGCGTCGTGCTGATCGTAGGAAACGCGGTTGAGCAGGAGCATGGGCGTGCGGATGTCGGCGTCGAGGAGTGCCGCCTCGCGGGCGTCGGGCAGGGTGGTCTCGATGTACTCGACCGCGCGCGCGAAGGTGATCCCGCGCGCGCGGATCGCCGCGTACAGCGACGACGTGGAGTCGAAGCTGTCGACGAGTCCCGGATAGCGATCGGCGGGCAGGCGCGTCCGTTCGAGTCCGACGCGGACGCCGTCGGTGAGCAGGACGCGTTCGAGTTCGAGGACGGGGTCGCCGACGGCGATCGCGAGTACCTCGGCGAGGTCGGGGTCGGCGGCGAGGTCGGTCCAGCCGACGAGAATGCGTCCCGCGCTGCGGCCCTCCGCGAGGGCGGCCTCGGTGTAGGAGCCGATGATCAGCGGTTGCAGGATCTTGGGCTTCGCGACGACGGTGCCCCGGCCGCGGCGTTCGATGCGGCCGTCGACGAGGAGTTCGCGCAGCGCCTGGCGCACGGTCTCCCGGGCCACGTCGAACCGGGTGGCGAGGTCGCGCTCGGAAGGCACCGGGTCGCCGACGGAGAGCTCGTCGAGCAGGGCGTCGACCTGATGCCGCACGATCTGGTGCTTGGGGACCCGGGCCTCGCGAGCGGTTGCTGTCACGCTCGAAGCGTACCGGATTTTGGTCTATACCAATTGTTCACCGCGCGTTCGCCTGCCGTCCCCTCATTGGTCTAGACCATCGCTCAGGCTCGGGGCCATGCGAATCCTGATCATCGGCGGCGGCATTCTGGGCACCGCCCACGCCGACGCCGCCGTCCGCCGCGGACACGACGTCGTTCACCTCGAACGCGAACCGGAGGCCCGGGGCGCCACCGTCCGCAACTTCGGCCTCGTGTGGGTCTCCGGGCGTACCGAGGGCGAACTGGCTGCCACCCTGCGCTCCCGCGAGTTGTGGGCCGACCTCGGCGCCCGCGTCCCCGGCATCGGTTTCCGGGCGAACGGATCGATCACCCTTCTTCGCACCGACGCCGAGGTGGCCGTCGCCCGGGAGGCCGCGGACCGCGCCGACGCGCGTGACCGGGGCTTCACCCTGCTCGAGCCCGAGGCGGTCCGGCGGCTCAATCCCGCCCTGCGCGGCAAGTTCGTCGCCGGTCTGCACTGCAGCACCGACGCCGCCGTCGAATCCCGCGTCGCCCTGCCCGCGATCCGGTGGCACCTCGCCACCTCCGGGCGGTATCGATTCCGGCCGGAGACCGAGGCGCGCACCGTGACCCGCACCGCCCACGGCACCGTGCAGGTGCGCGACGACCACGGCACCGTCCACGAGGCCGACCTCGTGCTCGTGTGCCCCGGAGCGACCCTGTCCGGTCTCGCCCGCGAACTCGGCGGCGACCTGCCCCTGCGCCGCGTGCGATTGCAGATGATGCAGACCGCGCCGCTGGGGGAGAAGCTCACCACGTCCGTCGCCGACGGCGACAGCCTGCGCTACTACCCGGGATTCGCCGGGGCCGCGCTGGAGGAGCTGAAGGCGCGCGAACCGCAGGCGCTCACCGCCGAGCGGCACCGCATGCAGCTGCTGTGCGTGCAGCGCCTGGACGGCGGGCTCACTCTCGGCGACACCCACGAGTACGACGAACCGTTCGCCTTCGACGTCGACGAGGCCCCGTACGAGCACCTCGTCACCGTCGCGGAGGACCTGCTCGGACGCCGGCTCCCGCCGGTGATGCGGCGCTGGGCCGGGGTCTACAGCCAGTGCCTCGATCCCACCGAACTCGTCCACCGTGCCCGCGTCGACGACGACATCTGGATCATCGCCGGGCCGGGCGGCCGCGGCATGACCCTCGGCCCCTACCTCGGCGAGCGGACCGCCGATCTCCTCGAGCTCTGAACATCCTCTCCCGCAACGATTCCGGAGTAGCAATGACTGTCATCCGACTGGCCGTGCTCGACATGGCCGGCACCACCGTCGCCGACGGCGGCCTCGTCCTCCGCGCCTTCGACGCGGCCGCCACCAGCGTCGGACTGCCCGCCGACGGGCCCGAACGCGACGCCGCCCGGGGCTACGTCCTCGACACGATGGGCCGGTCCAAGATCGTCGTCTTCCGGTCCCTGTTCGGCTCCGAGGAACGGGCCCGCGCCGCGAACGCCGCCTTCGAGCGGGCCTACGACGAATTCGTCGACGCCGGCGAGGTCGAGCCGATCCCCGGGGCCGCCGAGGCGATCACCCGGTTGCGCGACGCCGGCCTCGCCGTGGCCCTCACCACCGGCTTCAGCCGCGCCACCCAGGACCGGCTGCTCGCCGCCCTCGGCTGGGAGGACCTCGCCGATCTCACCCTCGCGCCGTCCGACGCCGTTCGCGGCCGGCCGTACCCCGACCTGGTGCTCACCGCGCTGCTGCGCGCCGAGATCGACGACGTTCGCGAGGTCGCCGTGGTCGGCGACACCGTGGGCGACATGCTCTCCGGCCGCCGCGCCGGTGCCTCCGTCGTCGCCGGCACCCGCACCGGCGCCCACGACGAACAGGCGCTGCGCGACGCCGGGGCCACCCACATCGTCGATTCCGTCGCCGACCTGCCCGATCTGCTCCTGCAGTCCTGACAGACACCCCGACCCCGAGGACTTCCCGACATGCACTGCTCCAGCCGAACGGTCGCGGCGACCGCGCTCGCGACCGGCCTCGCTCTCGCCCTCACCGCCTGCGGCGGCTCCGATCCCGACGCCGTCAACGCCCAGGGCTTCCCCGAGAAGCTCACCCTGGCCGCGATTCCCGCCGAGAACTCGGCGGACCTGCAGGCCGGTTACGACCCGCTCATCGCGCTCCTCGAGCGCGAGACCGGCGCCGATGTCGAGTTCGTGCAGGCCTCCGACTACGCCGGCGTGGTCGAGGGCATCATCGCCGACAACGTCGACCTCGCCTTCTTCGGCCCGTTCGCCTACGTCGTGGCCGGCGTCAACGGCGCCGATGTCAGCCCGCTCGGCGCCGTCGTCCAGGCCGCCGGCGGCGAGCCGGGTTACCGGTCCTACGGCCTCACCCGCTCCGACAACACCGAGATCGACGGCATCGACGACTTCGCCGGCAAGGACGTGTGCTTCGTGGACCCGGGATCCACGTCCGGATTCCTCTACCCCTCCGCGGGACTCATCGAGGCCGGCGTCGTCGAATCCGGCACCGAGCAGGCCGTCGCCGCCGGTGTGAACCCGATCTACGCGGGCGGCCACGACGCCTCGGCCCTCGCGATCGCCGCCGGCGACTGCGATGCCGGATTCGCCTTCGACACCATGGTCGACGAGACCATGATCGCCAGCGGCGACCTGAAGGAAGGCGAACTGAAGAAGGTCTGGGAGTCCGAGACGATCGCCGGCTCGCTGTTCGTGGCGAGCAACTCGCTCGGTGCCGACACCGTCGACCGGCTCCGCACGATCTTCGTCGACAAGGCCAACGCCGATCACATGCGCGCCGCGGGACTGTGCGACGGCGAGTGCCGCATCACCGACGAACGGGCGTGGGGCGTCGTCGCCGCGACCGACGCCGACTACGAGGGCGTGCGCGAGGTGTGTGCCCTGACCGAGTCCGACAAGTGCAAGGGCTGAGTTGAACAGCGATCACACCGTCGCGGGCGACGAAGACCTCACCGTCGCGGGCGACGAAGACCTCACCGTCGCGGGCGACGAAGACCTCACCGTCGCGGGCGACGAAGACCTCACCGTCGCGGGCGACGAAGACCTCACCGTCGCGGGCGACGACGTCGTCGTCTCCGCCCGTCGCGTCACGAAGAAGTTCGGCGACACCGTGGCTCTCGACGGTGTCGACCTCGAGGTGCACCGCAGCGAACTCGTCGTGCTGCTGGGCCTGTCCGGCTCCGGCAAGTCGACGCTGCTGCGCTGCCTCAACGGTCTGCACAGCGTCACCGAAGGGGCCGTGGAGGTGGCCGGCACCCGCGTCGATCTGGCGTCCCGCGCCGAGCTGCGCATGCTGCGGCGGGAGGTCGGGTTCGTCTTCCAGCACTTCAACCTCGTCGGCCGGCTCAGCTGCCTCGAGAACGTCCTCGTCGGCGGGCTCGGGCGCCTGCGCCTGCCCCGCTACGGCGCCGCGACGTACCCGAAGCGGATGCGCACCGAGGCCCTCGACCACCTCGACCGCGTGGGGCTGGCCGACCTCGCGGATCGTCGCGCCGACACCCTCTCCGGTGGGCAGCAGCAACGGGTCGCGATCGCGCGGACGCTGATGCAGCGTCCCACCGTCCTGCTCGCCGACGAACCGGTCGCGTCCCTCGACCCCGAGAACGCCGGGGTGGTGATGGACCTGCTCTTCCGTGTGTGCATGGAGGACAAGCTCACCGTCGTGTGCACCCTGCACCAGGTGGACCTCGCGCTGGGCTGGGCCCACCGGATCGTCGGCCTGCGCGGCGGACGGAAGGTGCTCGACCGGCCGGCCGTGGAGCTGAGCAGGGGTGAGGCCATGGACATCTACCGGCGGGTCGACCCGGCCGCCCGGCCGGCCTCGGCGCCGACGGGACCGTCGTGAGCACCGCCCTCGCGCCGTCGCCGCCCGACCGTGTCGGGCGGCGCCTGCCGCGGCCGGCCGTCCGCCGCCGGCGTCTGCTGGGAACGTGCGCGGCTGTCGCGCTCCTCGTCGTCCTGGTCTCCGCCCGCTACATCGACTTCGCCCCCGCGGCACTGCTCGACGGGCTCGACGACGTCGCCGGCCTGCTCGGCCGCATGTTTCCACCCACCCTCGACGATCCGGGCCGGATCTGGAAACTCGCCCTCGACACGCTGCTGATGGCGGTGCTCGGGACGGTGCTCGCGACCGTCGCGTCGGTGCCGCTGGCCTTCCTGGCCGCCCGCAACACCACCCCGCACCCCGCCGTGTACACGGTGGCGCGCGCGGTGATCACCTTCTGCCGGGCGGTGCCGGACCTGCTGTTCGCGGTGCTGTTCGTCCGCGCCCTCGGCATCGGTGTCCTGCCCGGCGTGCTCGCGCTCGCGCTGCATTCCATCGGCATGCTCGGCAAGCTGTTCGCCGACGCCGTCGAGCAGACCGATCCCGGACCACGGGAGGCGGTACGCAGCACGGGTGCCGGCTATGTCCGCGAGATGCTCAATGCCGTGGTGCCCCAGGTGGTTCCGTCCTGGATGGGTACCTTCGTCTACCGCATCGACATCAACCTGCGCACCTCCGTCGTGCTCGGTTTCGTCGGCGCCGGCGGCATCGGGTTCGCGCTCCAGGACGCCCTGCGCGGACTGGTGTATCCGCGGGCGTTGGGCATCGTGTGCGTGATCCTCGCGATCATCGCCGCGATGGAGGTGCTCGCGGTCGTCGTCCGGCGGGTTCTGCTGGCACCCTCCGTTCCGGATCCGCGCCGGGAAAGAGCCGCGCGACTCATCTTCTCCGGCACGGTCGCCGCCGCCACGATCGGTGCACTGATCAGCCTGCGTATCGACCCGCGTGCGCTGGTCACGTGGATCGGTCCGTCACTCGAGGTGTTCACCCGGCTGCTCCCGCCGGACTTCACCGCCGTCGGCGGCAGGCTGCTCGACGCCGTCCTGCAAACCTTCGCGATCGGTGCGGTCGCCACGGCCGCCGGGATCGTGCTCTCCCTGCCGTTCGGGATACTCGCCGCCCGCAACGTGTCCCCGAACTCGGCTGTGTATTGGTCGGCTCGCTCGGTGATCCTGTTCGTCCGCGCGGTGCCCGAGCTGATCCTCGCGGTGATCTTCGTCGCCGCGATCGGCCTCGGTCCCGTCGCGGGGGCGTGCGCACTCGCTCTCGGATCCGTGGGATTCCTCGGCAAACTCGTGGCGGACGCCGTCGAGGAGATCGATCCCGGGCCGGTCGAGGCGGTGCGGGCCGTCGGCGGGGGCTGGTGGAAGACGTTGTTCGCGGCGGTGATTCCGCAGGCGGTGCCGTCCGTCATCGGCTCGAGCCTCTACCTGCTCGACGTCAACATTCGCACCTCGACGGTGCTCGGCATCGTCGGCGCCGGCGGCGTCGGCTTCCTGCTGTTCGAGGCGATCCGCACCCTGAACTTCGAGTTCGCCGGAGCGATCGTGATCATCGTGTTCGCCGTCGTCTACCTGATCGAAAGGATGTCGGGATGGATCCGGTCGCTGGTGGTCTGACGCGCGCGGCCGTGTGGACCGGCGACGGCGTCGACGTGCTCGACGTCCCCGTCCCGCGGCTCGGTGACGGGGAACTGCTGGTGCGTGTCCGGCTCGCAACCGTGTGCGGCAGCGACCTGCACACCGTCGCCGGACGGCGGCCCGGGCCGCGGCCGTCGGTGCTGGGGCACGAAGCCGTCGGTGACGTCGTCGCGGCCGGTCCC
Organism: Rhodococcus aetherivorans; assembly: GCF_011058165.1. GTDB lineage: Bacteria > Actinomycetota > Actinomycetes > Mycobacteriales > Mycobacteriaceae > Rhodococcus > Rhodococcus aetherivorans. The sequence continues at coordinate 31,787 of NZ_JAALEG010000002.1, forward strand.
GGTGCCGGGACCGTCGTCGGCGCGCGCGTCGTGTGGACTGTCACGGCCTCGTGCGGCGCGTGCGACAGGTGCGTGTCCGGGCGGACCGCCAAGTGCCGGGCCGTGCGCAAGGTGGGGCACGAACCGTTCGACGGCGACTGGGCGTTGTCGGGCGGCTACGCCCACCACATCGTGCTGCCGGCCGGGGTGGGCGTGGTCCGGGTGCCGGACTCGGTGCCGGACGTCGTCGCGGCCCCGGCGGCATGTGCGACGGCGACGGCGGTCGCCGCTGTCGAGGCGGCCGGTGACGTCGCCGGACGGCGGGTGCTGGTGTGCGGCGCCGGCCTGCTCGGGGTCACCGCGATCGCGCTGTGCGCGGCGGCCGGTGCCGATGTGCGCGTCGCCGACCCGGATGCGGAACGGATCGCGGTGGCCGAGCGGTTCGGGGCCCTCGGCGACGAGGGCGGCCCCGTCGACGTCGCGCTCGACTTCTCGGGATCCGTCGCGGCGGTGGGGGAGTGCCTGCGCCGGCTCGACGTCGGGGGCCGCCTCGTGCTGGCCGGGTCCGTGACGCCGGGCCCTTCGGTGCCCCTCGACCCCGAGGCCGTCGTGCGGGGGTGGCTCACCGTCACCGGAGTCCACAACTACGAGCCCGCCCACCTCCGTCGTGCCGTGGCGTTCCTGACCCGCACGGCCGGTACCTACCCGTGGGACGAACTCGTCGCCGAACCGGTCCGGCTGGACGATCTCGCGGACGCCCTGCGTCGGCCCGCCGCGCCCGCCCTGCGCGCGTCCGTCGCCCCGTGAGCGCGCACTTCTCGTGACGACACGCCGTGACTCAGCGCGAATTGTGCGCACTCGGCGGTCGGACGGGAGCGCCTGCCGCTCGAAGCCGCATCCGCACGCGCTCCACGACCGATGCGGGGCGCAGGCGCAGTTGTTCGGAGTTGACGCGGACCACGGACCAGCCCAGCGCCGCGAATGCCTCGTATCGTTCGATGTCCTTGGTGCGCTGTCGCTCGTCCGTCCAGTGATGGATGCCGTCGTACTCGACGAGGGTGCGCCATTGCTTCCAGCCCAGGTCGGCCCACCCGAGGACGCGTCCGTCCACGCCGGCGACCGGGACCTGGGTGCTGGGGCGGGGTAGGCCGCCACGCACGAGAAGCAGCCGTACCCGCGTCTCCGGGAGCGACTCGGCTCCGGGGTCGACCAGTGGGAGCGCCTGCCTCAGCCGCCGCACGCCGCGGGCGCCGCTGTGCCGATCGGCCAGTTCGGCGACATGCGCAGGGTCCAAGCGGGTGGCACGGCACAGCGCGTCGAGCTGTTCGACCGCGGTATCCAGGACGAGACGACGACCGAGATCGAACGCGGTCCGGGCCGAAGACGTCACCCGCATGTCTGCCAGCGTGCACACTTCGTCGTCGAGGATCGTCTCGGCGTGCACGACGACCCCGTCCGTACCCCGGCGGCTACCGCGTCGGATCAGTTCGGCGGGCGCGGTCGCGTCGATCCATCGGCTGCCGAACAGGGCAGCGGCCGAGTAGCCGGCCAGCACGCCGTCGCCTCCCGCCCAGAGCCATGCGGCCCGTGCGCGGCCGTACGGTGTGACGGCCGCGTCCCGGTGGATGTACACGTCCCGGTGTACGCGCCGGAATCGCCGAAGTTGGTGCGGCGTGAGAAGGCCCGCCCGTACGGCCTGCGTCCCCAGGAACGGTTCGTCGAATTCCCCCATGATCGCCGAGGATGCCCGGTGACCGTGCGGGAGGGAACCGCGGTCGCGACGGCCTGTGGACAACTCGCGCGAGTGTGCACATCTCGGGACGACACACCGTGAGCCAGCGCGAATTGTGCACACTCGACGGTCCACAGATACGACGAGGGCCGCGCGGGCACGTGCCCGCGCGACCCTCGTCGCGAGTGGAGCTCTACTTGCTGGTGGTGGTGAAGGGCAGCAGCGCCATCTCGCGGGCGTTCTTGACCGCGACGGCGACCTGCCGCTGCTGCTGCGGGGTCAGGCCGGTCACGCGACGGCTGCGGATCTTGCCGCGATCGGAGATGAACGTGCGGAGCAGGTTCACGTCCTTGTAGTCGACGTACTCGATCTTCGCCGCGAACAGCGGGTTCTTCTTGGGCTTGCGGCCTTCCACGGCACGCGACTTCTTCGACGGGCCCCTCTTGACTGCCATGACTCGCTCCTCACCAGCTCGACTTGTGGACGCCGGGCAGCTCGCCGCGGTGCGCGAGTTCCCTCACGCGCACGCGTGAGAGCCCGAACTTCCGCAGGTGGCCGCGCGGACGTCCATCCGCAGCGTCTCGATTGCGCAATCGTACCGGACTGGCGTCGCGCGGCAGACGCTGCAGGGCCGTCCGGGCGGCGAGGCGTTCCGCGTCGGTGCTCGACGGGCGCCGCACGATCTCCTTCAGTTCCGCGCGACGTGCGGCGTAGCGGGCGACGACGAGCTTGCGCTGCTCGTTGCGGGCGATCTTCGATTTCTTGGCCATGGCCTACTTTTCCTCGCGGAAGTCGATGTGGCGGCGCAGCACGGGATCGTATTTGCGCAGGACCAGCCGGTCGGGATCGTTGCGCCGGTTCTTGCGGGTGACGTAGGTGTACCCGGTGCCGCCGGTGGAGCGCAGCTTGACGATGGGTCGGATCTCGTTGCGGGCCACTAGAGCTTTTCTCCTCGGGCGCGGAGGCGGGCGACGACGGCTTCGATGCCGTCGCGGTCGATGGTCTTGATGCCCTTGGCGGAGAGCGTCAGGGTGACCCGGCGTCCCTCGGAGGGCAGGTAGTAGGTCTTGCGCTGGATGTTCGGGTCCCAGCGGCGATTGCTGCGGACGTGCGAATGGGAGACGGATTTCCCGAAGCCGGGCTTGCGTCCGGTCACCTGGCAGTGCGCCGACACGGCGGGCTCCCTTCTGTCGGCGCCCCGAGGGCGTAACGACAATCGTTTTCGACAAATGGCCCGAGCGACTGTACGCTCCCTTCGAGCTAATGACAATCGTTACCGAAAGGGGTTCCGGTGGACACCAGAACGCCGCTGATCGTCGTCTCGGGCCGGCGCGGACCCACCGAACGCACCGCGCGGGCCCTGCTGCGTCCGGGAACCGTCGTCGTGCACCACGACCTCGACCACGTCGGTGAGGGGGTCGTGCGCCGCACCCTCACCACCGTGCACGACCACCGCCTCGACGTGCTCGAACTGGCCCACGGCTGCGTCTCCTGCACCCTCCGCGAGGATCTGCTCCCGCTGCTGCGGCGCCTGCACGCCCGCAGCAACGTCGACCGCATCGTCCTGCTCCTCGACCCGCGGCTCGAACCCGAGGCGCTGTGCTGGGCCGTCGAGCACGTCGTCGTCTCCGGCGTGGTCGGGCAGATCGACGGACCCGCCGCCCACGACGTGCGGATCGAGGCCACCGTCACCTGCATCGACGCCGCCACCTGGCTCACCGACGCCACCGGCGACGAGGAACTCGACGACGACCGCACCGTCGCCCAGGTCGTCGTCGGCCAGGTCGAGTTCGCCGACGCCCTCGTCGTCCGGCCCGGAGCCGACGGCTGGCAGCAGGCCAAGCTGCACGCGGTGCTCTCGCGGCTCGCGCCCGACGCACCCGTCGCGTGGGGCGAGGACGTCGACGTCGAACACCTGCTCCGGCAGATCCCGCCCGGCGCGCGGCGCGGGACGGTGTCCGACGCGCACTCTCCGCTGCTGCGCGGTCAACCACCGCTCGGCGAGGACTGCGGCGTGCGGCTGCTCGAGTTCGGTGCCCGCCGGCCCTTCCACCCGCAGCGCCTGCACGAGGCGATCGACGTCCTCCTCGACGGCGTGGTCCGCGCCCGCGGCCGGGCCTGGGTCGCGACGCAACCGGACAACGCGCTGCTGATCGAGTCCGCCGGTGAGGGCCTGCGCGTCGCCCACGCCGGGCCGTGGCTCGCCGCGATGACTCCCGAGCAACAGCAACGCGTCTCCGGCGAACGGCGGGCCATGGCGGCACTGCGCTGGGACGACACCCACGGGGACCGCGACACCTCGATGGTGATCCTCACCCACGACGCGGACCCCGACGAGATCCACCGCGCCCTGGAGTGGGCGCTGCTCACCGACGAGGAGTTCGCCGACCCGGCGGCCTGGCCGACGTGGGACGACCCGTTCGGCGAGTACCACGAAGACCCGTGCGACGACCTGTCGGCACCCACCGCCGGCACCGCACCGACAGAAGGAGAAGGACGAGCATGAAGCCCGGCATCCACCCCGACTACCACCCCGTGGTGTTCCAGGACGCCAACACCGGATCGGCGTTCCTGACCCGCTCCACCGTCACCGCCGACCGCACGGTCGAATGGTCCGACGGCAACACCTACCCGCTGATCGTCGTGGACGTCACCAGCGAATCCCACCCCTTCTGGACGGGAACTGCCCGCGTGCTCGACGCCGCCGGCCGGGTCGAGAAGTTCGAACGCAAGTACGGCAAGCGCCGCCGGCCCTGACCCCCACCCGGACACCCGAGGAGAACCACCATGGCAGTACCCAAGCGCCGGATGTCCCGGTCCAACACTCGCAGCCGCCGCTCGCAGTGGCACGCGCAGGTCCCGGCCCTGGTGCCGGTCACCGTCGCCGGTGTCACGCACCACGTCCCGCGACGGCTCGTGAAGGCCGTGCGGCTCGGGGTGATCGACCCGAACGAGGTGTGACGACCCGCGAGGGGGAACCGCGGCGCCGGGCGGGTCCCCCTCGCCGGACACGCCGCCGCCCTCTCAGACACCTCTCAGCGGTCGGGTCCACACTGGAGGCCATGCGCATTCTGGTGGTCGACGACGACCGGGCGGTGCGGGAGTCCCTGCGCCGATCACTGAGCTTCAACGGATACACCGTCGAACTCGCCACGGACGGGCAGGACGCCCTCGAACAGGTCGCGGCCGAGCGGCCCGACGCGATGGTCCTCGACGTGATGATGCCGCGGGTCGACGGCCTCGAGGTGTGCCGCCGACTCCGCAGTACCGGCGACGACCTGCCCATCCTCGTCCTGACCGCCCGTGACTCCGTCTCCGAGCGCGTCGCCGGCCTGGACGCCGGCGCCGACGACTACCTCCCCAAGCCGTTCGCGCTCGAGGAACTGCTCGCCCGGCTGCGCGCGCTGCTCCGCCGCGCCTCGCCCGACCCGGCCACCGAGTCGGAGGAGACGCTGCGTTTCGCGGACCTGACGCTGAACCCGTCCACCCGCGAGGTGACCCGCGGCACCCGGTCGATCAGCCTCACCCGCACCGAGTTCGCGCTCATGGAAATGCTCATGGCGAACCCCCGCCGGGTCCTCAGCCGCAGCCGCATCCTCGAGGAGGTGTGGGGCTACGACTTCCCCACCTCCGGCAACGCCCTCGAGGTGTACGTGGGCTACCTGCGCCGCAAGACCGAGGCCGACGGGGAGCCGCGCCTGATCCACACGGTGCGCGGCGTCGGCTACGTCCTGCGGGAAACCCCGCCGTGACCCGGCTCGACGGCGCCGACCCGGATTCGAAGCGCCCCATGCGCCCCCCGCTGCTGCTGACCCGGTCGGTGCCGCTGCGCCGGCGTGTCACGTTGCTGGCCGCCGGCGCGGTGGCGATCGCCGTCGCGGTGACCTCCATCGCGGCGTACGCGGTGGTGGCCCGCGCCCTCTACGCCGACGTCGACAAGCAGTTGCGGGCGCGGGCTGCCGCGCTCGTCGAGAGCAGCACCCTGATCACCTACGACCCCCGCTACATCGGTGGCGCCCAGCTCTACAGCTCCGACATCAGCGTGGCGCTCATCTACTCCAACCTGGGGCAGTACGTGCCGCCCGGGTCGTCCGTCCCGATCGGCGGCGCCGAACTCGCCGTCGCGAAGGGCGAACGGGAGTCGTCGCTGCGCACCGTCGGCCATCAGCGGGTGCTCGCGCAGCGCATCCCCGACGGCAGCACCATCGTCATCGCCCAGCGCCTGCAGCCGACGGCGGACATCCTCAAACGGCTCGCGAGCGTGCTGTTCGTCGTCGGGGGGTGCGGCGTGGTGCTCGCCGCCGCTGCCGGCGCGACGGTGGGACGCACCGGTCTGCGCCCCGTCGCGCGCCTCACCGCGGCGGCCGAGCGGGTCGCCCGCACCGACGACCTGCGGCCGATCCGCGTGACCGGGCACGACGAGCTGGCCCGGCTCACCGAGAGCTTCAACACGATGCTGCGCGCCCTCGCCGAGTCGCGGGAGCGGCAGAGCCGGCTCGTCGCCGACGCCGGCCACGAGCTGCGCACCCCGCTGACGTCGCTGCGCACGAACATGGAGCTGCTCATCGCGGCGAGCCGGCCCGACGCGCCGAACCTGCCCGAGGAGGACATGGCGGAGCTGCGCGCCGACGTGGTGGCGCAGATCGAGGAGCTGTCCACCCTGGTGGGCGACCTCGTCGACCTCGCCCGCGAGGACGCCCCCGAGACGGTGTTCGAACCCGTCGACATCTCGGAGGTCGTCGAGCGCAGCCTCGAACGCGCCCGGCGCCGCCGCTCCGACATCGACTTCACGGCGCACACGGAACCGTGGTTCGTCTACGGCGACCACGCCGCGCTCTCCCGGGCGGTGCTCAACGTCCTCGACAACGCTGCCAAGTGGAGTCCCGCCGACGCCGAGGTGCTGGTGTCGATGCGCCAGCTCGGCACCGGCCTGATGGAGCTGACCGTCGACGACGCCGGGCCCGGCATCCCCGAGGAGGACCGCGAGCTGGTGTTCGAGCGGTTCTACCGCTCCACCGCGTCGAGGTCGATGCCCGGATCCGGCCTCGGCCTCGCGATCGTGCGGCAGGTGGTGATGAAGCACGGCGGCACCATCGCGGTCGACATCTCGTCGCGTGGGGGTGCCCTCGTCCGGATCGTGCTGCCCGGCACCCCGCAGCTCGAACACCCGGCGGATTGACAGGAAAATCGCCGTCGGATCTAAGCGGACTCTCAGCCGCCGCGGGCATGCTGGAAGCCGAACGACGAGCCGCCGACCCGGCGGCCGTGTAGACCGAAAGCGATGAGATGAGCGAGGACCCCACACCGGGTGGCGGCCGCCCCGAGCCGCACCAGCCGACACCGCAGCAGCCGACACCGCACCAGCCGAATCCCTACCAGGCTCCCTCCGGTCCCTATGCCGGGTACGGGCACACCGCGCCGTTCGGCGCCCCGCCCCAGCCCGCGCCGGGGCCCCAGGGTTCACCCCGATCGGCGCGGGGCCTGCTCGCCCTCGGCGCCGTCGCGCTGGCACTGGTCAGCGGCGGGATCGGCGGCGCCGTCGGCGCGTGGACCACGCAGCAGTCGACCGGCGGCACGGCCGTCACCAACGCCCTCGACGCGCCGCGGCCGTCCACGACGACCGTCGCCGCCGCCCCCGCCGGTTCGGTGCAGGCCGTCGCGCAGAAGGTCGTACCGAGCGTCGTGCGCATCGAGGTGGTCGGCCGCACCGCGCAGGGCGAGGGCTCGGGCGTGATCCTGTCCTCCGACGGCCTGATCCTCACCAACAACCACGTCGTCGCCGGAGGCGGCGCCGGCGCGCAGCTCACGGTGTACTTCTCCGACGGCAGCTCGGTCCCCGCGACCATCGTGGGCGCCGACCCGATCTCCGACATCGCCGTGATCCGCGCGGAGGGCCGCACCGACCTCACCCCGATCGAGCTCGGCGACTCGAACGCCGTGCAGGTGGGCCAGCAGGTGGTGGCGGTCGGCTCGCCGCTCGGTCTCGAGAGCACGGTGACCACCGGTATCGTCTCGGCCCTGGACCGGCCGGTGTCGACCAGCGGGGAGACTGGCAACCAGAACACCGTCATCGATGCGCTGCAGACCGACGCCGCGATCAACCCCGGCAACTCCGGCGGCGCGCTGGTGAACATGGACGGCCAGCTGATCGGCGTCAACACGGCGATCGCCACGGCCGGCGGACAGTCCGGATCCATCGGCCTCGGCTTCGCCATCCCGGTCGATCAGGCACGCCGCATCGCCGACGAACTCGTCGACACCGGCAAGGCGACCCACGCCGTCATCGGCGTCCAGGTGCCGTCGCAAAGCGACGTGCGCGGCGCTCGGGTCATGGAGGTCACCGGCGGCGGGCCGGCGGAACGGGCCGGTATTCCGAGCGGCGTGATCATCACCAAGGTCGACGACCGGCTCGTCACCGACGGGGACTCGCTGATCGCGGCGGTCCGCTCGTACGCGCCCGGTGACACCGTGCGCATCACCTACACCGACGCACAGGGTGGCAGCGAGAAGACCGTCGACGTGCAGCTCGCGGCGGCCGAGGCGGGTGGCCGATGAGAAGAGACGCCGCCGGGTTCATTCTCGGACATACAGCTCGTTCGACGGACAGGGCAACTACGGTGGGCATCATGGAATTCGAAACCCCCAGGACCGGGCGAGCCCTCGTGGTGATCGTAGACGACCGGGTAGCGCACGGCGACAACCCGGACTCCGCCGGGCCCCTGGTCACCGAGCTCCTCGCAGAGGAGGGATTCGCCGTGGACGGTGTCGTCACGGTGTCGGCCGACGAGGTGGAGATCCGCAACGCCCTCAACACCGCCGTCATCGGCGGCGTGGACCTGGTCATCTCCGTCGGCGGCACCGGGGTGTCGCCGCGCGACGTGACGCCCGACGCCACCTCCGATGTGCTCGACCGGGAACTCCCGGGGATCGGCGAGGCCCTGCGCTCGTCCGGCTTCTCCGCCGGCGCGATGGACGCCGGTCTGTCCCGCGGTCTGGTCGGCCTGTCCGGCTCCACGTTGGTCGCGAACCTCGCCTCCTCGCGCGCGGCGATCCGCGACGGCATGGCCACGCTCCTGCCGCTCGCCTCGCACGTGATCGAGGAACTGTCGCGGGTGGAGGGATAGCCATCACCGGCACGGACGAGAGCGCGTCCGGCGCGTCGTCGGACGACGCACCACGGCGCGACGACGCGAGCCGGGCCCGGATCGACCGGGCCCGGCTCCGCCGCATCTTCGGCGACGTCCTCCCCGAGACGACCCGCGACGAGCGCTCGCCGGCAGACGATTCGTCCGACTCGGAAGAATGGCTGCGCCGGCAGGTACCGCCGCATCACGGTGGTGGTGTGTGATCTACCCCACTTCTAGTTGCCTTCGCATGGCTTATCGTTAATTTCTCGGCCGACGATTCGAAATCTTTTCGTAACCCCTAGGCTCGGCGTTCCCTCTCGCCCCTCGGGGCCTCATCGGGTGGTTCCGATCACGCGTTGCATACCAGGTGTATCACGTCACACCCCGTTTGCGTGTGTCACCAGTGGGTATGCGCAAATGCGGATAAGCTAACCCTAAGAATTGACATCTTGCGGTCTCTGTGTGCCGCTGTCTCCATTGGTCACCGGTTGTTTCACTGAGCCGAAACATTTCCGGTCCGTGGCGTCCCGTCGCGCCGACGTAGCCGTTGCTGGCTCTTGAGGTCACGGTCTAGTCTCTGTCGTGGTTCGCTGAGGTCAAGATCGGAAGCCTTGCGAGGATCTTCATCACGAATCGGAAACGGAGCCTGTCGAGACGTCTCCGTCGGTCCCCGATCCATGAGGCCGGGTGGGCGACGGCGCACGCTCGGCGCGCTCGAGGACGGTAGTCGGCGCGGACGTGCGGACGGACAGGCAGAGAACGGATGACGCATTGAGAAACAGGTCGGCAGGACCGGGTGCGACATCCGTCGGCAGTGGTCTTCTCGCCGGTCCGAGACGCTGCTCGTCAGGGCACATGGTCCGGGATCGTCGTCTACGTCGAACCATCGCAAGTCCGGGAACCCGGTCCGGAATGGGCCAGCCCTGCAGTAACCCCACCACGAAGTACGGAGAAGAAATGGGAATCAAGTCGCGTGGCCTCAAGGCCGCACGTAACGCCGCGGTGTCCGGTGCCGCTGTCCTGGGCCTGGTCCTCGGTGCGACCGGTACGGCGCAGGCCGCGGTCGACGACTCCAACCGGATCGTCTCGAACGGTCTCGAGGTCGTAGTGTCCCAGGAGGACACCTTCATCCACGGCGTACCGGCCCTCGGTGGCAGCCCGTTCAATCGCGAGTGGTTTCACAACGGGCGGGGCAAGGCCGTCCTGAGCGGTGAGGACGCGGCCGACGCGACCAGCACCTTCCAGTTCGGCTACCAGTTCGCGTGGGCCGGCAGCGTCGACGGCAAGATCGGCGTCACCTACTCCACCCCGCAGCTCGAGCTGGAGACGGGTGCGGAGGGTACGGCCACCGTGGGGCTGGATCCGCTGGATGCGCCGGCCGAGGCGGAGGTCACGGTCGGAAGCACGGCGACCGTCACCGACATCCTGCCGCAGGCCTACGCCGAGATCGAGCTGACCCCGGCACCGGGTATCGAGGAACTCGTCGTCACCGAGGGTGAGTTCGACGGGGACTACAAGGAAGTTCAGTTCGCGAACGTCCACGGCACCGGCTCCGGCATCATCGGCAGCGTTCAGGTCCGTCCGTTCGTCCGCGTGATCACCGCGAACGGCGACAACGTGACCACCTACGGCAAGCCCTGGACCGTCTGACACGACGTCCTGCCGACAGGCTGAACACGGGTTGGGCCCGCTCGGAATTCCGAGCGGGCCCAACCTTTTTCGTCGGTGGCACGGTTGCGCCTACTGTTCCCTCTCCTCGAGGCTCAGCTTGGCGTGTGCGCCGGTCTGGCCGGACTGCACCTGGAGGAGGTCGCGGATCTGGATGAGCAGATCCTCGGCGCTCGCCTTGGTGTCGTCCCTCTCGGTGGCGAACCGCTTCTTGGCCGCGTTCGCCGGGACGATCAGCACGAAGTAGACGACGGCGGCGATGATGACGAAATTGATGATCGCCGACACCACCGCGCCGATGTTGACGAACGTGGCGGGATTGTCCGCGAGGATCTGGAAGCCCCAGCCCATCTCGTTGTCGCCGCCGAGCGCGGCAATCAGGGGTTCGATGACGTTGCTGGTGAAGGCCGTGACGATGGCCGTGAACGCGGTGCCGATGACGACCGCGACAGCGAGGTCGAGTACGTTTCCGCGGAGCAGGAAGTCCTTGAAGCCTTTCAACATGGCGCTTCTCCTAGACGTGTCTTGTCGTCATGCTCGCAGTCGCACCATAGACCAGTAGGTATGTCGCAAAGTCCGGAATGCGGATCCCGGCCCGGATCAGTGCAGGGTCACCGTCAACGCGCTCACGAGCGACGCAGCAGCCACAGCCGTCGCGGGCTCGGGCGGCAGGGCGAGCAGGACCACCTTCTCGCCGCGGTCGCTCGTCCGGTCCGTTCCCTGGGCCAGCACGACGGTCGCCTCCGTGGCCAGCACCCGCACCTCCGGCGCCGCACCCGACGAGGGGGGGTCGTCCTCGGCGACGGTGAGGACGTCGACGAGGTCGCCTTCGCGCAGCAGATCCCCGACGCCGGGATCGGCCAGGCGCACCGGGACCACCCGAGCCGCCGCGTCGCCGGTGGCGGACGCCGCCAGCCGCGGCCCGAGCATCCGCACCCCGACGAGGGCTTCGCCGGCGGGCACCGGTCCGGCCAGGGTGTGGCCGATCGCCTCGGCGGGGTCGGTGAGTGCCCCGGACGGGAGTTGGGACGAGTCGCGCTCGACGACGGTGACGTCGTCGGCGGTGAGGGTCTGCCCGGGCCGCAGGTCGCGGGCGGCGACGACCGTGGGGGTCCGGTCGCCCGACGGGCCGCCGGTGACGGCGGAGACCGCCGCGACCCCGACGAGACCGGCCGCGATCGCGCGGCGGACGGCGACGGTGCGCGCCCAGCCCGGCCGTATCAGGGCCGTGAGGCGGTCGGGCAGGGTGGGATCGAGCGGATTCCGCAGGGGCGGGAACGAGAACGGACCGGCGGGCATGGTCCGAACCCTACGAGTTCGGCCGTGCCCGCCGGCCCGGTGAAGTGCCGGTCACGGGCGGACTGTGGATGAACCGTCCGCCTGTGGATGAAACTGTGTCAGCTCGCGGCTGCGGCCGGGGCCGACGAGGTGCTCGACGACGAGGAGTCCGACGACGAGGTGCTCGACGAACTGCCGGACGACGAGTCGGACTTGGCCGGCTCGCTGGCGGTGCTGCCTCCGCCGCGGGAGTCGGTGCGGTAGAAGCCGCTGCCCTTGAAGACGATGCCGACCGAATTGAACAGCTTGCGCAGCTTGCCCGAGCACTCGTTGCATTCCGTCAGGGCGTCGTCGGTGAACGACTGCACGATGTCGAATCGGTTGTCGCAGGACGTACAGGCATAGGAGTAAGTGGGCACCGGTGGATCCTCCGCGAATTGGTTGGCGACCGCAGCATTAGCACTCTACAGCCGACAGTGCCAACGTGGCTACCTGGGTGCTCTATTCCCGGTGTCGCGCGACCCGTTCAGCGGCACCAGGCCGCGGCCGGGGGTCAGGGCCCAGCCCATCCGGATGTCGTGGGGATCCTCCGGCAGCTCCGGCACGAGTTCGTCGTCCCGGACCACCGCGACCAGGACGGCGTCGGCGGCGGCGAGGTGCAGGGTCCGGTCGTAGAAGCCGGCCCCGCGACCGAGCCGCACGCCGCGCTCGTCCACTGCGAGCGCCGGCACCACCACGGTGTGCGCCCGTCGCACCTCCTCCGGGCCCAGCGCCGGCCCGGTGGGTTCCAGCAGGCCGTACCCGGCGGGGGCGAGGGCGCCGGGGCCGGTGTACTGCGCCCAGTCCAGGGTGCTGTCCGGACGGGTGAGCGGGAGCAGCACCCGGTTTCCGGCCTCGCGCAGGGCGTCGAGCAGGGACAACGCACCGGGTTCCGAACCGACCGGCACGTACGCGCAGACCGTCGCCCTAGCGGGGGCCAGCGACCGTGCCGCCGCGGCGAGGGCGTCGTCCTCGCCGCGGCGCTCCCCGTCGCTGCGGGCCCGTCGCGCAGCAACGATTCGGGCCCGCCATTCCGACTTGGAGAGTGCGCTCATATCCGCCACCTTAGGATCTGACGTATCTACCGGGTGGTAGCCGAAAGTTAGGGTGGGTGTTTATGACGAACAGAGCGACCGGTGAAGCCGGCCACTTCCGGACGGCGGTGGTTCCCGCAGCCGGTCTCGGTACGCGCTTTCTGCCCGCGACCAAGACCGTGCCGAAGGAACTTCTTCCGGTGGTGGACACGCCCGGAATCGAGCTCGTGGCGGGGGAGGCCGCGGACTCGGGTGCCGAGCGCCTGGTGATCGTGACGGCTCCGGGTAAGGACGGCGTCGTCGCGCATTTCGTCGAGGACCTGGTCCTCGAGTCGAAGCTGAAGGAGAGCGGCAAGTACCACCTGCTCGAGAAGGTCCGCAAGGCGCCGGGCCTGCTCGAGGTGGAGTCGGTGGTGCAGGAGAAGCCGCTCGGGCTCGGGCACGCCGTCGCGTGCGCCGAGGTCGCCCTCGATCCGGACGAGGACTCCATCGCGGTGCTGCTCCCGGACGACCTCGTGCTGCCGCGCGGCGTCCTCGAGACCATGCAGCGGGTGCGTGCCAAGCGCGGCGGCACGGTGCTGTGCGCGATCGACGTGCCCAAGGACCAGGTGAGCGCCTACGGCGTCTTCGACGTCGAGGAGGTGCCCGACGCCGTCAACCCGGACGTGCTGAAGGTCGTCGGCATGGTCGAGAAGCCGGCGCCCGAGGATGCGCCGTCCACCTTCGCCGCTGCCGGCCGCTATCTGCTCGATCGAGCGATCTTCGACGCGCTGCGCCGGATCACCCCCGGTGCGGGCGGCGAACTGCAGCTCACCGATGCGATCGCCCTGCTCATCGAGGAGGGTCACCCCGTGCATGTGGTGGTGCATCGCGGCACTCGACACGACCTCGGAAATCCCGGCGGCTATCTGCGCGCTGCGGTTGACTCTGCGTTGAACAGCGAGGAGTACGGCCCCTCCCTGCGGGAGTGGCTGGTCGAGCGCCTGAAGCACTGACGGCGCGACAGGTCGGGAGGACGAGAAGCGGTATGCGGTCGGTCGAGGATCAACAGGCCAGGGTCACGGCGGCGGCGGTGGCGCCACGGCCGGTCCGGGTCGCCATCTCCGAGGCCCAGGGGCTGCTCTGCGCGGAGGAAGTGGTCACCGAACGGCCACTGCCCGGCTTCGACCAGGCCGCGATCGACGGTTACGCGGTCCGCAGCGTCGACGTCCAGGGGGCGGGCACCGACCGGACCGGCGAGGACGGCGAGCCGATCGAGCTGACCCTGCCCGTGGTGGGGGAGGTCTCGGCCGGCTCGCGTCAACCGATCCGGCTGCAGCCACGGCAGGCCGTGCGGGTGGACACCGGGGCGCCGCTGCCGACCCTCGCCGACGCCGTCCTCCCGCTCGACCGCACCGACGGTGGCCGCGCGCGCATCAAGGTCCTGCGTCCCGTCCGGACCGGCGACTACGTGCGCCGCGCCGGCGACGACGTCCAGCCCGGTGACGTCGCGGTCCGGGCCGGCACCATCATCGGGGCCGCCCAGGTCGGGCTGCTCGCGGCGGTCGGCCGCGACAAGGTGCTGGTCCATCCGCGTCCCCGGCTCTCGGTGATCTCCATCGGCGGCGAACTCGTGGACGTGGACCGCACTCCGGGCCCCGGCCAGGTGTACGACGTCAACTCGTACGCGCTCGCGGCGGCCGCCCGCGACGCCGGCGCGGACGTCAACCGCGTCGGAATCGCCAGCACCGACCCGAAGCGCCTGCGGGAGGTCGTCGAGGGCCAGCTGATCCGCTCCGAGATCGTCGTCGTCGCGGGAGCCGTCGGTGGCGGCGCGCTCGAGGACGTGCGCGAGGCGTTGTCGGACCTCGGCAAGCTCGAAGTGGAGCGGGTGGCGATGCACCCCGGTTCGGTGCAGGGGTTCGGCCAGCTCGGCCGCGACGAGGTGCCCACCTTCCTGCTGCCGGGCAACCCGGTCAGCGCGCTGGTCGTGTTCGAGGTGATGGTGCGGCCGCTGATCCGTATCGCGCTCGGCCGCCGGCAGCCGATGCGCCGCGTCGTCACCGCCCGCACCGTCACGCCGATCACCTCGATCCCGGACCGCAAGGGATTCCTGCGGGGGCAGCTGATGCGCGACGAGGCGACCGGCGAGTACATGGTCCAGGCGCTCGGTGGGGCGGCGGGCGCGTCGTCGCACCTGCTGGCGACCCTGGCCGAGGCGAACTGCCTGGTGCTGATCGAGCCGGAGGTGACCGAGGTGCGCACCGGGGATCCGGTGGACGTCGCCTTCCTCGGACAGCGCGGCTGATGACCCGTCATCCGGGATGGCCGGCGGAGCTGGGCCCGCTGCGGGTGGCCGGCGGCCTGGTCACGGTGCGGCCGATCCGGCTGCGGGACGCGGCGGCGTGGAGCCGGTTGCGGATCCGGGACCGGGCGCATCTCGAGCCGTGGGAACCCACCGGCGACGTGCCGTGGGAGATGCGCCATCACATCACCGTGTGGCCGGGGCTGTACCGCAGCCTGCGGGCGGAGGCCCGCCGGGGCCACATGCTGCCGATGGCGATCGAGCTCGACGGCGAGTTCTGCGGGCAGATCACCGTGGGCAACGTGGTGCGCGGAGCGCTGCGGTCGGCGTGGATCGGGTATTGGGTGGCCAAGCACGTCAACGGCCTGGGCGTGGCGACAGCGGCGGTGGCGCTGGGGCTCGACCACTGCTTCGGGCCGGCCGGACTGCACCGGGTGGAGGCCACGGTGCGGCCGGAGAACGTTGCGAGCCGCGCGGTCCTGCGCAACGTCGGCTTCCGGGAGGAGGGCCTGCTGCGGCGCTACCTCGACGTCGACGGGCGGTTCCGCGACCATCTGCTGGTCGCGATGACGGTCGAGGAGGTCCCCGGAAGCGTGTCCGATGTGCTGATCCGGGGCGGCCGGGCCACCTGGGCCTGATCTTGTAACGCAGATTACGTGCATCGCTGCGTAGTAATACCCACACGGTCCTATATCCCTGTGACTAGAGTGAAGAGAGTGTCACATGATTCGCGTGACTCGTGTGACAGCTGTAGTCATCTGAGTCGGCGTTTCTGTCCGGGTGACGGCTTCGGGGCCGCTAACCTGACGGGGTCAGTGGCGTCGACGGACTGGTAGGCGACAACTGGGAGGAGGGCCGCCGAAATGCCGAACTCGCTCCTGTGGATCGGGCTGGTTGCCGTGTGGTTGTTCGTTCTGGTGCCCATGCTGGTCACGAAGCGCCCCCGTATTCGCCAGACGACCGACGCCGCACTCGCAACCCGGGTCCTGCACCGAGGTGACGACGAGCCACTCGCCCCGCGCGGGCCGGCCGCCGGTCATCGCACCGACCCCCACTGGCGTCCGAGTCGGGATTCCGCCCGTCCCACAGCCGGCGACGACTCCGGTCGCGCCCGCACGGTGGACGACCGCAGACACCGCCACCCAGCGGAGGACCGCATGGACACACAGCTCGACACCGACCACGACACCGACATCGACTTCGAGGAGCGTCCCGACCGGGCTCCCGCCCGGGAGTTCGTGCCCCAGCGCCGCGGACGCGGCGGATTCGACCCGCAGGCCGACGCCATGGCCCGGGCCGCGCGCTACGAGTTCCGGCAGCGCACCGTGCTCGGCCTGCTGTTCGCCGCGATCATCACCGCCGCCCTCGCCCTCATCGTCTCGTCGGCCCTGTGGTGGCTGTGCACGGTGGCGACGGCTGCCCTCGCCGGCTACCTGATCTACCTCCGTCGCCAGGTGCGTGTCGAGCAGGAGATCCGCCGCCGTCGCATGGCGCGCCTGAACCGTTCGCGGCTCGGCGTCGAGTCACACAGTGACGACGAGCTGCGGCTGGTCCCGGCCCGGCTGCGACGCCCCGGCGCGGTGGTGCTCGAGGTGGACGACGAGGACCCGGTGTTCGAGCACCTGGACCACTACACGGACGACGAGCCCGCCCACGAGACGTACGAACCCCGTTACGACGCCGACGACTACCCGGTGCGTCGGGCCTCCGGGGAGTAGTCACCGATCCGTTCGGGCCGAGCGAATGTATCGTTCATCTCCTCAGCGGTAGCGGGCGATACATTCGCTCGGAGCGAGGGCGTATTCAGCGCGCGGTGACGATGTGCGCCACGAGAGGCGCCGACACCGAGCCGTCCGGGTCGGTGAACCGGGCCAGCACCGTTCGGGCCTCCGAGGTGATCGCCTCGTACGTTCCGGCGTCGAGCCGTTCGATCAACGGGCTGCCCTCGACCTCGGTCGCCACCATCGCATCCACGGACGGGAACCGCGCGCTTCCGGTGTGCGTGGTGAACCGATCGACGGTGAGTCCGGCGTCGCGGAACCATCCCCGTAGTTCGTCGCGGTCCCCACAACTCCAGTAGGTGCCCAGGAGGGATGCCGCGGGCGGGCCGGCGTGCCGCACCGCGACGTCGACGAAGTCTCGGTATGCCGGCTGCTCGTCCAACGCGGCCGGCACACACACGGCGACCATCTCCGTCGCCACGCGGCGCATCTCGCGCAGCGCCCGTGCACGATCGGGAAAGAACATCAGCGCCATCTGGCACAGCGCCGCATCGAACGAACCGTCCGCGAACGGCAGCGCGCCGGCGTCACCCCGGTGCCATTCGAGGTCGGGACGCAACCGACGTGCCACCGCCAGCATGGCCTCACTGGCATCGACACCGACCACCCGTCCCGACGGGCCTACCCGGTCGGCGGCTACGCGCGCGACGATCCCGGTTCCGCATGCCACGTCCAGCACCCGCGTGCCCGTCGTGATCGCAGCCTGGTCCAGCAGCCGTGGCGCCCACTGCGCGAAGATCGCGGGTACGAAGCGTGACTCGTACACCTCCGCGGCCGCCGGTGAAATCCCGAAGTTCTCGCTTGTGTTCGTCATACACCGAGGATGGCGCCGCGCCCGGGTGCCGCGCATCGGGCAGGTGACCCATCTTCCGGGTGGGCGGCGGCATACGCGGCGGCCTCCGAGCGGTTCCGCACGCCGAGCTTGCGGAGGATGTGGCTCACGTGGTGCGCCACCGTCTTGCGGGAGACGAACAGCCGGCCGGCGATCTCCGGATTCGTCAAACCCCTCGCGAGCAGGTCCAGTACTTCGCGTTCGCGGGCGGTGAGGCCGCTGTCGAGATCCGGGCCGGCGCGAGTGGTGGCGCGGATGCCGGCGCCGCGCACCCCGAGACGCCGCAACAGGGCCGCGGAACGGTCCGCGGCGGCGACGGCTCCGAGTTCCCGGAAGATCGTCACCGCCGTTCGCCCGCGTGCGGTCGCGAGGACAGGATCGTCGTTCATCGCCGACGCGGCCAGTTCGAGCAGGCATCGGGCCTCCTCGAACGGCGCCGAGCGGTCCGCCCAGCGAGCGGCGGCCGTCTCGAAGGCATCGACCGCGGCCGCCACGCAGCCCTGCGCCGCGGCAGTCAGCGCCGACGCCTCCACCGCCTCGGGACCGTCGGGATCGAGCGCCGCCGCGGTGGTCGTCGCCGCGTTCAGGTCGCCCGTGGCCGCCTGGGCCCGGGCACACAGCAGGGACGTGGTGCCGTGACGTTCGAGCAGCCGCCGGGCGGTTGCGGGATCGCCGTCGGCGAGGGCGACCTCGGCGCGGGCGGTGTCCAATTCCGTGGTCGGGCGGCGGGATCGGTCCAGCATCGCCCGGGCCTCGTCGAGCCGCCCCTGCCGGACCCGGAGCGTGGCGAGGGCCGCGACGGCGCGCGCGTGGACGGCGGGGCAGACCTTCTCGTCGAGCGTGAGAACCGCCGTCAGGAGCCGGTCCGCCTCCGCCCAACGGCCCGCGGTGAGCAGCAATGCCCCGTAGAGGGTGCGGCACTCGACGTACAGGAAGGGACACCCCCAGCGGGAGGTGAAGTCCTCGGCGACGCGGCACCACTCGTCGGCGCGACGGGTGTCGCCGGCGAGCGCACACGCGCCCAGCATGTCGCAGCAGACGAACACGACGGTGTCGAATCGGCGGTCCGCATCGCCCAGAGCGGCCGCCGCGGCCTCGTCCAGCAGCGCGAATCCGGGTTCCAGGTCGCCCCGGGCCACAGCCACGTGACCGGACTGGGCGAGTGCCACCAGTTCGAGATCCCGGTCGCCGCATCGGTGTGCGGCGTCCAGGGCGCGCGCCGCCCACGGTCCGGCCGCTGCGGCGTCCGGGAGCAGGCGGTGGGCGTGTGCCACCCACACCAGGGCGTGCAACGCGCCCGGTGCGCCCTCGGGCAGCAGTCGCTGCGCCCGGCGGACCCAACCGTGGGCCACCGACCGGTTGCCGAAATCGGACGTGTAGCTGATGCTCAGCCACGCCGCGCAGCGAACCGCACTCTCTCGGTCGCCGATCCGGAGAGCCGTCGTGTAGGCCCTGCGATAGGCGGCGACGCTGTCGTCGAGGAGCCCGAGCCACCACGACGCCTCGCCGACGCCGAGCCACGCCGCCGGATCGTCGGTCGCGGCCGCCACCGACGTCAGGTCGGCCAGCGCGGCGGCCCACCGACCCTCCCGCAGGGCCTGCTCCCCGCGGAGGCGCACTGCATCCACATGTCGATTGTCCGCCGCCGTGACCTGTGCCGATACCGCAATTTCGTCTCCGGCTCGCTGGTTTGCTACAGTTTGCGAGCGGTTCCGAACGGAACCTGCGGGGCTGTGGCGCAGTTGGTAGCGCGCTTCGTTCGCATCGAAGAGGTCAGGGGTTCGATTCCCCTCAGCTCCACCACCGAAGGGCGTCTCCCGGACAGGGAGGCGCCCTTCGTCGTCGATGCCGTGCCGCCGATTGCCGGCCGAACCGGCCCGCGGTCGGGGAGACTGTGTGACATGGAACACAGAATGAGTGACGACGAACTGCGGCGCGCTATTCGAGTGCTCCGCGAACGTGCCGACAGCGCCCGCAGCGAAGGGCGCGAGGCCGACGCCGACGGCATCGAGGAGACGATCCGCAAGTACCAGGAGGAGATGGCCCAGCGTCTCTGAGCCGTCCGCGCGCATCGGTGCCGCCCGCGCGCATTCGTCGCGCACACGCACTGTCGAGCGCGCGGCCGGCGGTCCCATACGCCCTCAGCCCCTCTCTCTCACCGCGGCGCCCGCGCGGCGCCGCGGCGGATCGCGCCGCGCTAAGGTGACCCGCACACGACGAATCGGGGGCGGAGATGGCGATCAAGGACCTGCGGGGCCGGAAGTTCCTCGTGACCGGGGCGGCCAGCGGCATCGGCCGGGCGCTGGCCCTGGCCGCCGCCGCGGAGGGTGCCGAACTGGTGCTCACCGACCTCGCCGCCGACGGTCTCGACGACACGGTGCGGACGGTGCGCGAAGGGGGTGGGTCGGTGCTGCACGCCGCCGCCCTCGACATCTCCGACTACGACGCGGTCACCGCCTTCGCCGCCGACGTCCACGACCGCGCCGGCGCCCTCGACGTGGTCGCCAACGTCGCCGGAACGTCGGTGTGGGGCACGGTCGACGCCCTCGAGCACCGCCACTGGAAGCAGATGGTCGACGTCAACCTGATGGGCCCGATCCACGTCATCGAGAACTTCGTGCCCCCCATGATCGAGGCCGGCCGCGGCGGGCACCTCGTCAACGTCTCCTCCGCGGCGGGCCTGCTGGCCCTGCCGTGGCACGCGGCGTACAGCGCGAGCAAGTTCGGCCTGCGCGGGGTCTCCGAGGTGCTGCGCTTCGACCTGCACCGGCACCGCATCGGGGTCTCGCTCGTCGTGCCCGGCGCCGTGCGTACCCCGCTGGTGAACTCGGTGCAGATCGTCGGCGTGGACCGCGACCATCCGACCGCCCGAAAGCTCACCTCGCGGTTCGAGCGGCACGCCGCGTCGCCGGAGAAGGTCGCCGGGTGCATCCTCGCCGGGATCCGGAAGAACCGTTTCCTGGTGTACACGTCGTTCGACGTGCGCTTCGGTTACTGGTGGGCCCGCAAGTTCGCGCCTCCGTACAACGTGGTGATGCAGCTCGCCAACAACTACTTCTCCCGCACGCTCGAGGCGGTGCGTACCCGCCGGTGACGCTCAGGCGGGCGTCTTGTCGAGGGCGAACTCGCGCAGCCGTGTTCCCGCCCGCAGCGCCTCCCGATCGTGCGTGACCATCACGACGGCGACGTCGCGTTCGCGTGCCATCCGTTCGAGCAGCTCGACGATCTCCCGGCTGCGCTCGGCGTCCAGCGCCGAAGTCGGCTCGTCGACCAGCAGCACCGCCGGATCGTTGACCAGGCTCCGGGCGATCGCGACCCGCTGCCGCTGCCCGCCGGAGAGCTGGTGCGGGCGGCGGTCGGCCTGCTGCGTCAGGCCCACCGCGGCGAGCAGGTCGCGGGCGCGGGCCCGGTCGAGCCGGCGCCCGCTCAGGTGCGCGATCAGCGAGAGCTGTTCGGTGGCGGTCAGCGAGGGAAGCAGATTCGCCTGCTGGAACACGAAGCCGATCCGTTCGCGCCGCAGCCGCGTGCGGGCCGCCGCGTCGAGGCCCGTGGTGTCCACGCCGTCGAGGACGACCCGCCCGGAGTCGGGCACGGTGAGCAGCCCCGCGACGGCCAGCAGGCTCGACTTGCCGGATCCGGACGGACCGGTGACGGCGACCGTCTCGCCGGGCTCGGCGTGGAAGTCCAGGCCGTCGAGGACGCGCAGCGTGGCGTCGCCGTCGGGATAGGTGAGGACGATGTCGGTGAGCCGCACGCTCATGGTGGTGCCTTTCTCGAACGAGTCGGTGTCTTTCGAACAGCGTCGGTGTCTCGAACAGCTCAGTGGGCCGCGGCGAGCGCGGTGAGCGGGTCGACGGAGCCGATGCGTGCGACGGCCGCCGCGGCCCCGAGGAGGCCGACCCCGACCAGCGCGACGAACGGCAGCACGGTCGTGGCCGCGCTCAGCGTGAACGGCACGACGGTGGCTGCGGCCGCTCCCGCGGCTGTCGCGGCGACGGTGCCCAGGCCGGTGCCGAGCACGAGCACCACCGCGGCCTGTCCGAGGGCGTCGCGCAGCAGGTAGGAGGTGGAGGCGCCGACCGCGCGCAGCACCGCGATGTCCCGGCTGCGCTGGACCGTCCACACCGTGAAGAACGCACCCACGACGAGGGCGCCGACGACGAGCAGCATGCCCTGCATCAGCAGCAGCGACCCGCGTTCGGAGGTGTACGAGCCGACGGTGTTCAGGGTCGCGGACGTGTCGAGGACGCTCGTGCCGGTCGCGGCCGCGGCCGCCGCCGTGTCGAACCCGGGACCGGTCCGCAGCGCGATCACCGTCCCGTCGGCGCCGGCCGTCGCGGGGAGTTCGCGCCAGGTGCCGAGGTCGAGCCACACCACGGGCTGATGGCTGTAGTAGGAGCCCTCGACGAGAGCGGTGAGGGTGACCTCCCGCCCGCCGACGGTCAGGACGGTGCCCGGCGTCCAGCCGTTGTCGGTGGCGAGTTGCGCGTCGACCGCCGCCGTCGCCGGGCGCAGGGCCGCCGGTGCCGCGAAGGAACCGGGAGCGACCCCGAACAGTGCCGCCATCACCTCGCGCCCGCCCGCACCGACGCGTCCGGGGGCAACGCCGAGCACGGCGGTGTCGGTCACGCCGGGTTGCGCGGCGAGGGCGGTGCGCTGCGCGTCCGTGACGGTGGACTCCCCGAACGACAGGTCGGACGGATCGGCGTCACCGCCGTCGAGGGCGAAGTGATCGGCGCCGATGCCGCGGATCGCGGCGATCGACTGGTTGCCCAGGCCCGCGGTGAGGCCGGAGAGCATGACGACGAGAAACGAGACCAGGACGAGCACCGCCGACATGACGGCGAAGCGCCCCGTGGCGAAGCGCAGATCGCGCAGTGCGAGGAACATGAGTTCCACGGTGCCCGGTGCGGCGATGCCGGCGCATCGCTCGGTGGATGGGTTCCCGGATCAATCGAAAGTGGGAGGCGGCGGCGTGCGCGGCGGTGTTAGCGTCGGTGAAATGCAGACCGCCCGACAGCACCGCCCCGAGGGGACGGTCCCGGTGCTGCGTGCGATGCAGCTGGGCCAGCACGCGCTGTTCGTACTGCTGCTGCTCGTCGGGGTGCTGCGCGGCGGCGGCACCCCGGGGGTGCTGGTCCTCGCGGGCGCCGAATTCGCCTGGTACATCTCGGGGCTGTGGTTCGCCCGGCGCGGGTCCCGCGGCGGGATCTGGCTGGCGGTGCTGCTGGCCGGCTGGCTGGCGCTGGTGGTGCTCGCACCGGATTTCGTGTGGCTCGCCTTCGCGCTGTTCTTCCTGTGCTTCCACCTGCTGCCCACGATCGCCGCGTTCGCCGCGACGGCGGCTCTGACGGCGGTCGCGATCGCCGCGAGCCTGGGCCACGGCACGGCCAACGCCACGGCCGCCGTCGTCGGCCCGTTGTTCGGGGCGCTCGTCGCGTCCGGCACGGCCCTGATCTACCGGCAGCTCGTGCGCGACGCCGAGCAGCGCGACGCGCTGCTCGCCGAGCTCACCGAGGCACACCGCGAACTGCTCGACGCCCAGGACGAGCTGGTGCGGTTGCAGCGGGAGACCGGTGCCACCGCCGAGCGGGCCCGGCTGGCCCGCGACATCCACGACACCCTCGCCCAGGGCTTCTCGTCGATCCTGCTGCTCGCCCGCGCCGGGCTGCGGGCCGGCGACGACACCGCGGCGCTGCTCGGCCGGATCGAGGAGACGGCACGGCGCAATCTCGTCGAGGCCCGCCGGGTCGTCGACAAGCTGCGACCGTCCGATCTCGACGATGCGCCGCTCGCGGCGGCCCTCGGCCGCATCCTGGACCGGTTGCGTGCCGACACCGGCATCGACGCGGAACTGCGCGTGGACGGCGAACCGTTGCCGCTGCCCACGGGATTCGACGTCGCGCTGCTGCGGGTGGCGCAGAGCGCGCTGGCGAACGTCCGGCTGCACGCCCACGCGCGCCGCGTGCGGGTCACCCTCGCCTACACCCCGGACGAGGTCCGGCTCGACGTGGTCGACGACGGCGTCGGCTTCGACGTCCGCGACGCGGGTTCGGGCGGTGGGTTCGGGCTCACCGCCATGCGGGAGCGGCTCGCCGAGCTGGGCGGCACGGTGTTCCTCGAGTCGGCGCCGGGCGACGGAACCGCCGTGGCGGCAACGCTTCCCGTGCGGGTGCTGCCGTGATCCGGATACTGCTCGTCGACGACCATCCCGTTGTGCGGGCGGGGCTGCGTGCCCTCCTCGCGTCGGAGCCCGGGCTCGAGGTGGTGGCCGAGGCTGCGTCCGGTCGGGAGGCCGTCGCGCAGAACGCGGCGCACCGCCCGGACGTGGTGCTGATGGACCTGCGGCTCGGGCCCGGGATGGACGGGGCGCAGGCGACGGCCGAACTGGCTTCCGCGCCGGATCCGCCGAAGGTGCTGGTGCTGACCACCTACGACACCGACTCCGACATCCTGCGCGCGGTCGAGGCGGGGGCGGCCGGGTATCTGCTCAAGGACGCCGACCCGGCCGTGCTCGTCGACGCGGTGGCCCGGGCCGCCCGGGGCGAAACCGTGCTGGATCCCGGTGTGGCGCAACGGCTCTACCGCAGCATGCAGACGCCGCGGGTGGAGCTGAGCGCCCGCGAGATCGAGGTGCTCGGCGCGGTGGCGCGGGGGCTCTCCAACCGGGCCGTCGCCAAGGAACTGTTCGTGAGCGAGGCCACCGTCAAGTCCCATCTGGTGCATGCCTTCTCGAAGCTGGGCGTGGATTCGCGCACCGCGGCGGTCGCGGCGGCGCGCGAGCGCGGCCTGCTGTGAACGGTTATCCGGCGCGTCGCAGCCGGGCGTGCAGGTGGTGGGTGAGCGGGGTCTGGGCGTGCGCCATCCACAGGTCGTAGGACAGTTCGTCGCCGTCGAGGACGAACCGCCGCCGCAGCTCGTGCACCGGCTTCGCGTGGGGAGAGCGCTCGAGGTGCACGGTGGTGAAGTCGAGGACGCCGTGGGTGAGCCGCGACCGCTGGATCTCCACGAACCCGGTCGGCTGGGAGACGAGCAGCTCCACCTCGTGATCGGCGAGACGGAGGTATCCGTTCTCGGTGTGCATCGGCTGACCGGTGCCCGGGTTCTTCGTGCGGCTGACGTACATCAGGAACGGCTTGCCCGGGGTGGGGGTGAACTCGATGGTCTCGTTGTAGGTGAAGTCCTCGATGGTGGGGTAGTGGCCTTCGCCGCCGCCCACCCAGCGGCCGGCGAAGGCGGCGAGATCACCGAGCGGGCCGGTGTCGGTCATGTGGGTCTCCTCGGTCGTCGGGCACCGTCGATCCTGCCATCGCCGGGCGGGCGCCCGGCCGGCTTCGCGGAGTTTCGGCGCGCCGCGCGGCGGGCCGCGGCATTACGGTCTTATTCATGAACGCTCAGCTGGGTGTGGATTCCGAGGTGGGGTCGCTGCGGGCGGTGCTGATGCACCGGCCGGGCGCGGAGCTCGAACGCCTGACTCCCCGCAACAACGACCAGCTGCTGTTCGACGCGTTGCCGTGGGTGGCGCGGGCGCAGGAGGAACACGACGCGTTCGTCGACCTGCTGCGCGGGCGGGGGGTGGAGGTGCTGCTCCTGTCCGACCTGCTCACCGAGACCCTCGAGGTCAGCGGGGCCGCCCGCGTCCAGGGGGTGTCGTCCGCGGTGGATCCGCGCCGGCTCGGGCACGGGCTGGCGCAGGAACTCGCCGCGCACCTGCGCGCGATGTCCGCCGCGGATCTCACCCGCGTCCTCGTCGCGGGCATGACGTTCGACGAACTACCCGTCGCGGGCCTCGGAGCCGCGCCGTCGCTGGTGCGGTTGATGCATCACGGAGCCGACTTCGTGATCGAGCCGCTGCCGAACCTGCTGTTCACCCGCGACTCGTCGTTCTGGATCGGCCCGCGGGTCGCGATCCCCACCCTGGCACTGCCGGCCCGGCGCCGGGAGGCCTCGATCACTGATCTGATCTACGCGTTCCACCCGCGGTTCCTGGGGGTGCGCCGCGCCTACGAATCGCACACGGCGCCGGTCGAGGGCGGCGACGTGCTGCTGCTCGGCCCGGGAGTCGTGGCCGTGGGCGTGGGGGAGCGCACGACACCGGCGGGTGCGGAAGCGTTGGCGCGCAGCGTCTTCGAGGACGGTCTCGCGCACACCGTGCTGGCGGTGCCGATCGCGCAGCAGCGGGCCTCGATGCATCTGGACACCGTGTGCACCATGGTGGACGTCGACGCCGTGGTGATGTACCCCGCGGTGCGGGAAACGTTGCAGGCCTTCACTCTGCGCCGGGAGAACGGCGACGTCCGGATCGGCGGGCCGCGCGGGTTCCTCGAGGCGGCCGCCGACGCGATGGGCATCGAGAAGCTCCGCGTCATCGACACCGGCCTCGATCCGGTCGTCGCCGAGCGTGAACAGTGGGACGACGGCAACAACACCCTCGCCCTCGCGCCCGGCGTGGTGGTCGCCTACGAACGCAACATCGAGACCAACACCCGCCTCGAGGACGCGGGCATCGAGGTGCTGCGGATCGCCGGGTCCGAACTGGGCTCCGGACGCGGCGGGCCGCGCTGCATGTCCTGCCCGCTCGCCCGCGGCTGACCGGCGCGTCCGGCGCGGGCGAGCGGCCGGACCCTAGAGGATCTCGCGCACCTTCTCCACCGGGCGGGCGAGCACGGTGCCCTTGTCGGTGACCACGATCGGCCGCTCGATGAGGATCGGGTGCTTCACCATCGCGTCGAGCAGCTCGTCCTCGGAGGCGTCCGCCAGGTTCAGCTCCGCGAACAGTGCCTCCTTCCGCCGGATCGCCTGGCTCGGCACGAGTCCGGCGTCGTCGAGCAGCTTGCGCAGCCCGTCGCGCGACGGCGGGGTCTCGAGGTACTTGACGACGGTCGGCTCGAGGCCCGCCTCCTGCAGCACCTTCAGGGTGTTGCGGGACGTGCTGCACCGGGGGTTGTGGTAGATCGTCGCGGTCGTTGCCATGGCCACATTCTGCCGTGCCGCACCCGCTCCGGTTGAGTGCGGCGCGGCCGGTCTCTACCATCGTCCGGCGTCGGTGAAGGACAGGAGAGGTGTCGTGCTGAAGGGATTCCGGGATTTTCTGCTGCGCGGGAACGTGGTCGAGCTCGCCGTCGCGGTGGTCGTCGGGGCCGCGTTCACGGCCATCGTCACCGCCTTCACCAACCACATCGTCAACCCGCTCGTGGCCTCGGTGGGCGGCGCGAACGAGTACGGCTGGGGATTCCAGATCACCTCGAGCCCGGAGACGTTCGTCAACATCGGTGCCGTGGTGTCGGCGGTGATCAACTTCCTGCTGATCGCCGCGGTCGTCTACTTCGTGCTGATCCTGCCGGTGAACACCGCCAAGGCCCGGTTCGCCCCCAAGGAGGAGGGCGACAAGCCGCTGAGCGAGACCGACCTGCTGATCCAGATCCGCGACCTGCTCGAGACCGGCAGCTACACCCGGGCCGCGGACGCCGACGAGGACAGGGCGCGGGTCTGAGGCGGCCCCCGCGGCGCAGTCGGGGACGGTCGGCCCGCACTGTTAGCCTCGACGCACCACCTGCCCACCTGAGGACGCCCCGATGCTCGACATCGTCATCGACCCCGACTCGCCGGTCCCGCCGTACGAGCAGCTGCGCCAGCGGATCGTCACGATGGTGCGGCGCGACGAGCTGATCGCCGGCACCAAGCTTCCCACCGTCCGTGGGCTGGCCGAACACCTCGGCATCGCCCCGAACACCGTGGCCAAGACCTACCGGGAGCTCGAGCATCTCGGCATCATCGAGACGCGGGGCCGGGCGGGCACGTTCGTCGCCGAGTCCGGTGACCCCACCCGCACGCTCGCCCAGCGCGCCGCCACCGGCTACGTCCGCGAATTGCGCACCCTCGGCATGTCCGACGACGAGGTGCTCGAATTCGTCGTCGCGGCGCTGCGGGGCGCGTGACTCGTCCGACTTCCCCCGGAGCGGTGACGGTTGCGCTCCGCAGAGAAGTGGACGAGGTTTACATCATGGGCCTTTCGGACGAACCGACGGATCCGCACGACGCTCGGCGTGGCCGGCTCGTTTCGGTTCGCCCGGGAGGGCTGCGCCGACGGACCGCACCGGTGATCGATCCGGCCGTGTTCGTCCCGACGGCCCTGATCGTGGTGTCGATCGTCGTCTGGGGGCTGCTCGCACCGGACAATTTCGCCGCCGTGACGGGGGCGGTACTGGACTGGCTGGTGGTCAACCTGGGGTGGCTGTTCGTGCTCACCGCGTCGGGTTTCGTGGTCTTCTCGATCTGGCTGGCCCTGAGCCGGTTCGGACGGATCCCGCTCGGCAAGGACGACGAGGTGCCGGAGTTCCGCACCGTCAGCTGGATTGCGATGATGTTCAGCGCCGGTATGGGCATCGGCCTGATGTTCTTCGGTGTCGCCGAGCCCCTGGCCCATTTCGTGACCCCGCCGCCGGGCACAGCCGGGGGCGTGGGACCGGCGATGGCGACGACGATGTTCCACTGGAGCCTGCACCCGTGGTCGATCTATGCCGTGGTGGGTCTGGCCATCGCCTACGGCACCTACCGCAAGGGGCGTAAGCAGCTGATCAGTTCCGCCTTCCTGCCGCTGCTCGGCCGCCGCGCCGAGGGACCCGCCGGGAAGGTCATCGACATCCTCGCCCTGTTCGCCACGCTGTTCGGCACTGCTGCCTCGCTCGGCCTCGGGGCCCTGCAGATCGGGTCCGGCTTCGCGGTGACCGGTTGGCTCGAGGAGACGGGGGTGCTGCTGCTCGTGGCGATCATCGCGCTGCTCACAGCAGCCTTCGTCGCCTCCGCGGTGTCCGGTGTGGCTCGTGGCATCCAGTGGCTGTCCAACATCAACATGGTGCTCGCGCTCGCGCTCGCCGCGTTCGTCTTCGTGGTCGGTCCCACCGTGCTGATCCTGAATCTCGTACCCACCACTCTCGGCGCCTATGCCGCCGATCTGGCCCGCATGTCCGCTCGTACCGCGGCGTCGAGCCCCGAGGTCGCCGAGTGGCTCTCCGCGTGGACCGTCTTCTACTGGGCATGGTGGATCTCGTGGACGCCGTTCGTCGGGATGTTCCTGGCCCGCATCAGCCGTGGCCGCACGGTCCGCCAGTTCGTCGTAGGGGTCATCGTCGTTCCCAGCACGGTGAGCCTGGTGTGGTTCGCGGTGTTCGGTGGTGCGGCCATCGGCGAGCAGCGCGACGGCCTCGGCCTGGCCGACGTCGGCACGACCGAGGCGCAGTTGTTCGGCATGCTCGACAATCTGCCGCTGTTCACGATTTCGGCCGCCGTCGTGATGGTGCTCGTGGCCATCTTCTTCGTCTCGGGGGCCGACGCCGCATCGATCGTGATGGGCACCCTGTCCCAGCGCGGCACACTCTCCCCGCACCGTCGGGTCGTGGTGTTCTGGGGCGTGCTCACCGGCGGCGTCGCCGCCCTGCTCCTGTGGACGGGCGGTGCCGATGCCCTCACCGCCTTGCAGACCATGACGATCATCGCGGCGGCGCCGTTCGTGCTCGTCATGGTGGGTCTGTGCGTGTCCTTGTACCGGGACCTGTCGCGGGACCCACTGGTGTCCCCACGCGGTCGGCGGTTGCTGCGCCGCGCCGAGTACCGGTCCCCGGCGCGGCGCGGAGAAGAACGGACGTCGAATGAGTAGTGCCGTGCCGGCGCGGATCGCGTTCGCGGTCGAGGCCATGGACCCGCAGCCGGGCAGCGACGTGCTCGAGATCGGCTGCGGTGGGGGTGTCGCCGTCGCGCTCGTGTGCGAGCGGCTGCGCCGCCGCGGCCGGGTCGTCGGGGTGGACCGCTCGGCCACGCAGATCGATCGGGCTCGTCGCCGCAACCGGGACGGAGTCGACGCCGGGCTCGCCGAACTGCGCGTCGGCGAATTCCCCGGCGTCGACCTGCCGGGATCGTTCGACCTGGTCTTCGCCGTCAACGTCCCCGGTTTCCGCAGCGAGGACCCGGCCGCGCCGACGGCCGTCGCATCGCTGCTGCGACCCGCCGGCGAGTTGTGGGTGTTCGACGAACCGCCGCCCGGCCTCGCCCTCGGACCGGTGTCCATGCGGATCAGCGCGCTGCTCTCGCGCTGCGGCTACGCGATCGTCGACATCGTCGAGCGCGAGCGGACCGTCGGCGTGCGGGCCGCGCCGCCGGACGTCACCGCCAGCTCGGCAGCCACAGCTGCTGCTGCCACGTCTCCACGGTGATCGGCGCTGCGGTGAGGATCGGCCACAGCCACACGAAGTTCGCCACCACCAGGCCGACGTAGAGGCACACGACCAGCAGGCCGGTCGAGCGTCGCTCGGCCGAGGCCCGCGGCGAGCCGAGGACGTCGCCGAGCACCAGCGCCAGCCCCATGACCAGGAAGGGCGCGAGCGGGACCGCGTAGAAGTAGTACATCTGCCGGTCGAGCGTCGCGAACCACGGCAGCAACGTCGCCGTGTAACCGGTGAGCACCGCGGCCCACCGCCAGTCCCGCCGCACCAGCAGCTGCCACCCACCCCACGCGAGCATCGGCAGCGCCAGCCACCACATCGCCGGGGTGCCCACCAGCATGACCGCCTTGACGCACTGCTCGCCGCCGCACCCACGGAT
This sequence comes from Rhodococcus aetherivorans, assembly GCF_011058165.1. Lineage (GTDB taxonomy): Bacteria > Actinomycetota > Actinomycetes > Mycobacteriales > Mycobacteriaceae > Rhodococcus > Rhodococcus aetherivorans. Next base: position 62,138 of record NZ_JAALEG010000002.1, read on the forward strand.
CTGCTCGCCGTCGGCGAAGTAGTACAGCATCGGGCGCAACCCCATCGGCCACGTCCACGGCTTGGACTCCCAGGGATGCAGGTTGCCGGCCGAGTTCGTCAGCCCCGAGTGGAACTCGAGCACGGAGGCGCTGTAATACCACAGCGACCGCAGGGCGTCCGGCACGAATGCGAACGCCCCGTCCGTGCCGATCTGACGACCCACCGCGTGCCGGTACACCCCGGTCTCGCCGGCGAACCACGCCCAGAACGTCGCCAGGTACACCCCGAGCGGCACCACCACCAGCGCGTACAGCGCCGGACCGACGTCGCGCAGCCCGGTGCCGAGCCACGGCCGTTGCACGCCGTAGGCCCGGCGGGCGGCGACGTCGAACGCCACCGACATCAGCCCGAAGAAGGCGATCAGATACAGCCCCGACCACTTGGTGCCCACCGCCAGACCCAGCAGCACGCCGGCTCCGAACCGCCACCACCGCACGCCCAGCCGGGGACCCCACACCGTGTCGGCGATGCGTCCCTCGGCGTGCACGCGCGCCATGCGTTCCCGCATCTCGTCCCGGTCGACGATCAGGCACCCGAACGCGGCGACCGCGAACAGCGCCAGGAAGATGTCCAGCATCCCGAGGCGCGACGAGACGAACGTGACGCCGTCGGCGATCAGCAGGATCCCCGCCAGGCCGCCGAGCAGGGTCGAGCGGGTCAGCCGCCGCACGATCCGCACCACCAGCAGGACCAGCAGCGTCCCGGCGACGGCGGCGGAGAACCGCCACCCCCACCCGTTGTAACCGAACAGCGCCTCGCCGAGCGCGATGAGCTGCTTGCCCACGGGCGGGTGCACGACGAGGCCGTACCCGGGGTTGTCCTCGATCCCGCCGCCGGTGAGCACCTGCCAGCCCTGCGGGGCGTAGTGCTTCTCGTCGAACACCGGCGTCTTCGCGTCGGTGGGGTAGTGCAGCATCGTGAACCGGGTGATCGCCGCGATCGCGGTGACGAACAGCGTCACCACCCAGCCCCGGCCGCGGTCGACCGGACCGAAATCCGGTGCGGGCACCGTCGGGCCCGGGCTGTTCATCCGGCGGCGGTCCGATGCCACGGCAGGGCGCTCGTCCGTCACGGTCACGCCCCGATCGTAGGCTGAGACGCATGCAGGCAGACAATCCGGGACAGGGCCGGCTCGTGCTCGCCGCCACCCCCATGGGCGACATCGGCGACGCCTCGAAACGGCTCCGCGACGCGCTCGGCAGCGCCGACGTCGTCGCGGCCGAGGACACCCGTCGTACCAGGGCGCTCGCCGCCGCGCTGGGGGTCACCGTCACCGGACGGGTGGTCAGCTTCTACGACCAGGTGGAGGCCGCCCGGACGCCGGCGTTGGTCGCCGACGTCGAGGCCGGCAAGACGGTGCTGCTGGTCACCGACGCCGGCATGCCGTCCGTCAGCGACCCCGGCTACCGCCTGGTGTCGGCGTGCGTCGCGGCCGGGCTGCCCGTCACGTGCCTGCCCGGCCCGTCCGCGGTGACCACCGCACTCGCGCTGTCCGCGCTGCCGGTCGAGCGGTTCTGCTTCGAAGGCTTCCCACCGCGCAAGGCCGGCGCCCGTCGCGCCTGGCTGCAGACCCTCGCCGCCGAGCCGCGCGCGGTGGTGTTCTTCGAGGCCCCGCATCGCCTCGCCGCGTGCCTCGCCGACGCCGTCGACGTGCTCGGCGGGCAGCGGCGCGCCGCGGTGTGCCGGGAGCTGACCAAGACCTACGAGGAGGTGCGTCGCGGCACGCTCGCCGAGCTGGCGCGGTGGGCGGCCGACGGGGCGCGCGGCGAGATCACCGTCGTGCTCGAGGGCGCGTCGGCGCAGATCGCGGAGCCGGCCGAGCTGGTCGACGAGGTGGAACGGCTGGTGTCGGACGGGGTGCGGCTGAAGGACGCGTGCGCGCAGGTGGCGACGTCCGGGGTGTCCAAACGCGAGCTGTACGACGCGGTACTGGCCGCGCGGCAGGACGAGCCGTCGTCGTAGACTCTGCCCCTTACCGCGCAGCAGGAGGTACGGATGGAGTCGGTGAACGAATTCCTCGTCGAGGTCGCGTCGGTGGTGTGGGGGCCGTACTTGCTCATACCGCTGCTGCTGGGCACCGGCGTGATCCTGACGGTGCGGCTGCGGGGCGTGCAGTTCCGCAAGCTGTGGCCGGCCCTGCGGCTCGGGCTGATCATCCGCAAGGACCCGGACGCCACCGAGGGTGACATCTCCCAGTACCAGGCGCTGACGACCGCGCTGGCCGCCACCGTGGGCGTCGGCAACATCGCCGGTGTCGCCACTGCCATCTACTTCGGCGGCCCGGGCGCCCTGTTCTGGATGTGGGTCACCGGTCTCGTCGGCATGGCCAGCAAGTATTCGGAGGCGTTCCTCGGCGTCAAGTACCGCGTCACCGACGCCAAGGGCGAGCAGTCCGGCGGCCCGCAGTACTACCTGGCCCGCGCCATCCCCAACAAGTTCGGCCTGGCGCTGAGCCTGATGTTCGCGGTGTTCGCCGTGCTCGCCAGCTTCGGCATCGGCAACATGACGCAGGCCAACACCGTCGCCACCCAGATGGACTCCACCTTCGGGGTGCCCACCTGGTTGTCCGGCATAGTCATGACGGTGCTCGCCGCCGCGGTGCTGCTCGGCGGCATCAAGTCCATCGGCAAGGTCACCGCCGGGTTCGTGCCCGCGATGATCCTGCTGTACGTCGGCGCCGGGATCATCGTCCTCGCGGTCAACATCACCGATATCCCGCAGGCGTTCGCCCTGGTGTTCTCCGACGCATTCACCGGAACCGCCGCGACCGGCGGCTTCATCGGCTCGGTGTTCATGATCGCCCTGCGCTACGGCGTGGCCCGCGGCATCTTCTCCAACGAGTCCGGCATGGGCAGCGCCGCAATCGCCGCCGCCGCGGCGCAGACCACCCATCCGGTGCGGCAGGGCCTCGTGTCGATGACCCAAACGTTCATCGACACGATCATCGTCGTGACCTTCACGGGCATGGTCATCATCACCACCGGCGCCTGGAAGTCCGGCGAGCAGGGCGCGGCAATGACCTCGCTCGCCTTCTCGGACGGCCTCGGCGGCGACTGGGGCAGCTGGATCGTCACGATCTCCGTGGTGTTCTTCGCCTTCTCGACGATCCTCGGGTGGTCGTACTACGGCGACCGCTGCGTCGAACGCCTCGTCGGCCGGGGCGGCGTCCTCCCGTACCGGGCGATCTTCGTGCTCGTCGTCTACGTCGGCGCCACCACCGAGCTCGAGGTGGTGTGGAACTTCTCCGATGTGATGAACGGGCTGATGGCACTGCCCAACCTGGTGGGCCTGCTCGTCCTCTCGGGTCTCATCGCCCGCGAGACGAAGGAGTACCTCGCCCGCGATCCGTACCTGCTCGGCGAGAAGGGCAGCAGCACGCCGGCCCGGTAGGCGCGGCCGGCCGTCGCTACGGCGCGGCCGAGGAGAGCGCGACGATCAGCAACACGGCGACGGCCACGATCAGGGCCGCGACCAACGTGGGCGGAACGCCGTTGACGATCCGGTCGACGAGCTTGTACACGATCCCTCGGTTCGGGTCGCGCGCTGCATTCCCTCCGCCTCGGGCGGAACCACCCCTCGTCGGGTTCCGGCCGGTGCGGAGGTGCAGCGCGTCGCGGGGTCTTCCCGCTCGGGAACAACTCTGTCGGGTATATCCGGGGCGACCAACCGGTTCGCGTGCCGCTCGCGATATCATCCCAGGTCAGGGCTGGTGAGGAGTTTTTCCGCAGCGGACGATCCGGGCTCTCGAGGGGTGCGGAGCAGGGAGGATGCGGGAGATGGAACCGGCGGACGAGCGAACCGAGGCTGAGCCGCGGCAGGTGTTCGCCGACCAGCTCCGGATTCTGTTCGCGGCGGCGGGGCGTCCCGCACTCAAGAAGGTCTCCTCCGAGGCGGCGGCCGTCGCCCGCGCCGTGGGCAGCGATCGCACCGTGTCGGTGCAGCGGCTCAGCGACTGGCGATCCGGCGCCCGGGTGCCCGCCACCTTCGAGGCGATCCGTCCGGTCCTGGTCGTCCTGATCCGCGCCGCCCGGGCCCTGCACGCCCAGCCGCCGGCACCCGGCCTCTACTCGATAAAGCGGTGGGAACGGTGGTGGGAACTCGCCCGGGGACCAGCCGGGCGGGCCCGGGCGGAGACGTCCGAGGCGCCCGCCGCGACGCCGCCCACCGGTGTGCGGCCCTACCGGGGACTCGAGGCGTACCGCGAGCGCGACGCGCAGCTGTTCTTCGGCCGGAGCCGGAGTGTGCGCGAGCTCGTCGAGACCGTCGTCGCCGCCCACGGGCACGGCATCGTCGTGGTGACCGGCGCCTCCGGCGTCGGCAAGTCCTCGCTCGTGCAGGCCGGCCTCATCCCGGAACTGTGCCGCGACGGCCGCTGGCGGCCGGTGGTCCTGACTCCGGGGCGGCACCCCGTGGCGCAGCTCGTCGAGTGCATACCCGAACTCGCCGACATCTCGGACGCGGACGAGCCCTCCGCCGTCGCGCGGCTGCGCGCCGCCGCCGGCCGTCAGGGCAGCTCGGGCCTGCTGATCGTCGTCGACCAGATCGAGGAGCTGTTCACCCACTGCGAGGACCCGGCCGAACGCTCGGCGTTCCTGGCGCTCCTCGAGCGGGCCGCGACCGTGGGCGACGGCGACACCCCGATCGCGGTGGTGGCCACGCTGCGGTCGGACTTCTACGACCGGGCCGTGACGTATCCCGTGCTGGCGCGGGCGCTGGAGCGGCACAGCAAGACGGTCCAGCCCCTGACCCGCGACGATCTGGTGGAGGTGATCTCCGCACCGGCGCGGCTGCTCGGCCTGCGGTTCGAGCCGGGGCTGGTGGAGCTGATCCTGCACGACCTCGGCGTGCTGACCGCCGACGACGTCGGCGGGGCGGAGCTGCCGCTGCTGTCCCACCTGCTCGACGCCCTGTGGGAACGCCGGCGTGGCGGCCACCTGACCGTGGCCGGCTACGGTGCCACCGGCGGGGTGCGCGGATCGATCGCCGCCAGCGCGGAACGCGCGTGGGAGGAGCTCGACGCCCGTGGCCGCCGCCTCGCTCGCGCGATGCTCGTGCACCTGGTCTACGTGACCGACACCGGCACCGACGTGAAGATCCGGCGTCCGCTGGACCGGCTGCTCGCCGTCGCCGGAGACGACGTCGACGCGGGGCGCCGGGTGGTCGACCACTTCGTCACCGCTCGCGTCCTCGTCGTCGACGCCGGCAGCGTCGAGCTGCTGCACGACGCCGTGATCGACGCCTGGCCGCGCTTGAAGTCCTGGATCCAGGCGGACCGCTCGTACGCGGCGCTGTGCCAGCAGATCGAGGCGGACGCCGCCGGGTGGGTCGAGGGACGCCGGCACGCGGACCTGCTCTACCAGCGCGGCCGGATGGACCTCGTCGCCGAGCACGAGGCCGGGGACCTCGCGGGGCGGACGCGGCCCGTCGGCGTCGAGGCCGCGCTGAGCCCGACCGCGGTGGACTTCCTCCGGGAATCGCGGCGGCAGATCCGCCGGCGGACCCGCATCCGCAACGGCGCGATCGCCGCCCTCGTGCTGTCCACGATCGTCGCGGTGGTGATGGGGACGCTGGCCTGGGCCGGCAAGAACCGCGCGGAGGCCGAGCGCAGTGCCGCCCAGTTCCAGCAGGTCGTCGCGCTCGCCGACTCCATGCGCGAGAAGGACCCGTCGACCGCGGCCCAGCTGGCGCTCGCGGCGTGGCAGCTGAAGCCGGACAGCGAGGTCGCGTACTCGCGGCTCGTCGCGACCGAGCAGATGCCGCTGGCGCTGCCTCTCGAAGGCCACAGCGGTCCCGTCTACGGGGTGGCGATCGCGCCGGACGGCACGACCCTCGCCTCGGCCAGCGACGACGGCAGCGTTCGCTTGTGGGACCTGTCGGACCGGACCGCCCCGCGGCCGCTCGGAGCGCTGGTGTCGGGCGAGCCCGAGTATCTGGCATCGGTTTCGTTCAGCCCGGACGGCACCCTGCTCGCGGCGGGTGGGGCGACGGGCGCGGTGTGGATCTGGGACGTCACGGATCGCGACCGGCCGGTCGCCCTGCTCACCGCCGAGGTGCTCGTGCCGGAGGTCATCCACAACGTGCGGTTCAGCCCGGACGGCCGGTTGCTCGCCGTGCCGTACGACAACGGGTCGGTGGTGCTCGTCGACACGAGCGAACCCCGGACGCGGGGATTTCCCCGCACCGTCCTGCCCGCGCACGGGGCGGCCGTGCGGACCGTGGCGTTCCACCCCGGCGGCACCGTGCTGGCCACGTCGAGCGACGATCGCTCGGTGCGGTTGTGGGACCTGACCGACCAGGCCGCCGCGCCGCTCGGCGAGCCGCTGACCGGTTTCCGCGACGTGGCGCATTCCGTCGCGTTCGCCCCCGACGGCCGGACCCTCGCGGTCAGCAGCGACGACGGCGTCCTCACGCTGTTCGACACCGCCGAGCCCGGGGCGGTACGGCCGGCCGGCCCGCCCGTGCAGGCGCACACCGGTGGGGTGTGGACCGTGGCGTTCGCGCCCGACGGCCGCACCCTGGCGAGCGCGTCGTGGGACGGGACCGCGAAGCTGTGGTCGATCGACCCGGCGACGCGAGCGGTCGACGAGATGCGGCCGGCCCTCGCCGGCAACGGCGGCGGCGTCCCGGCGCTCGCGTTCACCCCCGACGGTGCCGCGCTGGTCACCGGCGGTCACGACGGCACCATCCGGGTCTGGACGCTGCCGCGCGGACGCGTCCCGGTCGCGGATTCCGCCCTGACCCTCCCGGCGATCGACCGCACCGGCTCGCTCGTCGCGACCGGGGGCTACAACGCCACCGTGCCGCTGTGGCGGATCGGCTCCGACGGGCGCTGGTCACCGCTCGGTGCCGTGAACCGCCCGCGACCGCTGGGGGGTGCGGTGACGACCGCCCTGTCTCCCTCCGCCAGCACACTGGCCACGGCCTCGACGACGGACGGCGAGATCCACCTGTGGGACGTCCGGGACCCCACCGTTCCGCGGCTCTGGGCGAACCCGATCGTCACCGAGACCCGGTTCACGTCCGAACTCGCATTCGGTCCCGACGGCACCACCCTCGTCACGGGAGACGACGACCACTCCCTCGTGCTGTGGGACGTGTCGGATCCGGCGCGGCCGGCGCCGTGGGGCGCCCCGCTCGGGGGCCCCACCAACCTGATCCGGGCGGCGGCGTTCGCACCGGACGGCCGGCACCTGGTGGTGGCGAGCGCGGACGGCTCGCTCTACGCCTGGAACGTCGCCGATCCCGCGGCCCCGGTCCCGGTGCCGGTGTCGGACGGCCATGCCACCGGCGTCAACGCCCTCGCGTTCAGCGCCGACGGCAACGTCCTCGCCACCGGCGGCGACGACCACACGGTCCGCGTGTGGGACCGCGGACCCGACGGGTCGTTCACCGTCCGTCCCGAGGCGCTGCGCGGGCACACCGGCACCGTCTATTCGGTGTCGGTGACGCCGAACGGCCACGAGGTGGTCAGCGGCAGCGACGACGGCACGGTGCGGTTGTGGCACGTCGGCGACCCGGAGGACATGCACCCGGTGGGCGGCCCGATCACCGACGTCGGCGTCGGCCGGTGGCAGGTGGGCTTCCTGCCGGGCAGCAACGCCGTGATCGCGGCGGGTGGCGACGGGATGGTGCGCACGTGGGGCCTGGACGTCGAGTCGATCATCGCGCGGATCTGCGCGGCGACGACGGGCCGGATCACCGCATCGCTGCCGCAGTCCGATCTGCCGGTGGCCGGCCGGACGGTGTGCGGGGGCTGAGCGCCAGGATGCTGGCAGCCTTGTCGAGGCACTCCTGCCATTCGGCGTCCGGATCGGAATCGATGGTGATGCCACCGCCGACGCCGAGACCACACGACCCCGGCGTGCCCGCGTCCCCGCCGCCGAACTCGACGGTGCGGATCGCCACGTTGAGCTCCAGCCCGGCGAGCGGGCTGGCCATGCCCACGGTGCCGCAGTACACGCCCCGCGGCTGCGGCTCCCAGACCCGCAGGAACTCCCGCGCCCGGAGCTTGGGACAGCCGGTCACCGAGGCCGGCGGGAACGCGGCCCCGAGCAACCGCGCGGTGTCCACACCGGCCCGCAGCGTGGCCGCGACGGTGGACACCAGGTGCCAGACTCCGGGGGCCGGATGCACCCCGAGCAGATCCGGCACGGTGACGGTTCCGGTCTCGGCCACGCGTCCGAGGTCGTTGCGCACGAGGTCCACGATCATCACGTTCTCCGCGACGTCCTTGACGGACGCGCGCAGCCGGGCCGGATCCGCGCCGATCGGGAGCGTGCCCTTGATCGGGCTCGACGTCACCCGGTCGTCGTGGCGGGCGAGGAACAACTCCGGCGACAGCGACGCGACCGCCCCCCACCCGCCTGCGACGTAGGCGGCCCGGGCCGGCGCGGTGCGCTCGATCCCGTCGGCGAAGAAGTGCAGCGGGCTGCCCGACCAGGCGCCGGTGAAGCGAGTGCACACGCACGCCTGATAGACCTCGCCGGCCCGGATCGCGTCGAGGCACTGCCGCACGCCGCGGCGATGGGCGCCGCGGTCCGGCGCGGTCCAGTCGATACGCCACGGCGCCCGACCGGAGGCCTCGGGCACCTCGCGGACGGCGGCGGCGAGCCCGGCCGGGCACGGCGCGTCGGTGAGGCTCTCGTACCACCAGCAGCCGTCGTGGTCGAGCCGCAGCACGGTGTCCGCCCACCCCCCGGCCGCCCGAGGCAACGCCGGGTGGGCGGGGGCTCGGTCCGGGTACGCCAGGTAGCCGATCCACCCCCCGCCGACGACCGGCCCGTCGTCGCGGGTGCGCAGGGACGGGCCCTCGCGCAGGACGAACGCGTCGGAAGGCGGGGTGGCGACGGCCTCGACGTGGGGCGCGAGGACCGCCGCCGCGCCGAACCACGTGCCGGTCAGTGCGGCCGGCGGGGGCGCTCCCGCCGCCTCGGCGCGGGCGCCCAGCACCCGCAGCACCTGCGCCGGGCCACCCCCGGCGCCGAGCCGTTCCATCCGCATGAGCACAGCCTCCCACGGGATGCCGGGACGGGCCGAATCACACCGGGCGTTCAGTGGACCGGCGGCATCACCCTGTCCGCCGCGCCGAGCTTGTCCGGGTTCCGCACCACATACAGGCCCGTGACCAGGCCCGCGTCCGTCTCGATCATCATCACGAGGTCGAGCCGCTCGGCCGAGTACACCGCCAGCGCGGGCAGACCGTTGAACGACGCGAACTCGAAGCGCATGTCGGGCAGGGGCCTGCGCCCCAGGTTCCGCAACAGCCGCGCGACCTTCTTCGCCCCGGACACCGGAACCCGTGCGGCCGTCGCCTTGCCCCCGCCGTCGGCGACGTAGACCACCTCCGGGGACAGCACCTTCATCAGCGCCTCCACGTCGCCGGTGCCGGCGGCGGCGAGCAGTTCCTCGACCACCCGGCGGGTCTCCGCGCCGGACGCGGTGTACCGCTTGCGCCGCGCGTGCACGTGGCTTCGGGCGCGGTGGGCGATCTGCCGCACCGTCGCCTCCGGCCTGCCGACCGCCGCCGCGATCTGGGCGTGGTCGAATCCGAACACCTCGCGCAGCACGAACACCGCCCGTTCGAGCGGGCCGAGTGTCTCGAGCACCAGCATCATCGCCATCGACACCGACTCCGCGAGCAGGACGTCCTCGGCGGCATCCGGCGCCGTGCGTACCGGCTCGGGCAGCCACGGCCCGACGTAGTCCTCCCGGCGACGCTGCGCGGTGCGCAGCGCGTTCAGTGCCTGCCGGGTGACCACGCGGCTCAGATACGCCCGGGGGTTGGCGACCTCGTCGAGGTCCACCTCGGCCCAGCGCAGGTAGCTGTCCTGCAGGATGTCCTCGCTGTCGGCGACGCTGCCGGTGATCTCGTACGCGATGCCGAACAGCAGGCCGCGGTGCCGGGTGAACAGCTCGTCGTGCGTCATCGCGGCGCCGCGATCGGATCGTGCGCAGCGGCCGGTCCCTTCGGGAAGGGATAGCCGTGCCCCCGTGCCTGCCGGCGCAGTGTCCACACCGTTCCGCGCACCACCATCTCCTTGCCGAATGCGCCCAACGTACCGCGCAGGGCGCCGCCGCGGGCCGTGTCGTCCGGGCGGGTGCGCTGCACGACGCCGGAGGCCCGGCCCAGCGAGATGCACTGCGCCACGAACCCGAGCGACAGCGGCTGCGGCTCCAGGCCCGCCAGCAGCGCCCATGCCGTGTCGGCGCCGTGCGCGCCGAGCGGCAGCGCCGCCTGGCAGCTCATCCGGATGTGATCCTGGCCGTCGACGGTCACGGCGTCGCCCACCCCCACGACGTTGGCTGCGCCCGTGCTCCGCAGGGTGGCGTCGACGCGGAGCCGACCGGTCCCGTCGACCGGCAACCCGCTCCGCCGGGCCAGGTCGGGCACCGTGAAGCCGCCCGCCCAGATCGTGAGTTCCGCGGGCACCGCTTCGCCGTCGGCGAGCAGCACCTCCCGCCCGGTGACCGCGACGACCCGGCCCGGCCGCACCCGGACACCGAGCCGTCGCAGCCGTGCGGCGACGAACCGCCGGGTGGCGCCGGGCAGGTGCGCGACGGGGTCCCCGACGAGGGTGCAGGTCAGGTGGGGATGCGCCTCGGCGATCTCGGCGGCCGATTCGACGCCGGTGAGCCCGCCTCCGACGACCACCACGCCGGCACCGTCGCCGAGCCTGTCGAGCGCGGCGGCCGTGTCCATGGCGCGTTCGAACTCGGCCGGCGAGTGCAGCCGGTCGGCGCCCGGGATCGCGGGCACGCCGGCGCCGCTGCCGACGGCGTAGATCGCCACGTCGAACGGCAGCGCCGTCCCGTCGGCGAGCAGCACCCGATCCGCACCGATCTGCACCGCGGTGCCGAGGTGCACGACCGCCGCCGGGTGCAGCACCTCGGCGAGGTCGTGCGCGGCCGCACCGGATCCGGCCGCGAGCTGGTGCAGCCGCACCCTCTCGACGAACACCGGTCGCGGGTTGACGACCGTCACCGATACCTCCGGATGCGCGGCGAGCATGCGGTTCGCTGCCATCACGCCCGCGTACCCGGCCCCGAGCACCACCACGTCGGTTGCCATCCTGACCACTCCTTCTGCTGTCGACGATTCGCGGTCGTGCATGGGACACCGGCCGGCCCGCGAATGTGACAGGGTGCGGCGTGGCAGTGCTCACACGGCCGGCCCGCTACGGGGAACCGGGGGTGAGGAAGGCCGACTCGGCCGCGTCCCGGCCCGCGAACCACCCCTCGGCGTCGACGCTGCGTGTGCGCGTCGACCGGGTCGTCGGGAACAACCGGCGGAACTCCGAGTCCACGGCCTCGGAGCGACGGGCCAGCAACGGGGCGAGCTGCGTGACGGCCATGCTCGCGTCGGCCGCGGCGGCCGCGGTGGCGCGCACGTCGGCCTGCCGCAGCCGTTCGCCGATCCGGTATGCGAACCCCGCCAGGAAGGCGCGACGGAACGCCGTCGCCGCGCCGCCGGTGCGGCCCCCGGTCCCGGCCGCGCGCACGGCCCGGCTCGCCTGCACCGACAGGGACGTGAACAGCACCTCGACCTGCTGCAGGTCGACGTCGGCGCCGACGATCGTGGCGATCCCGACCTTGGTGAACCACACCGTGCGGGTGCGGTTCGCGTTCCCGATCGCGGTAAGCAGCAGCACCTTCTCCTTCGCGTACGGGTTGTCGACGTGCACCCGGCGCCCCCGCGCGGCGCCCGTCTCGGCGCCGGTGAGCAGGGCCGCGCCGATCGCGTACCGGGTCATCAGTTCCTGCGCCTTGGCGGTGAGGGTCTCGGCCTCCTCCGGATAGTCCGTGGACTCGGCCTTCGCCAGGAGGCCGCGGATCCGTGCGAGCACCCTCGGGTCCGGGCACAGGGATTCGCCGGTCGCGGGGACCGGGCGCAACGGCGGCCACTGCGACGGCGGCGGCAGGAGAGGGGCGAACCGCGGCAGGTACTTCCAGGCGAACGCCAGCCCCATCACCTGGAAGCGGGACAGGCCGGGCAGCTCGCGCAGCAGTTCGACGCCGAGGTGGCGCACCGGTGCGTCGGGCGGAACCCGTTCGGCGATCCGCGCGGCACCGGGACAGCGCTCCGCGATCACACCGAGCTGCTGCACCCAGTCCATGGGCGCCCGGTCGGCCGCGTGGCTGCGCCGGGCGTCGTACAGCACCGCGGCGGCCGCCAGTGGGACGTCCGTGGCGTCGCCGGACCGGGCCGTCACGTGCAGCACGTCGGCGGGCTGCCAGCCGCGTTCGTAGGCGGCGCACAGTTCGTCGAGAAGTGGCCGGGTGCCGAGGTGGAAGACCTCGTCGGATGCCCCGGACCCCGCCGGCGCCTGTCGAAAGTATGTTCTATCTCGCCCCATGCGCGGGAGTGTGCACGAGGCCACCGACAGGCGGCGGGATGCCTATTCGTACCGCGGGAACACCGGGGCCGGGGCCGGCAGCGGGGTGCCCGGGGCGAGGCGTGTGGCGATGTCCGCGAACTGCCGCGCCTGCGGGTCCTGGCCCACCAGGTCGAGGATCTTCGCGGCCGAATCGGGCATCACCGGCTGCACGAGCAGGCCGACGATCCGCACGACCTCGAGCGTCACGTACAGCACCGTCGCCATCCGGGCCGGGTCCGTCTTGCGCAGCACCCACGGTGCCTGCGCGGAGAAGTACCGGTTCGTCTCGCCGAGCACGTGCCAGATCGTCTCCAGTGCGAGGTGCAGTGCCTGCACGTCGAACTCGGCCCGGACCTTCTCGAGCAGGGCGTCGGCCTGCGCGAGCAGCGCGCGGTCGTCCTCGGTGAAGTCGCCGGGGGTCGGCACCACGCCGTCGAGGTTCTTGGCGACCATCGTCAGCGAGCGCTGCGCCAGGTTGCCGAGTTCGTTCGCCAGGTCCGCGTTGACGCGGGTCACGATCGCCTCGTGGCTGTAGCTGCCGTCCTGGCCGTAGGAGATCTCCCGCAGCAGGAAGAAGCGCAGCGGATCGAGACCGTACTGTTCGACCATCTCGAGCGGGTCGACGACGTTGCCGACCGACTTGGACATCTTCTCGCCCTTGTTGAACAGGAAGCCGTGCACGAACACCCGCTCGGGCAGCTCGATTCCGGCCGACATCAGGAACGCCGGCCAGTACACGGTGTGGAACCGGGTGATGTCCTTGCCGATGATGTGCAGGTTCGCGGGCCAGTAGCGGCGGAACGACTCCGCCTCGGTGTCGGGGAAGCCCGCGCCCGTCAGGTAGTTGGTGAGCGCGTCCACCCACACGTACATCACGTGCTCGGGGTGGTCCGGCACCGGCACGCCCCAGTCGAAGGTGGTGCGGGAGATCGACAGATCCTTCAGCCCGCCGGAGACGAAGCTGACGATCTCGTTGCGCCGGGTGGCGGGGGCGATGAAGTCCGGTCGCTCCTCGTACAGCTTCAGCAGCTTGTCCTGATACGCCGAGAGCCGGAAGAAGTACGTCGACTCCTCCGTCCACTCCACCGGGGTGCCCGACTCGGTGGCGATGCGCGAACCGTCCTCGAGCACCGTCGTCTCGGCTTCGGCGTAGAACGCCTCGTCGCGCACCGAGTACCAGCCCGAGTAGGTGTCGAGGTAGATGTCGCCGTTGTCGGCCATGCGCTGCCAGATGGCCTTGCTCGCCTCGCGGTGATCGGCGTCCGTGGTACGGATGAACCGGTCGAAGGAGATGTTCAGCGACTTGTCCATGGCCTCGAACACCCCGGAGTTGCGGGCCGCGAGGTCCCGCACGTCCAGGCCTTCCTTCGCCGCCGTCTGCTGCATCTTCAGGCCGTGCTCGTCGGTGCCGGTCAGGAAGAACACGTCGAAGCCGTCGAGGCGCTTGAACCGGGCGATCGCGTCCGAGGAGATGTACTCGTAGGCGTGGCCGATGTGCGGGGCGCCGTTCGGGTAAGCGATCGCGGTCGTCAGGTAGAACGGCGGGCGGGAGGCGGCAGGAACAGTCATGGTGCGTCCACTTTATAGGTAGATAGTGTATGGGCCGTGAGCCGAACCCGCCCCGCGCCCGAGCCTCCGCAGCCGCTCTCGCCTCTCGTCGATGCCCACACGCACCTCGACGCGTGCGGCGCGCACGACGCCGAGTCGGTGGCGGCGATCCTCGACCGGGCGGCCGCGGTCGGGGTCGGACGGGTCGTCACCGTCGCCGACGACATCGTCGCCGCCCGCTTCGCCGTGGACGCCGCGCACTGGGACGAGCGGGTCTACGCCGCCGTGGCGATCCACCCCACCCGGGCGAACGCGCTCGACGACGCCACCCGGGCCGAGATCGAGAAGCTCGCCGCCGACCCGCGCGTGGTCGCGGTGGGGGAGACCGGCCTGGACCTGTACTGGCCCGGCAAGCTCGACGGCTGCGCCGACCCGATCGAGCAGGAGGACGCCTTCCGCTGGCACATCGACCTGGCCAAACGGCTCGGCAAGACCCTCATGGTCCACAACCGCGACGCCGACGCCGAGTTGCTGCGCGTGCTGCACGACGAGGGTGCGCCGGAGACGGTGATCTTCCACTGCTTCTCGTCGGACGCGGACATGGCGCGGGCCTGCGTCGACGCCGGTTACCTGCTCAGCTTCTCCGGGACGGTGAGTTTCAAGAACGCCGCGGCGCTGCGTGCCGCGGCCCCGCTGGTGCCGCTCGAGCAGGTGCTGGTGGAGACGGACGCTCCGTTCCTGACGCCCCATCCGTTCCGCGGCGCGCCCAACGAGTCGTACTGCCTGCCGTACACGGTGCGGGCGCTGGCGGAGGTGCGCGGCGCGGACCCGGCCGAGCTGGCCGCCGCGACCACCGCGAACGCCGAACGGGTGTACGGACTTTCGTAACGGTGTCGCCGTTCCGAGGCGGCCGGCCCGTGCGGCCGGGACAATGGACGGCATGCACAGCTTCGTCTACAACGCTCAGCCGTCACGGGTGGTGTTCGGGCCGGGAACCGCGGCGCGGGTCGCCGACGAGGTGCGCCGCCTCGACCGCTCCCGGGTTCTCCTGCTCGGTGGTGAGCACGTCCGTCCGCAGGTGGAACTCGTCGAGAAGGCCCTCGGTGGGCTGCAGGTCGCCCGGTTCGACGGCGCCGTCATGCACACGCCGGTGGCGGTCACCGAGAAGGTGCTGGGCCTGGTCTCCGAACACGACATCGATGCCGTCGTCGCCGTGGGCGGGGGGTCGACGACGGGACTGTCGAAGGCGATCGCGGTGCGCACCGGCGTGGACCAGGTGATCCTGCCGACCACCTACGCCGGATCCGAGGTCACTCCCGTCCTCGGGGAAACCGCGGACGGTGTGAAGACCACGCACTCGTCGCCGGCCATCCTGCCCGAGACCGTCATCTACGACGTCGAGTTCACCCTGTCGATGCCGATCCCGATGGCGGTGACCAGTGCGATCAACGCGATGGCGCATGCCGTGGAGGCGTTGTACGCCGAGCATGCCAACCCGATCGTCGACACGCTGGCGCTCGAGGCCATCCGCGCGATCGCCCGGGGCGTGCCGGTCCTCGGCGCCGACGCCGCGGACCGGGAGGGCCGCTCGGATCTGCTGCTCGCGGCGTGGCTGGCCGGCACGTGCCTGAGCGCGGTGGGAATGGGCTTGCACCACAAGCTGTGTCATGTCCTGGGCGGCAGTTTCGACCTGCCGCACGCGCCGACGCACACCGTGGTGCTACCGCATGTGATGGCGTTCAACGCGCCGTCGGTGCCGACCGTGATGAGCCGCATTGCCGACGCCCTCGGCACCCCCACGGCCCCGGCCGGGGTCTTCGACCTGGTGGCGGCGGCGGGCGGCCCGACGACGCTCGCCGAACTGGGGATGTCCGAGGGCGACCTCGACGAGGCGGCGCACCTGGCCACCGAGCGGCAGTACCCCAACCCGCGGGAGGTGACCCGGGTCGGGGTGCGGCGCCTGCTCGGGGACGCCTATGCCGGAGTCCGCCCCGAGTGACGGTGCGCGCTCGGTGTGTGCCCTCGGTGTGTGCTCACTCGGTGTGTGCGCACTCGGTGCGTGCTCACTCAGGGGGCGGTCGGGGGGTTGCGGCGCGGCCGGATCTGCGCGTTCGGCAGCGTCGGCGCGGGTAGCCGTGTCACCTTCCCGGTGTAGCCCTCGACCCGCCCGAAGCGTTCCCCCTCGCGCTGCCACTCGTCCCGGAACGCGACGATCTCGTCGTGGCTACGGCCCACGAAGTTCCACCACATGACGATCTCCTCGCCGAACGGCGTACCGCCGAGCAGGACGGCCCGCGCG
The DNA here is from genome assembly GCF_011058165.1 of Rhodococcus aetherivorans. GTDB lineage: Bacteria > Actinomycetota > Actinomycetes > Mycobacteriales > Mycobacteriaceae > Rhodococcus > Rhodococcus aetherivorans. The sequence continues at coordinate 78,400 of NZ_JAALEG010000002.1, forward strand.
GGTTCGTCGGTGAGATTGGTCAGGGGGAGCGTGGGGACTCCGGTGCCGACGTAGCCGAGCGCGGAGCGGGCGAGGACGGTGCCGGCGAGGCGGACGCTGCCGGTGTCGACGAGCAGACCGTGCTCGAACTCGGGATCGACGGCCAGTTCGACGGTCGCGCCCGGGTCGAGGGTGATCTCGGCGCCGAGCAGCGGGGTGAAGGTGTGCACGGGCGACGCGGACCCGGCGAGGGAGCCGAGGAACACGCTCACGGTCGCGCCCTCGATCCGGACGGGTTCGGGGGCATAGTGCTGGAAGTCGCGGGGTGCGCCGCGGTGCGCGTCGGGCAGGGCCACCCACAATTGGACGCCGTGCAGGACCGTCGTGGCCGGCGTGGAGACCTCCGAGTGGGCGATGCCGTGGCCGCCGGTCATGAGGTTCAGTTCGCCGGGGCGGACGAACGCGTGCTTGCCGAGGCTGTCGCGGTGCTCGATCTCGCCGGCGAACAGCCAGCTCACCGTCTGCAGGCCGGTGTGCGGGTGCGGCGCGACGTCCATTCCGCCGGTGGCGGCGACGTCGTCGGGCCCGTAGTGGTCGGCGAAGCACCAGGCCCCGATGAGGGACCGGGCGCGCTGCGGCAGGGTGCGGCGGACCGGCATCGCGCGCGGGCCGCCGAGCGGCACCTCGCGGGAGGTGATGATCTGCACACGGGTGGGGGCGGGCTCGGTTTCGCAGCGGATCTCGGTGGGCTCGGCGTCGACGTTGCTCATCTAGAGGACCTTGTTTCCGTACATCTCGCCGAGGGGGTCGGCGATGAGTTCGATGCGGGCGCCGTCGGGGTCGCGGAAGTACAGCGAGACCTCGCTGTGCTCGACGAGCTCGACGCCGGCGTCGGTCAGCTTGGTGCGCAGGCGTTCCCACCTGCCGGGCTCGACGCTGATCGCGATGTGGTGCAGGCCGCCGAGGACCTCCCGGTAGGGCCCGACGTCGAGTCCGGGGAAGTCGAAGAACGCCAGCAGGTTTCCGTTGCCGATGTCGAAGAAGAAGTGCGAGGAACCGGGGTAGTCACGGTTCTCGATCAGTTCGGTGAGAGGGAATTCGAGCACGTCCTGGTAGAAGCGCACGGTGCGTTCGACGTCGCTGCTGACGAGCGCGGTGTGGTGCAGCCCGCGGGCCGACGACGCGGGTCGCTCGTCGACCGGCCGGAGGTAACGGCTGCGCAGTTCCTCCCGCAGCGTCGCGGATCGGCGGCTGCGCTCCTCTTCCACGCTGATTGCCACGATAGTGCTCCTTCGGCCGGTGAATGCCCCTTCGACGAGGAGCATACTCCACATTGTTGATTAATCAACTACTTTTCGGCCCCCGACCTTCCGGCAGCCGGGGCGCTCGGGCACCCCAAGGTTGAACCTTCAACCTTGCGCAGCTACCGTGGACGCGGCTTCGATCGAAGGACGAGCCCCCCACCGCCCGCACCGAAAGGTCATCTCCATGAACAACCCCGTCCTGCGCAACGTCGGGCTGCTCGTCGCCCGAGTGGTCATCGGCATCGTCTTCCTGGCCCACGGCCTGCAGAAGATCAACCAGGGATACTCCGCCACCAAGGCCGGATTCGAGGGCATGGACGTGCCCGTGCCCGCGCTGTCCGCCTTCTACGCCACCTGGGTGGAAACGCTCGGTGGCATCGCTCTCATCATCGGCCTGCTCGTGCCGATCTTCGGCGTCCTGCTGCTGATCAACATGCTCGGCGCGTTCTTCGTCGTCCACATCGGCAACGGCATCTACGTCACCGACGGCGGATGGGAACTCGTCGGGGCCCTCGGCGCGGGTGCGCTGGTGCTCGCCGTCGTCGGCGCCGGCGCCTACAGCGTCGACGCCCTGCTCGCCCGCCGGGTGCGGTTCCTGCAGACCGCGTAGCCGTGGGTGAGGCCGGCGCCCGGGAACCGGGCGCCGGCCTCAGAGCACCTTCGCGAGGAAGTCGCGGGTCCGTTCCTGGCGGGGGCTCCCGAACAGTTCCTTCGGCGTGCCCTCCTCGAGGACGTACCCGTCGGCCATGAACAGCACCCGGTCGGCGACCTCCCGGGCGAAGCCCATCTCGTGCGTGACCACGACCATGGTCATGCCCTCGGCCGCCAGGTCGCGCAGCACCTGCAGCACCTCGCCCACCATCTCCGGGTCGAGGGCGCTGGTCGCCTCGTCGAACAGCATGATGTCCGGATTCATGGCCAGCGCCCGTGCGATCGCGACGCGCTGCTTCTGCCCGCCGGACAGGTTGGCCGGCTTCGCGTCGGCCTTCTCGCTCAGCCCCACCCGGTCGAGCAGGGCGAGCCCCCGCGTCCGTGCCTCCTCCTTGGTCGCCCGCTTCGTCAGCACCGGCGCGAGCACGATGTTCTCGAGGGCCGTCATGTGCGGGAAGAGATTGAAGTGCTGGAACACCATCCCGATGTGGCGGCGCACCCGGTCGATGTCGATCTTCCGGTCGGCGAGGTCGAACCCGTGCACCACCACCGAACCGGCGCTGATGTCCTCGAGCCGGTTCAAGCATCGCAGGAACGTCGACTTGCCCGAACCGGAGGGGCCGATCACGCACACCACCTCGCCGGCGAGGATGTCCACATCGATGCCCTTGAGCACCTCGTTCTCGCCGAACGACTTCTTCAGGCCGCGCACGCGGATCTTCACCTCGCGACCGTCCTCGAGCGGCTGGGCCGCGGCTGCCTCGGTCAACGGTTGATCCTCTTCTCGAGTCGGTCCGACAATTTGGTCAGCGCCATGATGACGACGAAGTAGATCACCCCGATGATCAGCCACATCTGGAACGACTGGAAGTTGCGGGCGATGATGATCCGCCCGGTCTGGGTGAGCTCGGCGATGCCGATCACCGACAGGATCGAGGTGTCCTTCAGCGTGATCACGAACTGATTGATGTACGACGGGATCATGGTGCGCACCGCCTGGGGCATGACCACCTTGCGCATCGCGGGCAGGTAGCCGATGCCGAGGCTGCGGGCGGCCTCCATCTGCCCCTTGTCGACGGACAGGATGCCGCCACGCACGATCTCGGCCATGTACGCGCCCGCGTTGAGCGAGAGCGTGATGATGCCCGCGGTGAACGCCGACATCTGGAATCCGGCCGCGGCCGGGATGCCGAAGTAGATGAAGAAGGCCTGCACCAGCAGCGGGGTGCCGCGGAAGACGTCGACGTAGGCGGTGCCGATCCCGCGCAGGACGATGTTGCGTGAGACCCGCATGAGGCCGAACAGCGCACCGAGCACCAGCGCGATCGCGATCGAGACGACCGACAGCACGAGGGTCAGCCACAGCCCCTCGAGCAGCAGTTGCCAGGTGCTGCGGAGCAGGCCGGGGATGGAGTTGTCGGCCTGCACGGCGCCCTCGCCGAGGTAACTCTCCACGATCTCGTCGTAGCGGCCGTTGTCCCGCAAATTCTGCAGGCCCGCGTTGAACGCGGTGAGCAGCTCGGGATTGCGGCCCTTGTTCACCGCGAACCCGTAGTTCGCACCGGCCTCCTTCTCCGTGACCGTCTTCAGCCCGTTGCCCTGGGCGATGCCGTACGCCAGCACCGGGTAGTCGTCGAAGACCGCGACCGAGTTCCCGGTGCGGACCTCGTCGTACATGCTCGCCGAGTCGGCGAAGTAGACCGTGGTGAACCCGTACTCGCCCTTGATGGACTCGGCGAACGCGGCGCCCTCGGTGCCGTTCTTGACCGCGACGCGCTTGCCTGCCAGATCGGCGTACGACGCGACCTCGTCGTTGCCGGCGAGGACCGCCATCTGCACGCCGGACTCGAAGTAGGGATCCGAGAAGTCGAAGACCTGCTTGCGCTCCTCCGTGATCGACATGCCCGCGATCACGCCGTCGGCCTGGTCCGCCTGCACCGCCTGCAGGGCGGCATCGAAGCCCAGCGGACGAACCTCCACGGTGAAGCCCTGGTCCTCCGCGATCTCCCGGATCAGGTCCATGTCGATGCCGACGAAGTCGCCCTGCTCGTTCTGGAATTCGAAGGGTGCAAAGGTCACGTCGGTGGCGATGACGTAGGTGCGGCCGGCGGCGGGGGACTGCGCCAGGGCCGCCGGGGTGGCAGCGAGCAGCAGCGCGCCGAGCATGCCGAGCAGAGTCAGCAGCGCCGCACTCCGCCGCGCCGGAGGACGGTGAATTCGGTCACCCAAAGTAATCCCACCTCTGTAATTCGCGCGTCGTGCGGCACGTTTTCCCGAGCGTCGAATCGACGCTAGCCCGCACCTTCGGTCGCGGCCCGGCTATTGATCGAAAATTACGAATCGTCACCTGTCTCGTTACCGAGAAACTGCAGGTAGAAATGGTGCAGTTGCCGTATCAATGCCGATTCGTTACCGTGCCGTGATCGAAGTTGTCGACAGTGCAGGAATAGCCGTGTCACCTTTCACCAAGATCAACCGAGCGAAATCGCCCACGCTGTACGTGGTCGTCGCCGCACTCTTCCTCACCCTTGCGGCCGGCGGCGTCGCCGCCCTGATTCAGCACAAGGAACTCACCCTCGACGTGGACGGTGAGCGGATCGCGCTCAGCACCATGAGCTCCGAGGTCGGCGACGTTCTCGCCGGCGCCGGCTACCCCGTCGGCGAGCACGACGTGGTGGCCCCGGCCGTCGATGCCGAGGTGTCGGACGGGGACACGGTGGTGCTGCGGCGGGCGCGTGAGGTGCAGCTGAGCGTCGACGGTGCCGAGCGCACGGTGTGGACGACGGCGACGACGGTGGACGAGGCGCTGGCGCAGTTCGAGCTGGCGGCGGATGTGTACACCTCGGCGTCGCGGTCGCACCGGTTGCCGCTCGAGGGTGCCGAGCTCGACGTGGTGAGCCCGAAGACGGTGCGGTTGCTCGACGGCGGTGCGCCGGCGGTTCAGGTGCGGATGGCGGCGCCGACGGTCGGGGAGTTCCTGGCCGCGCACGGGGTGGCGCTCGAGCAGGCCGATTCGGTGGTGCCGGCGGTCGATGCGGCGCTGACCGACGGCCTCGAGATCCGCATCACCCGCGACCGCATCGAAACCCGCATCGAGAACCAGCCGGTCCCCGCGCCCGAGCAGCGCGTCGACGACCCGAACATGACCGAGGGTGAGACCGCGCTCGACAACCCGGGCGCTCCCGGTGAGCGCACCGTGACCCTCGACGTGCACACGATCGACGGCGTCGAGGTCGGCCGCACCGAGAAGGCCTCGACCACCGTCCGGGAGCCGGCTCCTGCGATCGTCCGCGTCGGCACCAAGCCGAAGCCGGCCGTGCCCGCCTCCGGACGCTCCTCCACCTGGGACGCCCTCGCGCAGTGCGAGGCCACCGGCAACTGGGCCATCAACACCGGCAACGGCTTCTACGGCGGTCTGCAGTTCACCCAGCAGACCTGGGCCGCGTTCGGCGGCACCCAGTACGCGCCGCGCGCCGACCTGGCCAGCCGCGAGCAGCAGATCGCCGTCGCCGAGAAGGTCCAGGCCGCGCAGGGCTGGGGAGCCTGGCCGGCGTGCACCAGCAAGATGGGACTGCGGTAAGAAGTACGGCTTGTGTCCCCACTGACGAAGATCAACAACTCGCGCTCCGTGCTGTTGTACGCCGTCGTCGCGGCGCTCCTGGCCACCCTGGTGGCCGGCGCCGCGACGGCGCTCGCCCGGCACAAGACCGTGACGATCGACGTCGACGGGGACCGGCTCACCCTGGGCACCATGGGCACCGACGTCCGAGCCGTCCTCGCCCACGCCGGCCATCCCGTCGGCGAGCGCGACGTGGTGGCCCCGGCCGTCGATGCCGAGGTGTCGGACGGGGACACGGTGGTGCTGCGGCGGGCGCGTGAGGTGCAGCTGAGCGTCGACGGTGCCGAGCGCACGGTGTGGACGACGGCGACGACGGTGGACGAGGCGCTGGCGCAGTTCGAGCTGGCGGCGGATGTGTACACCTCGGCGTCGCGGTCGCACCGGTTGCCGCTCGAGGGTGCCGAGCTCGACGTGGTGAGCCCGAAGACGGTGCGGTTGCTCGACGGCGGTGCGCCGGCGGTTCAGGTGCGGATGGCGGCGCCGACGGTCGGGGAGTTCCTGGCCGCGCACGGGGTGGCGCTCGAGCAGGCCGATTCGGTGGTGCCGGCGGTCGATGCGGCGCTGACCGACGGCCTCGAGATCCGCGTCACCCGCCAGCGCACGGTCCGGGTCACCGAGACTCAGCCGCTCGCGCCTCCGGAGCAGCGCATCGAGGATCCCACCATGAACATGAGCCGGACGGTCGTCGAGAACCCCGGCGTGCCCGGCGTGCACGACGTCACCTTCGCCGTCACCACCGTCGACGGCGTCGAGACCACCCGCGAACAGATCGACGCCGTCGTCACCACCCCGGCGCAGCCGCGCATCGTGCGCGTGGGCGCCAAGCCGGGAACCGAGGTGCCGCCCGTCGAGAACGGCGACGCCTGGGACGCCCTCGCGCAGTGCGAAGCCACCGGCGACTGGGCCGTCAACACCGGCAACGGCTACTACGGCGGCCTGCAGTTCGACCAGAGCACCTGGGAGCGCCAGGGCGGCCTGAAGTATGCGCCCCGTGCCGACCTCGCCACCCGGGAAGAACAGATCGCCGTCGCGAGCCGGATGCAGCGCGCCCAGGGCTGGGGAGCGTGGCCGTCCTGCTCGTCCCGCATCGGCGTGCGTTAGGTTCGGCACGTGCCAGACCACTCACCCGGCGACCCCGGCTCGACCCCCCGCGACGGTTCCGACGTGACCGCCCGCGACGGTTCCGACGTGACCGCCCGCGACGGTTCCGACGTGACCGCTCGCGGTCGTGCCGCCCTGCTCGGTCCCGCCGAGGTGCGCGCCCTCGCGGAGGAGTTCGGGGTCCGGCCGACCAAACAACTCGGCCAGAACTTCGTGCACGACGCCAACACGGTGCGCCGCATCGTCTCGGTCGCCGGCGTGGGCCGCGACGACGTGGTGCTCGAGGTCGGCCCGGGCCTCGGCTCGCTGACGCTCGCCCTGCTCGACGTCGTCGACCGCGTCGTCGCCGTGGAGATCGATCCCAGGCTCGCCGAGCGCCTGCCCGCGACGGTCGCCGACCGCGCGCCCGACCTCGCCGGGCGGCTCGACGTCGTCCTGAAGGACGCCATGCGGGTGTATCCGGCCGACCTGCCGGCCACCCCGACGGCGCTCGTCGCGAACCTGCCCTACAACGTCGCGGTGCCCGTGCTGCTGCACTTGTTCGCCGAATTCGACTCGCTGCGCACGGCTCTGGTGATGGTGCAGGCCGAGGTGGCCGATCGGCTCGCCGCCGAACCCGGGAGCCGCGTGTACGGCGTGCCCAGTGTCAAGGCCGGCTTCTTCGGCCACGTCCGTCGCGCCGGGTCGGTGGGCCGGGCCGTCTTCTGGCCGGTGCCCCAGGTGGAATCCGGGCTGGTGCGCATCGACCGCTACGCCGAGCCGCCGTGGCCCACGGACGAGGGGCACCGCCGCAGGGTATTCGCCGTCGTCGATGCCGCATTCGCGCAGCGCCGCAAGACGCTGCGGGCAGCGCTGAGCGGCTGGGCCGGTTCGGCCGCGGAGGCCGAGCGACGCCTGCTCGCCGCCGGGATCGATCCGTCGACGCGGGGGGAGAAGCTGGACGCCGCTGCCTTCGTGCGGATCGCCGCCGCGCAGTGACGGCGCCGGGCAGGGCCGGCACACGGTGACGGCGCCGGGCAGGTCGGTTCCGTCGCAGCGCTTGGCAGGCGGGCGGATCTGTGCTCTACTGGTACACGGTCGTTAGGTAGTGTGTTCGTGGTTTACCCCTCGCACATTTCTAGTTGCGAGCGGATGCGAAATTCCCACGGAATCCTTCTCAGCCGTCGAGTGACAGGCCCGGACGACGTCGTGTCGTTCGACGAAAGATGAAGGCCGCACGGCTTTCCGAGATGTATGAGGTTGAAAATGGTTGAAGGTACCGTGAAGTGGTTCAACGGCGAAAAGGGCTTCGGCTTCATTGCCCCCGCCGACGGCTCCGCGGACGTCTTCGTGCACTTCTCCGAGATCCAGGGTCGCGGCTTCCGCACCCTCGAGGAGAACCAGCGCGTGAGCTTCGAGGTCGGCCAGGGTCAGAAGGGCCCGCAGGCCACCGGCGTCACCGTCATCGGCTGACGTAGGTCGAACGCTCGCTGCGCGTTCCCCGGGCAGGTGCCTTCTCCGACGGCCTCGTGAGGTCGTCGTGGAAGTGCCGCCGTGAGAGGTGCATCCGAGCAGTGAAGAGGGGCCGGTCCGCAGGGACCGGCCCCTCTTCGTGTCGGTGGGCCGGCGTCGTCGTATCCGGGCGTCGGCGTCGTGTCCTGCGAAAACGTTTCGGCACAACGCTGTTTCGTGGCAGTTCCGGCTATATCACTGGCGGTGCGGGCGCCGATGTGATCTACTTGCACTCGGTCGTTAGGTAGTGTTCGTGGTTCACCCCTCGCGCATTTCTGGTCGCGAGCGGATGCGATAGCCCACACGGAATCGTTTTCTACCGTCGAGTGACAGACCCGAGCGGCGATGTGTCGCTCGACGAGTGGGGAAGCCTGGTGCTTCCCGAATCTTCTTAGGAATGAACATGGTTGAAGGTACCGTGAAGTGGTTCAACGGCGAAAAGGGCTTCGGCTTCATTGCCCCCGCCGACGGCTCCGCGGACGTCTTCGTGCACTTCTCCGAGATCCAGGGCGGCGGCTTCCGCACCCTCGAGGAGAACCAGCGCGTGAGCTTCGAGGTCGGCCAGGGTCAGAAGGGCCCGCAGGCCACCGGCGTCACCGTCATCGGCTGACACACCCGCCTCACCGGCCGGATGTCACACGAGTTCGGTTCGATCGAATACGTGTGACATCCGGTCATCGCACGCGCCGGCTCAGTCGCTCACAGCGACGGAGCCGGCGCGTTCGTATCGCCGGGCCAGCAGCTCGTGGCGCCGTCCCGCGTGCAGGCACGCGTCCCGCAGTTCCGGCGGATCCAGCACGGTGAAGTCGACGTCGAACGCCGCGAGCCAGCCCGCGATCGACCCGAGCGACGTGCCGCCGAGCGCCACCGCGCAATGGTCGTCGTCGACCGGTTCGAGGGTGCCCCACTGCTCGTCGACCATGGGCACGATCGACTCGAACGGCGCGTGCAGCAGCACCCGGGCCCGGACCCGGACCGACCCGCGCGCGATGCCCCGGGCCACGAACTCCGCGGCCCCGCCGGGCGGCAGCCCGCGTGTGGTGAACCGCGGACCGGTGGGGATCTTCGGTTCCATCCGGTCGACGCGGAACGACCGCCAGTCCTGCCGGTGCAGATCCCACGCCACCAGATACCACCGTGCCCCGGAGCGCACCAGCCGGTACGGCTCCACCTCCCGCCGCGAGAATCCGCCGTCGTGCGTGCGGTAGTCGAAGCGCAGCCGCTCGTGTGCGTGGCACACCGAGGCGACGGCGGACAGCAGGCCCGCGTCGACCGCGGACGCGGCCGGAGCCTGCTCGACCACGTCCACCCGCAGCGCCTCGAGCCGGTGCCGCAACCGCGACGGCATCACCTGCCGCAGCTTGGCCAGGGCGCGGCCCGAGGCCTCCCCGATGCCCGTCACCGAGCCGGTCGCGCCGGACTGCAGCGCGACCGCCACCGCGACGACCTCCTCGTCGTCGAGCAGCAGCGGCGGCATCTCCGCACCCGCGCCGAGGCGGTACCCGCCGCCGACCCCGACGGTCGCGTCCACCGGGTAGCCGAGGTCGCGAAGCCTGTCGACGTCGCGGCGCACCGTGCGGGTGGTGATCTGCAGGCGCTCGGCGAGCTCGGTGCCGGACCAGTCCCGCCGGGTCTGGAGCAGCGACAGCAGGCGCAGCAGGCGAGCGGACGTTTCGCGCATGGCCCGAGCATGCCAGTGAACGAGGACAGCCGTCGTCCGCAATCGGTTCCGCGCGGGTGCGTAAGCTGTATATCCGTGCTGTCCGTCGTTCCGAGCCCCGTCACCGTGCGGGCGCCGTCCAAGGTGAATCTGCACCTCGCCGTCGGTGACCTGCGCGACGACGGATACCACGAGCTGCGCACGGTCTTCCACGCGCTGTCGCTGAGCGACGAGGTGTCCGTCGCCCGCGCCGACACGCTGAGCCTGCGGGTACGCGGTGCCGACGCCGCGGCCGTCCCCACCGACGCCGGCAACCTCGCGTGGCGGGCGGCGGCCCTGCTCGCCGAGCGCGCCGGACGCGCACCCGAGGTCGCCATCACGATCGACAAGGGCATTCCCGTCGCGGGTGGCATGGCCGGCGGCAGCACCGATGCCGCCGCCACGCTCGTCGCCCTCGACGCCCTGTGGGGGCTCGGTCTCACCCGCGACGACCTCGACGAGTTCGCCGCCGAACTGGGCAGCGACGTCCCGTTCTGCCTGCACGGCGGCACCGCCATCGGCACCGGGCGCGGCGAGCGCCTGGTGCCCGTGCTCTCCCGCGGCACGTTCCACTGGGTGCTGGCCCTCGCCAAGGGCGGCCTGTCCACCCCGGTGGTGTTCCGCGAGCTGGACCGGCTCCGGGCCGAGGGCTCCCCGCCCCGGGTCGGCGGACTCGACAGTCTGCTGCAGGCGCTTGCCGCCGGCGATCCACACGCGCTGGCGCCGCTGCTGGGCAACGACCTGCAGGCCGCTGCCCTGTCGCTCGAGCCCGCGCTGCGGCGCACCCTGCGCGCGGGCGTGGAGGCCGGGGCCCTGGCGGGCATCGTCTCCGGGTCCGGACCCACATGCGCGTTCCTGTGCGCCGACGCCGCCGCGGCGGTGACGGTGAGCGCCGAGCTGGCCGGTGCCGGCGTGTGTCGGACGGTGCGCGTGGCCTCCGGGCCGGTCCCGGGCGCGCGCGTCGTCGACAACTCCCACCACTGATCTCTCGGAAGGCATTGCTCCGCGTGGCGAATCTGATCAACCTCGAACAGGTCTCGAAGTCCTTCGGCATCAAGCCGCTGCTGGACTCGGTGTCCCTCGGCGTGCAGGAAGGTGAACGCATCGGCGTCGTCGGCCTCAACGGCGGCGGCAAGACCACCCTGCTCGAGGTCCTCACCGGCCTCGAGGAGCCCGACTCGGGCCGGGTCAGCCGGGTGGGCGGGCTGCGCATGGCGGTCGTCACCCAGCGCGGTGTTCTGCCGCCCGGGTCCACGGTCGGGCAGGTCGTGCTCGGGCCGTTGGGTGTCGCCGAGCACGAGTGGGCCGGCGACGCCCGGATCCGTTCCGTCCTCGCGGGCATCGGCGTCGACCGGCTCGGCCTCGACGCGCTCGTCGACGGTCTCTCCGGCGGCGAGCGACGGCGCGTCGCGCTCGCGGCCGCGCTCGTGCAGGACCTCGACCTGCTCGTGCTGGACGAACCCACCAACCACCTCGACGTCGAGGGCGTGCAGTGGCTCGCCGAGCACCTGCTCGCCCGGCGCAGCGCCCTCGTCGTCGTCACCCACGACCGGTGGTTCCTCGACACCGTCGCGACCCGCACGTGGGAGGTCGTGAACGGGCAGGTGGAGAGCTACGAGGGCGGCTACAACGACTGGATCTTCGCCCGCGCCGAGCGGGCCCGGCAGGCCGATGCGATGGAGGAACGGCGCCGCAACCTCGCGCGCAAGGAACTGGCGTGGCTGCGGCGCGGGGCTCCGGCGCGCACCTCGAAGCCGCGCTACCGCATCGAGGCGGCGGAGTCGCTGATCGCGAACGTGCCGCCGCCGCGGGACACGGTGGCGCTGGCGTCGTTCGCCAAACGGCGCCTCGGCCGGGTCGTCATCGAACTCGAGGACGCGACGCTGACCACCCCCGACGGCCGGGAATTGGTGCACGACCTCACGTGGCGGCTCGGCCCGGGCGAGCGGATCGGCCTGGTCGGGGTCAACGGATCGGGGAAGACGACGCTGCTGCGCACCCTCGCCGGGGAACTCGAACCGGCGTCGGGTCGTCGCATCCAGGGCAAGACCGTCGAGATCGGTTGGCTGCGACAGGAACTCGACGACCTGCCCACCGACCTGCGGGTGCTCGACGCGGTCAAGGACGTGGCTGAGCGGATCACCCTGGGGGACAAGGAGATCTCGGCCGGCCAGCTCGCCGAACGGCTCGGCTTCACCCCGGCGCGGCAGCGCACCCCCGTCGGCGACCTCTCCGGCGGCGAGCGCCGACGGCTGCAGCTGACCCGGGTGCTCATGGCCGAGCCGAACGTGCTGCTGCTCGACGAGCCCACCAACGACCTGGACATCGACACCCTGCAGCAGCTCGAGGACCTGCTGGACGGCTGGGCGGGCACCATGGTGGTCATCTCCCACGACCGCTACCTGATCGAGCGGATCTGCGACTCGACGTGGGCGCTGTTCGGCGACGGCAGGCTCACCAACCTCCCGGGCGGGATCGACGAGTACCTGCGCCGGCGCGCGGCGCTGGGCGACGGGGACATCCCGTCGTCGGCCTCCACCGTGGCAAAGGCGTCGACTCCGGACCAGATTGCGGCGCAACCGAAGCGCGACGGTGCGGCCGAGCGCGCCGCCCGCAAGGAACTGGCACGGCTCGAGCGGAGCGTGGCGAAGCTGACCGAGCGCGAGGAGAAGCTGCACCACGACCTCGCCGACGCGGCCACCGACCCCGATCGCCTGCAGAAGCTCGACGCCGAGCTGCGCAGCGTGGTCGCGGAGAAGGAGGCCGCCGAGGAGCAGTGGATGGAGCTGGCGGGAGAACTGGAATAGGGATCGGTTACCGGACTGTCTCCGGGACGCGATAGTCGTAGATCCAGCGCTGGTTGTCCCGACGGGACGCAGCGCGCAGGATCACCGGCAGGGCCGCGTCGCGCAGCATCCGGCGGACCGGGCCCACGGACTTGTAGCTGCCGTTGCGCCTGCCCTGCTCCACGATTCGCTCGACCCGGCCGCGGCGCAGGCGCTCGTAGGCCGCGAGCGCGTCGGCGGTGCCGGGGACGTCGCGCAGGCACCGGGCGAGCACGAGGGCGTCCTCGACGGCCATGGATGCACCCTGTCCCGACGACGGCGAGGCGGCGTGCGCCGCGTCGCCGACGAGCACCATACGGTCGGTGCGCCAGGTGGGGACGGTGGGCAGGTCGTAGGTGCTCCATCCGCGGACGATCTCCTCGGTGGCATCGACGATCCGCAGCGCGGGACCGGCGTCGGCGGCGAAGCGGGTGCGCAGTTCGTCGCGCCACCGATCCGGGGTGAGCGCGGCGAGGTCCCCGGGGGCCGGTTCGGTGCGCCGGCCCGGGTTGGCGAACCACCACACGTCACCGTCGGGGTGGGCGAGGTACCCGAAGAAGCACCGCGCGCCGAAGACGAAGTGCGCCGTGCCCGGCTCCACGTCGAGCCGCAGGCCCTTCGCGAACCCGCCGGTGTTGAGGAGGCCGAGGTAGCGGGGCTCGGGGGCGTGGGGGTCGAGGACCGCGCGCGTGCGGGAGTGCAGCCCGTCCGCCCCGATCAGCAGGTGCGCTTCGGCCGACGTGCCGTCGGTGAAGTCGGCCCGCACACCGTCGCCGCAGGGGCGGGCGTCGGCCAGGCGTTTGCCGTATTCGATTCGCACGCCACGACGCAGAGCCTCGTCGCGGAGCACTCGATAGAGGTCGGCGCGCCGGAGGGTGCGGCTTGCCGCGCCGAACGAGGTCACGCCGCCGTTGTCGAACTCGGCCAGCAGTTTCCCGGTGCCACTGCAGATGCGCATCCGGCGGGTCTCCATGCCGACGCCGGCAAGGTCGAGGTCGAGCAGGTGCAGCGCCTCGAGGCCGTTGGTGGCGACGGTGAGGAACGCGCCCACGCCGTCCGCCATCCGGTCGTGCCCTTCGTAGACGACGGGGTGGAGTCCCGCCTGTTGTAGCGCCATTGCCGTGACCGGTCCGGCGATGCCCGCTCCGATGATCGCTACGGTGTTAGTCATACTTACACTATACATAAAATGACCATGACGGACGGGTGGATATGCTCGACCGATGGCCACACCGCGCAGATCGGTCCTCGCCATGGCGTTGTTGTCGATGCTCTCCGAGGAACCCATGCACGCCTACCGGATCCAGCAGCTGATCAAGGAGCGGCACAAGGACGACGTCGTCAACGTCGCGCAGCGCAACAGCGTCTATCAGACACTGGACAGGCTGCTGCGCGACGGCCTGATCGAAGTGCAGGCCACCGAGCGGGCCGAGAACCGCCCCGAGCGCACCACCTACCGGCTCACCGAGCCCGGGCGCATGATCCTGCGGCAATGGCTGACGACGATGCTCGCCGAACCGGCACGCGAATTCCCGGAATTCCCGGCCGCTCTGGCATTTCTGCCCAGTCTCACCCCCGACGAGGCGGCCGCAGCATTGCGGGCGCGCGTCGCGGCGCTCGAGCGGAACCTGGAGGCGCTGGCCGCCGGCCTGGCGGGCGCGGCCGCGTTCCTGCCGCGGTTGTTCGTCGTCGAGGACGAGTACCGGCGGGCCGTGCTGGCAGCCGAGCTCGGCTACGTGCGCGCGCTCACCGACGACATCGCCGCGGGCCGCCTGCGCTGGTGAGCGCGCGGGCGACCCGCCCCGAGCCGCCTACAATCCCAGCAGCTTGCTGATGATCTCGTTCATGATCTCGGTGGTGCCGCCGCCGATGCCGAGAACGCGGGCATCGCGGAAGTGGCGTTCGACCTCGCTCTCGCGCATGCAGCCGAGGCCGCCGAAGAGCTGCACCGACTCCATCACCGCGTGGTCGCACACCCGGACGGCGAAGTTCTTCGCCATCGACGTCTCGAGCAGCATCGCCTCGCCGTTCACCCAGCGTTCGGCGACGGAGCGGCAAAAGGTGTGGGCCGCAGCGATCTCGGTTGCCGTCTCCGCGAGCCGGTGGCGCACCACCTGACGGCTCGACAGGGGCCGGCCGAACGTCTCGCGCGAACGGACCCACTCCACCGCCAGGTCGTAGCAACGCCGCGCGGTGGCGACGGCCTGGAACGCGAGCGAGAGCCGCTCGCCCTGGAACTGCTGCGCGATCTGTGCGAACCCGCTGTTCTCCTCGCCGATCAGGTTCGCGACGGGCACCCGCACGTCGTCGTAGAACAGCTCGGCGGTGTCCGAGCACAGCCAGCCCATCTTGTCGAGCTTGCGCGAGACCGTGAATCCCGGTGTGCCGGTGGGCACGACGATCAGCGAGATGCCCCCGGCTCCCGCCGCACCCGTGCGGACGGCGGTGGTGACGAAATCGGCGCGCGTGCCGGAGGTGATGTACAGCTTGGCGCCGTTGATCACGTACTCGTCGCCGTCGCGGCGGGCGGTGGTCCGGATGCCCGCGACGTCGGAACCCCCGCCCGGCTCGGTGATACCCAGCGAGCCGATCATCCGGCCCTCGAGGGCGGGCCGGGCGAACCGCTCGATCAGGTCCCGGTTCCCGGACGCGACGATGTGCGGGGTGGCGATGCCGTGGCTGAACAACGCGGAGATCAGGCCGGACGAGCCGCCCGCGAGGATGATCTCCTCGAGGATCGCGAGCATGTCGAGCGGGTTGCCGCCGGAACCGCCGTGCTCCTCGGCGACCGAGGCGCCGAGCAGCCCGGCGTCGGCCGCCGTGCGGTGCAGCTCGGGCGGGACGGCGCCCTCGCGCTCCCAGGTGTCGAGGTGCGGGAGGATCTCCTTGCGGGTGAAGTCGGCGGCGAGCCGGCGCAGCGCGGCCCGCTCGGGGGTGTCCCAGGTTTCCCTGTTCAACGTCGTGGTCATCGTCCGCTCCAGATGGGTGTGCGCTTCTCCATGAAGGCCATGACGCCCTCGAGGGTGTCGGCGCTGGTGGTCAGTCGGGCCAGGGCGGCGTCGGTCGCGGCCCACGCCTGTTCCTCGGACGGGACGATGCCGTCGACGATCCCGCGCGCGATCGTCTTGCTCGCCTGCACGGCCAGGGGTGCGCCGGCGGCGACGAGGTCGGCGAGTTCGAGCGCGGTGGTGAGGAGGTCGGTCCGCGGAACGACGCGGTTGACCAGACCCCAGCGCAGCGCGTCGGCCGCGGCCATCGGCTTGCCGGTGAGCACGAGCTCCATCGCGACGGCCCGCGGGAGGGCTTCGACGATCCGGAACACGCCGCCGGCGCCGGCGATGAGGCCGCGGTGGACCTCGGGCAGCCCGAATTCGGCGGTGTCGGCGGCGACGACGAGGTCGCTCGCGAGGGCGAGCTCGGTACCGCCGCCGAGGGCGGTGCCGTTGACCGCCGCGACGATCGGCTTGGTGATGTGGTGCCTGACCACGCCGGCGAAGCCCCAGTGCGCGGTCTCGGGCGGGGTCACCCCACCCGGGCCGGCGGTGCCGAGCGCCTTGAGATCGGCGCCGCCGCAGAACACGCTGTCCCCGGCGCCGGTGAGGACGACGACGCGCACGTCCGGATCCTTGTCGGCGCGTTCCCACGCCTCGCCGAGGCCGGTGTGCACGTCGGCGTCGATGCTGTTGGCGGCCTTGGGCCGGTTGATGGTGACGAGCAACGTGTGGCCGCGCTGCTCGACCAGGACGACGGGCTCGGTCATGCGGGGGTCTCCTCGGGGACGGGGTCGGTCAGGGTGACGGTGAGGGCGCCACCGCGGTCGACGACGTGGACGGTGCGGCCGGCGAGGTCGGGACCGCCGGCGAGCACCGCCGCGCCCGCCGCATCGGTGTAGCCGGAGACCCGGCGGCCGTCGGGGGTGGTGCCCACCAGGAACCCGATCGCCGGGTGGCCGTCGCGCCCGTATTCTGCGGTGGCCGTGTGGATCTCGACCTCTCCGGTGTAGTCGGCGGCGAACTCGGGTGCGGTGGCGGTCAGCACGCGGGGCTCGGGGTCGCCGACGTACCCGCGGGTGTGCGGGGCGGCGGCGAGCACGACGGTGTGCTGGTAGGTCAGGTAGCCGCCGTTGCCGTGGACGAGGGCGATCTCGGCGTCGGTGCGCAGCCGGCGCGTGACGGCGACGAACGAGTGCAGCGTGTAGCTGTTGAGCGGTCCGCCGAAGAACGAGTGGCCGCCGGTGACGCTCGGGACGGTCTCGCGGGGCAGGCCGAGGTGCTCGATGAGCAACTTCGGCACCACGGGGAAGCAGCTGTAGGCGTCCACGATGTCGAGGTCGGCCGGCCGGAGATCGGTGCGTTCGAGGGTGCGGGCGAGGGCGTCGGCCAGCGCCGCGGACCGGCCGAAGTCGGCGCGGGCGAGGATGTCGGCCGGCTCGGTCGCGCCTGCACCGCCCCACACGTACACGATCCGGTCCTCGGCGACGCCGAGCTCGCGGGCGGTCGCGAGGGAGGTGACGACGACGGCGGCCGCCTGGTCGACGAACGGCATCGCGTTGAGCAGCAGCGGGTACGGGGCGGTGACCATCCGGTTGCGGGGGCCGACGGCGGTGATGTCCTCGGCGGTGCGCAGGTCCGGGTTCCAGGCGGCGGGGTTGCGGCCGGCGATCTCCGAGAACGCGGCGTACAGCTGGGCGGACCAGGCCAGCGACTCGTCGCGGGAGTGACCGAGTTCGTGGCTGAGCCGGGTCTCGAACAGCGGGTAGACGCGCGTGGGTGCGATCATCCCGGCGCGCTGCATGGCGGGGCTGCCGAGGTCGTCGGGGTCGAACGCCGGCGGCCCGCCGGGGTCGGTGGTCCAGCCGAGCGTGGCCGGGTCGGTGCCGGTCTTCGTCGCGGCGGTGACCGAGGCCTGGGACTCGCCGCCGACGAGCAGCGCGACACCCGCGGCGCCGGTGGCGATCTCGTGGGCGATCCGGTCGAGCAGGGCGGCCGGCCAGTGCCCGCCGATGGGGCTGGTGTGGGTGCGGACCGCTGCGGCGCCGAGACGCGCGGCGAGCAGGGCGGGCAGGTCGTCGTACGCCCAGCTCGCGGTCTTGACGGCGTACACGGAGTCGATGCGCTGGGCGAGTCCGTCGGCACCGGAGTCGGCGAGGGCGGCCACGGCGGCCTCGTGGATCAGGTCGAGCGGTTCGCGGGGGTCGGCGGGGGCGCCGGCGCGTCCGGAGCGCAGGTCGCCGACGCCGACGACGACGGGTACCCGGACAGGGTCGGTCATGGCGGTCCTCCGGGGGAGTTGTCCTGGGATCGGTCACCCGCACACTAATACGGACTGATTCAGTCTGTAAATGGGGTGGGGTGTCTGGCACACTGCAGACCGTGACCGAGCCGACCGTCCGTCGCCGGGGCCGACCCCGCGACGCCGACCTCGAGGACCGCGTCTACGACGCGGTGATCGAGGTCTACTCCGAGACCAGCTGGCGCGGCTTCACCATCGACGCGGTCGGCAGGCGCGCCCGGGTGGGCCGGGCGGCGCTGTACCGGCGCTGGGCCACCAAGGACGAGTTGCTCGTGCAGGCCCTCGAGGCGCGCAGCCCGCTGCCGGTGCCGATCGACACCGGATCGTTGCGCTCGGACCTGGTCGAGCTCGTCACCCAGCTGCTGCGCGGCTACCGCACCACGCCCGGGCTGGTGAGCCTGCGCGTCGCGCTCGACGCCCGCGTGCACCCGGACCTGCTGGCCAACCTGACCACCACGCTCAACCGGAGCCGCCTCGTCGCGGCCCGCACCATCGTGCTGCGGGCGGTCGAGCGGGGCGAGCTGCCCCCGGCGGTCTCGGTGACCCTGCTGCTCGAGATGGTCACCGGCGCGGCGCTCAGTCACGTGCTGTTCTCCCTCGCCGACCCGGGATCGGCGGCGGACGACGACGCCTATGCCCGCACGCTCGTCGACGCCGCGATCCGGGCGCTGGTCGCGGAACGGGAACACGATCCAGGTGCCGTGACCTAACTGCAATCGAATTGCCCGGCGAGCCGCCGAAATCGATACCCTCCGAGGGTGATCCCGGCTAGCCTGGCTGACAGGTCTTACCTGTGGTGGGAGGCGCGAGAATGGATCTGCAGGCGATAGGTGAGATCGAGCGGCTGAAGTACCGCTACGCGCGGGCGCTCGACACGAAGTCGTGGATCGAACTGGCCGACACCATGGTTCCCGAGGCCACCGCCGTCTACGGCGAGCACCTGAGTTTCGAGTCGCGCGACGCGTTCCTGAACTTCCTCGAGAACACCCTCGGATCCCACGTCATCACCGAACATCACTGTGGCCATCCCGAGATCGACGTCGAGGGCGACACGGCCACGGGCATCTGGTTCCTGGCCGACACGGTGGTGGTGCCCGAGGACGGGCTGGTGATGCGCGGGTCCGCCTACTACCACGACCGCTATGTGCGTTGCTCCGACGGGAGCTGGCGCATCTCCCATACCGGATACGAAAGAAACTGGGAGACAGTCACATCCGTGTCCGACATGCCCAGCTTCCGGCTCACGTCGAACCGGTGGTCGCTGCTGCAGCAGCCGCCCCGCGCATCCTGAACCACCCGAGAGGAGGGGACCCCGCCCGATGACCGCGACCGACACCGAAGTCTTCCCCCGGGCCGGTGCGCTCCCGTACCTCATCGTGGCGCGCGCCCGCAGCGCCATCGACTGGTACCGGCAGGTGTTCGGCGCGACACTGGCCGCGGACCCCGTGGTGCTGGAGGACGGCCGGATCGGGCACGCCGAGCTGGTCTTTCCGACCGGAATGGTCTACCTCGCGGAGGAGTTCCCCGAGATGGGCCTGGCCGCGCCCGAGGCCGGCGCGACGTCGGTGAGCCTGATGCTGCCGGTCGCCGACACCGACGCCGTTCTCGCGAAGGCCCACGACGCCGGCGGCACCGTCGAGCGCTGGATCGCCGAGAGCCACGGTCACCGCAACGCCACGCTGCTCGATCCGTTCGGGCACCGCTGGCTGCTCATCGGCCCCCCGACCGGTCGCCGGCAGGACGGCACCGCCGGTACCGGACAGTAGGCCGCGGTGCGCCGAGTTCGACACGCGCGCCGCCGGGCTCACACGATCGGCCGTCGGGGGAGCGGCCCGGTAGGCTCCGCCCCGTGACCGACACCTTCATCCGCACCCGCGTCGCCAACGGCATCGGCGAGGTGGTGCTCGACCGGCCGGTGGCGCTCAACGCCCTCGACTCGTCGATGATCCGCGACATGTACGAGGCCCTGCTGGCATGGCGCGACGACCCCGAGATCACCGCGGTGCTGGTCACCAGCGCATCCGACCGGGCGTTCTGCGCGGGCGGCGACATCAAGCCGGTCCGGGACGCCGCCGTGGCCGGCGACACCGCCACGGTGCGGGACTACTTCGCGAACGAGTACCGGCTCGACGAACTGGTCGCCACCTACCCCAAGCCGTATCTCGCGCTCCTCGACGGCGTCACGATGGGCGGCGGGCTGGGCATCTCGGTACACGGCGCGGTGCGCGTCGTGACGGAGAAGGCGATGCTGGCGATGCCGGAGACGGCGATCGGCTTCATCCCCGACGTCGGCGCCAGCCACTTCCTGCCGCGGCTGCGCGGCACCACCGCCCGCTGCGACGCGGTCGGCCTGTATCTGGCGCTGACCGGCGCCCGCGCCGACGCGGGCGACGCCATCGCCGTCGGCCTGGCCACCCACTTCGTTCCCAGTCACCGGATCGAAGCCCTCGCCGACCGGATCCGCGAGGGACACTGGCAGCTGGCGCTCGACGAGTTCGCCGAGGCGGCCCCCGCATCGGCGATCGCCGACCGCTACGCCGACATCGACGCGGTGTTCGGCGACGGCACCGTCGCCGACGCCGTCGAACGGCTCTCCGGCGACCACGACCTCGACGAGCAGTGGGCCGTCACCACCCGCGCGGCGCTGTGCGCGGCGTCCCCGACGAGCCTCTGGGCCACCGCGGAGCTGCTGCGTCGCGGCGCCGAGAGCACCCTGGGCGAGTGCTTCGCGCGGGAACTCGAGGTCGCGGTGCGGATCACCGCCGAGCCCGACTTCGCCGAGGGGGTGCGCGCGGTGCTCGTCGACAAGGACCGCAACCCGTCGTGGTCGCCGCGGGGGATCGGCGAGGTGGACCCGGCCGTCGTCGCGGGGCTGTTCCGGGAGTAGACGCTCGGCCGGCCGCAGTCCCGCGCGGGGAGTGGGGCACGACGAGACGACGCATCCGCGCACGAAATCCTCAGCAGTGCAGTTTGTTTCGTGCGTTGCCGACCGGCGGGGGCGCGGATGCGGGCGTCAGCGTGCGGTGCGCTGCGGCGCGAGCAGGTCGACGACGATCTCCTGGCCGCCCAGCACGGCGCGGATCTCCGGGTTCTCGAACCCGCCCGCGACGAGGTACTCGCCGAGCAGGGTGAGCAGTTCGTCGGTGCCGATCGTCGGGTCGGAGGCGGGGGGCCGCTGCGCGCGGGCGGCGAGTTCGGTGTGCGCCAGTCGCGCCGCGATCCGCACGGATGCCACTCCCATCGAGTTGCGGCGCGACGCGGCGGTCGGCGTGCTGTCCGCGGCGACGCCGTTCGTGCCGGCGACGATCTCGTCGAAGCTCGGCAGCGAGAGCGGATCGGTGCCGTTGCCACCGGCCTCGTCGGCGACGTCGTGGTCCGCCGCGTGGCTTCCCACCGAGTGCGGGGCGGACGCGCCGTTACCGGTCAGGGTTCCCGGCAGGGGATAGACGAAGGTGCCCGCCCGCTTGGGCCCCGGCGACTCGTCCGCAGGGTCGGAACGGCCGCGCAGCGGCGTGCCGTCGGTCGGTGCGGCCGAGTCGTCGTCCATGAACGCTCCTGACATCCGCGAGCTCGGTCGGCTCGACGGCACAGCAAACTACCAGTAACACCAGCCCCACGCACCACGGGCGTCCCTAATCGGCGGTGGCCACCAGCGGCTCGAGGGTGAGCTCGGGAAGTTCCTTCTGGATGTACTGCAGCCGCCACTTGTCGCTCACCAGCGCCAGCAGCACCCCGTCCGAGCGGGTGAAGACCTCGACGCCGCGCTGCCGGTTCAGCTCGTCCGCCGAGGCCGCGTCGGTGCGGCGGGCCAGCGCGTAGCCGAGCGGTTCCATCCGCGGCTCGACGTTGTACTCGGCCTTCATCCGGGCCGCCACCACCTCGAACTGCATGGGACCGACGGCTGCCATCACCGGGGACGCGTCGCCGCGGATGTCGTTGCGCAGGATCTGCACCACGCCTTCGGAGTCGAGTTGATCGACGGCCTTGCGGAACTGCTTGTACTTCGAGGCGCTCTCGGCGCGCAGGATCGAGAAGTGCTCGGGCGCGAACGACGGGATCGGCGGGAACTCCACCTTCCTGTCCACGTACAGGGTGTGCCCGGGCGCGAGAGCCGTGGCGTTGACCAGGCCGACCACGTCGCCGGGGTAGGCGTTCTCGACCGTGGACCGTTCCCGGCCGAACACCGTCAGCGCGTACTTGGTGGCGAACGGCTTGCCCGTCTGCGCGTGCGTGACGACCATGCCGCGCTCGAACACCCCGGACACCACCCGCATGAACGCCAGGCGGTCGCGGTGCGCGGTGTCCATGCCCGCCTGCACCTTGAACACCACGGCGCTGAACGGGTCGTCCACGTTGCGGGAGTTGCCGTTCACGTCGAGCCGGGCGCGCGGCGGCGGCGCCAGCGCGACGAGGGTGTCGAGGATCTGCCGGACACCGAAGTTGAGCATCGCCGACGCGAAGATCACCGGCGAGGTCTGCCCGGCCAGGAACAGCTCCTGGTCGTGGTCCTGCCCGCTGGCCGACAGCAGCTCCGACTCCTCGGCCGCCTCGATCCACGTCTCGCCCTCGCGGTCCTCGGCCTCGCCGGGGGAGAGCCGGTCCTCGGGGGCGATCTTCGCGCCGCCGGCGGTGCGGGTGAACTTGACGTACTCGACCGGTGCGCCGTCCTCGCCGCGGCGCAGCAGGCCGCGGAAGTCGCCGGCGATGCCGACGGGCCAGAACAGGGGGGTGGGGGTCAGGCCGATGCGCTCGTCGATCTCGTCGAGCAGTTCCAGCGGGGTGCGGCCGGGCCGGTCCCACTTGTTGATCACGGTGATGACGGGGATGCCCCGGTGCCGGCACACCTGGAACAGCTTGAGCGTCTGCGGCTCGAGGCCCTTGGCGGCGTCGATGAGCATCACCGCCGCATCCACGGCGGTGAGCACCCGGTAGGTGTCCTCGGAGAAGTCGGAGTGGCCGGGGGTGTCGACGAGGTTGATCACGTTGACGACGTCGTCGCCGGACTCCTCGGAGCGATAGTTGAACTGCAGCGCCGTGGAGCTGACGGAGATGCCGCGGGCCTTCTCCATCTCCATCCAGTCGGACACGGTGGACTTGCGCCCGGCCTTGCCGTGCACCGCACCGGCCTCCGCGATGACCTTCGCATGCAGGGCCAGCGCCTCGGTCAGCGTGGACTTGCCGGCGTCCGGGTGGGAGATCACTGCGAAGGTGCGGCGGCGACCCGCTTCCGCGAGCACTTCCTTCGACGACACGGCGGTGGTGCCGGCGTCGTTGCCGGTGGAAACGGGCGGGGTAGTCAACGCAGGAGAACCTCTCGAAGCGGATGTGCGGCTCGTGGATGCGCGCGGGCGGCTCGCGCATCGCAGACAACTCGTCCATGTTACTCGGCGATTGAATGTCGATTTCCGCCAGATTCGGTCACATTCGCCGAAGAGACTCCCCCTCGGCGCGGATCGGGGGCACCCTGGGCGTGGTCGTATCCGGCGTGAGGAGTGGTTCGTGAGCAGATTCACCGACGAGATGTACGAGACCGCGGCTCGCTCGCCGCATGCTCTGGTCACCGGCGAGCCGGACGCCCCGCGGCGGCAGACGTGGGGGCAGATCCACGAGCAGGCCCGGCGCATGGCCGGTGCCCTCGCCGCGGCCGGCATCGGCCACGGCGACGCCGTCGGCATCCTCGCCGGGAATCCGGTGGACATCGCCCCCGCCTGCCAGGCCGTGTGGATGCGCGGTGCCTCGGTGACGATGCTGCACCAGCCCACCCCGCGCACCGACCTGGCCCTGTGGGCCCGCGACACCGAGGTCGTCATCGGCATGATCGGCGCCCGCACCGTGGTGCTCGGCGCCCCCTTCGAGATCGCCGCGCCGCTGCTCGCCGAGCGGGGCATCCCCGTCGTCACGATCGCCGAGATGGACGCCGGCACGCCCGTCGACCCGCTGCCCACCGACGAACAGGACATCGCGCTGCAGCAGCTGACCTCCGGGTCCACGGGATCCCCGAAGGCCGTGCAGATCACGCACGAGAACTTCTACGTCAACGCGTACGCGATGATCGAGCGGATCAAGTTCTCCCTCGACGACGACGTGATGGTCAGCTGGCTGCCGCTGTTCCACGACATGGGGATGGTCGGGTTCCTCAGCGTGCCCATGCAGGTCGGCGCCGAGGTCGTCTCCGTGACCCCGCTCGACTTCCTGCGGTCCCCGCTGCTGTGGGCCGAGCTGATGAGCAAGTACCGCGGAACCGTAACGGCCGCACCGAACTTCGCGTACTCGCTGCTGGCGCGCAAGCTTGCGCAGGCGCCCGACGGCGCGGTCGACCTGTCGTCGGTGCGGTGGATGTGGAACGGTGCCGAGCCGGTCGACCCGGACACCATGGAGGCCCTCGCCGCCGCCGGCGCCCGGTTCGGCCTCGACCCCGCCGCGCTCGCGCCGGTCTACGGCATGGCCGAGACCACCCTCGCGGTCTCGGTGCCGGACCCCGGACGCGGGCAGATCCTCGATCTCGTCGACCCCGACCTGCTCGAGGCCGGCGGGATGGCGGTGCCGTCGAGCCGGTCCAACGCCCGTCGCCTGCCCACTCTCGGCCACCTCGTGCCCGGCCTCGAGGGCCGCGTCGTCGGCCAGGACGGGGAGCTGCTGCCGCCCCGCGGCGTCGGCATCATCCAGTTGCGCGGCAAGGCGGTCACCCACGGCTACCTCACCGTCGACGGTCCGGTGCCCGCGCAGGACTCGCAGGGCTGGTTCGACACCGGCGACGTGGGCTACTTCACCGAGGACGGCCTGGTCGTGGTGTGCGGACGCGTCAAGGACGTCATCATCATGGGCGGGCGCAACGTCTATCCCACCGACATCGAACGGGCCGCGTGCAGCGTCGACGGCGTGCGCCCCGGCAACGCCGTCGCGATCCGCCTCGACGCCGGCGACAAACGCGAGTCGTTCGCGGTCGCCGTCGAGACCAACCGGATCGACGATCCGGAGGAGGTGCGCCGCATCGAACACGACGTCGTGCACGCGGTCGTCGCGGAGGTCGGGGTGCGGCCGCGCACCGTCGCGGTGCTCGGGCCGGGCAGCATCCCGAAGACGTCGTCGGGCAAGCTGCGCCGTGGCAGCTCCGTCCACCTGCTGGGCGGCTGACGCCGCGCTCAGTGCAGCCTGTTCTGCGCCTCTTCCAGGCCGACCCGCAGCAACAGCTCCACCGCGTCGGCGGCCTGCTCGCGGATCAGGTCGAGGTCCTTGCGTTCGGTCGAGGAGAACGGCTTGAGCACGTAGTCGGCCGGGTCCATGCGGCCGGGCGGGCGGCCGATCCCGATGCGGGTGCGCAGGTAGTGCTTGGTGCCGAGGGCACTCGAGATCGACCGCAGCCCGTTGTGGCCGTTCTCGCCGCCGCCGAGCTTGAGCCGGATCGTGCCGAAGTCCAGGTCCAGCTCGTCGTGGAGGACGACGACGTCGGCGGGCTCGACGGAGAAGAACCGCGCGAGTCCGGCGACCGGCCCGCCCGAGAGGTTCATGTAGGTGCGTGGCTTGGCGAGGATCACCTGCCGGCCGTCGAGGCGGGCCTGCACGATGTCGGCGTTGCTGCGCTTGTGCGCGCTGAACTTTCCGCCGACGCGGGCGGCGAGCGTGTCGGCCACCATGCAGCCGACGTTGTGGCGGGTCTTCTCGTACTGCGGGCCGGGATTGCCCAGCCCGACGACGAGGGCGGTGCCGTCGCTCACTTGGCGGTGTCCTTCCGTTGCGGCGGGTGTTGTCACGACGGCGGCGCGTCATCCCGTGGGATGACGCGCCGCTCGTCACGTCACGCGGAGCCGGTGGGGGCTCAGGCCTCCTCGGCCTCGGCAGCCTCGCCCTCCGCGGTCTCGCCCTCCATCGCGGCGGCGGTCGGTGCGGCGACCACGTTCACCAGCAGCAGCTCCGGGTCGCCCTGCAGGGTCGCACCGGCGGGCAGCTGCACGTTGTTCGCGAGGATCTGGGTACCGGCCTCGACACCCTCGATGGACACCTCGACCTGCTCGGGCAGGTTCAGGGCGTCGGCCTCGAGCTGGACGGTGCTGACCTCGTTGACGACCAGGGTGCCGGAGGCGGCCTCGCCGGTGACCACGAGCGGGACCTCGACGGTGACCTTCTCGCCCTTCTTCACGACGAGCAGATCGGCATGCTCGATGTAGTTGCGGATCGGGTGCACGACGACCGACTTGGTCAGCGCCAGCTCCTCGCCGCCGTCGACCTCGAGGGTCAGCAGGGCGTTGGTGCCGTGGGCGCGCAGCACGGCCGCGAATTCACGGGCCGGGAGGGCGAGGTGCTTGGGGTCCGTGCCGTGGCCGTACAGAACGGCGGGGACCTGACCGTCGCGGCGGGCGCGGCGGGCGGCACCCTTGCCGAACTCGGTACGGACGGCGGCTACGAGACGGTTTTCGTCGGACATGCTGAAAGGCTCCTACGCATATGGCTCGAACTGGGGCGGTCTTCCCGGCGAGGGGCGACGCGCGCGGCCAGGAGCGTAGACACGCTCGAGCGGAGCCGCAGCCGCGTCGATCACGGTGAGCCAGCGATTTCGCGGTTCACCCTCGCCGAGACAACTCGAACGACTCTACCGGATCCGCCCGGGCCAGTCGAACGCCGCCCTGCGCTCAGCCGCGCGCGGCGGCGGTGCCCGCCCGCCGGCCGAAGAAACTGCCGTCGCCGAGGGAGATGCCGCTGCAGTATCCCCACGCCGACAGCCCGGCCGCCGCCCGTCCCGCCGCGAACAGCCCCGGGATCGGCGCGCCGTCGACGTGCAGCACCTCCGAGTCCAGGCTCGTGCGCAGGCCGCCGAGCGTGAACCCGCCGGTCATGCCGCGCAGGTCGATCGCCGCGACGGGCGAACCGATCGGCTTCACCCATTCGCGCTTCTTGCCCAGCAGCGGGTCCTCGCCCCGTGCGGCGTGCCGGTTGTACAGCTGCACCGTGGACTGCAGCGCCTGCTCGGGCAGACCCATCTCGGCCTCGAGGTCGGCGACGGTCTCGCACACCCACTTCGGCTGATGCCGCAGCTGCTCCGACGACGTCGGGGCTGCCATCCCCGCCTCGTACGCCGCCTCGTCGATGACGAGGAACGCCTCGTTGTCGTTCTTCAGCAGGGTCAGCTGACCGATGCGGCCCGGGTAGGTGTCCTCGGGCACGTATCGCTGGCCGCGCCCGTTGACGAGAATGCCGCGCGCGATCAGCTGAGGATCACAGAAGAACGCCACCTCGGTCGCGTTCATGTGCGCGAGGTCGGCGCCGAGGGCTTGCGCCATCCGGATCGCCCGGCCGTCGTGCTCCTCGATCGACGCGGCGGGACGGCCCACCAGATGCGGCGCGTACGCCCGCACCATGTCGTCGTTGTGGGCGAAGCTGCCCGTGGCGAGAACGACCCCTCGGCGCGCCCGGATCGCCAGGTCGGTGCCGTACCGCTTGGCCAGCAGCCCGACCACCCGTCCGGACGCATCGGTGACGAGGGTCTGCACCCGCACGTCGTACTCGGCGCGGACCCCGAGCGCGGCGGCCTTCTCGGCGAGCGGCTTCATGAGCATGTAGCCGCCGCCCTGCTCGCCGGTGCGCTTGTTGCTCATCTGCGGCACGTGACCGCGCGGCGCGGGCCGGGCGACGGTGCGGAACGGCGCCGCGTTCTCCCCGCCGGTGTACTGCAGGCCCGCGTCGGTGGGTGGCTCCCACCCGGGCTCGCCCCAGAACTCGTGCTTGAACGGCACCCCGCACCCGACGAGCCAGTCGAAGTGCGCGACGGAACCCGCGCAGTACGCGGCGATCTTCTCCTCGTCCACGCCCGGTCCGAGTGCCGCAGTCAGGAACGCGCGCATGTCGTCCACCGAGTCCTCGAACCCGCAGGCCCGCTGCACGGCCGTGCCGCCGCCGAGGTAGACGAACCCGCCGGCGAGGGCGGCCGCGCCGCCCCACCCGCCGGTGCGTTCCAGCACCAGCACGTCGGCTCCGGCGTCGGCGGCGCCGATGGCCGCGCAGACACCGGCGATGCCGTATCCGGCGATCACGACGTCGGCCTCGAGATCCCAGGCGGGGATCCGGTCGACGGGAACAGGACGGACGGGACTGGTCTCGGTCATCGCGATCCTCTCGAAGTGGTGCGGGGATTCGCACACCTTGACCACGCGACCTGGGGGAGCGGTACCGGCTGTCCCGGTTGCCGGGACGGTCAGGACCGGGTGAGCGACCGCACGGCCGCCAGGAACCGGTCCACGTCGGCGGGGGAGACGAAGTAGTGCGGGGAGGCCCGCACCACCGACTCGAGCCGTCGCGCCGACATCTCGAGCAGCGTCGAGCCGCGCCCGCTGACCGTGACCGTGATCGCCTCGGCGGCCAGCGCCTCGCGCAGGTGCGCCGGATCCCAGCCGTCGACGGTGAACGAGACGATGCCGCTGTGTTCCTTGCCGAGGTCGCGCACGGCCACGCCGGGGATCCGGCCCAGCCCGTCGCGCAGGTGCTCGGCCCGGTAGGCGACCGCCTCGGTCACCGCGTCGACACCGAAGTCGAGCAGGTAGTCGACGGCGGCGCCGAGCCCGAGGCGGGCGGCGACGTTGGTCTCCCACAGCTCGAACCGCGTCGCGTCGTCGGCGACCCGGTACTCGTCCGGGGCCGTCCACTGCGCGCTGTGCAGGTCGAGCACGGCCGGTTCGAGCTCGGTGATCAGCCGGGGGCGGACGTAGAGGAAGCCGGTGCCGCGGGGTCCGCGCAGCCACTTGCGACCGGTCGCGGAGAGCGCGTCGACGTCGAACTCGGGCACGCTCACCGGCAGCTGGCCGACGGACTGGCACGCGTCGAGCAGCACCAGCGCACCGACCTCGTGCGCGGCGTCGGCCACCTCCCGCACCGGGTTGACGAGCCCGCCGTTGGTCGGGGCGTGCACGACGGACACCAGCTTGACCCGCTCGTCGAGGGTGCGGCCGAGGGCGTCGACGTCGATCCGGCCGAGCGCGTCGGTGGGCATCGTCTCCACCGTCGCGCCGGTCGCGCGGGCGCGCTGCAGCGCGGAGACGGCGTTGCTGGCGTATTCGGAGCGGGTGAGCAGGATCCGGTCGCCCTCGCCGAGCGGCACCGAGTAGAAGAAGCTCGCCCACGCCCGGGTGGCGCTCTCGACCAGCGCGATCGACGACGCCTCCGCGCCGATCAGCCGCGCGATCGAGGTCTTCACCGCGGCGAGGTCACCGGCGCGTTCCGCGGCCGCGACGTACCCGCCGACCTCGGCCTCGCGCCGCAGATGCGCGACGGTCGTCTCCAGCACCGGGGTGGGCGGCAGCGACGAGCCCGCGCTGTCGAGGAAGACCCGGTCGAAGCAGCCGGGCGTGTCCCGACGGGCGCGTTGCAGGTCGAGCATCGAGGACGTACCTCCCGTTCATGTCTTCGTGGTTGGAATGTACGCGTGAGCGAACCGACACCCCTGCAGCGCCGGCTCGGCACCGGTGACGCCGTCGCCATCGGGCTCGGTGCGATGATCGGGGCGGGGGTGTTCTCGGCGTTCGCGCCGGCCGCCGCCGCGGCCGGCGCGGGCCTGCTCGTCGGCCTGGCCGTCGCCGCGGTCGTGGCGTACTGCAACGCCACGTCGTCGGCGCAGCTCGCCGCGCAGTATCCGACGTCCGGCGGCACCTACGTGTACGGCCGGGAACGGCTCGGGCCGTGGTGGGGCTTCGTGGCGGGCTGGGGCTTCGTGATCGGCAAGACCGCCAGCTGCGCGGCGATGGCCTTGACCTTCGCCGCCTACGCCGTGCCGGAACCGTGGCGGCGGCCGGTCGCCGTCGCCGCGGTCCTCGCCCTGACCGCCGTGAACTACCGGGGCATCACCCGCACGGCCCGGCTCGCGCGCATCATCGTGGCGCTGGTGCTCGTCGCCCTCGCCGTGGCGGTGACGGCGAGCTGGGCCGGCCCCGGGGCGCAGCCCGCCGATCCGTTCGGCCCCGTCGGCGGCGGCGCGTACGGGGTGCTGCAGGCGGCCGGCCTGCTGTTCTTCGCCTTCGCGGGCTACGCGCGGATCGCAACACTCGGTGAGGAGGTGCGCGAGCCGCGCCGGACCATCCCGCGCGCGATCGTCGGCGCCCTCGGATTCGTGGTGCTGCTCTACGCCGTCGTCGGGGTGACCCTGCTCGCGTGCCTCGGGCCGGACCGGGTGGCGTCGAGCAGCGCGCCGCTGCTCGACGCGGTCCGCGCGGGCGGCTGGGCGTGGGCGGCGCCCGTCGTGGTGGCCGGGGCCGCGGTCGCGTCGCTGGGCGCCCTGCTCGCCCTCGTGACGGGCGTCGGCCGCACCGCACTCGCGATGGCGCGGCAGGGCGATCTGCCGCGCCCGCTCGCGGCGGTGCATCCGCGGTTCGCGGTGCCGCACCGGGCCGAACTCGCCGTCGCCGCGGTGGTGTGCCTGCTCGTCGCGACCGTCGATCTGCGCGGAGTGATCGGATTCTCATCCTTCGGGGTGCTGGTGTACTACCTCGTCGCGAACCTGTCCGCCTTCACCCAGCGGGACGAGCACCGTCGCTACCCCCGATTCCTGCAGGTGATCGGGGCCGTCGGGTGCGTCGCGCTGACACTGACACTGCCGCCGGGCGCCGTCGGGGTCGGCGTCGCCGTGCTGGCGGTCGGTGTCCTCGCACGGGCGACGCGCCGGGCCGTGCCGTGAGCGTTCACCCGCATCCTGTCGCCGGTTGACGTTAGGCTCGTCCGTGAGCTGGCCCACAGGCGAGGGAGGGGCGGACCGAGTGGTGATCACATTCGACACGGCGGTGCCGCGCGCGGACGCCGGCATCGCCTCGCGAACCGCCGCCGAACTGCACGTGCGAAGGGTGAGCTTCCGCTTCGGGCCGCCCCGGCTGATCGGGGTGGAACTGGAATGGCTCACGGCCCGGGCCGACGGCACGAGCGCCCGGCCGGAGCTGCAGGCGATCCTCGAGGCCCTCGGCCCGCACGCCCCCCGGCAGCTGGCTCCCGGCTCCTCGGCGCGGCCGTTGCCGTCGGGCAGCGCCGTGACCCTCGAGCCCGGCGGGCAGGTCGAACTGTCGAGCGTGCCGTGTGGCTCGGCGCGGCAGGTCTGCGACCGTCTCACCGCCGATGCCCGCATGCTCCGTGCGTTGCTGGCGCGCCGGTCGGTGGACATGATCGACGCGGCGGCCGACGAACTGCGCCCCCCGCAGCGGCTCCTGCGCACCCCCCGGTACAGCGCGATGGAGCTCCGGTTCGACCGGATCGGGCCGCTGGGCCGGTTGATGATGAACAGCACCGCCGCCACTCAGGTGAGCGTCGACGCCGGCGCCGACGACGGCGAGCTGGCCCGCCGGTGGCGGGTGCTGCACGCCGTCGGACCGGCGCTCGTGGCCGCGTTCGCGTGTTCCCCCTCGCTGCGCGGCGCCCCGGACGGAACCTGGGCGTCGCAGCGGATGCGGACCTGGCTGGCGCTGGACGCCGACCGCACCACGCCCGTCCCCGATCCGGCGCACTACCCGGCCTGGGCGCTCGACGCGCCGCTGCTGTGCGTGCGCGCGTCCGACGGGGACTGGCACGCGCCGCCGGGTGCGTCGTTCGCGGACTGGCTCGGCGGCGGTCTCGACGACGAGATCGGGCGCCGGCCCACCGTCGCCGACCTGGACTACCACCTGACCACCCTGTTCCCGCCGGTGCGTCCCGCCGGGCATCTCGAGGTCCGGTACATCGACGCCCAGCCGGGTGCCCTCTGGCAGGTCCCGGTCGCCGCGGTCGAGGCGCTGCTCACCTCGCCGGCCGTGATGGACGAGGCCCTGGCCGTCGCCGCACCCGTCGTGGACCGCTGGCAGGAGGCTGCCGAGTTCGGTCTCGCGGACCTCGAGCTCCGGGCCGCGGCGGTCGGACTGCTCGCCCTCGCCGCGGAGGCGTCGCCGGACATGCGGTTCACCACGGCCCTGGACTCGGCGGCGGCGCGGTGCTGCCGCGGTCGCACCCCGGAGGTCCAGGACCGGTGAGCGGTCTGCACACCCGGCTCGGCCGGGACCTCGCCCGCGCGCGGGCGCGGGTCCTCGCGCTGACCGACATCGACGACGCGGAGCTCACGGCCCAGCATTCGCCGCTGATGAGCCCCCTCGTGTGGGATCTCGCGCATATCGCCAACCAGGAGGAACGCTGGCTGCTCCGGGCGGCCGGCGGTCAGGGCGGTGTGCGCCCGGACGTCGACGACCTCTACGACGCCTTCCGGCATCCCCGCGCGGACCGTCCGGCGCTGCCGTTGCTCGGGCCGGCGGAGGCCCGCGGCTACGCGGCGGAGGTCCGCGCGCGGGCGGCGGACGTGCTGGCGCAGTGTGCATTCGACACCGACCTCACCCGTGACGGATTCGTCTTCGCGATGAGTGTCCAGCACGAGGTTCAGCATGCGGAGACGATGCTGGCCACGCACCAGTTGCGGGCGGGATCGCCCGTGCTCGACGCCCCACCGCCGCCGCGGCGCGCCGAGCCGCCGGCCGCGGAGGAGGTGCTGATCCCGGGCGGCGAGTTCGAGATGGGGACCTCGACCGATCCGTGGGCGCTGGACAACGAGCGGGCCGCGCACCGCGTGTACGTACCGGCGTTCGCGATCGACACGGTGCCGGTCACCAACGGGCGCTACCTCGAGTTCCTGGCCGACGGCGGCTACGCCCGCCGGGAGCTGTGGAGCCCGGAGGGATGGGTGCACCGCGAGCAGGCGGGTCTCGAGGCCCCCCAGTTCTGGACCCGCGACGACTCGGGCACGTGGTGGCGCCGCCGGTTCGGGGCGGTGGTGCCGCTCGATCCCGACGAGCCCGTGGTGCACGTGTGCTTCCACGAGGCCGAGGCGTTCGCGCGCTGGGCCGGGCGCCGGCTGCCCAGCGAGGCCGAATGGGAGAAGGCCGCCCGCTGGGACCCGCTGACCGGGGCGAGCCGGCGCTACCCGTGGGGCGACGAGGAACCGACCGAGGCCCACGCCAACCTCGGCCAGCGGCACCTCGAGCCGGCCGTCGTCGGCGCCTATCCGGCGGGTGCGTCGCGCCTCGGCGTGCACCAGCTGATCGGCGACGTGTGGGAATGGACGGCCTCGGGGTTCGAGCCGTATCCCGGGTTCACCGCCTTCCCGTACCGGGAGTACTCGGAGGTGTTCTTCGGCGGCGACTTCCGGGTGCTGCGCGGCGGCTCGTTCGGCACCGACCCCGCGGCCTGCCGCGGCACCTTCCGCAACTGGGACCTGCCGATCCGGCGGCAGATCTTCGCCGGCTTCCGCTGCGCGCGGGACGTGCCGGATGTGTAGACACCTGGGATATCTCGGGCCGGTCCGCTCGGTGAGCTCCCTGGTGACCGAGGGACCCCGGTCGCTGTTGCGCCAATCGTGGGCGCCGAAGGACATGCGCGGCGGCGGCACCATCAACGCCGACGGGTTCGGGGTGGCATGGTGGGGTGCCGACGGCTTCGGCCGCTACCGGAACCCCGCTCCGATCTGGTCCGACCCCTTTGTCGCCGAAGGCCTTTCGCACATCAGCGCCGGAGCCGTCATGGCGTCGCTGCGCTCGGCGACGGAGGGCATGCCCGTCGAGCGCTCGGCCTGCGCCCCGTTCACCCGCGACGGCTGGGCGTTCAGCCTCAACGGGCTGGTCCGCGGGTGGCCCGGTTCGCTCGTCTCGCTGGCCCAGCGCCTGCCGGTGGCCGAACTGCTGCAGCTCGAGTCGCCCACCGACGCGGCCGCGCTGTGGCTGCTGCTGTACTCGCGGCTGCGTTCCTCGCGGCCCGAGCAGGCGCTGATGCGGCTCGTCCACGACGTGCTCGCGGTCGCGCCGGGTTCGCGGCTGAACCTGTTGCTGGGCAACGGTTCCGGGTTGTGGGCGACGGCCTGGTACCACTCGCTGTGGACCCTCGTCGACGAGGACGTCGCCGTGGTGTCCTCGGAACCGTACGACGACGATCCGCGCTGGCGTCAGGTGCCGGACCGGCACCTGGTCAGCGCCCGACCGGGACACCTCATCGTGTCCCCCATGGAGGTGGCCGTTTCATGACGGTGGACGTGTACCTGACCCCGGAGCAGCTCGACGAGTCGCTGCGGGCCGACGCGCGCCGCGGGCTGACGTCGTCGCCGAAGTGGCTCTCGCCGACCTGGCTCTACGATGCGCGCGGCGGCGAGCTCTTCGACCGGATCACCCGCCTGCCGGAGTACTACCCCACCCGCACCGAACGGGCTCTGCTGCAAAAGCATTCACCGGAACTGGCCGACGAGGCCCGCCCCGAGATGCTCGTCGAGCTCGGGTCGGGCTCCTCCGAGAAGACGGAGATCCTGCTCGACGCGCTGCAACCGTACATCCATACGTACGTACCGCAGGACGTGTCGGAGGCCGCCCTGCAGCCCGCGGTGACCCGGCTCTCGGCCGAGTACCCGGACCTGACGGTGCGGGGCGTCGTCGGAGACTTCACCGGCTCGCTCGCGCACCTGCCCGGCGGCGGACGCCGCATGATCGCGTTCCTCGGCGGCACCATCGGCAACCTGGCGCCCGCCGAGCGCGCCGCGTTCCTCACCGATCTCGCCGCCGTGCTCGAGCCGGGGGAGTGGCTGCTTCTCGGCATCGGCCTCGTCACCGACCCGGACGTGCTCGTGCCGGCCTACGACGACGCGGCCGGGGTCACCGCGGAATTCGACCGCAACGTGCTGAACGTGCTCAACAACCGGCTCGGTGCGGACTTCGAACCCGGGAAGTTCCGGCACGTCGCCGTGTGGGACCCGATCAACGAATGGATCGAGATGCGGCTCGAGGCCACCGAGCCCATGACCGTCCGAATTCCCGGGCTGGATCTCGAGATCTCCTTCGCGGCGGGTGAGCAGCTGCGCACCGAGATCTCCGCCAAGTTCCGTCTCGACGGGATGGGCCGTGAACTGACCGAGGCCGGGTTCGTCGTCCGGCGCGAGTGGATCGATCCCGACGGGAGGTTCGCGCTGATCGGCGCGAGCCGCGCCTGAGCCGCGCGTCGGCGGTCCCGGGCCGCCGACGGCAGGAAGCCGGTTGGACAGCACCGGCCCGGCCGCGCGAGGCTGGCAGACGTGACGTCGACCCGGCCCGTGCTGACCACCCCCGTGCTGCTGCTGATGGCGGCGGCCACCGGTTTGTGCGTGGGCGGCAACTACTTCAACCAGCCCCTGCTCGACTCGATCGCCGCCGCTCTGGGCACCTCCCACTCTGCCGCCGCAGCCACCGTCACCATCGCCCAGGTCTCCTACGGCCTCGGCCTGCTGTTCCTGGTGCCGCTCGGTGACATGTTCGACAAGCGCCGCCTCACGGTGGGGCTCATGCTCGCCGCCGCGGCCGGCCAGGCAATCAGCGGCTTCGCCCCGGACATCGCGGTGCTGGCCGTCGGCACGGCGATCGCAGGGCTGTTCTCGGTGGCCGCGCAGGTGCTGGTGCCGTTCGCCGCGACCCTGGCCACACCGGAGCGCAGCGGCCAGGCCGTCGGGACGGTGATGAGCGGGTTGGTGCTCGGCATCCTGCTCGCCCGAAGCGTCGCCGGGCTCCTCGCCGGCGTCGGCGGCTGGGCCACCGTCTACCGGGTGAGCGCCGCCGTGATGGTCGTGGTCGCGCTGGCCCTGTGGCGGGTGCTGCCGACGTCGCGACCCGCCGAGCGCATCGGTTACGGGACCACGCTGCGTTCGCTCGGGACCCTCGTGCGCACCCAGCCGCGGCTGCGCACCCGGTCGCTGCTCGGCGCCCTGTCGTTCGCGTCCGTGAGCGCCCTGTTCTCGACGATGGCGTTCCTGCTGGCCGGCGAACCCTACGGTTTCGACGAGGTGCAGATCGGACTGGTGGGCCTGGCCGGGGTCGCCGGCGCGGTGATGGCCAACCTCACCGGCCGCCTCGCCGATCGCGGGCTCGCGCAGCTCACCTCGGGCGCCGGCGCGGCGGTGCTCGTCGCGTCCTGGGCCGCGCTGGGCGCCGGCGCGTACTCGCTGGCGTGGTTCCTGATCGGGATGGTCGCGATCGACCTGGCGCTGCAGGCCATCCACATCAGCAACCAGAACATCGTCTACGCGCTGGCGCCCGCGGCGCGTTCCCGCATCAACGCGGTGTACATGACGACGTACTTCATCGGCGCCGCTGCCGGTTCGGCGCTCGGCGCGGTCGCGTGGACGAGCGCCGGCTGGACCGGGGTGTGCGTGTTCGGGGTGGCGGCGGCCGTCGTGACCGCCCTGGTGTGGGTCGCGGACCTGCGGGTGGCGCGACGAGCCGTCGCCGTGCCGGCCTGAGGTGCTAGTGGACGGCGGACTGCGCGACGTGTGCGGACCGTCGCGCCAGGACCGGAAGGATCACCAGCGACACCGCCGCACCGGTCAGCGCCAGGGCGGGGAACCCGGCCGCCGCGACGACGAGCCCGGAACCCAGGCCACCGCCCGCCCCGGCGAGTGCGACGAACAGGTCCGCGGTGCCCTGCGTGGCCGCGCGGGACTCGAGCGGCACCGCATCGGTGACGAGCGCGGTGCCGCTCACCAGGCCCAGGCTCCACCCGAAGCCGAGCAGGCCCAGCGCGAACGCGAGCGCCGCCACCGAGTGCGGCGGGGCCAGCGCCGCGGACACCCCGGAGGCCAGCAGGACGAGTCCCGCGGCGGCCGCGACCCGGTAGGGCCCGACCCGGTCAACGAGCATCCCCGCGATCGGTGAGGGCAGGAACATCGCCGCAACGTGGATCGCGATGACCACGCCCGTCGCGCCGACGTCGTGCCCGTGGTCGCGCATGTGGATCGGCGTCATCGTCATCACCGCCACCATCACGAGCTGCGTCACGATCATGACCACGACCCCGGCGGTCACCGCGGGCGTCCACGGCCGGCCCGGCGCCGGCGGGTCGCCGGCCGGCGCCGGATCCTCGCCGACGGTGCCGCTCAGGTTTCGCGCGACGGTGCCGCTCAGGGTTTCCGCGGCCGCGCGGCTGCGGGCGAGCAGGAGCGGGTCCGGGCGCAGCAGCACCCACAGGACGACGGCGGCGAGACCGTAGGCGACGCCGGAGAGCACGAACGGCCCGGACAGCCGGGGAATGCCCCACGATTCGGCGGCGTCACCCATCACGGTGGTCAGGTTCGGGCCCACCACCGCCCCGAGGGTCGTCGCCACCAGCACCGTGCTCACGGCGCGGCCGCGCCGCGCCGGGGCGGCCAGGTCGGCGCCCGCGTAGCGCGCCTGCAGGCTCGTCGCCGTGCCCGCGCCGTAGACGAACAGGGCCGCGAACAGCAGCGCCGCGGTGTCGAGCGCCGCCGCGGCCACCACGCCCGCGCTGCCGATCGCGCCCGTGGTGTAGCCGAACGTCAGGCCCCCACGGCGCCCGGCGCGCTGCGAGATCCGCCCCACGGCGACGGCCGCGGCCGCCGACCCGATCGTGAACAGGGCGCTCGGCACCCCGGCGAGACTGGTGCTGCCCAGCATGTCCTGCGCGAGGAGCGCGCCGACGGTCACGCCGGCGGCCAGGCCCGCGCCGCTGAGGATCTGCGCGGCCACCAGCACGGTCAGTACGCGGCGCTGTTCCGGGATCGGTTCGGTCACAGCCGGGAGGGTACGCCGGTAACGTCGGCGGTGACCCGGCGGTAAGGAGACACGGTGACCGATTCGGAGAAGGTCGAGAACGAGAACGCCCGCGTATCGCGGATCTTCGACGAGATGTCGAAGAACTACGACCGCGGCATGGGCCTGGTCGAGCGGCTGATCCTCGGGCCGGCCCGGCACTGGGCGGCCGCGCAGGCCCGCGGCCGCGTCGTCGAACTCGCCGTCGGCACCGGGCTCAACCTTCCCCTCTACGGGCCGGAGGTCGAGCACGTCGTCGGCATCGACATCTCACCGAGGATGCTCGAACTCGCCCGGGCGAAGGCCGCCGCCGATCCGCGCGTCGAACTGCGGGAGGGCGACGTCCAGGCCCTCGATCTGCCCGACGCGAGCGCCGACACCGTGCTCTCGACCTTCACGTTCTGCACCGTGCCCGACCCGGCCCGCGCCGCCGCCGAGGCGCACCGCGTGCTCGTCCCCGGCGGCCGCGTCGTCCTCGCCGAGCACGGCCCGTCGACGAACCGGGCGCTGCGCGCCCTGCAGCGGGGCATCGAGCCGCTCAGCATCCGCTTCGGCGCCGACCACCTGCTCCGCGACCCCGTCCCCTATCTCACCGAGGCCGGCTTCGTGGTCGACGACGTGCACCGCACCGGGCGGATGGGCATCGTGTTCCGGGTGCGCGCCCACAAACCGGCGTGACCTCCCCCCGAGCCGAGCGAACGTGCCATCGCGTCGATCTGCGGAGATGAGCGATACATTCGCTCGGTTCGGGAGGGGACGTCGGCGCCGGAAAGGGCCGCGGAAGCGTGCCTAGAGCTCACCGGTCACCGGCAGCAGCCGCAGCTCCCGCGCCCGGGTGATGGCCTCGACCCGGGTGTGGACCTCGAGCTTGCGGTAGATGCTGCGCAGCTGCGTCTTGACCGTGTTCGGGGAGACGAACAGGAGCCGGGCGATCTCGCTCTGCGGTGATCCGTCGGCCAGCAACGCGAGCACCTGCCTCTCCCGCGGGGACAACTCGACCCGCACGACCTCGTCCGGGAACACCGCCTCGACGGAACCGCCCGGCACCGCAATACCGCTGCGCTCGACGAGCTCTCGCCGATGCCGGTCCGGCACGGTCGTGAAGGCGCGCCTATTGCCGAGCGTCCGGGCGAGCGTGCAGGCGCGCTCCCAGCACACGATCGCGGACCGGGGATTGCCGAGATCGAGCTGCGCGGCGGCGTCCAGCAGCAACGCCTCGAGATGGGCCCGCGGGAATCCGCAGTCCGGCCACGACACCCGCGCGAGCTTCTTGGCGGCCCGGTCGGGACTCCCACCGAGCAGATCCACCCGCGCGTCGGAGACGACGAGTATCGGATGGTGCCGGGGCTCCTGGTCCGCCACGGCGCGGGCCAGGTTGCCGTTGCCGAGAGCCAGGTGCAGGTCGATCTCCGTCGCGGTGAGCAGCGTCCGGGAGAATGCGCCGTCGCCGTGCCGGTGGGCGTGGCCGGCGACGGTGTGGTGCAACCACGTCAGACCCGCGTACGCCTCGAGGGTGAGCAGGGCGTGCTGGGCGTGGGCGTAGGCGACGAACCCCCACAGCTCCTCCCGATCGCTGGGCGCGCCGAGCAGCTCGATCATCGACTCGGCCGCGCCCACGTCGAGCGCGTCGAGATGGGTCAGGGCCGCGGCGACCCGGCCGCCGACCTTGACGAGTTCGCCGAAGAGCCCGTCGGACGGTTCCGTCGTCGCCTCCCGGTCGAGCCACCGGCGGGCGCGCGGGACGTCGCCGACCAGAGCCCAGTTGAGCGCCGAGCTGCCCGCGGCGTTCTGGACGATGTAGGGGGTGTCCGCGGCGACACCGCCGCGGTAGGCCAGTTCGAACTGCCGGTTGGATTCGGCCAGCTCCGCGACGAGCTGGAAGGTGATCGCCCACTGGACCCGCAGCAGCGGCAGCTGCGGGGTGATGTTGTCCGGCTGGTGCAGGAGCATGCTCTGTACCAGCGGCTCGAGCCGTCGCGTGCAGTCGGCGCCCTGGACGAAGTCCCCGGCGACACGCAGCGCGAGCGACTGCACCGTCGCCAGGTGCAGGACGTTCGCGGCGTCCGGCCCGGCGCCGAGCGTGTGCAGCTCGTCGGGTTCGCTCGGAAGCGACGCCCGCAGGATGGGGTGATCGGCGAGCATCTGCACGAACAGCGCCCGTCCGGCGAGCACCGCCGGGTAGTCCTCCAGGAAGTCCTCCGGGATCGTCCGCAACACGAGGATGAGCACCTCCAGGTGCTCGGAGACCATCTCGCCCCAGCTGCGCTCCACGATGCCCGCGGCCATCGTCCAGTTGCGAGCCTCGGCCGCGTACACCGCGGCCTGCGCCGGCCGGCCCGCATCCCGGTGCAGGCGCGCGAGAAAGGTCATCAGCTCGTCGACCCGTGCGGGCTCCTCCTGCCGGGCCTGTTCCAGTACCGCCGACCGCAGGGCCGACGGCCACGACCACGTCCGTGTCTCGTCCGCCTCGTCGACGACGAGCAGGCCTCGCGCCTCGAGACGGTCGAGCAGCGCGGCCGGCTCGGGCCGGCCGGTGAGCTCAGCGGCGAGTTCCGCGTCGAGATCGCGGGCGGCGACGACGCACATCGCGAACGCCCGTTCCTCGGCGGTGAGCGTGTCGAGCAGACCGGACGCGAACCCGGCGATGGCGACGGCCAGGTCGGGGGAGGGCCGGCCCTCCTCGTCGACCGGTGCGCCCCGGTGCAGCCGGGCGACGTTCAGGGCGCCCGAGATCAGCTGGGGCAGCCCGCCCAGGGCGCGGCACAGGTCGCCGTACTCGTCGATCCCGAGTTCCACCCCGGCGGCGCGGAAGAGTTCCGCCGTCTCCCGGGGCGTGAACCGGAGGTCGTGGGCGGAGACGAACGTGCAGTCGAGGCCCGCCGCGGCCACGGTGGCGGACGTGGTGCTGCCGCGAAGACAGACGGCGACGTCCACGGACGGGCAGCGATCCAGCAGCTGCCGGATCGTCGGCAGCAGGTCGTCGAGGGCGGTGCCGGGGAGCCCGTCGAGGACGAGCAGGGACGGCGTTCCGCCGAGGGTCGAGGCGAGCCGGTCGACCGGGTCGCCGGCCACGACATGGTCGCCCAGCACCGCGCACGCGTCGGACCAGATGCGGTCCGGTGCCCCGTCGTCCGTCGCCGCCGGCACCCACGCGACGTCGCGCCCGGGTACGCCGCCGCCGTGCAGCCACGTGGCGAGCAGCGTGCTCTTGCCGAACCCGTCCGGTGCGTGGACCACCGTCAGCGCAGACCCGCGGTCGAGCATCTCGAACAGGCGAGGACGGGGCAGCGCGGTGGCCAGCGCCCGCCACGTCGGTACCCCCGTACGGCCGGCGCCGGGGACACTCACGGCAACTCCTCTCGATCGGTCGGTCCACGCAAGCCTGCATGTGCGGTCTCCACCGATACCCCGGTGTCCCCGACAGACCCTTCGGCACGGGCAGACTACCTGGTCTCTTACGGATCGAGGGGAGGGATGTCCGGTATGCGTAGTCCCACCAGGTGATATATGCGACGAGGGGGAGGTTGTCGACTGCGGCACTCGAACGATGCCGCGACAACCTCCCCCTCGGGGCGAGAAAGTTCCCTATCGGGTGGCGCTGAGCCGGGCCTTCTCCAGGGCAGCCAGGGTGCGCAGGACGGTGGCCTTCTGCTTCTCGAGGTCACCGCGGCGGGCGCGGGCGGCGAGGCCGGACTGCTCGGCGACGAGGGCGAGCTGCGCGTCGATCGCGGAGAGCTGGTCGAGCAGCGCGAGGGCGCGGTTCTGGATCTCGTCGACGTCGACGTCGACGGCGCCGGTGCGCACCGGCGCGGGGGCCGGCTCGGAGGCGGCGCGCTGCGACGGGCGCGACGAGGACGTGCGCGGCGTGGCGGTCCGGCGCGCCGGGGCGGTCTCGGCGACGACGGCGGCGGCGCGGGGGCGCAGGGCCTTGCGGACGAGGGCGGGGTCGGGCTGTTCGGCGAGCCGGATGTCGTTGAGGACGCGGCGTGAGTCGCGGGCGGCCTTGCGGTGCTCGTACTCCTCCTCGTCGTCCGACTGCAGGGTGCCGCCGATGGGACGCAGGCCGTACATGCCGACGAACTTGCGCGCCTCGTCGATGATCGACTCGTGCGTGCGGCAAGTGGCGCAACGGGGTTCGTTGCGGAACTCCTCGACGGAATCGGTGTCGCCGCACCAGACGCAGGCTCCCGGCCTCCACCGCCGGACGGTCTCGAGTTTCGCGTTTTCGGTGGGGGCCTCGAGGGTTTGAGCGTCGATCACGAGGAGCCACCTTAAGTCAAAGCCGGCCCGGTCGGTCGGGGGGGTCCTGCACGACCTGCGGCTGAGGGATGTGGGAGTGATGAAGATCATGTTAACCGTCGGCGTCCGGGCGGCAAAGTCTTGTGCCACACGACTTTCCATACCGATCGGTTTGCCGAGGGGGCTCGGAATCGACCGCGATGCGAACGCTTTTCAGGCGGCGGTGGCGGCGGTCAGCCACTCCACGAGCGGCCGGACGTCGCGCCACGCGGTGCGCACCTCGTCGAGGGTGCGCGGCGTGTCGAGCCACTCGGGCGACGGGTGCTCCCGCGCCGCGGTGAGGGACTTGTGCCGCAGCAGGTCGAGACGGGGGTGATCCTCCGCGACGCCGCGCGGACGGGTCTTCAGCCGTTCGCCACCGATCTCGTACCCGGCCCGGCGCAGCCGCCGCACGAGCGTCTCGAGCCGGGGACCGTGGCGCGAATCGTCCACGGTGGCACGGTATGCGGAGACCTGTGCGGACGAGCCCGCGTAGAAGCCGCCGGCGATCCGCAGCCCGGCGGCGTCGATCTGCACGTAGAACCCGACGCCGGGCCCGGTTTGCACGAATCCGCCCTGATGAGTCTTGTACGGCGACTTGTCCGCGCTGAAGCGGACGTCGCGATGCGGACGAAACGCCTTGCCCGGGCCGAACTCCGGTTCGAGTTCCGCGAGCAGGGCAAGCATCGGGCCGCGCACGCAGTCGTCATAGACGGCCTTGTGCGCGGCCCAGAACGGCTTGCTGTTGTCCGCCTCGAGGTCTTCGTAGAAGTCGAGGGCGGCAACGGGGAAGCCGGTGAACATGCCGGGTGTCCTTTCGGTCCGGTGACGGTCCGAAAGTACACCGCCTTCCGCGACTACGCGGAACCGTTGAACAGCGACGTCACCGAGCCGTTCTCGAACACCTCCTGGATGGTGCGCGCGAGCAGCGGCGCGATCGACAGGACGGTGAGCGTCGGGAACCGCTTCTCGTCGTCGATCGGCAGCGTGTTGGTGACGATCACCTCCTCGGCACCGCACGCGGCGAGGCGCTCGGAGGCGGGGTGCGAGAGCACGCCGTGGGTGGCGGCGATGACGACGTCGCCCGCGCCGGCCTCCTTCAGGATCTTCACGGCCCCGGCGATGGTGCCGCCGGTGTCGATCATGTCGTCGATGAGGATGCAGGTGCGGCCCTCGACCTCACCGACCACGCGGTTGGACTTGACCTGGTTCGGGACCAGCGGGTCGCGGGTCTTGTGGATGAACGCCAGCGGGGCGCCCCCGAGGGTGTCGGCCCACTTCTCGGCGACGCGGACGCGGCCGGAGTCGGGGGAGACCACGGCGATGTTCTCGACGCCGTACCTGTCGCGGATGTACTCGGCGAGCTGGCCCTGGGCGTGCATGTGGTCGACCGGTCCGTCGAAGAAGCCCTGGATCTGGTCGGTGTGCAGATCGACGGTGATGATGCGGTCCGCGCCGGCGGTCTTGAGCAGATCGGCGATCAGGCGGGCGGAGATGGGCTCACGGCCGCGGTGCTTCTTGTCCTGGCGGGCGTACGGGTAGAACGGCAGGACGGCGGTGATGCGCTTGGCCGAGCCTCGCTTGAGCGCATCGATCATGATGAGCTGTTCCATCACCCACTGGTTGAGCGGGAACGGGTGGCTCTGCAGCACGAACGCGTCGGAGCCGCGCACGGACTCCTCGAACCGCACGAAGATCTCGCCGTTGGCGAAGTCACGCGCGGTCTGCGGGGTGACCTGGACGTCGAGCTCCTTCGCCACCTGCTCGGCCAGCTCGGGGTGGGCCCGGCCGGAGAAGAGCATCAAGTTCTTCTGGTTGTCGATCCAATTGGAGGTCACTGGTCCTGGCCGTCCTTATGCCGTTCGATCTCTTGCTGCTGCCGTGCTGCAGACGCTGCCTCGGCCGCGGGGGTCCCGGGTCGGTTTCGCTGGACCCAGCCTTCAATATTGCGCTGTGGCGCACCCGACACCGCAAGCGCCCCCGGCGGAACGTTGCGGCGCAGGACCGTGCCGGCGCCGGTGTAAGCTCCGTCGCCGACCGTCACGGGGGCCACGAACATGGTGTCCGACCCGGTCCGGACGTGGGATCCGACGACCGTGCGCGACTTGTGCACGCCGTCGTAGTTGACGAACACGCTCGAGGCCCCGATGTTCGAGTACTCGCCGATGGTGGCGTCGCCGACGTAGGTCAGATGCGGCACCTTCGAGTGCGGCCCGATCTCGGCGTTCTTGGTCTCCACGAACGTGCCGATCTTGCCGGACTCGCCGAGGTCGGTGCCCGGCCGCAGGTAGGCGAACGGCCCGACGGTCGCGCCCTCGCCGATCACGGAGTCCGACCCGTGGGTGCGCACGACCGACGCCCCGGCGCCGATCCGCACGTTCGTCAGCGTGGTGTCCGGGCCGATCACCGCGTCCTCGTCGACCACGGTCCGGCCGTGCAGCTGCACCCCGGGGTGCAGGGTCACGTCCCGGGCGAGGACGACGTCGACGTCCACCCACGTGCTGGACGGGTCGATCACGGTCACACCCGCCCGCATCCAGTGCTCGAGGGTGCGCCGGTTCAACTGCGCGGCGAGC
Organism: Rhodococcus aetherivorans; assembly: GCF_011058165.1. Lineage (GTDB taxonomy): Bacteria > Actinomycetota > Actinomycetes > Mycobacteriales > Mycobacteriaceae > Rhodococcus > Rhodococcus aetherivorans. The sequence continues at coordinate 122,750 of NZ_JAALEG010000002.1, forward strand.
GCCGCGAGCTGCACCCGGTCGTTCGCGCCCGCGACCTTCATCGGGTCGGCGAGCTGGGCGGCGAACACCGGCAGGCCGTCCTCCCGGGCGATCGTGACGACGTCCGTCAGGTACAGCTCGCCCTGCGCATTGTGGGCCCGCAGCCGGGTCAGCGCGCTGCGGAGGAACTTCGCGTCGAAGGCGTAGATGCCGGCGTTGACCTCGTTGATGGCAGCCTGCTCGGCGTCGGTGTCGGTCTCCTCGACGATCTCGCGGATCTCGCCGTGGCCGTTCCGGACGATGCGGCCGTACCCGGTGGGATCGTCGGCGAGGAACGTCAGGACGGTCACCGCCGACTGCGCCGGTTCGGCGAGGTGCTCGGCTTCGAGAGCCTCGAGGGTGTGGCCGTCGAGCAGCGGGACATCGGCGTTGGTGACGACGACCACGCCGGAGAAGTCGCCGGGCAGCGCGTCGAGCCCGCACTGCACCGCGTGCCCGGTACCGAGCTGCCGGTCCTGGACCGCGATCGACACCTTGCGGTCGAGCGTCTCGGCGATCTCGGCGGTCGCGGCGGAAACCCGCTCGCGCTCGTGCCCGACGACCACCACCAGGTGGCTCGGGTCCAGCTCTGCGGCCGCGTGCAGCGAATGGGCGAGCATCGTGCGACCCCCGAGTGTGTGCAGCACCTTCGGGGTCTTGGATCGCATTCGCGTACCCGCTCCGGCCGCCAGAACGACAACTGCGGTCTGCACTTGCATGAAGCTCCCTCGACGTTCGACATGCGCAGGTTCGGCACCGGCAGGGGAGCTCGCCGGCCCCGACTGCCCCGCTCCGCCGCCAGGACTCGAACCTGAACTATCTGAACCAAAATCAGAGGTGCTGCCGATTACACCACGGCGGACTGCCGCATTCCCGGCGCCGACGCCCCGGTCATGCGTCTGTGATCCTCGCATGCCGCCACACCCGGAGTCGAACGCGGGGCCGGGCGCGTCGCCGCCACGGATAGGCTGATCGCAACCCGCCGCGCGTCGTCCTCGGTGTTTTCCGGTGGCACAGGGTCCGGCCGGGTGCCGGAAAGGATGTACACGTGTCGAAACCGTCGCAGAACCACGCCGACCGCAGCCCCCGGGTCCGGATGACCGGGACCCAGCGCCGGGAGCAGCTCATCGAGATCGGGCGGGCGATCTTCGCCGAGCGCGGCTACGAGGCGGCGTCGATCGAGGAGATCGCCCAGCGGGCCCAGGTCTCCAAGCCCGTGGTCTACGAGCACTTCGGCGGCAAGGAAGGCCTGTACGCCGTGGTCGTGGACCGGGAGATGTCGACCCTGATGTCGATGATCAGCGCGAGCCTGACGCAGAACCGCTCGCGCATCCGGGTCGAGCGGGTGGCGCTCGCCCTGCTCACCTACGTCGAGGAACGCACCGACGGCTTCCGCATCCTCGTGCGGGACTCCCCGGTCGCCGCGGAGGAGGGCACGTACTCGTCCCTGCTGAACGAGGCGGTGCGGCAGGTGGCGCACATCCTTGCCGGCGACTTCTCCCGCCGGGGCTTCGACCCGGACCTGGCCCCGCTGTATGCGCAGGCGCTGGTGGGCATGGTCGCGACGGCCGCCACGTGGTGGCTGGACGAGCGCAGCCCGTCGAAGGAGGTCGTGGCCGCCCACCTGGTGAACCTGTGCTGGAACGGCCTCACCCATCTGGAGGCGAATCCGCAGCTCGGGACCGACTGACCGGGCGATGCGAACTCCCGATCGCGCCCCTACCAGGTGGTATCGTTGCCCAGCCGACTCGACGAGTAATTGCGAGGTGATCGTGGTACCCAGCGGAGCGGCGATCGGCGCCGATCGTCCGGGTCGCCGGGCGGCGCCGAGCCCGCATCGAGGGGGATGAATGGCCCGGCAGGTTCGCGCCGAGGTGACGCGCGACTCCGTGTTGCGCGGCGCCGCGGAAGTGTTCATGAATCTCGGCTACGCCAACGCCAGCCTCAACGAGATCATCCAGCAGTCCGGTGTCACCAAGGGTGCGCTGTACTTCCACTTCGCCTCCAAGGAGGAGCTGGCCCGCGCGGTCATCGACGAGGGCTTCGCCCGGCTGGGTTCGGCCGGGCTGAGCGCGATCAGCGACCGGACCCCCGCCCTCGAGACCATGATCGAACTGTCGGTCCTCACGGTCGACGTGTCCCGCGCCGACCCGATCGTGCGCGCCATGTTCCGGCTGGTGATCGAGATCGGCGACTACCGCGGGTCCGGGGAAGGGGTCTTCGCGATCTGGCTCTCGACGGTGCAGGATCTCGCCAAGCGGGCCCTCGCGGAGGGCGACCTGAGCGAGGAGCTCGAACCGGACGCGGTGGGCCTGCTCGTGCTGCAGGCCCTGACCGGGGCTCGCGCGGTCGCGGCGGCACTGAATCGTCGGGACGAGCTCGTCGAGCACCTCGAGAACATGTGGCGCCTGCTGGTGCCCGCGCTCGTGCCCGCCGACAAGGTCGAGTACTTCCGGCAGTTCGTCTCGCGCCGGCTGCGGGTGTAGCCGGGCGATTGCGTTCGGTGCCTCCGCCTGACACGATCGCCGCCGTGACCCTGGGACCGTTCGACGCGGACGCGGCCGGTGCGGCACTTGCCCGCACCCTGGACGAGCTCGGCGCCGCCGCCGCCGTGACCATCACCCCGGTGCCGGCGATGCTCACCACCGCCCAGGCGGCGGACGTGCTCGGCGTCGGTCGCCGGCATGTGGGCCGCCTCGTCGACGACGGCACCCTGCCGTCCCGGTTTCGCGGCCTGCACCGCCGCATCCGCCGCGCCGACGTCCTCGCCTACGCCGAGCGGCGCGCCGAGACCCGGACCCGGGCCCTGGACACCGTCGCCGACCTGAGCCGCCGCGACGGCCTCTACGACGACGACTTCTAGGGGGAACGGTCGTGCCGATCCGAGCGGTACTCGACGCGCCGGCGCTGACGCCGCCACGCGTGCGCGACGTGCTGCTCGCCCTGGCCGAAGACACGCTGTTCCAGCCCTATTGGAGCGACGGCATCGTCGCCGAGGTGGAGCGGCGGCTGCCGTCGCACATGTCGCGCCCGGCGCGGGACTTCCTGTTCGCCGAACTCGAAACCGCCTTCCCCGAGGCCCGGGTGACCTGGCCGGCCACGGTGCTGCGGGAGGTGCCGTACATCAGCGATCCCCGCGACGCGCACCTGACCGCGGTGGCGCTGTTCGCGCAGGCCGACGTCGTCGTCACCACCGACGCCGGTCTCGCTCGCTCGCTCGAGCGGTCCGGGGTCGAGCCGCAGACGCCGGACGCGTTCGTCGCGTACGTGCTCGACGCCGAACCGCAGCGTTGCCGGCGCGTGCTGCTGCGGATGGCGCGACGGCGGTGGCTCGGGCCCGGCGAGGAGACCCCCGACGCCGCCCTGCAGACCCGGCTGGCCGCGTGGGCCCGTCGCGATCTCGGCGACAACAGCGCCGATCTGCTGGCCGCGGACCCGGTCCGACCGTGACCGGACGCCCCCGGTGGTCCTGGCAGCCCGAACCGGACACCGCATAGACTCGGACGGTCCTCTTCTCGAACCCAGGAGCGCCCTTCCCGTGTCCGACGTGTCCGTCACCCCCCTGTCCGGATTGGCGCGGATCGCGCTGGCCGACGCTCAGCTCGAACGTGTGGCCGCCCTCGCCGGGACCGCCGAACAGGCCCTGGTGGCCCCGCCGTCGGCCCGGCCGTTCGTCGCCGCCGCGCTCGCGGCGAAGACGCCGCTGCTCGTGGTGACCGCGACCGGCCGCGAGGCGGACGACCTGACGGCCGAACTGCACGAGATGCTCGGCGACGTCGTCGCGCAGTTCCCGTCGTGGGAGACGCTGCCGCACGAGCGGCTCTCGCCCAGCGCCGACACCGTCGGCCGCCGATTGCAGGTGCTGCGCCGGCTCGCCCACCCCGAGGACCGCGACTACGGCCCCGAGCTGCGGGTGATCGTCGCGACCGTGCGGTCGCTGGTGCAGCCGATGGCCCCGCGTCTGGGCGACATCGAGCCCGTCACCCTGCGGGTCGGCGCGGAGCACGACTTCGACGAGCTGATCGAGCGGCTCGTCGAGCTGGCCTACACCCGCGCCGACATGGTCGGCAAGCGCGGCGAGTTCGCGGTGCGCGGCGGCATCCTCGACGTCTTCCCGCCGACCGCGGACCATCCGGTGCGGGTCGAGTTCTGGGGCGACGAGGTCACCGAGCTGCGCCCGTTCTCCGTCGCCGACCAGCGGTCCATCCCAGAACTCGAGGTGGGCACCCTCATCGCCCCGCCCTGCCGGGAGCTGCTGCTCACCGAGCAGGTCAAGGAGCGCGCGGCCCGGCTGGCGCAGGACAACCCGGCCGATGCGGCGCTGGTGGAGATGCTCGACAAGATGGCCTCCGGCATTCCGGTCGAGGGCATGGAGGCGCTGCTGCCGGTGCTGCAGACGGGCGAGCTGCAGCTGTTGACCGACGTCGTGCCGGCCGGCACGCACGTGCTGCTGTGCGATCCGGAGAAGGTGCGCACCCGCGCGGCGGATCTGATGCGCACCGGTCAGGAGTTTCTCGAGGCGTCGTGGACCGCGGCCTCGCTCGGTGGTGCCGCGCCGCTGGACACCGCCAACATGAAGGGCGTGGACCTGGCCGCGTCGGCGTACCGGCCGCTGACCCAGGTGCGGCAGACGGCGGAGGCGGCGGGCCGGCCGTGGTGGACGCTGAGCCCGCTGGCGTCGGGCGCCGACACCGAGGTCGTGCTCGACGTGCAGCCGGCGCCGGAGGTGCGCGGCTCGGACGAGCTGCTGACGATGCTCTTCGCGAACCTGCGCGCGCACGTCACCACCGGCGGGCGGGCCGCGATCGTCGTCGCGGGCGCCGGCACCGGGCAGCGGGTGCTCGAGCGCCTGCAGGAGAACGACGTGCCCGCCGCGCGTCTCGATCCGGGCGCCGAGCCGGTGCGCGGCACGGTCGGGGTGCTGTGCGGCGCGCTGCACGACGGCGTGGTCCTGCCGGGCGACGGCGCGGACGTGCCCGGCCTGGTGCTCGTCACCGAGTCCGACCTCACGGGCAACCGGGTGACCGCCGCCGAGGGGCGCCGCACGCCGGTCAAGCGTCGCAACCAGGTCGACCCGCTGGCGCTCACCGCCGGGGACATGGTGGTCCACGACCAGCACGGCATCGGCCGTTTCGTCGAGATGGTGGAACGGACCGTGGGCGGTGCCCGCCGCGAGTACCTGGTCATCGAGTACGCCCCGAGCAAACGCGGGCAGCCGGGTGACCGGCTGTTCGTGCCGATGGAGTCCCTCGATCAGCTCTCCCGCTACGTCGGCGGCGAGATGCCCGCCCTGAGCAAGCTCGGCGGCTCCGACTGGGCCAACACGAAACGCAAGGCGCGCAAGGCTGTTCGTGAGATCGCCGGGGAGCTGGTGCAGCTGTACGCGGCGCGCCAGGCCGCGCCCGGGCACGCGTTCGCCCCGGACACCCCGTGGCAGAAGGAGATGGAGGACGCGTTCGCGTTCACCGAGACCCAGGATCAGCTCACCGTCATCTCCGAGGTCAAGGCCGACATGGAGAAGGCGGTCCCGATGGACCGCGTCGTCATCGGCGACGTCGGCTACGGCAAGACCGAGATCGCGGTGCGCGCCGCGTTCAAGGCCGTGCAGGACGGCAAGCAGGTCGCGGTGCTGGTGCCCACCACGCTGCTGGCGCAACAGCACCTGCAGACCTTCACGGAGCGGATGGCGTCGTTCCCCGTCACCGTCAAGGGCCTGAGCCGCTTCACCGATCCCGCCGAGTCGAAGGAGACGATCGCTGCCCTCGCCGACGGCGCGGTCGACATCGTCGTCGGCACCCACCGGCTGCTGCAGACCGGCGTGCGCTGGAAGGACCTCGGCCTCGTGATCGTGGACGAGGAGCAGCGATTCGGCGTCGAGCACAAGGAGCACATCAAGGCGCTGCGCACGCACGTCGACGTGCTGACCATGTCCGCGACGCCGATTCCGCGCACCCTGGAGATGAGCATGGCCGGCATCCGCGAGATGTCGACAATCCTCACCCCGCCCGAGGAGCGGCACCCGGTGCTCACCTACGTGGGCGCCTACGCAGACAAGCAGGTCGCCGCCGCCATCCGTCGCGAGCTGCTGCGCGACGGGCAGGTGTTCTACGTGCACAACCGGGTCAGCTCGATCGACAAGGCCGCCAAGCGGATTCGTGACCTCGTCCCCGAGGCGCGGGTGGCGGTCGCGCACGGGCAGATGAACGAGGACACCCTCGAGAAGACCGTGCAGGGCTTCTGGGAACGTCAGTACGACGTCCTGGTGTGCACCACCATCGTCGAAACGGGCCTGGACATCTCCAACGCCAACACCCTCATCGTCGAACGCGCCGATTCGCTCGGCCTGTCGCAGCTGCATCAGCTGCGCGGGCGCGTCGGCCGGTCCCGCGAGCGGGGTTACGCGTACTTCCTGTATCCGCCGGAGAAGCCGCTGACCGAGACGGCGTACGACCGGCTCGCCACGATCTCCCAGAACTCCGACCTCGGTGCGGGCATGGCCGTGGCCATGAAGGACCTCGAGATCCGCGGCGCGGGAAACGTGCTGGGCGCGGAGCAGTCCGGTCACGTCGCCGGCGTCGGGTTCGATCTGTACGTGCGGCTCGTCGGCGAGGCGGTGGAGGCCTTCCGGGCCGCCGCGGACGGCCGGCCCGTCGCCACGGAGGAGGCCGCCAAGGAGGTGCGCGTGGACCTGCCGGTCGACGCCCACATCCCGCCGGACTACGTGACCTCCGACCGGCTGCGGCTCGAGGCCTACCGCAAGCTCGCCGCGGCGCACGACGACGACGCGATCGCCGCGGTGGTCGAGGAACTCGTCGACCGCTACGGCCCGCTGCCCGAGGAGGTCGGCCGGCTGGTGTCGGTGGCCAAGCTGCGCCTGCTGTGCCGCGAGTACGCCCTCGAGGAGGTCGCGGTCTCCGGTACCCAGCTGAAGATCTCGCCGATGCATCTGCCGGATTCGAAGCAGATGCGGCTCAAGCGGCTCTACCCGGCGGCGCAGTACCGGGCCACGAGCGGCCTGGTGCAGCTGCCGTTGCCGCGGACCGGTGGGGTGGGCTCCGATCGGGTGCGCGACGTCGAGTTGCTGCAGTACATCGCGGACTTCCTGCTCGCCCTCGACGGTAAGGCGCAGGGTTCGGTGGACGTGCGCGTGCCGGCCGTCGCGAGCGTGTGACCGGGATTGTGAGGCGACTACAGTGACCGTGATTCTGCTCGATCCGTACCGGCCCGGATCGATTCCGATCGAGGCGGTTCCCCTGCTGGGCGGACGGCTGTCGTGCACCGACGACGTGCCCGGCTCGGTGCGCGAAATGCTTTGTGCCGAAGTGGGTTCCGCCAACGAAATACTGATCGCCGTCGATGCCGACCACGAGGCGGTGCAGGAACGGCTGCGGCGTGGTGAACGCCTGATCGCGGCTCCGCCGGTGCCGGGAGAGCGCCTCTTGCGTGCCGTCGACGTGATGGACCGGCTGTGGGGGTTCGGCGGCTGGGAGGTCACCCAGACGCACGATTCGTTGCGCCGCTACCTGCTCGAGGAGACCTACGAACTGCTCGACGCGATCGAGGAAGGTGACCCGCACGGCCTGCGCGAGGAACTCGGAGACCTGTTGCTCCAGGTGCTGTTCCACTCGCAGATTGCCCAGGAGTCCGGCACCAACCCGTTCACCGTCGACGATGTCGCCGACACGCTCGTCACCAAGCTCGCGTTGCGCAGCCCGCACCTGACCAACGGTCACACCGGCCCGATCGACGTGGCCGAGCAGGAGGCGGCGTGGGAGGCCGCCAAGGCGGTGGAGAAGGCGCGATCCTCCTGCCTGGACGGCATCGCGATGGCACAGCCGGCCCTCGCGCTCACCGAGAAGGTGATCGCCCGCGCCACGAAGGCCGGACTACCTGCGCACCTGATTCCCGGGGAGATGTGCGCGGTGCGGATCGACGGCACCAGCGGTGCGGAGGACGCGCTGCGTTCGGTGACCCTCGGATTCTCCGACGCGGTCCGTGCGGCCGAGTCCGCCGCACGGACCGCGGGGATACCGGACGGTGAGTTGGATGCAGAGGCGTGGATTCGGTACTGGCCTCGCTGAGGGCGTGATCGGACGGTGCGGTCGGGCCCGGGCAGGCGCTCGCTCACCGTGCGATGCGCGCAAGCGTGTGAACGCGACGGGTCAGCACGATCCGGTGATGCCGCACATACATTCGCCCGATCTCGCGCCGGGCTCTGCGGCGTTGGTGGTCATCCAGTTCGCACCGATCCAGCCATCGCATCGTCTCCAGGCACTGCAACGCGGTCGCGAAGTGAACCTGCCAGACCGGGACGTCCAATCTGCGCGCTAAAGCATAGGGCGACAGGGACGTCCAGTTCCGTCGTGCGAGCACCTCGGGCACGTGCCCCCACGGGCCCGCAAGCGCGAGCTTGGCCGCGAACACCTCGTCCTCGTGCAGCATGTTGCGCCGTTCGATGCCCAGGACCTTCTCGCGCCGGATCATGCCGTACAGCGGATCTACCAGCGGGTATCCGACATCGAGTAGTCGCAGCATCTCGGTGAAGCGCGTGATCGGGTCGTCCGAGCCGAGCGCGGTGCCGTCGTACGCAGAGGTCAGGTCCGCACCGTACGGTCTGGTATAGGCCATCCCGCTGGTCACGAGGATCAGCCGGTCGTCAGCGGCGAAGACGTCGAGCCCACGCGACACGCAGTACGGCTCGAGCCAGTCGTCGTCACCGATCCAGCGGAAGAATGTGCCGGTAGCCAACCGGAGAGCGGTGACGAAGTTGTCGAGCAGTCCGACGTTCACGGGATTGCGGTGATATACGATCCGACGGTCCTGGGCGGCGAGATCACGGCAGACGTCCTCGGTGCCGTCGGTGGAGTCGTTGTCGCAGATCACCAGTTCCAGGTTCTCGTGGTCCTGGGCGAGTACCGACTCGACCACCCGCTCGATCCGCTCGGCTCCGTTGCGGACCGGCAATCCGACCGATACCAGGGAGTCGGTGGAGTGCATCGGTTCACTCCCTTGCATGTCGGTGGTGCGACCGACCGGCGACATCGACCGGACGACCGCTCCAAGTCGTCTTCCGCATCGAATGGGCGGGGCGATCCTGCCGGCACTCAACGGTGCGTGTCCCGTTCCGCCTCATGGGATCGGGATCCGTTCGAGCCAGATCTCTCGCCAGAACGGCACGAATTCGCGCGGGCAACTGACGTTGTAACGGCCGGTGCAGACGACGTCTTCCAAGATGATGCAGGGGTTCTTCATGGTCAGCAGCTTGCCGGTCTTCTCGTCCAGGCATTTGGACACCCGTGCCTGGACGCGGGCGGTGCGGCCGCAGTACCAGGCCATTTCCTCTTCGAAACCCATCCCCCGATTGAGCAGGTTCTCGTCGAGGGTGGCCAGGATCTCCTCCTTCGACCTGATCCGGACCATCTCGCCCGGCTGCAGGTTCAGATGTGCAGTCGGCGTCCTGCCGACGACCTTGCCCTCGAGGAAGCCCCAGCGCAGACCGTCGCGGAACCGGAGCCGGCGTGGCGCGATCCGTCTACTGAGTCCCTGCAGTCGGTTGAAGAACGCGATGAGAAACGCCACGATCGACTCGACGGGGCTCACGTTGCCCGTCCGGGCATCCATCACATACTGGCCTAGATCGCGGAACGGCAGACAGGTCGGTGCGGCCCTGAGTAACTCGGTCGCCTGGCAGGAGTAGCGTGGTTCGCGGTCCGGGCCTGGCTCCTTACGTGTGTTGGTCTCCAACAACGTGAGGTCGATCGGACTGGACGCGGGCGCCGGCCCGGGCACACGCCTCAGCCAGGCTTCCTTCCAGTACAGAGAGCATGCGGTCTGGCAGCCCCCGTGCGACGCGCCGTTGCAGCGCGAGTCCGTCAGGTGTACTGCGTTCTCCATCCGGCGCATGCCACTGCCGCCAATGGTGTCGCACAGTTTGTGCGCGACCTTGTGCACCGTCAACTGCCGGCCGCAGAACTCGAGCATCTCAGGCATGAACGGCAGGTTCTCGAGTTCACCCCGCTCGTCGAGCGTTGCCATGATCTCTTTGGGGCTGCGGACTTCGACCACGTCACCGGCTCGCAAGCCCCGATCCGGCTCGTGGGTCGCCGATTGCGTCATCTTCTGCATCATTCCTCCACCGGGATGAGCGGTTGAAAATCGGGCAGTGTGCTCGATATCCGACACACTCTGCGTGCCGTTCGGCGGATCGAACAGTCACAGTATCGCGGAGTCGCCCGCTTCGTTCCGCCTTCCGTGGCCGGTGCTCGATCGCCGAGAGGGGGCTGGGATTCGTGCCGTTTGCGTCGGCTCGCCACACCGAGTCCAGCACCGGTTTGAATTGCCAGGGGCACGGTGGGTTCGATTCGGCCGTTGCGCATCGTTGCCTTCAACATCCCGGATCCAGTTCGGCCTTCACGTAGCCGGCGGTCTGATATACGTACTCGGAAACCCATTTCCAGGGCCACATCTCGACCGGGCTCGCAACCATGATCAATTCTCCGTCGAAACAGCGCTGCAGGATGAAACGGGCACGGGAGATGTGGGGTGTGAAAGTCACGACGATCACCCGTTTCCATCCGTTCTGCGTGGCCCTCCTGCGCAACTCTCGCGCTTCGCCTCGGGTTGTCGGCGGGTCCGGAAGGAAACAGTCGAGTTCGAATCCCGGATGGACCGTGCCGCACATTTCGCCGGCCCAGTTCGCGCCGGGCCCGTCGGGATAAGAGAGCACCACATTCGGTGCCCACCCCGCGGCACCGAGTTCGACGCCCAACATGTGGCGGCGCCAGTCCTCGCCGCCGAGAACAAATATTGCATCGGCAGGCCGCAACGGATCGGTCTGGGGCCGGACATAGACCGGAACACCGCCGATCGATGCCGCGATCATCGGTATGCAGATCGACATCACCCACAGGCGGACGCGGGACCATTTGCTGCGAAGCATCATTCACACTTTCTCCTTCGTGAACGAACCCGCGTCGGTTGCGGTCGGTTGCCGCCGAACGTCGCCTCGGCAGCGCGGACGGTCCCTCGGGCACCGGTCGTTCGGGTGGTTCATCGACGAGCACCATGATGAGTCGACGCCTCCGGTGGTGGACGCTCCGCCCCGTCGGCGGGCGATGCGGTCGATTCGGGCGGCGCGACCGACTGATCGACCCCGCCCCGGCCTATCACACGGCCCACCATACGGACGAGCTCCATCAGCTGGGAGCGGTGTGCGAAATGCAATACCGCGAGGCCGGCAGCGATCGATGCCGTCGCCCCGAACAGGAGTACGAGCGCATCGTGGCCGGGGATCGATATGGCCACGACCAGATACGCCGCAGCGACCCATACCGCTGTGTGGGCACCGGGAACCAGCGACACGATCTGGCTGCGGAGGGTCATGTGGAGAAGGTGCCGCCGGAGAAGCCACTCGACCGGAACGAGCAGCACGGTGGCCGCGGTGTAGCCGACGGCCACCGTCAACGGGCCCCAGGGTAGGCCGGCAACGATGCCGACGGTGGAGACCAGCGTCGTGAGCCAAGCATAGCGGAGATTGAGCGATGCCCGTCCGAGCCCGAGAACGATCGGGGTGGTCGAGGGCTGGTAGACAGCCTGTACGGCACCAGCCATGGCGAGGACTTGCACGATCGGAACGGCCGGCATCCACTGGGGGCCGAACAACAGAGAAACCAGCTGCGGTGCGGCGGCGGCCACGAGTGCCATGGCAGGGACGGTGAGTACGGCGAGGGTTCGTGTCGTCCGTGCCATTTCGGCGCGGAGCGCCGCAAGATCGTCGGAGAGGCGCGAGAACAACGGAAAGAGCACAGCTCCGACGGTTGTGCAAGCCAACTGGACGGGCAGCAGGAGCAACCGGTATGCCAGTCCATAGAATGCCAGCGCCTCTGCGCCCTGGAGTCGGCCGATCAACAGATTGTCGATGTTCCGGGAGACCGAGGTCGTCAGGAGACCGGCAGAGAACGCACGAACCGAGAACGGAGCGATTTCCCGCAGATACCGTAGATGCAGGTTCGGCCACCGGCCGGCGCCGACTGCAGTCAACATCACCACCAGAACGGCATCGGTGGCGACCATCTGCGCCACGAGTGCCCAGTAGCTGCCCCCGGACAGGGCAACAGCGGCTCCCAGGATTCCGCCGACCATCGCAGCCGATATGTCCGCGATGCCGATCTTGCGGAATTCCATGTTGCGCAGGAGTAATGCGCGCGGTGTGATCGCGGCGGAGCGAATGAGCAGTACGGGAGCAAGCACGACGAGGACGAGTGTCAGCTCGGGAGAGTCCATGAACGAGGCCCATACCGGCGCTATCGCGACGGTCAGGCCGGTCAGTACCAGGCCGACGACGAGATTGACTGTGACCACCGCCCCGGGCATGTTCGGTTCGACGTGCACTCGCTGGATCAAGGCGCTGGAGAAGCCTTGGTCCAGCAGCAGGCCGACCAATCCGATGTAGACGAGTGCCTGCGCCACAATGCCGAACGCGTCCGGACCGATGATTCGGGCCAGCAGAACCGTGAAGACGGTCCGGGACACTTCCCGTCCGATCACAGAGATACCACTCCATCGGATTCCCGAGGACAGAACATTGTCAGTCACGGCACCGCCGCCTCGAGGGCGCCGGGGGAACGCGGATGGGTGCCGCGGGCCGTGGGGGCCACCGACGGTGGGGACCGAGTGCCGAACCTGTCGTCACACGACTTCCATTCCGATCGGGACGGACTGGGCGTGAAGCTCTTCGATGATCCGAGCGGCGCCTTCGACGTCCTGCCCGAGGTGCCAGTAGGTGATCCCGAATCGCTCCCGCCACTCGAATAACTGCGCGGCACATTCCGCCGCCGTGCCGACGAGGATCGCCGGCGAGTTCGTCAATGCGTCGCCGGCAGCTTCGATGTGGGCCGCCCATGACGAACGGGGCACGGAACCGCTGGGCGTGTCGGTCACGCGGACGTGGTAGCAGCTGAATTGCAGGACGGGGCAATCCCGTTCCGCGGCATCGGCAGCGGCGCGGACTCTCTCGATCTTGGTCTCGATCCGAGCGGGCGCAAGGTCGGCGATCGCTGCTTCGTCGATCTTGTTACCGTGCATGTTCGGATGGATTCCGACGATGTCGGCGGCGCGTCCGGCCAACTCGAGCATCCGGGGCCCTCCGGCGCCGACGAGAATCGGCGGATTCGGTTGCTGTACGCACCGTGGAAGGGCTTCCATGTGGCCGATTCGATAGTGTTCTCCCTCGAAATCGACGAACTCGGCCGTGAAGTAGCGTCGCAACACCGTCAATGCTTCGTCCAGCCTCGCGATCCGCCGGCCGGTGGTGTCGAATCGGAGGCCGAGGGCCGCGTAGTCGTCCGGCTGCCAGCCGGCGCCGATCCCGACTTCGACTCGTCCGCCTGAGAGCACGTCGATCGTCGAGATGTCCTTGGCGAGCAACGCCGGGTGGTGAAGATCGTTCGGCAACACGAGGGACAGGACCCGTAACCGGGTGGTGCCGGCCGCGGCGTATGCCATGGCGACCAGTGGAGCAAGTTGCCAGCCGTGGCTGACGTGCTGGGAGACGGCTACCGTGTCGAACCCCAGGGATTCGAGCCGGCGCACGTCGGCGATCCATCCGGCGCCGTCGGCCCGGAGCCGAGGCATGGGCGCGATCATGCGCATCGCGGGAGGGGCTTGTCCGATCGAGCTCATGAACCGTCGACCTTCCATCGTCCGGCTAGTGCGGGGTACCTCCGATCGACTTCCGGTAGCAGATCCGGAAGTGTCAGCAGCACCCGGTCCGGCTCCGCTGCAACGAGTTCCTCCGGCGAGATGATCGGCAGGTCGGTGCCGGGCATTCGGCGCCCTTGTTTAGCCGGTGAGGCGTCGGCTACCGCGGCCACCAGCCTCCGGTCGACGGCCGCGAGGCTGAACAACGCCACCGCACGGGACGCCGCGCCATATGCGTACACGCGTTTGCCGGACCGGTATTCGTCCTCGAGCCAGGTGCGCAGTGAGCGCACATGGTCGTCGGCAGCACGTTGCAGTGAACCTACGGTGCCTGGATCGGTCATACCGGTTTCGTCGGCGAAGACCCTCCGCACCGATTCGTCCGGTTCGACCTGCCCGTGCATGGCCGCGACGAGGACCGTGCCGCCGTAGAGGTCGAACGTCCAGGCCGCCACCGGACCCATGCCGACGTCCTCGAGGAGGCGGTTCAGCGCCGTCATCGAGTAGTACGCGAAGTGGCCATGACGAAGCGCGTTCCACTGGCCCCGGCAGACGATGGTGGCCAGGGAATGGAACTGGACGAGCAGCACACCGTCCGGGGCTGTGGCAGCGGCTCGCTCGACCATGGCCTTCAACTGGTCCGGTTCGTGCATCAGGCCGAAACAGTCGAGCACGACGTCGCAGGTACCGTCGGCCACGGTGAAGCCACGCTCGACGAGCAGCGGAAGCCACGTCCCTCCGTGGGGACTGCCGAACTCCCGTACGGTCGAGCCCCGTAACCGCTCGGATCGAGCGACGCACCGTACCGCACACACGGCCTGTTCTCTCAGGGCCTGCGGTTCGACGCCGCGTGGCTCCTCGATGATCGTGTCGTCCTCGGCGAGTTGCGCGAGGCCGCACGTCGCACACAGATCCATGGCAAGGGGATGCGAGACCTCGTCGTCGCCGATGACGTCGTCGGCCGGGGGAAAGTGATCGGCGGCCGGCACCTTTCCGAGATCGAGTACTCGATCCAGATCGGGCATTCCGCACGCTCGGCACACACTCATGGGAACATTTCCTCGTGCGCATCGAGGAAGCCGAGTTGGCCGACGTGATCGTGCTGATTCCGCAGCCCTTCCGCGACGAACGGGGGCTGTTCACGCGCACGTTCGACGCGGAGACGTTCGATGACCACCTCGGCAGGCCGGGAACTGCCGCGGCGTTCGTGCAGGACTCCCAATCCCGGTCGGTCCGCGGCGTCGTCCGGGGAATGCACGGTAGGTCCGGCCGTAGCGAAGCCAAACTCGTGCGCTGTGCGAACGGCGCGGTGCACGACGTCCTGATCGACATCCGGCCCGACTCGCCGACGTTCGGACGAAGCCAGGCTTTCCGGCTCGACGACGAAGAATTTCGCCACCTCTACGTTCCGCCGGGATTCCTGCACGGGTTCCAGGCACTGACCGCGACGGCGGACGTCTGCTACCGGATCGATCGGCCGCACGACCCGGCGGAGGACATCGGCGTCGCCTACGACGACGCGGATCTCGGGATCGACTGGCCGCTGCCGGTAACGGCCGTGTCCGCGAGGGACGCGAAGGCCGGAAGCTGGCGGGAGTTGCTCACGCGATTGCATTGACAAACCGCATCGATTCGTCCAGGATTCCCGTTTCCCGTAGCTCCTTCAGGTGTGAGAGCCGGGTGAACCGCTCGTGGAAGTCCTCCATTTTCAAGCTGAAGGCGGTGTACTTCTCGTACAGTTCCGCGGCGCCTTCGGGAACTGTCCATTTCGCCTCGTAGCCGAGCCGATCCCGAGCAGCAGAGAAGTCGACCCGGTACGAGCGAGGGTCGGGGCCGCTCTCCCCGGTGATCACGAGTTCGGAGCCAGGGACAACGTCCACCACGGCACCGGCGATGTCGGCCACCGTCAGGTTGTTGGTTTCGGTGCCGATATTGAATGCGTGGCAGTGGATGGCGTCCACCGGCGCCACGAGGCAGCGCGCGAACGCTTCCGCGATGTCCCGAGCGTGCACCAACGGTCGCCAAGGGGTTCCGTCCGACAGCACACGCACCTCGCCGGTGAGAACGGCATACCCCACCAGGTTGTTCAGGACAATGTCCGCTCGCAGTCGGGGGGAGAACCCGAATGCGGTGGCGTTGCGGAGAAACACCGGCGAGAAGCCGGGGTCGGCGATCGCAGCCACGTCGTCCTCGACGCGCACCTTGCTCTCCGCGTACGGCGTGAGCGGGCGCAGCGGTGCACTCTCGTCGACGGCCTCTTCCCCGGCGGCGCCGTAGACAGAGCAGGTGGATGCGTAGAGGAAGCGACGCACACCAGCCGCCTTGGCGCATCGGGCGAGCCGCACGGAGGCCTGGTGATTGATCTCGTAGGTGATTCTCGGTTCGAGCGCGCCGAGGGGATCGTTGGACAGGGCCGCGAGGTGGATCACGGCGTCGAATCCCGTCAGGTGCGATGCGGTGATGTCCCGTAGATCGAGCCGGATCGCGGGAGGATCCTGCGGAGCGGGCCCGAGAATGCAGTCGGCGAAGAGACCGGAATCCAGGCCGATCACCTCGTGACCGTACGAGCGAAGGACCGGCACCATGATCGACCCGAGGTATCCCTGATGACCGGTGACGAGGACACGCATGTCATACCTTTCCGAAGTGGACGGTGGCCTTTTCCACGACGAAGGCCTCGGCGTGCGGCCGTCGGCATTGCACGCCGCGGAGACGGGAAAGACCCAGGAATGCCTGTTCGTCGAACCAGTCGTGGTCGGTCTGGGACGGGTAGTGCTTGAGCAGGATCCGTGCCTTCTCCTCGGCGATCCTGCGGGTCAGCGGATGGTAGATCGTCGGTCGTGGCGTATCCGTTTCCCATTTGAGGATCTCGTACCCCAGGACCAGGTGGTCACGGAAGACGGTGGGCACCAGTTCGGCCAGTATTCGATGATCCTGATGCGCGTCGTCGCGATGCGGCGCGAACACCACGTCGGGTTCGCAGGTGTGCCGGAACGATTCGAGTGCGTTCTTGATGGGCTCCCAGTATCCAGGGGCGTGGCCGTCGGGAACGTCGAGGACCCTCACCTCGACCTCGGCACCGGGACACAGCGCCGCCAGAGCGTGCCGCTCTTCGATCTCGCGCCGCGAGTCCTCACCGGAAAGTACGAACGCATGCACGCGCAGCGGGGACGAGACCCGAGCCGACAGCGTCAGCAATGTGCCGCCGACACCGATGGCGATGTCGTCGCAGTGCGCACCGAGCACTGCGATCTCTCGGACGTCGCCGGCACAGAGCTCGATCATGATTGCACCGCCACGGCAGTCGGTTCCCACAGCATCCACGGCCGGATCCCTCGCGCGTAGTTGTCGTCGAGCTCCGCACGTTCCTTGAACGTATCCGCCGGCTTCCAGAAGCCGTCGTGCCGATATCCGAACAGGCGGCCGCGGCCCGCAAGGGTGCCGCACACGTCGGTGACAAGGTCACCCCCTGGCGGCAACAGCTCGAAGATCTCCCGATTCAGCACGAAGTAGCCGCCGTTCTCCCAGATGGGGAAGTGGCTGACCGGCACGATTTCCTTGATTTCGCCGTTCTCGGCCAGATCCACACAGTGGAACGAGGACTGTGGGGGTACGACCAGCAGTGCGGCGGTCGCGCCGGACTCGTGGTACCGCTCGATCATCCGATCGAGTGGCGCGTCGGTGAGCACGTCCGCGTAGTTGGCCAGGAAGTGCTGGTCGCCTCCGAGATAGTTCCGCACGCGTCGAAGCCGCTCGCCGATCGAGGATTCGAGGCCGGTGTCGACGAAGGTGATCGACCAGTCGCTGATATCCGTATGGAGCAGTTCGACCCGGTTGCGGTGCATGACGAAGTCGTTGGATGCCTCCTCGTGGTAGTCGAGGAAGAACTCTTTGATCTTGGTGCCCCCGTAGCCCAGACACAGGATGAACTCGGTGTGGCCGAAGTGCGCGTAGTACTTCATGATGTGCCACAGCAGCGGCCGCGGTCCCACCATCTGCATGGGCTTGGGGATTTCGTCGGTGCGGTCGCTGCGCATCCGCATGCCGTAGCCGCCACAGAACAGAACGACTTTCATACCGTGATCCTCCTGACGAAGTCGGCGGGGCCGATGGTGGTGTGCAGAGTGGGCAGCGGGAAGACGAGCCGGCCGCCCCAGGCGGCGATGTACTGCAGCTGCGTCGTCAGTTCGGCCGCCAGGTTCCACGGCAGGGCGACGACCACGTCGGGCCGGTCCTTGTCGATCTGCTCCGGCGGCAGGATCGGGATCCGGGCGCCGGGCGTGTAACGCCCGTGCTTGTACGGATTCCGGTCGACGGTGTACGCCATGAGGTCGGGGCGGATGCCGCAGTAGTTGAGCAGGGTGTTGCCCTTGCCCGGCGCGCCGTAACCGACGACGGACAGGCCCTGGTCGTGGCAGTCGAGGAGGAAGCGCAGGAGGGTTTGGCGGACGGAACGGGCGCGGGCCTCGAGTTCGCGGTAACCCGCCCTCGTGTGCAGACCCGCCCGGCGTTCCTCCTCGAGCACGGCTTCCACCCGTGACCCGGGGGGATCCGCGACCTCGTCCGGCCGGGCCCAGAGCCGGATCGATCCGCCGTGGGTGCCGAGAAGTTCCACGTCGACGACCGACAGGCCGCCGGTGGCGAGCGCCCGCATCGCGGACAGCACCGTGTAGTACTGGAAGTGCTCGTGGTAGACGGTGTCGAACTGCGCTTCGCGCACGAGGTTCAGTGCGTGGTGCACCTCGATGGAGATCCAGCCGTCGTCGGCGACGAGGGTGCGCAACGATCGGGTGAACCCGAGCAGGTCCGGGATGTGGGCGTAGACGTTGTTCGCCACGACCAGGTCCGCGGGCCCGTACTCCCCGCGGATGTCCTCGGCGAGGCTTTCGTCGAGGAAAGCGGTGACGGTGGGAACCCCGATGGCACGAGCCGCGGAACCGACATTCACCGACGGTTCGATGCCCAGGCACGGGATGCCGGCCGCGACCGCGTGCCGCAACAGATAACCGTCGTTGCTGGCGACCTCCACGATCGACGAGCCCGCGCCGAGATGTAGATCCCGGATGGCGGCTTCCACGAACTGCCGCGCGTGGTCGACCCAGGAGTCGGAGAACGACGAGTAGTAGGCGTATTCGGTGAAGGTGTCCTCGGGTGTGATCAGCGCCGGGATCTGCAGCAGTAGGCAGTCCTCGCACAACCGCAGGTGCAGCGGATAGGTGGTCTCGGGCAGGTCGAGCTCGTCCGCGGCCAGGAAGCGTTCGCACGGCGGTGTGGCGCCGAGATCGAGCACGCTGAGGAGCCGTTCCGATTCGCACAGGCGGCACTTCATTGATGGCACCCCTCGGGCAGTCGGTGGGAACCGTGCCGACGAGATATTCGCAACATCAGGTCCGACTCGATTAGATAATCATACTGAGGGGATGAATGGAACCCTGAAACAATCTTCGAGATTGTTTTGCCTGCTGTTTGGTGCCAATTGGTAGACACCCCTAGACTCGAATCACTCACACCCCACACGTGGGTCGGGCACGCCGGGGTGTCGAGGCGTACGGTGAGATCCTGGGGAGGTCGCCCGATGTCGTTTCAGATCGTTCAGCGTGACCGGACGCTCGTCGCCGGCCTGCCCGTGCGCAGCCCGCGCCGGGCCCTCGGCAAGGTTCGCGACCGGGCGCTCGAACGGGCCTGGTCGGCGGTGCTGAAGCAGGAACTCGGCGGGCCCCTGGCCTCCGCCTACACCGATCATGCGGTCGACATCGACTCCTACTACACCCAGACGGTCGGGTATCAGTGCGAGTCGTTGGATCAGGTGACCGAAGGCCACCTCGTGGCCTGCCTGCCCGCCGGGACCTACGCGAAGTTCTCCTCGACCGGTACGTTTCCCGGCGTCTTCATCGACCTGTGGAACCAGATCCGTGCGGCCGAGGAGGCGGGCGAGATCGTCCGGTCGTTCACCGGCGACTTCGAGTTCTATCCCCACGCGTACCGCATCGACATGTACGTGGCGATCCGAACCACGGAAAAGGGTGGTGCGCAATGACTTTCGAACTCACCAAGCTGCACGACCACTATGTGGGGGGACTCGTTCTGCCCGGACTCGAGCCGGGGGCAACCGGGCAGCGGTCCGAACTGCTGACCTTTACGGAGGATCGCATCCGCGCGCGCGGCATCGGCGAGGTGGTCGTGGTCTACATCTGCCACCCCGAGGTCGGATGGAACGCGGTGGTCGGCTATCGCTGCGACGGCCTGTCCGACCTGACGATCGGAGACTCGCTGGTGCGGATCCCCACCGGATACTTCGCCCGCTTCGTTCCGGGCGGGGATCACTCCGATCCCGTCGAGGACGTGTGGCACCAGGTCGAGATTGCCGAAAAGGAGGGTCGGATCGAACGGGCGTACCGTGAGGAGGTGGCTGTCATCGGCCCGTCGGGAGTAACGGAACTTTACATATCTTTGGCTTGAAGACCGTGTGAAACACCCGAATACTGCATACTCGACCCATACAGCCACATGTATGCCCCGTGCTGTCCCAGGTCGACGATCACGACGGCGGTGAGCGAGAGGGCCTGATGTGGTCCGCCGGGTAACTCCGATCGGGGTCACCCGCAAGGTCGGAGGCCGACAGTGGATCGAGCAGTGCGGGTCGCATCGGACTCGGTGCGCGAGCGCGTCTCGACCTACAGGGATCCTGCCTCCGGGTATTCGTTCGTCGCTGCCGCACCGAGTGCGGCGCCGGATCTGTGGAACGAATATCTCGCCCGGGCATTGGGTGCCTATCGCAGATTCGGCGTCGAGTGCGCACTCGAGTACGAGAAGGTGCGAAGCGGGGAGAACACGGCGATGTTCTGCGCAGGGCTCGATCGAAGGGGGGTCGTCGTGGGTGGGGTACGAGCCCAGGGGCCTTTTCGCAGTGCGGACGAGTCCCATGCCGTGACCGAGTGGAGTGCTCCCGAGCACGTCGATCACCTCCGCAGCATGATCGAGAGCCGAATCCCGTTCGGTCTGATCGAGGCGAAGGCCGCATGGGTGTCCGAGGATGTGCCCCAGCGTCGGGAGCTCACCCTTGCGATAGCCCGGATGGGCGCGAAGTTCATGGACCTGCTCCAATCCCGATACATGATGGCCACGGCCGCCGACAACCTTCTGGATCTGTGGAAGACCTGCGGGGGAGTGGTGGACGAGAGCATGCCGGCCACCCCGTACCCGGACGCCCGCTATCGGACCCGGCTCATGTGGTGGGACCGTCTGTGCGCCGATCCGCTCGGCGACGAACTCCGACGAGAAGTGGGTGGATATCCTTTCGACGGGGAGCCGGCGTGATGTCCGACGGCGAGGCGGGATGGACGGCTTCCGTGTTTGTGGAAGACCGGCCGGAGGATATGGAGGAATTCCGGCGCGTTCGTTCCGAACCCGGCCTCGTGGTCGTCGACCGTCTCGCCGATCAGGTGAGAGGACTGCGCGAAGTGCTCCCACCGCCGGGGAGCGAATTGCTCGACGAACCGGCACGGTGGGTCCACTACCCCTGGCGCCGGACCGTCGTCCGCGTGCTCGGCCCGCACTCGTTCCGGCGGCTACGGCTGGACCGCAACCGGAACAAGGTGACGTCGGCCGAACAGGACCGGCTGCGCGGGGTGACGGTGGGGATCGTCGGATTGAGCGTCGGCTTCTCGGTTGCGCAGGCGCTGGTGCTCGACGGGGTGGGCGGGGAACTGCGGCTCGCCGACTTCGACCCGATCGAGCTGTCGAATCTCAACCGGGTGCCGGCCTCCCTCGTCGATCTGGGCACGAACAAGGCGGTCGTGGCCGCGCGACGACTCTCGGAGCTGGATCCGTACCTGTCCCTGTCGGTGTGGCCCGACGGGGTCGGACCGGAAACGATGAGCGAGTTCCTGGACGGACTCGACGTCGTCGTGGACGAGTGCGACTCCCTGGACGTCAAGGTCGTGTTGCGCGCGGAAGCGGCCCGGCGAGCAATCCCGGTGGTGATGGAGACGAGTGACCGGGGGCTGATCGACGTCGAGCGCTTCGATCTGCGGCCGGGACCCCCGTTTCACGGATTGCTGGGAGAGATCGACCCGCAGCGGCTCGCCGCCCTGTCGGGTCGGGAGAAGATTCCGTACGCTCTGCGCCTGCTGGGACCGGAGCGGATCTCGACCCGGATGGCCGCCTCCCTCCTGGAGGTGGAGCGGACGCTGGTCACCTGGCCTCAACTGGGGAGCGAGGTGATGCTCGGCGGCGCGACGGTCGCCGCGGTCGTGCGCCGGCTGGGCCTCGGCCAGCCGCTGAACTCGGGGCGAGGCCGCGTGGACGTCGAGGCCTGCCTCGACGCCCTGACCCCACCTGCGGATCCGGGGAACCGGGCCGTCGCGGAAGCCCCCCTGCCCGCGGAATCGGACGATCCGATCGACCGGGTACTGCATGCCGCGAACAGAGCCCCCTCGGGAGGTAACAGCCAACCCTGGTCCATCACGGCCGGCGGCGGGATGCTGGAGATCGACATCGCGGACGATTTCGTGCCGACCGCGATCGACATCCACTGTCGGGGCAGCTACGTGGCGCTCGGCGCAGCCCTGCAGAACGCGCGCATCGCCGCGGCGGCCCACCGGATACTCGGCCCGGTCCGAGTGCTCGCGCGGGACCGCGGCGAGCCGCCGCGCGAGGTGATCGCGACGATGCGGTTCTCCGACGACACCGACCCGGTGCTGGCCGCCCAGTACGAGGCCATGCTCTCGCGCGGCACCAATCGGCAACCCGGTGACGGAACGCCACTGTCCGATGCCGAGACGGCTGCCCTGTACGAGGCGGCCGCGCGGGAGGGCGGCCGGATCCGGGTCGTCACGGACGTCGATCGCCTGGCCGAGACCGCGGAGCTGCTCG
This sequence comes from Rhodococcus aetherivorans, assembly GCF_011058165.1. Lineage (GTDB taxonomy): Bacteria > Actinomycetota > Actinomycetes > Mycobacteriales > Mycobacteriaceae > Rhodococcus > Rhodococcus aetherivorans. Next base: position 145,340 of record NZ_JAALEG010000002.1, read on the forward strand.
CGGAATCGGACAGGATCCGCTACCTGACACCCGTCCTGCGCCGGGAGATGCTCGCGGAACTGCGGTGGCCGCACTCCGAGGCCATCGACAGTGGCATCGACGTCGGAGCACTCGGGATGGACGACGCGGAGCGCACGATGCTCGACCTGACGGTGCGAAACGATGTGCTCGATCAACTCGGGGAGTGGGACCTCGGGCACGGTCTGGGGCGTCTGACCGGAACGCGGGTGCGGAGCAGCTCGGCACTCGTAGCGGTCTTCGCGTCGGGACCGCGGCCGGCCGACTACGTCCGAGCGGGAATGGCGGCCGAGAGCGTGTGGATATGCGCCCACGGCATGGGCCTGGCGGTTCAGCCGGCGTCACCGGTGTTCCTCTACGCCGAGGACGACACCGACCTCACCCGGCTCTCGGAGGCCCGGTTCGGCGCTCTCGGAAAGCTGCAGTCGACGTTCGACGACGTGTTCGACAGACCGATCGGACGACGCTTCGCCCTCCTGCTCCGGGTGGCGCGGGCGAAGCCGGAACGGGTTCGCAGTGCGCGCCGCTCGGATAGGGTTCGAAGACATCCCTGATGCGGCCACGGTCGCGTCGGATGTGCTGCTCACAAGGGGTTTGGGATGGCGGAGAAGAGCTTCGAGAACATTGTCACCCGGGTCGCTTCCCGCCTCATGCCGGCGGACGCCGCGTCTCATCACTCGGTGATCGAAAGGGTGCTCCAGGACCTCGTCGAGCACTTCGAGGTCGACACCTGCTTCCTTCGCTACAACGACCATGACATCCACGCGACGGTGCTCGTCGCCGAGTGGCCGCCGCGGGAGTTCGTGCCGAGCCCGGATCCTCTGGGCGTGGTGCACTTCCGCGACGCCGACCCGATCTTCGCCATGACCGAGACCATGAAGGAACCGGCGGTCAGCCGTCCGGCGCAGTCGGGTGCCGAATACGCGGACCGGGTGCGTGCGGGTTCGGGAGTGCCCGAGGTCTCGGTCGCGGCGGTGCCGCTGATCTCCGGCAGCGTCACCACCGGCACCCTGGGCTTCATCAAGGCCGGTGATCGTGACTGGAGCGAGGACGAGATCAATACCTTGATGATGATCGCGGCGTTGCTGGCCCAGGTGCAGGCCCGGGTCCGCGCGGAACAGGACCTGCGCGACGCCGCCTATCACGACGACCTCACCGGCCTGGCGAGCCGGCGGGCTCTCCTCGAACACCTCGAGGAGCGGTTGAAGCGGGGGCAGCCGGGACCGGTCGCCGTCCTGTTCCTCGATCTGGACCGCCTCAAGCCGCTCAACGACTTCCTCGGTCACGCGGCCGTCGACGTGTTCCTGTGCCGCACCGCGCAGCGGCTGTCGCGGGTGTGCGATCCGAAGGACATGGTGGCGCGCCTCGGCGGTGACGAATTCGTCATCGTGCTCGACGGGGCGGTGTCGCTCGAGGTGGCGCGGGAACGCGCCGAGGCACTGCGGTGGGCGGTCGGGATGTCGGTGCAGCTGGGCAGCCAGGTCGTCGGTCGCGGCGGCAGCCTCGGTGTTGCCGTAGGCGAGCCCGGACGGATCACTCCGGTGGCGTTGCTCGGGCGCGTCGACGAGGCGATGCTGATGGCCAAGAGCAAGGGCGGCAACAGCGTCGTCGCGTACACCGACGACATGCGGGGCGCGAGCGAACGCCGCAACCTCATCGAGCTGAGCCTGCGGACGTCGATCGACGACGAGCACCTCACCCTCGAATATCAACCCGAATTCGACCTGCGCGACGGCAGCATTCTCGGTGTCGAGGCCCTGGTGCGGTGGAATCACCCGGTGCTGGGCAAGCTGCAGCCGGCCGAGTTCATCGAGGTGGCCGAGTCGACGAACCTTGCGGGCGAACTCGGGCGCTGGGTGCTGCGGACGGCGTGCGGGCAGCTGGCCGAGTGGCGGCGCCGGATTCCGGGGTTGAACCTGCAGATGAGCGTGAACGTCTCGCCGGTGCAGCTGGTGAGCCTGGACTTCGTGGAGACGGTGGAGAGCACGCTGGAGGAGTTCGGCCTGGGCAGCTCGTGCCTGTGTCTGGAGATCACCGAGTACGTGGTCGTCAGCGATCTGGAGCGCTCCCGCAAGACACTGCGCCGGCTCGAGCGTCTGGGTGTGTGCTGCGCGATCGACGACTTCGGCACCGGCTACAGCTCGCTCGCCCACCTGAAGTCTCTGCCGGTCCACACACTCAAGATCGACAAGGCGTTCGTGCTCAATCTGCAGCGCAGCGAGAGCGACCGCGTCATCGTCGAATCGATCATGGGGCTGGCCTCCGCGTTCGGGCTGGACGTCGTGGCCGAAGGGCTCGAGTCCGTGGCGGCGGCGATGAAGCTGCTGGAACTCGGGTGTCGACGCGCGCAAGGATTCCTCCTCAGCCGGCCCCAGCCGCCCGAGCAAATCGTCGAGATGCTGCGTCACGGCAGGATCGAACTCCCGTGGAGACTTCCGGCTTCGCTCCCCGAATGAACTACCAGTCCGTTATTGCCGGGGAAACAATCTCCGAGTATGTTTTAGGGGTCCGAGAGTCGTGCGACTCCGAAATGGGGCGGGCCCTGATGCAAAACCGGGAAACGGCGAGAACCTTCGCTGGGGCGGGAAACGCCCCAGAAGGCTCGTCCGTGGAGCGAAGGGGCGGGGACCGGACAGGAGTGGTCCGGAGCCTGCCCGGGCTGTGTGCTCCGGAAGCCGTGCCGCGGCCGGCCTGGGAACGACGCTATGCGATTCTTGTCTTCTGCATCGACCTCTTGTGCGTGCTGATTGCGGACCTGGCCGTCACCTTCGGCTACCACCGGGGGGAGTTGCCCAGTGGTAAGACGCTCGCGCTCGTGATGGTCGTACCATTCGCTGCCGTGCTCGCCCTGGCGGTGCAAAAGGCATGGGATGCCAGGGTTCTCGGGGCGGGTGTCGAGGAGTTCCGGCGTGTCGGCCGTGCCTACGTCCTTGCGATCGCGGTCCTGGCGGGGGCCGGATACGCGTGGGGGACGGCGAGCGGCCAGTCCTGGATCTTCGGCGCCTTGCCCCTGGCCGGCGCTGCAACGCTGGGTGCCCGCCTGCTGTTGCGGCGATTCGTCCGCATGCGCCGCCGCCGGGGACGCCTCGTGCGGTCGGTGCTCGTCGCGGGTGACTCGATCGAGGTGCACGAGCTGCTGGCCCGGGCGGGGGAACTGCGCGATGCGGGCTGGCAGGTGGACGGGATCTGCCTGCCCGCCAGGACGTCAGGAGTGGTGCTGCCCCTCGCCGTCGACGATGTGCCGGTGCTGGGGACCGAGGACGACATCGTCGGAATCACCCAGCTGCACGGATTCCAGGCGGTGGCGCTGCTGCCGTCGAGCGGTTGGACGCACTCGAAGACCCGCAGACTCAGCTGGGATCTGGAGCACACGGGCGCCGATCTCCTCATGGCCCCGGTTCTCATGGACCTGGTGGGGCCGCGCCTGCACATGGCACCGCTCGCCGGGCTGCCGTTGCTCCAACTCAGTGCCCCGCGCTACGCCGGCCCGGCGTGGTTGGTGAAGAACATCTTCGACCGCGTGGCCGCCCTGATGATCGTGGTGCTCCTGGCGCCGTTGCTGCTGGCCATTGCCCTCGCCGTCCGGCTCACGAGCCCGGGTCCCGTGCTCTTCCGGCAGACCCGGGTCGGCAGGGACGGGCGGACGTTCACGATGTTCAAATTCCGCAGCATGGTGGTCGATGCGGAGGATCGTCTCGCCGACCTGACCGACTGCAGCGACGGCAACGGGATCCTGTTCAAGATGCGGGAGGACCCCCGTGTCACGCGGGTCGGCCGCTTCATCCGCCGGTACTCGCTCGACGAACTGCCGCAGCTGTTCAACGTGGTCACCGGCGACATGTCGCTGGTCGGCCCACGTCCCCCGCTGGAATGCGAGGTGGCGCGGTACGGAGAGGACGGCGCCCGCCGGCGGCTGTTCGTCAAGCCGGGACTGACCGGCTTGTGGCAGGTCAGCGGACGAAGCAACCTGAGCTGGGAGGAATCGGTCCGCGCCGATCTGCGTTACGTCGAGAACTGGACCTTCGCCCTCGATCTGTCGATCCTGCGCAGGACCCTCCGGGCCGTCCTGCACCGCGACGGCGCCTACTGAGCCCCGCTCGGCCTCACCGATCTCGTTCCGGGACGGTTCACGCCTCGAAGAGCGCCTGCCCCCAGTACTCGCCCGGTGCCGGCCCGGCCGGGCACGCAAATACCGCCGACCCGACGTGCTGGATGTACTCGTTGAGCGCGTCGCGTCGTGCCAGTTCGCGCTGCATCGGCACGAACTGCTCGAGCGGGTTGCGGCAGAACGCGATGAAGAACAGGCCCGCGTCCAGGTGGCCGAAGCCGTCGGAGCCGTCGGTGAAGTTGTAGCCCCGGCGCAGGATCTTCAGCCCGCCGAGGTGCTGGGCCGACGCGAGGCGCACGTGTGCGTCGACGGGGACGAACGGCCCGTCCGGTCCCCTGGACTCGAGGTCGAGTTCGTCGAACTCGCCGGTCTTCCCCAGCGGAGCGCCGTCGCGCTTGGTGCGGCCGATCACCTGCTCCTGCTCTTGCAGCACCGCTCGGTCCCACTGCTCGATGAGCATGCGGATCCGCCGCGCCACCAGGTAGGTGCCGCCGGCGAGCCAGGCCTGGTCGTCGCCGGGGCCGACCCACACCGACTCGGTGAGCGCGCCGGGGTCCTCGGCCTTGAGGTTGTTGGTTCCGTCCTTGAATCCGAACAGGTTCCGCGGCGTCTGCTGCGACGTCGAGGTGGACGAGGTGCGGCCGAATCCGAGCTGCGACCAGCGCACCGACGCGGTGCCGAACGCGACCCGTGCCAGGTTGCGGATGGCGTGCACCGCCACCTGGGGATCGTTGGCGCACGCCTGGATGGCGATGTCGCCGCCGCTGCGGGCCGGATCGAGGTTGTCGGCGGGAAAGTGCGGAAGTTCCTCGAGTGCAGAGGGTCTGCGGTCGGCGAGACCGAACCGGCCGTCGAACAGCGACGGGCCGAACCCGATGGTCAGGGTCAGCTGGGAGGCGTCGAGGTCCAGGGCCTCGCCGGTGTCGGTGGGCGGATGGTAGGGACCCTCGCCGGTGGCACCGTCCTCGGTGGCCTCGAGCCCGGCGGTCATCCGCTCGGCCATCTCGGTCCACGTCTTCAGCAGCGCGACGAGTTCGTCCCGGTCGTCGGTGGTGACGTCGAACGCCACGAAGTGCATGCGGTCCTGGGCGGGGGTGACGATCCCGGCCTGGTGTTCGCCCCGGAACGGGACGGCGCCGGCGTGGGCGGTGTCCGCGCCGGGTGCGGTAACCCGGCCGACCACCGCGCCCGCTCCGGCGAGCGCGGCGCCGGCACCGACCGCACCGAACAGGCGGCGGCGGGAGATGCCCCCGCGGGCGGCGGGGGCCGCGGCGGTGTCCGGGGTCCCGCTCATGCGCCTGCAGCTCCCGCGACGACACCCTGCACCTTGCTCACCTCGGCCGAGAGCGCGTCGATCAGGCGCGAGAGTTCCTGCCGCTGCGGCTCGGTCACGGTGTCGTAGGAGACGAAGCCGTCGCCCTGCCGGTACCGGGCGAGCGCGGCGTCGAGGTCGGCGAACCGGGCGTCGATGGCCTGCCCCAGCTCGGGATCGTTCGCGTCGAGGATCGGGCGCAGCGCGGCGACCGCGGCCTGCGAGCCGTCCACGTTGCCCTGGAAGTCCCACAGGTCGGTGTGGGAGAAGATGTCCTCCTCACCCGTGATCTTCGAGGTGGCGATCTCGTCGAGCAGGCCCTGTGCATTTCCGGCGATCTTGGTCGGGTCGACCGTGTAGTCGGCGGCGTTCACCAGGTCGGCCAGCTCCTGGACGTCGACCGCGAGCTGATCGGCGATCGCGCCCGTGTCGGGCTGGGGGCCCTGCACCCACAGGTCCTTCTCGAGCCGGTGGAATCCGGTCCAGGCCTGGCCGGGCTCGAGGTCCGCCTCGCGCAGGTCGATCCGCGGGTCGAGGTCGCCGAAGCTCTCCGCCTCCGGCTCGATGCGTTCGAAGTAGGTGCGGCTGACCGGGAACAGCCGCTTGGCCTCGTCGACGTCGCCGGCCTTCACGGCGGCCACGAACTCGCCCGTGGCGGTGACGAGGGCTTCGGTCTGGCTGCGGATGTACCGGCGGTAGCCGTCGCCCGCCTCGGTGAGCTTGCCGTCGGCGTCGGTGGCGGCCTGGGAATCGCCCGTGACCACGAACTCCTGACGGATCCCGTCGCCGACCATGCCGGGGCGGCAGGACAGCTCGTAGGTGCCGGCCTCGGGCAGGTTCACGATCAGCTGCCGGGTGAGTCCGGGGCCGATGTTCTCGATCTCGCCCATCACCCGGTCGCCGGCGGCGAACACGTAGAACTCGGTGACCTTGGTGCCGTTGTTGGTGATGCTGAAGGTCGAGTGCCCGGTCGCGCCGTCCGCCGCCGCCACGTCGCATGCGGTGTCGGTGGCGGTGACCGCGATCGCGTCGTCGCCGGCGGTGGACTTCTCGGTGCAGCCCGCCAGGGCGAGGGGCAGGGCCGCTGCCGCCGCGAGGGCGTACGTGGATCGACGCATGGATCGGTGCCTTTCGAACAGGGAGGGGGTCAGACGGCGACGGCCGGTTCGGGTGTGCGGGCCGGCGCGACGGGACGCAGGAACACGTACAGGACGACGACGAGGTAGCTCACCCACGCGACGGCCTGGAGGACGGTGGGGTCCGGACGGAGGTTGAAGATCCCGGCCAGCACGGTGCCGTACCAGCTGCCGGCGTCGTAGTGGGCAGAGACGTCGAAGGCGAGGTTCGAGCCCCCGGGCAGGACGCCGCCGATCTGGAGGGCGCGCAGGCCGTAGGCGAGAATGCCGGCCGCGACCACGATCAGGAAGGCGCCGGTGTACTTGAAGAAGCGGGCCATGTCGATCCGGATCGCCCCGAGGTACATCAGTACCGTGAGCCCGGCGGCCACGCCGATGCCGAGGAGCAGGCCGACGAGCGGCCAGGCGCTGCCGGCGGTGTTCTCCGCGTATCCGACCATGAGCAGTGCGGTCTCGAGGCCCTCACGGCCGACCGCGAAGAACGACAGGGTGAGCACCGCCGCCGGTCCCGCGAGCAGTGCCTTCTCCATTCCGGAGCGCAGGTCCCCGGAGATCGACCGCGACGCCTTGCGCATCCACAGCACCATGGCGGTCACGATCACGACCGCGGCGAGCGACGCGAGGCCCGCGGCCACCTCGGCGGCGAGGCCGGTGAGGGTGGTGGTGCCGAAGTGGATGATCCCGAACGTCGCGGCGACCATGGCGACCGCGGTGCCGACGCCGAGCCATACCCACCTCAGGGCGTCGCGGCGCTGGGCCTTGACGAGGAAGGCGACCAGGATCATCACGACGATGCCCGCTTCGAGGCCCTCGCGGAGCCCGATGAGGCCGGAGCCGAACAGCTGGGTGGCGATCGACGGGGCCTCGGAGCTCGCGGCGAGTGCGGACATGGGCATGACTCCAACGGTTAGGTGAGGCGAACCTCTCTTAGGTGATGCAAGCCGAAAACATACACCCGGTCGGGACTCCGTCGACAGGGACCTTGGTCTCTTTACCTGCGCTTTGCCGGGGATATGGATGATGGGAACCATGCCCCCTGCCGCCTCGCGCCGACGCTCGCCGTGGCCGCGCGTCCTGGTCGGCGCCGTCGCCGCGGTGATCCTCGTGGTCGTCGGCGTTGCCGTCTGGAGCCCGCGCGAGCCGCGCATCCCGATCCCGGACGGCGTCCCGCCCGCCCCCGGAACCGCGGTCCCGGCGATCGACGTCGACGCCCCCGGCCGCACCGCCGACCAGTTGCGGGACTGGGCGGCACCGCAGGCCGAGGCGCTCGGCATCCCCAGCACCGCGCTCGAGGCCTACGGTCACGCCGCAGCCGTGCTCGCCGCCTCGCGCCCCGGCTGCGGGCTCGCATGGACGACGCTCGCCGGCATCGGGAGCGTGGAGAGCCGGCACGGCCGGTACAACGGCGCGAGCATCGCCCCCGACGGACGCGTCGACCCGCCCATCCGCGGTGTGCCCCTCGACGGTGGTCCCGGACTGGCCGAGATCCGAGACACCGACGGCGGCCGGCTCGACGGCGACCCCGTTCTCGACCGGGCGGTGGGGCCCATGCAGTTCATCCCCGAGACCTGGTTCCGCTGGGGCGTGGACGCGAACGGCGACGGCGTCGCCGACCCCGACAACATCGACGACGCGACCCTGACCGCCGGCCGCTACCTGTGCGACCGGGGCGGCGACCTCACCACCGCCGAAGGCTGGACGCGGGCGCTGACGGCCTACAACCTCTCGGGCGAATACCTCGCGCTGGTGCGCGACCGCGCCGCCGCGTACGGGGTGGGCCGTCGGCCCTGACGCGGCTGCCCGATCCGTCCGCCTCCCCGCCGGGCGGGCGGCCGGTGGCCGCCGCCGTGGGGCGCGCCGTGCTTCGGGCGCAGGTCGGGGCGGTTAGGCTGTTCCCAGCGTGCAGACCCCGCAGCGTGAAGTCCATCGAAGGAGAATCAGCCAGTGGCCATCATTGAGCAGGTAGGAGCCCGCGAGATCCTCGATTCGCGTGGTAACCCCACGGTCGAGGTCGAGGTGCTGCTCGACGACGGAAGTTTTGCCCGCGCTGCGGTGCCCTCCGGTGCGTCCACCGGTGAGCACGAGGCCGTCGAGCTGCGCGACGGTGGCGAACGCTACCTGGGCAAGGGCGTCGAGCAGGCCGTCGAGGGCGTCCTCGGCGAGATCGCCCCGGCCATCATCGGCCTCGACGCGACCGAACAGCGCACCGTCGACCAGGCCCTCCTCGACACCGACGGCACCCCCGACAAGGGTCGGCTCGGCGCCAACGCCCTGCTCGGCGCGTCCCTCGCCGTCGCCAAGGCCGCGGCCGAGTCCTCCGGACTCGAGCTGTTCCGCTACCTCGGCGGCCCGAACGCCCACATCCTGCCCGTGCCGATGATGAACATCCTCAACGGCGGCGCCCACGCCGACACCGGCGTCGACGTCCAGGAGTTCATGGTCGCCCCGATCGGCGCCCCCACCTTCAAGGAGTCCCTGCGCTGGGGCGCCGAGGTGTACCACGCCCTCAAGTCCGTGCTCAAGAGCCGCGGCCTGGCCACCGGTCTCGGTGACGAGGGCGGCTTCGCGCCCGACGTCGCCGGCACCAAGGAGGCCCTCGACCTCATCAGCGAGGCCGTCGCCAAGACTGGTCTGAAGCTCGGCACCGACGTCGCGCTCGCGCTCGACGTCGCCGCCACCGAGTTCTACACCGAAGCTGCCGGCTACAAGTTCGAGGGCAAGGACCGCACCGCGGACGAGCTCGCCGACTTCTACAACGAGCTGCTCTCCGCGTACCCGCTGGTGTCCATCGAGGACCCGCTGAGCGAGGACGACTGGGACGGCTGGGTCGCACTGACCGACAAGATCGGCAACAAGGTGCAGCTCGTCGGCGACGACCTGTTCGTCACCAACCCCGAGCGTCTCGAGGAAGGCATCGTCAAGGGCGCCGCCAACGCGCTGCTGGTGAAGGTCAACCAGATCGGCACCCTCACCGAGACCCTCGACGCCGTCGACCTCGCGCACCGCAACGGCTACAAGTCGATGATGAGCCACCGCTCCGGCGAGACCGAGGACACCACCATCGCCGACCTCGCCGTCGCCGTGGGCAGCGGCCAGATCAAGACCGGTGCCCCGGCCCGCTCCGAGCGCGTCGCCAAGTACAACCAGCTGCTGCGCATCGAGGAGTCGCTCGGCGACGCCGCCCGGTACGCCGGCGAACTGGCGTTCCCGCGTTTCAACATCGAGGGCTGAGCGCACCCGCATGAGCCAGCGCGGTAGGTCCCGGCCCGGTGCCCGGCGCACCCGCACCGAGGGTGCGCCGGGCGTCCGGCGGCCCGGACGGGCCCGCCCGGCCGGACCTACCGCCTCGACGGAACCGCCCGCCGACGCTCCCGGTGCCCGCACCGGGGGCGCATCGGGGCGGGCCCGGCCCACCCGCGTCGGAACGCCGCGCGAGTCCCGGCCCGCCCGTGCCGAGCGCACCTTCCTCGGCCTGTCCACCGGCCGTGCCGTCGTCCTCGCCCTCGTGGTGTGCGGCCTCGCCCTGACCCTCGCGGTTCCGTTGCGCACGTACGTCAGCCAGCGCTCCGAGGCCGAGCGGGTCGCCGCGGAACGGGCACAGCTCGAGCAGGAGATAGCGGCGCTCCGCGAACAGAAGGCGCAGATCGAGGACCCGGCGTGGATCCGCGCCCAGGCCCGCGAACGGCTGCGGTTCGTCATGCCCGGCGAGACTCCCTACCAGGTGCAGCTGCCCGGCGACTACCAGGAACCGGTCACCGAGCAGACCGAGGAACTGCCCTCCACCGGCGCCTGGTACAGCGACCTGTGGCAGTCGGTGTCCGTTCCCGCGCCAGAACCCGAACCCGCCCCGGTGCCGCGGCAGATGCCGGTGGCGCCCCCAGAACCAGGAGAACCGACCGGGTGACCGATCCCGTCGCACAGGAAGACCTCGACGCCGTCGCCGCTCAGCTCGGGCGGGCCCCGCGTGGCGTCCTCGCCATCGCCTACCGCTGCCCGGACGGAGCCCCCGGCGTCGTGAAGACCGCGCCGAAACTGCCCGACGGCACACCGTTCCCGACGCTGTTCTACCTCACCGATCCGCGGCTCACCGCCGAGGCCAGCCGGCAGGAATCCGGCGGGGTCATGAAGGAGATGACCGAGCGGCTCGCCGCCGACCCCGACCTCGCGGCCGCGTACCGGCGGGCCCACGAGTCCTACCTCGCCGAACGCGACGCCCTCGACTCGCTCGGCACCGACTTCAGCGGCGGCGGCATGCCCGACCGCGTCAAGTGCCTGCACGTGCTGATCGCGCACTCCCTCGCCAAGGGGCCGGGCGTGAACCCGTTCGGCGACGAGGCCGTCGCCCTCGCCGCTGACGCCGGCCTGCGTGGCACCGCCGTCCCCGCCGACTGGCCGACCTACGCCGAGCTGCGCGGAGAGACCGAGTGACCGCCGTCGGCGCCCGCCGCGTCGCGGCGATCGACTGCGGCACCAACTCCATCCGCCTGCTCATCGCCGACCTGGGCGACGACGGCCGGCTCACCGACGTGACGCGGCTGATGCGCATCGTCCGGCTCGGGCAGGGCGTCGACGCCACCGGCCGGCTCGCCCCCGAGGCGATCGAACGCACCCGCGTCGCCCTCGTCGAATACGCCGGCCTCATCCGGGAGACCGGTGCGCAGGCGGTGCGGATGGTCGCGACCTCCGCCACCCGCGACGCCGCCAACCGGGACGACTTCTTCGCGATGACCCGCGAGGTCCTCGGTGCGGTGATCCCCGGTGCCGAGGCCGAGGTCATCACCGGCGACGAGGAGGCGCGGCTGTCCTTCACCGGCGCCGTCGGCGAACTCGACCCCACCCGGGGGCCGTTCGTCGTCGTGGACCTCGGCGGCGGCTCCACCGAGGTGGTGCTCGGCGACGCCGACGGTGTCCATGCCGCCTACTCCACCGACATCGGCTGCGTGCGGCTCACCGAGCGGTGCCTGCACGACGACCCGCCCACGGCCGGACAGATCGCGGCGGCCCGAGAGTTCACGAGGGAGAAGATCGCCGAGGCGCTCGCACACGTGCCGGTCGAGCAGGCCCGTACCTGGGTCGGCGTCGCCGGCACCATGACCACGATCGCGGCCCTCGCGAACGGCCTCGCGGAGTACGACCCCGAGCGCGTGCACCTGTCCACCGTCGGTTTCGACCGGCTGCGCGAGGTGTGCGACGGCCTGCTCGCCGCCACGCACGACGAGCGCGCGGCGCTCGGCCCGATGCACCCCGGACGGGTCGACGTCATCGGCGGCGGGGCGATCGTCACGACCGTGCTGGCCGACGAACTCGGCCGTCGCGCGGGCATCGGCGAGCTCGTCGTCAGCGAGCACGACATCCTCGACGGGATCGCGCTGTCGATCGCGTAGGTCGCCGTGGTGTCCTTCCGGACCTGCCCGGGTCCGGAAGGACACCACGCACTACCCTCTTCTTGCGCCCCCATAGCCCAATTGGCAGAGGCAGCGGACTTAAAATCCGCGCAGTGTCGGTTCGAGTCCGACTGGGGGCACTCGATCTATACAATTCGGCGACCAATTCGCGGCCGTAGCAAATGACCCGCACCACCGGGTGCGTCGTCGGGTGAACAGCATGAGGTGCCCAGCATCGACGGCGGTGATCCCTTCAGATCTCCACTTCGTCGAGCTCCCCGGGGCGCCAGGACTTGTCGAAGAACGGTTGCAGCGGGCTGTAGAGACGCAGGCACACACACCATCCCCTGCCCGGCGTCGTCTGGATCCAGTTGCCATCGGGTACGCCGTCGGGGAGTTCGGGCGCGAAGTGCACCGTCGTCGACCCGTCGGGATCGGCGGTCGCAGCCCGGCGAGGGTAGCCCTGGCTGCCGACTTTCGAGAATCGTTGCGGTGTGTCGAGCATGGACCGGGTCTGGTTGTCCCACGCGGTCAGGGACCAGAACCTGGCGGCCGGGATGCCAGGGGAAGCGACACCGTGTAATGCCTGCCGCCGTCGAGGGTTCGGCCCTCTTTGTCCGCGGCCGCGACGAGGTACTGCGAACCGAGGTTCGTGATCCGCATGCACATCGCCGGACTGATTCCCCAGGCGAGGTAGAAGAACTGGGTGCGAAGATGCAGCTTCCGTGCGCCGTCGGACGGGTACGGCCCGATTCCCGTGTCGGAAACCTCCGCGGGCGGGGTCATGAGGTCGTAACCGCCCGCGAGCAGGCCGTTGACCCATTGCGACGCCTCCCCGTAGTAGTGGACCCCGTCTTCTGTGCGCGGGCGGAAGGTGAGGGTGCGTGCGATCGCATTGCCCACGGCGGCTGCCTCGGTCAGGATCTCCCGCATCCGCGCGTCCGGCTCGAAGGCCTTGCCCTTGACGATCCCGATCGCGGCGAGTTCGCCGGCAATCTCGGCATCGAGTGCCTCGGCGGGCTGGTCGCTCACCAGGTCACTCGCGAACTGGTAGAACGAACTGTCGTTGGGATTGACGGTGTTCATGGGGAGACCGGTTCCCTCGACGAACCGCCGGCACCGCGGTCCGGGCCGCCCATGCCGGAGTCGGTCACCCACCGTGCCCACATGTCGTTCATGAATGTGAGTGTGAGCGGCGGACTCTCGACTACCAGTGGACCGCCGGTCAGGTCCGCGGACGTCGAGAAGTAGAGAGAGCTGGAACTTCCCCCGAGCAGGATCGTCCTGGAGTCCAGCATCCCCGACCACACGACGACGTCGTTGTCCCGGATGCCCGCCTCGAGATACCCCTTGCGCATCGCCCAGCTGTTGACTCCGGGAAGTGCATTCAGGAACGTGTTGAGGGCCTCCGAAGGCCGCGTGGTTTCGTCCATGATGTCGGTCCTCTCTCGGAATCAGTGGACTCGCAGGTTGAGCCCCGGATGCGCGGTACACAGTCGTCGGCCGCCGATCGAGTAGCTCCCTTCACCTGCAAGGGATGAGGAGCGCAGGCCCCGCCTGCTCCCAGCCCATTCCTCGGTCGGGAAGCGTCCACGGGTGCGTGCGTGCCCACGCGTCCGCCTAGTCCTGGGTCGCGAACGGCTGCTCGTCGACGACGGCGCCGTCCGTGTGCACGATCCGGGAGTACTTCCAGTGGGCATCGTCCCGGACGAAGGCCCTGGTCGCGGCGCATTCGTCGAATCATCTGCGCTCAGCAGCCGCCAGGCAGCGAAGGCCTGTTGCTGTCCCCGACAGCCGACCGACACCCACTGATGATCTTGTTCGCACGGACTTGCGGACCGACCAGGTGCTCACCGTTGTCGGGGCTCTGTTCTCGGACGCTCGTGACTGCCGGCGAGCGTTGACGGAGGCGGACGACCGCTCGTCTCACCCAGCGGAGGACCCGCGATGACGATACGTTCGGTGTATGTCGAACGAAACCGAAAGTGCCGTTCTGCCCCTCAGTACCCCGGTCACGATGAGCATCGTCCGTGCGTTCCTCGCGGGCGCTCCGGAAGACGCCACGCTGGAACTCGATTCGTCCAATTCTGCAGAGCCGAGACTCGTGCTGACGTGGGCGAAGCGTCAGGAGGGCTGAATCCACCCCCCGAGCAGCCCGGTCCGCTGCGGTCAGGTCCGCTCGGAGTTCTCCCGCTTCTCCCAGTCTGCCTCGACCTGCTCCTCCAGGGTCCATCCCGGGGTTCCCGCCCGCGGATGCGTGTGCGCCCACGCCAGGGCCTCGTCCTCGGTCTCGAACGGCTGCTGGTCGACGACGGACCCGTCTTCGTTGACTATCCGAAAGTGCTTCATATCCAAAATCGTTGCAGGCCCCGTCCCGATCGGGCGCATTCGGTCGAACCCGGTCGCGCGAACATCGCGGGAAAGCGCTCCCCTCGCGCTGGCCCCGGCGGGAGAATGAGGAGACACCGCCGGGTTCCCGAGGAGGCGGAGCCGTGGACTACGCCGAGTACCGCCGGTTCGACGCCGTGGGCCTTGCCGGGCTCGTCGCGAGCGGGCAGGTCGACGCGGGGGAGCTGCTCGAAGCGGCGCTGAGCCGACTCCACACTGTGGAGCCGACTCTGAACACGGTGGTGTACCGGCTCGACGAGCGCGCCCGTGCCCGGGCGCGCGAGATACTCACCGGCCCGTTCGCCGGGGTGCCGTTCCTGGTCAAGGATCTGTTGCAGGACGTCGCCGGGACGCCCACCGGAAGTGGCAGCCGCGCCCTCGCCGCACTGCCCGCCGAGCGCAACGCGCTGGTCGTGGACCGGTGGCTCGGAGCGGGACTGGTGATCTTCGGGAAGACCAACACCCCCGAGTTCGGCGCGAAGGGCATCACCGAGCCGGAGGTCAACGGTCCCACCCGTAATCCGTGGAATCCCGCGCACACCCCGGGCGGATCCTCCGGGGGTTCGGCCGCCGCGGTGGCGGCGGGGGTGGTGCCGGCGGCGGGGGCGAACGACGGCGGCGGTTCGATCCGCATCCCGGCGGCGTGCTGCGGGCTGGTCGGCCTGAAACCGGGGCGCGGTGTGGTTCCGAGTGGTCCCGCGTTCGGTGAGCTCCTGCACGGAGCCGTCAGCCACGGGGTGGTGACGCGCACGGTACGGGACACGGCGGCGATGCTGGACGTGCTCGCCGGTCCGGACCCGGCGGGTCCGTATCTGGTTGCCATGCCCGAGGATTCGTATTCCTCTGTGGCGTCGGAAGAACCCCGCAGGCTGCGCATCGGATTCGCGACGGAATCGCCGCTCGGCACGCCGGTGGATCCGGCGGCCGTCGCGGCCGTCGCCGATGCGGCGACCCTGCTCGGCGAACTCGGGCACCACGTGGAACCCGCGGCCACCGGAGTCGACGAACGCGGCCTCGCAGTGGATTTCCTGACGATGTGGTTCGCGGGGGTGGCCGTCGAGATCCGGCGAGCCCGTCGGCTCACCGGGTGTGGTCCCGAGGGATTCGAAATGGACACCCGTCTTCTCGCCGCCCTCGGGGACTCGGTGCGGCCGTCCGAGTACCTCGCCTCGCTCGAGCGGTGGAACGGATACGCCCGCCGGTTGGCGGTCTTCCATGAGACGTACGACCTGTTGCTGACACCGACGCTTGCGTTCCCGCCGGCGCGGATCGGTGAGTTGACCACCCCCCGCGTCGTCCGCGCCGCCGGTCGCGTCCTCCTCGCGGCACATCTGGGAGGGGTCCTCCGCCGGGCGGGCGTCATGGATCGCATCGTGGACGAGAACCTCGGTCGGACGCCCTACACCCAGTTGGCGAATCTGACCGGAAGGCCGGCGATTTCGTTGCCGCTGTACTGGACGACGACGGGCTTGCCGCTCGGGGTGCAGTTCGTGGCGCCTCTGGGCGGTGAGGGTTTGCTGCTGTCCCTGGCGGCCGAACTCGAGCGGGCACGACCATGGTTCGACCTGCAGCCGCCGTTGTGGGCGCCGGCTGCCTGACGGCAGTGTCGGCCACGCGTCAGGGCAGCGGCGCGCCCGCCGTCAGCAACAGCACGGTCCCCACTGCGACGACGACCGCGATCATCACGACGATCGCGGCCGTGCCACGGGGCTCTTCGGGGTCCCCGAAGAACGGCTCTTCCTTGTTCCACTTCCACAGCCGGCGCACCCCTACATGAAACCGGGTGACCGGTATGTCCGCAATGTGACACCCCGCGCCCCGGCTCGGTCAGGGCGACAAGCGGCGCCGCTCGGGCGAGATCAGTTCTTCGCCGCCTCGACCACCCGCTCCGCCACCTCACGCGACGACGCCGGGTTCTGCCCGGTGTAGAGGCGGCGGTCGACCACGACGTGCGGTTGCCACGCCGGTCCCGCGGAGAACTGGGCGCCGCTCTCACGGAGGCGATCCTCGAGCAGCCACGGCGCCTTCTCGGCCAGACCGGCCTGCGTCTCCTCCTCGTTCGTGAAGCCGGTCATCCGGTACCCGTCGAAGAGCCAGCCGCCGTCCGCGCGTCGTGCCGGCAGCAGTGCGGCGGGGGCGTGGCATACGACGGAGACGAGCTTGTCGGCGTCCAGGAAGTTCCCGAGCAGCCGGCCGAACGGTTCGGACACGGCAAGATCCTCCATCGGGCCGTGCCCACCCGGGACGAACACGAGGTCGTAGTCCTCGGCGCGCACGTCCTCGAGCACGGTGGGGGAGTCGAGGACCGGCTTCAGGTCGGCGAGGGTCTGCCGCAGTTCGTCGCTGCGCTCCTCGCCTCCGGCGGCGTCGGGCGCGAGACTGGCTTCGTCCACGACGGGGGTGCGGCCACCCGGTGTGGCGAACGTGATGTCGAATCCGGCGTCGGTGAACACCCGGTACGGCTCGATCAGCTCCTCGGCCCAGAACCCCGTGGGGTGTCGCGTCCCGTCGGCCAGCGTCCAGTGATCGGCTCCGGTGACGACGAACAGCACCTTGGTCATGATGGAAGTCCTTCCGGTCGGGAAAGGGTCGTGGGCGACCCTCGGACTGCGTTCCCGTTCCCGGCCGATTCCAATCGTCGACCGAACGGCGTCCGGAATGACGAACGCCCCGGCGCGGGGCCGGGGCGTTCGCGTGGCCGGGTCTTCCCCACCGGCCGCCGTCCACTGTACGCCTTCCGGACGGCGGCCCTGTCGCACGGGCCTCGAGGGCAGGGAGACTGCCGGGATCGTCTGGCGGGCTTGTCATCCCGCAATCCGGGCCGGCAGTGACGCGGGTCAGGCCCGGGCGGAGAAGATGCCGTGGTAGTCGTACGGACCGCTCGGCGGCTGCGAGGTCGCGACGGGCTCGGTGTTCCCCTCGTCGCCGGGAGTGGTGGGCTCGACGAAGAGCGGCGTCTGGAACTCGGTTTCGTTGTGCATGATGTCCTTTCGGGCCGGCGAGCCGGGTCGGGGCGGCGGAGCCGCAGCTGTGGTACCCCGACGCTGCCGCCGCTACACCCGTACCCGGTATGCGGGTAGGACGGTCACGGGACAGGGCTCGGTTGGTGGTGCTCGACCGAAATCACGCTGTACTCGCCCGATCGGAAGCGATCGACCGAGACGTGTCGTCGATGCAGTCACCCTACACGGCGGGAGGTGGCCGATGCGTTACGCGCATGGAACCTGTGCGTGACGTGTCGCGGGGTGCGGCGCGGCGAGGTGAGGCAAAGTCTTGTTCGTCCTGTTCGGTGGCGTCTACGGTGAGTGCGGACCGCGTGTACGACACTGCGAATCGGAGGCCGATATGAAGGCCGGCAAGATCGTCATGTTCGTTGTAGGCGTCCTGCTGTCGATGCTCGGCCTGGCGTTGCTCGTCGCCGCCGGAGTGCTCGGCTGGGGATACTTCGCCCAGCGCGACGACGGCTGGTTCACCGCTCCCACCGAGCGGTACCGCACCGACTCGAGTGCGCTCGTCTCCGAGCGCATCGACCTGGTCTTCGACGACGCGCCGACAGGTTTCGGCGCCGAGGACCTCGGCCGGCTCAGATTGCGTGCGGCGTCGGAGGATCCCGGCCGGCCGGTGTTCGTCGGCATCGGCCCGCAGGCGGAGGTCGACGCCTTCCTGTCCGGCGTCGCGCACGCCGAGCTCACCGACGTCCGGTTCGAGCCGTTCCGCGCCGAGTATCGCGAGATCCCAGGCGACGACCCCGCCCGCGTGCCCGGTGACGAGGACTTCTGGGCCGCGTCGGCCTCCGGCCCGGGCACCCAGGAGCTGCGCTGGGAATTCCAGGAAGGGGTGTGGTCGATCGTCGTGATGAACGCCGACGCCACCCCGGGCGTGGCGGTGGACCTGCAGGCGGGCGCCCAGTTCCCGTTCCTGGGACCGCTCGCGCTGTGGCTGCTGATCAGCGGGCTCGTGCTACTGGTGATCGGGGTGCCGCTGCTCGTCCTCGGAGCGGTGGGACTCGGCCGGCACGGCCCGCCCGCGGCGCACGCTCCGCCTCCCGCAGCCGTCGCCCCGGGATCCTATCCGGTGATGCTGCGCGGCGATCCGGACGCGCCGTCGCGCGGGCTGTGGCTCGTGAAGTGGCTCTTGGCGATCCCGCACTACATCGTGCTCTTCTTCCTCGCGATCGCGCATTTCGTCACGACGATCGTCGCGGGCTTCGCGATCCTGTTCACCGGCCGCTACCCACGGCCGCTGTTCGACTTCAACGTCGGCGTGATGCGGTGGTGGTGGCGCGTCGGGTTCTACACCTACGCGGCCCTGGGCACCGACCGGTATCCGCCCTTCACGCTGCACCGCACGGACTATCCCGCCGATTTCGACGTCCCCTACCCGGAACGCCTCTCCCGGGGACTGGTGCTGGTCAAGTGGTGGCTGCTCGCCGTCCCGCACTATCTGATCCTCGCCGTGCTCGTCGGGGGTGGGGCCACAGCGGCGTCGGGGAACGGCGACGACTGGGACGACGCGGTGTGGACCTACTCGTGGTCGCTGCTCGGCATTCTCGTGCTCGTCGCGGCGATCGCCCTGCTGTTCACCGCCCGTTACCCGAGCGGGTTGTTCGATCTCGTCGTGGGCATCAACCGCTGGCGGTTCCGCGTGTGGGCCTACGCGGCCCTGCTGCGCGACGAGTACCCGCCGTTCCGGCTCGACCAGGGTCCCCGGGAACTGCACGAGTACGCGGCACCGGAGGGGCCGCACGACGACCTCCCGCCCGAACACGGCCCCACCCGAACGCAGATCCCGCTCTCGAAGGAGCAGTACGGCGACCCGGCCTCCGGGGAGCAGACCCGCCCGGGGGAGGGACGCTGACGGTCCCCGGACATGAGCCGTGGCCTCGTCGACAGGGTCGACGAGGCCACGTGCATGCGTGCCGCGGCACTACTTCTTGAACGAGTCCTTGACCTTGCCGGCGGCGTCGGAAATCTTGTCGCCGGCCTGCTTGAGGCTGCTCGACGCCTGGTCGCCCCGGCCCTCCGCCTCGAGGTCACGGTCACCGGTCGCGCGGCCCGCTCCCTCCTTGGCCTGACCGGACACGTCCTCCGCCTTGTGCTTGGCCTTGTCGATGAAATCAGCCATGTCTCCTCCTTCGTCCGTGGTCGCTTCCCCTGCCGGTTACCCCACAGCGCGTCGGCTCAATCCCCGCGCCGCGGGGACGGCTCAATCCCCGCGCCGCGGGGACGGCTCAATCCCCCGCGCCGCGGGTTTGGCCGCCGCGTCACCGGGGAAAGCCCCGGGCATGGCTACTTACCGAGTGATCGACCCCAAGGGCGAAGTGGTGGCGACCAAGGACATCGAGAGCGCGGACGACGCGCACGCCTGGTTCGTGGACTCCAAGGCCGACAACAGCGAGCTGGGCTGGCGTATGGAGGTCAGGGTCGAGGGCGACCACGACTGGCGGTTCTTCGACGACACCGAAGGAACCTCGTAGCACGGCCGGACGCGGGCCGCGCCGGTCACAACCAGTTGCGTTGCTTGAACACGATGTAGAGCATCCCCGCCGACCCGGCGATGATCGCGGTGCTCGACAACACCCCGCTCCACTGCCCGAAGCCGGGGTACGGCACGTTCTGGCCGTACCAGCCCGTCACCGCGGTGGGCACGGCGATGATCGCGGCCCACCCCGTGAGCTTCCTCATCACCATGTTCAGCCGCGCGTCCTGCAGCGACAGGTTGGTTTCGAAAACCGTGGTGACCATGTCGCGCAGCGACTCGGTCCACTCCGTCGCGCGGATCACGTGGTCGTACAGGTCGGTGTACCAGCCGTCGAGCTCGACGGAGTTTCCCCGCTCGGCCCGGTGCCGCATCACCGCGGCCACCACCTCCCGCATCGGCAGCACGACCCGGCGCAGCTGGACGAGTTCCTTGCGTACCCGGTAGGTGTGACGCTGGAGCGCGCGAATGTGCGCGCGCTCGTCGAACAACCCGTCCTCCAGTTCCTCGATCGCGTCGTCGAGCCCCTGAATGGTCTCGAACTGGCCGTCGACGACGACGTCGAGCAGCCCGTGCAGCAACGCGGCGGTGCCGTGCCGGAGCAGATCGGAGTTGTCGTCCCAGCGCCGCATCACCTCGCCGACGTCCAATCCGGTGCCCCGGTGCACCGTGACCAGGCCGCGCGGGACCACGAACACCGAGACCCGCGTGATCCTGAGCCGTGACCCGTGCGCATCGGCCGGCTCGCTCTCGTTCGCCAGCGACGTGGCGTAGATCGTCATGAAGGTGTGGGTGGCGTAGCGGGTGACCTTCGTGCGTTCCGCGTGCGCCACGACGTCCTCGACGGCATGCGGATCGAAATCCAGCTCGTCCGCGACGTCGGACAGCTCGCGGTGCGTCGGATCGTGCAGGTCCACCCACACCAGGGCCCCCTCGTCCTGAAGGTGCTCGGAGACCTCGGCCAGCGGATAGTTCTCGGCGACGAGCCGTCCGTCGCGCCAGAGCCGGGTGCGGACGTGGTCGGGAACAGCAGCGGTCACGTTCGCAGTCTGCCCTACCCGTCCGCCGACGCGTGCCCCGACGGCCGGTGCTCAGAGCGCGGTGCTCGTGCCGCCCGACTCCGTCAGCCGCAGCATCTCGTCGAGGAAGGCCTCGTCCACCGCCGGCCAGTCCGGGGGCCACAGCAGAGTCTGCAGCCGGTCGCGGAGCAGCGGGAGGACCTGCACCACATGGGCTCCACCGTCGACGAGATAGCGGAGCATGCCCAGCCGCCCGCACGTGGCCACCGCGGGGGCCAGCACCTGCTGGGCCTCCTCGAGACGTCCCGCCGCGTGCAGGCACGCCACGAGCAGCCGCGCCGCCTGCAGTTCGGCGCGGTACCGGCCGCGGCCGGACACCCGGCGATGCCACAGCCGGGCCCAGTCGCAGGCCCGGGCCACGTCCTCGGCCCGGCCCGTGCCGTAGAGGAGACGGATGGCGGTGGCGTCCTCCACCTGCGCGGTGATCTCCGCGATGCCGTCCGGATCCGGGGCGTCGGAATCCGGCATCTCCCGCGGGGCGGGCCGCGGAACCGGCAGGCCGAGCCGCACGCGTTCGTTGATCACCCGGGCACGCAGCCGCGGCAGCCGGTAGTCGTCGGCGGCCCGCGCTCCCTCGTCGAGCAGTGCCGCCGCCGCGGCGCGGTCGCCGCGCAGCGCCTTGAGCCGCGCGGCCGTGACGAACCGGGCGATCATGAAGTCCGGTACGCCGCCCTCGGTTCCGAGCTCGTGACTCTCGTCGAGCAGAGCCTCGGCCTCGGCGATCCGGCCCTGCTCGTAGAGCAGCTCCCCGAGCATGGCGGCGGCCAGGCGCGCGGCATGGGTGTGGACGCCGCCCCCCTTGCGGGCGGCCCGCAACCCCGCGCGGAAGTGCCTTTCGGCCGTGGCGACGTCGAGCTGCTCGTTGGCCGCGATGCCGAGCAGGCACAGCCCGTACACGAGGCTGAAGGGGCCGTTGGTGGCCCGGTGGTACGGCTCGGCCCACCGCTGCCGCCGCCGCGCCGCCTCGAAGTCGAACCGGTAGACGTCCACGAAGGTCGCCACGTTCGCCGCGACGGACACCACCCAGGGGCGGAAGGTGTCCGGGTCGTCCAGGCACGGCGCGACCTTGTCCGCGACGCCGGCGGTGTGGTCGGTGGAGGCGGCGACGACACCGTCGACGACGTCGGCCTCGACCTGCAGGACCGCGATATCCTCCTCGGGCGCGTTGCAGCAGCTCAGGCATCCCCGGGCCGCGGCGAGGGCGACGCGGGTCTGGTCGGCCCGTTGCAGCAACGCGTTCGCCCACGCGACGGTCATCTGCAGCTGCGGATGCGCCGCCACCCCACGTGGCGGCAGTTTCGCGACCAGCGCCAGCAGTGTCGTCATGTGGGAGTGCTCGACCAGGAGCATCCCGTCGGCGGCGACCATCTCGACCGCGAGTTCCGGCTCGTCGGCGCTGAGCGCATGGTCCACGGCCTCGCGCAGCATGTGCTGGCGCGCAAACCATTCCGCGGCGGCGTGGTGCAGCGCGCCCACGCGTTCGGGGTGATCGCGTTCGAGCCGGCGGCGCAGGAAGTCCGCGAACAGCCGGTGGTAGCGGAACCAGCGGCCCTCGTCGTCGACCCGGCGCAGGAACAGGTCCCGCTCCTCGATCTGCTCGAGCATCGCCTGCCCGTGCGGGTCGCCGGTGAGCGCGGTGGCGAGGCTGCCGGTGATCTCCTCGGTGATCGACGTCGCGAGCAGGAACTCGTACACCTCCGGCTCGAGGGTGTCGAGCACGTTGTCCGCGAGGAACTCGCCGATGGCGTGGTGCCGGCCGGAGAGGTTCTCGATCAGCCCGGTCGGATCCTCACTGTCGCGCAGCGACAACGACACCAGTTGCAGCGCGGCGACCCAGCCGTCGGTGACGTCGGTCAGGTCGCGGACGTCCTCGGGCTCGAGGTCCAGGCCGCTCACGTCGCGCAGAAAGGCATCGGATTCCTCGGCGTCGAAACGCAGGGCGTCCGAGTCGATCTCGATGAGCTCGTCGAGGACCCGCATCCGGCTGAGCGGTAAGCCGGCCTGGCTCCGGCTGGTCACCACGATCTGCAGGTGATGGCACCCGCGGTCGAGGAGGAAGTCCAGTGCGGCGACGGTCCCCGGGGCGGTGACGAGGTGCCAGTCCTCGATCACCAGGGCCATCGGCGCCTCCTCCCGGTGGATCTCGTCGATCAGGGTGGACAGCACGTACCGCTCGGCGTCGTCGCCGTGGGCCTCGAGCACCTGCCGCAGCTGACGGGCGAACTGCGGACGCACCTGCCGGAACGCCTCGATCAGATGGGTGAGGAACCACACCACGTTGTTGTCGTCCCGATCGACCGCGAGCCACGCCACCGCAACACCCTCGGCGGTGAGTACCTCCCGCCACTGGGCGGCCAGCGTCGACTTCCCGAACCCGGTCGGGGCGTGGATCGCGACGAGGCGGCGGCGCCGGCCGAGGCGCAGCCGGTCGATGAGCCGGGTGCGCTTCACCAGCGGCCGGGTGGGTGCCTGCGGCCGGAACCGGGTCGCCGGCACCGGCGGCGTGGTGATCGCGGTGGGCGTGGGGTGCGGTCCGGTGGTGTGCGTGGTCCCCGCGACCGGCAGCGGCCCGAGACTGTCCGGACCCACGGGCAGCGCCATCTCGTCCACGTCGCAGCCGCCGCGCTCCTGCGCCTGCTGCAGCAGCTCCCCGAACTCCGCGGCGGACTGCGGACGGGCATCCGGCTCGGTGGCCATGCCGCGCTCGAGGGCCGAGCACACGTCGTCCGGGACGCCGGTGCTACGCAGATCCGGGACCGGTTCGGTCGTGATCCGCAGGAACTGTGTGACGACCTGTTCGCCGCGGCGCCGCTCGAACGCCGCGTGCCCGGTCAGCGCACAGAACAGGGTGGCGGCCAGGCCGTAGACGTCGGCGGCCGGGGTGGGCGGCGTGCCGGCCAGGATCTCCGGCGCGGTGAACGCCGGGGAGCCGGTGATCGCGCCCGACGAGGTGTGGAAGCCGTCGCCGATGCGCGCGATGCCGAAGTCGGTCAGCTGCGGTTCGCCGTACTCGGTGAGCAGGATATTCGCGGGCTTGACGTCGCGGTGCAGCACGTCGGCCCGGTGTGCCGTCTCGAGCGCCCCGGACAGCTTGACGCCGATGCGCAGCACGTCCGGCCACGGCAGCGGTCCGTAGCGGCGGATGCGGGCCTCGAGCGAGTCGTGCGGGTGGTAGTGCATCACCAGGTAGGGCCGGCCGCTGCCGGTCGTGCCGACCTGCAGCACGGTGACGATGTGCGGGTGCCCGGAGAGCCGGCCCATCGCGCGCTGCTCGCGGAGGAACCGTTCGAGGTTGTCGGCGTCGAGCGTCGCGGTGAGCACCTTCACCGCGACGGTGCGGTCGAGTGCCGTCTCCCGGCACCGGTACACCACCCCGAAACCGCCGCGGCCGATCTCCACGGCGTCCGCGAACCCCGCGAGGCGCAGATCTTCGACGGTCTCGTCCTCCGCCGCGCCGGCGTGGGAGACCGGGGCTCGCCGGGTGGCGAGTGGATCGTTCTCTGCCATCGGGGCACTCACCTCACGTGGATTCCTCCAGGATAGTCCCGGGTGTGGCGGGCACGACACGGATCGATCGCCGGTTCTCCATTACCGTTGTCCGGCCGGGCCTCCCGGCAACGACGGCCGGAAACTCCGGGAAACGACACTGCGATCGGAATTGGGAAACGATGAAGAAGACTCTCGCGGCGCTGTTCGGTACGGGTGCGGTGCTGCTCGCGGCGGCCTGCGGATCGTCCGGCGACTCCGGCTCCGCAGGCGAGGGGACCACCGAGTCCACCACCGCCGCGCCGAGCACGAGCCAGGTCACCGGAAGCACCGGCATCGAGCTGGGCCAGAGCTACGACCAGATCTGCAGCGCCCTGGTGCCGTACTTCGACCAGCTCGAATCCTGGGGGCAGGACCGCACCCAGGCCGCGACCTCCGTCGCCGACGCGCAGAAGTCGCTGCCGGGTTGGGCGGAGCTGAGCGAGGAACAGCAGGCCGAAACGCTGCGCGCCGTCGAGAACGCCGGCAAGGGGCAGTGCTGACCGGCGACTCTGCTGCCGGCGACGAGTTGTTCGGCCGGTTGCGGCGCCTCCCGGACGTGGAGGCGCCCAACCTGGTCGCCGTCGACGCCGCCGACAGGTTGATCCTCGACGAAGCCGACGCCGCGCTCGCCGCGGCGCCGGCCGGGACCGTCGCGGTGATCGACGACCACTACGGCGCCCTCACCCTCGGCGTCGCCGTGCGGTACTCCGCGTCGGGGATCCGGGTGCACCAGGACTCGGTGGTGGGGGAGCGGGCCCTGGCCGCGAACGCCGCGCGCGAGGGCCTGTCCGACCGTTTCACCGTGCACGGTCTCGGGGCCGATCTGCTCACCGGGGCCCGGGTGGTGCTGCTGCAGCTGCCGCGGTCGCTCGCCGCGCTCACCGAGATCGCCGAGACCGTCGCCCGGCACGCCGACCCCGGCGTGACGGTGTTCGCCGGTGGCCGCGACAAGCACATCACGCCCGCGATGAACGAGGTGCTGGCCCGGAGCTTCACCGAGGTCCGGGCCTCCCGGGGCCGGCAGAAGTCACGGGTGCTCACCGCCCGCGGCCCGATCGCCGCCGAGCCGACCTACCCGGTGACCGAGACGGTGACCGACGTCGGGCTCACCGTCGTCGCGCACGGGGCCGCGTTCGCCGGTTCCCGCCTGGACATCGGCACCCGATTCCTGCTGGACTTCCTGCCCCGGCTGCCACGCGACGCGAGGACCGCCGTCGACCTCGGCTGCGGCACCGGCATCCTCGCCGTCGCGGCGGCCCGGCGGTTCCCCGGGCTGCGGGTGATCGCCACCGATCAGTCGGCCGCGGCGGTCGCGTCGGCCGCCGCCACCGCCGCCGCGAACCACGTCGCGGACCGGGTCGAGGTCCTGCGCGACGACGTGGCCGGGTCGCTGCCGGACGCCTCCGTCGACGTGGTGCTGTGCAATCCGCCGTTCCACGTCGGCGCCGCCGTGCACACGGGCGCGGCCGTGAAGATGTTCGACGCGGCCGCCCGGCTGTTGCGCCCGGGCGGTGAACTGTGGACCGTCTACAACACCCACCTGAACTATCGTGGGATGCTGCAGCGGACGGTCGGCCGCACAGAAGTTGCAGGACGCAACCGTAAGTTCACCGTGACCCGCTCCGTGCGCACCCGGTAGAGTCCGGTTTGTCCGTGCTCGGCTCCGGTCCGGGGAACTCCCGGCGTCCGCGGATCGTTGAACGGACAGAACCGACCACGAGAAGGGATGTGCACGGTGCGCACCACCAGTAACCCGGTGTTCCGCAACCTGCCCAAGCAAGAGGGCGGCGGATACGCCACGTTCGGCTCTGCGACGGCGGGCGCCGCGCAGGTCACCCAGCAATTCGGCCAGCCGCAGTACGCGCAGGCGGACCCCTGGGCCCGGCCCACCACCGAGCGGTCGATGACGATCGACGACGTCGTCACCAAGACCGGCATCACGCTCGGCGTGCTGGCGATCTCGGCGCTGATCTCCTACGTCCTCGTCAACGGCAACGTGAACCTGGCCGCGCCGTTCGTCATCGGCGGTGGTCTCATCGGCCTGGTCCTGGTCCTCGTGGCTACCTTCGGCCGCAAGATGGACAACCCGGCCATCGTCCTGGCCTATGCCGTCGCCGAGGGCTTCTTCCTGGGTGCGCTGTCGTTCATGTTCACCGACATCACCTTCGGTGGCGCCGGCGGCGGAACCCTGATCGTCCAGGCGGTGCTCGGCACGTTCGGCGTGTTCTTCGGCATGCTCGTCGTCTACCGCACCGGGGCGATCCGCGTGACCCCGCGCCTGACGCGCATGATCGTCGGCGCGCTGATCGGTGTCCTCGTCCTGGCGCTGGGCAACCTGGTGGCGAGCTTCTTCGTCGACGGCGGCCTGGGCCTGCGCGACGGCGGCACCCTGGCGATCGTCTTCAGCCTCGTCTGCATCGGCATCGCCGCGTTCAGCTTCCTGCTGGACTTCGACGCCGCCGATCAGCTCATCCGCGCCCAGGCGCCGGAGAAGGCCGCGTGGGGCGTCGCCTTCGGTCTGACCGTCACCCTGGTCTGGCTGTACGTCGAGATCCTGCGCCTGCTGTCGTACTTCCAGAACGACTAGCCGATCTCTCCGGCCACCGTGCCGACCGCGGGCCTCGGGAACAGCCGTTCCCGGGGCCCGCGGCGTGTCCGGGGCAGCCACAGCCGGGCAGCCGCCGACGTCAGCGGCGGCTCCGGCACCGGACCGCCCGCCCAGTGACCCAGCGCGGCGGCCAGCACCGGCAGCAGGTGACGGGCCGCCAGCTCGTATCCCGCGGCCGAGGGATGGAACCCGTCCGCGGAGAACAGGCGGTCCGGCGCGGAGAGGAACTCGGGCGTCAACAGGTCGGCCAGCGGCACCGGATGCCCACCGGCCGCGCGCGTCGCCGCGGCCTGCGCGCGGGCCAGTTGCCGCCCCCACGTCCGCACGACCGTGCGCAGCGGCTGGGGGATCGCGCCGACCACCCCGAGGTCGGGGCACGTGCCGACGACCACGACGGCGCCGCCGGCGCGCAGCCGGTGCACCGCCGAGCCCAGCCGCTGCGCCGAACGATGCAGCGACTGCTTCGCGGTCACGTCGTTGGCACCGACCAGGATGACGGCCGCGTCCGGCGGCGGTCCCGCCACGTACATCGCGTCGACCTGCCCCGCCAGGCCCCGCGAGGTGGCCCCCGCGATCGCCTTCGTGCTGAGCCGGACCCGGCGACGGGACTCGTCGGCCAGGGCGCGGGCCAGCAGCACCCCGGGCACCTCGGCGGCGCTCGCGCAGCCCAGGCCGGCCGCCGTCGAATCCCCGAAGATCATCAGGTGCAGGTCGAACGGCACGTCGCGGCGCCACGGCACCGGGGACTGCGCTCCGGGCAGGTACACCCCGTCCGCCTCGGGCGGCTTCGCCCAGGTGCGGCCGATGACGCCTCTCGCTTCCGTCGCCTGGCGCATCAGGTACGTGTACGTCAGCCACGAGGCGCCGCCGGCGCCGGAGCCGGCGGCGACGGCCGTCGCGCCGGCCAGCGCCGCGGCACGCCACGAAGTTCGGGGCACGGTGGATCACCTTTCCGAGAGGACGGCCACACCCTGAAGTTGCCGTGTCCAGTGTGCGTCGTATGCGTCGCTCGAGCAGCCGGAACGGCGTTGTGCAGAGGCATCTGAGACCATGGAGGAATGCGCATAGCGGATTCCGTCGTCGGTCTCATCGGAAACACGCCGCTGGTCAAGCTCAACTCGGTGACGAAGCCGGGTTCGGGGCTGGTCGCGGCGAAGGTCGAATACTTCAACCCCGGTGGCAGTTCCAAGGACCGCATCGCGGTCAAGATGGTCGACGCCGCCGAAGCCTCGGGTGCGCTGAAACCGGGCGGCACCATCGTCGAGCCGACCTCCGGCAACACCGGCATCGGTCTCGCGCTCGTCGCGCAACAGCGCGGCTACAAGTGCGTGTTCGTGTGTCCCGACAAGGTCAGCGAGGACAAGCGCAACGTGCTCCGCGCGTACGGCGCCGAGGTCGTGGTGTGCCCGACCGCGGTGCCCCCGGAGCATCCCGACAGCTACTACAGCGTCTCCGACCGGCTCGCCCGGGAACTGCCCGGCGGCTGGAAGCCCGACCAGTACTCCAACCCGGCCGGGCCGGAGAGCCACTACGAGACCACCGGCCCGGAGATCTGGCGCGATACCGACGGCAAGGTGACCCACTTCGTCGCCGGCGTCGGCACCGGCGGCACCATCACCGGCACCGGCCGCTACCTCAAGGAGGTTTCCGGCGGCAAGGTCAAGGTGATCGGCGCCGACCCGGAGGGCTCCGTCTACTCCGGCGGCACCGGTCGCCCGTACCTCGTCGAGGGTGTGGGCGAGGACTTCTGGCCCAGCGCCTACGACCCCTCGATCCCCGACGAGATCATCGCCGTCTCCGACGCGGACTCGTTCGACATGACCCGGCGTCTCGCCCGCGAGGAGGGCCTGCTCGTCGGCGGGTCGTGCGGCATGGCCGTCGTCGCCGCCCTGAGGGTCGCCGAGCGCGAGGGACCGGACGCGCTCGTCGTGGTACTGCTTCCCGACGGTGGGCGCGGCTACATGTCGAAGATCTTCAACGACAAGTGGATGGCCTCGTACGGTTTCCTGCGGGCCCCGCTCGACGGCAAGCCGGACGATTCGACCGTCGGCGACGTGCTGCGCAGCAAGTCGGGGGAGCTGCCCGCCCTCGTGCACACGCACCCGTCGGAGACGGTCCGCGACGCCGTCGAGATCCTGCGCGAGTACGGGGTCTCGCAGATGCCGGTCGTGGGTGCCGAGCCGCCCGTCACCGCCGGTGAGGTCGCGGGCAGCGTCAGCGAGCGCGAGCTCCTCAGCGCCGTCTTCGAGGGCCGCGCGAGGCTGGCCGACCCCGTCGCGAAGCACATGAGCCCGTCGCTGCCGCTGATCGGTGTCGGCGAGTCGATCGCCGCCGCTACGAAGGCGTTCGGCGACACCGATGCGCTGCTGGTCATCGACGACGGCAAGCCCGTCGGCGTGATCACCCGTCACGACCTGCTCGGGTTCATCAGCGCGGGCTCGTAGCGGCCGCGCCGGTGGCCCGGGGTGTGTTCCCCGGGCCACCGGCGTGTGCCCCCGACTAGGCTGAGCCGCATGAGTGAGCAGCGCAGCCACGGCTTTTCCACCCGAGCGATCCACGCCGGATACGATCCCGACCCGGCGACCGGCGCCGTCAACGTCCCCATCTATGCGAGTTCGACGTTCGCGCAGGACGGGGTCGGCGGGATGCGCGGCGGATTCGAGTACGCCCGCACCGGAAACCCCACCCGCAAGCCGCTCGAGGCGAACCTCGCGGCCATCGAGGCGGGCACCTTCGGCCGGGCCTTCAGCTCCGGCATGGCCGCCACCGACTGCCTGCTGCGTTCGGTGCTGCGGCCCGGCGATCACCTCGTCATCCCCAACGACGCCTACGGCGGCACCTTCCGGCTGATCGACAAGGTGTTCACGCAGTGGGGCATCGAGTACACGCCCGCGCCCATCTCGGACGTCGACGCCGTGCGCGAGGCGATGCGCCCCACCACCAAGCTGGTGTGGGTCGAGACCCCGACGAACCCCCTGCTCAACATCGGCGACATCGCGGCCCTCGCCGACGTCGCGCACACCGGTGGGGCGAAGATCGTGGTCGACAACACGTTCGCGTCGCCGTACCTGCAGCAGCCGCTGGCCCTGGGGGCCGACGTCGCACTGCACTCGACCACCAAGTACCTCGGTGGCCACTCCGACGTGGTCGGCGGCGCGCTGGTCACGAACGACGAGGAACTCGACACCAGGTTCGCGTTCCTGCAGAACGGTGCGGGCGCCGTCCCGGGCCCGTTCGACGCGTACCTGACGATGCGCGGCATCAAGACGCTGGCACTGCGGATGGAACGGCACAGCGACAACGCAGAGAAGATCGTCGAGCTGCTCGACGGGCATCCCGCCGTCGCCCAGGTGATCTACCCCGGCCACGAGGCGCACCCCGACCACGCCGTCGCCTCGAAGCAGATGCGCCGGTTCGGCGGCATGGTCTCGCTGCGCCTGGCCGGCGGCAAGCAGGCCGCCCTCGACTTCTGCGCACGAACCGAGATCTTCACCCTCGCCGAGTCCCTCGGTGGTGTCGAGTCGCTGATCGAGCACCCGGGCGCGATGACGCACGCCTCGACCGCCGGGTCGCTGCTCGAGGTCCCGGAAGACCTGGTGCGCCTGTCCGTCGGCATCGAGGATGCCGCCGACCTCGTCGCGGACATCGAGCAGGCACTGGAGGCGTAAACCCGGATGTGACTGCGCCGAGGGGGCGGATGTGGGCGCCCTTTCTCGCATGTGGCCGCAGGAACCGCCCTCTCGACCCCCGAACCTCCCGGTCGACCGCGCGGTGATCGAGCGCCGCGTTCCCTGTTGATGTAACTTCGAGTTCGCTGTGTGGCGCGTCACAACAGCCAAATTGGAACAGGTTCTTACATATATATGATATCCAAGTAACGAAACCGCACCGGTGACAGAGATCACAAGTACGGTGAAGGCGGTCGTCTGAGGGATGGGGAGTTCGCGTATGTCAGTTGACCCGTCGGCGGTGATTGTGGCGGTGGCCACGGCGGCGAGTGCCCTGGTACAGGGAGCGGACATCCCGGATCAGATCAAGGAACAGGTGACGCAGGCGGTCGAGTCGTTCCAGGCATCGGCCGAAGCCTCCGCCGCGACCACGGACCGGCAGGTCGCCGATCTGGTGGCGGGGTTGCCCGAGCCGATGCGTCCGGCGGCGGAGCAGGCCGTGGCGGACGCGACGTCGGCGGCGAAGGACGCGCTGATGCCGCACCTGCCGGCGGAGGCGGCCGCGGTGCTCGAACCGCCGCCGGCGCCGGTGGAGAACCCG
>NZ_JAALEG010000030.1 GCF_011058165.1 Rhodococcus aetherivorans
GCGGGTGGGGCCGGGGGCGAAGTAGCCGAACTCGGTCGTCACGGTCTTGCCCTGGACGATCGCACCGAGGGAACGCAGACGGGTCACGCAGGCAGCATCGGTGCCGACGGCATCCGGAGAGGTGACTGCGGAGCCGGCACGCGTGGGCATCCCGGCTACGTCGATGAGGTCCTTGACTCCGACGGACACACCGGCCAGAGGCGCAGAGCCGGGGTCCCGGTCGACGGCACGAGCCTCTGCCGCAATCGTCGACGACAGGCAGACCCAGGCGTCGAGTTCCGGTTCGCGCAGCTCGATCGCTCGTCTGACCTGCGTGGCGAGGTCCTCGGCCGGCACCGACCCGGTCCGGACCACCCCGACCTGCTCCCGCAGAGACAGCTCCGACGCGCGCGTGCTCATACTCCTCCTCCGGTCTCGACTCCTCCATTCTGGGCGAACAAGCCGAGGGCCGACAGTAAAGGTTTCCCTCCTACCGCAGTAAGGACGCATGGAAATAGCTTCTGAACCACTGTCGACCCGCTGGCGGATTCCGCATCCGCAGCTCGCTAGGAAAGGTGGCTGCTCATGGCTTCGACCGTGGCGCCCGAAGTCTCTGTCTCCCCGGAACCCGGGGAGAAGAGGATCGACTTCCACAGGATGAACCGCAAAGCGTGGATAATCACGGCTCTGCTCATCCTCTTCCAGATCGTGGCCTTCGCCGACAAGGCCGTACTCGGCCTGGTGGCCTCGAAGGCCATGCCCGATCTCGGAATCTCCGCCGTACAGTTCGGTTTCATCGGCAGCGCGTTCTTCTTCCTCTACGCGGTGGTCTCCGTGGTCACGGGTTTCCTCGCCGCCAGGTTCTCGGTCAAGTGGATCATCCTCACCATGGGCGTCGTCTGGGCGGTCATGCAGTTCCCGATGCTCCTCGGTGGCGGTGCCGCGGTGCTGCTGGTGACCCGCATCGTCCTGGGCGGCGCGGAAGGTCCCGCCACGGCGATGTCCCTCACCGCGGCCCATTCGTGGTTCGAACCGCGCCGTCGCGCCCTGCCGTCCAACCTGGTGGCCGCCGGCTCGACGCTGGGCCCGGTCATCGCCGCGCCTGCCCTCGCCTGGGTCATCGTCGCCTGGGGATGGCGCTGGGCCTTCGGCGTCCTCGGCATCGTCGGGCTCGTGTGGGTCGTCGCCTGGCTCCTGATCGCCGGTGACGGACCGTTTGCCGGGCACGGCAAGCAGAACCCCGCCGCCGCCCGCACCGCCGATCGGAAGCCGGCCGATGCCGCCGACGAGGTGGCCACGAACGATGTGGACGAACAGAAGCCTGTCGTCGTATGGCGTGCCCTGCTCAGCATGACCTTCCTCGCCGCGGTGATCGGCGGCGCCTCGAACTTCTGGGTCCAGGGGTTCGTCACGACATGGTTGCCCCAGTACCTCGGCACCGTCGTCGGCCTGTCGCTTCCTCAGGTCGGCACCGTCACCACCTTTCCCTGGATCCTCGGAGCCGCCGTGTTGCTGCTGCTCGGTTTCCTCGGCCACCGGTTGATGAAGCGCGGCCACAACGCGCATCGCGCGATCGCTGTCCCGTTCGGCATCGCGGCTCTGGTGGCCGGAGTCTGCTTCATCCTGGTCCAGGCGACCTCCGGTGTGCTGGCCGTCGCCCTCCTGTGCCTCGCCGCGGGCTGCAGCCTCGCGTACCCGATGACCGCCTCTGCGATCGCCTATGCCGTCGGCGCCAAGCAGCGACCGATTCTCATGGCCACGCTCGGCGGCGTGGCGTCGATCGGTGCCATCGTCTCCCCCACGCTCGTGGGCTGGCTGATGGCCCGCGCCGGTTACGTCTCTCCCGCTGCAGGAAGCGAACTGACCACCGAAATGGCGACGAACATGGCGATCGGTGTGCACCAGGCATTCACCATCACCGGCATCATCCTTCTCGTCGGCGGTCTCCTCTGCATCCTCTTCCTGCGGCCCGAGAGCCTCGGCCGGAAACTGCAGTCCAAGTACGTCAAGCACTGAACCCGGCATCTCGATGCATGCCGGCACCATCCCACCGTCCCCGAGATCAGGAGGACCTCCATGACAGGTTTCGCGACCCCGGTCGACCAGGGGCTCTTCCGGGAAGTGATGGGGCACTACCCGACCGGTGTGGCTGTCGTGACCGGCCGCGCGGACGACGGGGAACTGCTCGCCCTGGTGGTCGGAACCTTCGGTTCGGTGTCTCTCGATCCGCCCCTCGTCTCCTTCATGCCGATGAAGACGTCGAGGACGTTCGCCAAGATGCGGGAGTGTACTTCGCTGTGCGTCAACATCGTCGG
Organism: Rhodococcus aetherivorans; assembly: GCF_011058165.1. Taxonomy (GTDB): domain Bacteria; phylum Actinomycetota; class Actinomycetes; order Mycobacteriales; family Mycobacteriaceae; genus Rhodococcus; species Rhodococcus aetherivorans. The sequence continues at coordinate 2,295 of NZ_JAALEG010000030.1, forward strand.
CGGCGAGCAGGAGGAACTGGTCGCCACCGTCGCACGACGCTGGGAGAACAAGTTCGACGGGATCGACTGGTTCCCGTCCCCGTCGGGGGACCCCGTACTGGCGGAATCGGTGGCGTGGATCGACACCCGCATCACCGACACGGTGGAGGCGGGCGACCATTGGATCGTCCTGTGCGCTGTGGCGGACATGGCCGTCACCAACCCGGTGGCCCCGCTGATCTTCTTTCAGGGCGGTTACGGAAGTTTCGTCGGCACGTCGCTGATGGCCCGGATGGAGCACCGGATTCTGTCGGCGATTCAGGATGCGGACTGCGCGCGGCCGGCCGTGAGGGACCTCGCGAACGAAATAGGTTGCGAAGTCACGCTCTACACGGCCGTCGGCCATGACGAGATGGCGACCGTTCTCTCCGCGTCGGCTCCCGGAATCGACCCGGAGAACGGACTGGCGCAGCGAGTTCCGATCGTGCCACCCATCGGCGATTCACTCGTCTTCGATCTGCCTCCCGAGGATCAGGAGCGGTGGATCGCCAAGGCTCGCGGCGTCGAGGAGTCCGGCAGACAGCTCTACCGGGACCGTCTCGACTTCGTCCGCGAACACGGGTTCCTGCTGTCGTTCCTGCCCCGGGAGGGCGGTGCCGCATACGAGGAGATGCGCGCCGCCACCCGCCGGTACGAGAGCGGAAGGCTGACACCGGCACAGGAACGGAGCATCCGGGAATGCGTCGTAAGGTCGACGGTCGACTACCGGTTGCACGACCTCGACGGTGCGGAAACGTACGACCTCGGTTCGGTCGTACTACCGGTTCGCGACCGAAAAGGTGACTACACGCTCACGCTGCGATTGGCGCAACTTCCTCGCCGGGTGTCCGGGACGCGGGTACGAGAGTGGATCGCTCGGGCCAAGGCGGTCGTCGGCGTCCTCGAGAGCGGTACCGATTTCGACCGGTAACCCGTTCCCGCGGAACGCGGTACACCGCGACATCCGGTGCCATGAGGGGTACCGGTCGGTCTTCGCCAGCTTGCATGTCGACCGGGTCGGTCACGGCTCGCCGGGCCGTGGGACGTGCGCCTGCCCCGTGCGTGTGTTCCACGGCTCCCGGATCCTGGCTGTGCGCGTCAGGCCGAGGGCGCTACCCGCACAGCCGCCGATCAAACTCGAGACGCTCCCCCGGCAGTGCGACGATCCCGTCCGCCGGATCGAGGCACGCGTGCGTCCGAGACGATTCCGCCTCCTCGGTTTTACCCGCCGCAGAATCGGTAACCCTGTGCCCATGGCGCACCCACCGAACGTGCTTCCGTGGCAGATCCACGGCTCGTGGACGCCCTCACACGTTCAGGGGTCCCAGGACCCGTTGCCGTCCCTCCTCGACGGCGGGCCGTGGGCGCGGGGCTGCTGCGGGCGGTACGCGCTGATCGACGAGGTGACGAGCGCGGCAACCCGCAGGAGGGAAGGGCCATGAAGATTGCGATGGTGTCCGAGCACGCACGCCTCCTCGCGGCCCCGAGCGACGCAGACTCCGGCGGCCGGGACGTGCACGTCGCCGAACTGTCGGCGGCGCTGGTACGGGCGGGACACGACGTCACCGTCTACACCCGTCGCGACGACCCCGATCTTCCCGAACGAGCCCGGACCGAGGAGGGGTACGAGGTGGTCCACGTCCCCGCCGGGCCACCCACCCGCCTGCCGGCGGACGAACTCCTCCCGCGGATGGGCGAGTTCGGCACCTTCCTCGAACGCGCATGGACGAAGGACCGGCCCGACGTCGCCCACGCCCACTTCTGGATGTCGGGCATCGCGACCCAGCTCGCCGCCCGCAACGCCCGGGTGCCCACGGTGCAGACCTTCCACACCCTGGGCGTGGTCGAGCGCCGGCACCAGGGCAGCGCGGACGCCGGCTCGTCGAGCCGGATCCGCGTCGAGCGGCTCCTGGCCCTGGGCGCGAGCCGGGTGGCCGCCACCTGCTCGGAAGAGGTGTTCGAGCTCGCCACGCTGGGTCTGCCCCGCACCCGCACGTCCGTCGTGCCCTGCGGCGTGAACCTCGAGCTCTTCACGCCCACCGGCCCCGGGGATCGGGCGCGCGGGGCCGGGCACCGCATCGTCACCGTGGGCCCGCTCGTGCCGCGCATGGGCTTCGACGTCGCGATCCGGGCCCTGGCCCTGCTCCCCGACACGGAACTGGTGATCGCCGGCGGACCGGTGGACTGCGACCTTGCCTGCGATGCCGAGGCCGCCCGCCTGCGCGCCGTCGCCGAACAGCACGGTGTGCGGGACCGGGTGCGGATGACCGGGCCCGTGCCCCGGAAGGACATGCCCGCGCTGCTGCGGTCGGCGGACGTCGTGGTGTGCACTCCCTGGTACGAACCGCTCGGCATCGTGCCGCTGGAGGCGATGGCCTGCGGGCGGCCCGTCGTCGCGACCGCCGTCGGCGGCCTGCTCGACACGGTCGTCGACGGGGTGACGGGCACGCTGGTGCCCCCGCACGCATCCGAGGCCGTCGCTGCGGCCCTGCACGGCCTGCTCACCGACGACGTCCAGCGCACCGCCTTCGGTCTCGCCGGCCACGACCGGGCGAGTACCCGCTACTCGTGGGACCGGTCCGCCGCCGACGCCGCGCGCACCTATGAGCGGTGCGTGCCGGAACCGCGGCAGGCGGTGCGGTCCACGCGCTCCGGAGCGCGCTGAAGGAACTCCCGGGATCTTCACGGAAATTTCACAGATTCGGCCGCCGGGCACAGGGCCGAGACGTTACTGTTGCGAACAAGGTTGAGAAGCAGCCGGTTCTCGTCTCATGGAGGCGATTGCTGCGCTCCCCTGTCCCCCGACCGGGCGCTGCTCCAGCAGTCGGAATCATCGGAGGAACAGCCATGGTCTATCTGCGCTCCATCCTGGACGCACCGCACCGGTATTCGTCGTCGCTGCTCGACACCGCGCTGTTCGACGACTTCTCCGGCGACGGGACCCGGGTCTGCATCGACGTCGACGAACCGCCGGGCGGTCCCGTCGTGGTGCAGGTGTCAGGGAGCGTCGACGAGGGCGCCGCGCCGGTGCTGCACTCGTTCCTGCGCGAGGCCGTCGTGCGGGGTCGAGGCGTGGTACTGGACCTGTTGCAGGTCACCGCCGTCGAGTGCGACACCGCGGCACTGCTCGAGCGGGCCGAGTCGCTGCTCCGCGAGCGGGGCGCGAACATCACCGTCGCCGGCGGTGCGGCGGTGCGGCGCGCGGTACGGGACGCGGGATTCGAGGACCGGATCGCGTGCTTCGACACCTTCGGTCCGGCATTCGAGGCGGCACACCGCGGGTGCGACCTCCGGACCGCGGCACGGCGGGTGCAGCCGTGACCGCCAATGTCGTCCTGCTGCTGTTCGTGCTGGCAGCAGGCATCGGTGGCACCGCAGCGTTGCAGGGGGCGCTGCGGCGCCGCCGCTGACTTCACACCTTCCGGACGGCCGTGTGCGGTGCGTCGTGCGCGGGCGTGTGCTGTCCGCGCCGAGGCCGTTGGCCGATCGCCCGCCCGTTGATAGTGTTCTGCGTCACCTACCTCGGTCGCCGAGACCTCGGGGAACGGAGAAGCGCGATGCACGACGAGCACGTCGACGTCCTGATCGTCGGCGCCGGACTCTCCGGGATCGGCGCGGCCTGCCATCTGCAGGACGAATGCCCGGACAAGAGCTACACCGTCCTCGAGGCGCGCGACGCCATCGGAGGCACCTGGGACCTGTTCCGCTACCCGGGCATCCGCTCCGACTCCGACATGTTCACCCTGGGGTACTCGTTCCAGCCCTGGACCGAACCAGAAACCTTCGCCGACGGCCCGTCCATCCGCGACTACGTCCGTCGCACCGCGCGGACCCGCGGCCTCGACGAGAAGGTCCGGTTCCACCATCGTGTGGTCCGCGCCGAGTGGTCCACGCCCGAGGCCCGCTGGACCGTGACGGCCGAGCGCACCGACACCGGCGAGCGCATTCGTCTCACGTGCGGCTTCCTGTTCGTCAACTCGGGCTACTACCGCTACGACGAGGGATTCACCCCCGAACTGCCCGGCGTCGAACGGTTCACCGGCACGCTCGTGCATCCGCAGCACTGGCCCGAGGACCTGGACTGCACCGGCAAGCGCGTTGTCGTCATCGGCAGCGGCGCCACCGCGGTGACCCTCGTCCCGGCGCTCGCGGAGTCGGCCGCACACGTGACGATGCTGCAGCGCTCCCCGAGCTACGTCATGTCACGGCCTTCGATCGACCCCGTCGCCGGTGCGCTGCTCGGCCGGGTGCCGTCGAAGATCGCCTATCCGATCGTCCGCTGGGCCAACGTGCTGGGCAGCATGGCCTTCTTCCAGTTGAGCCGGCGCCGGCCGGCTCTGGTCAAGAGGCTGCTGCGCAAGGGCGTGCTGAGCCACCTGCCCGCGGACTACGAGGTGGATGTCCATTTCCGGCCGCGGTACGACCCGTGGGACCAGCGGGTGTGTTTCGTTCCCGACGGCGACCTGTTCAAGGCCCTGCGCGAGGGCCGGGCGACGGTCGTGACCGACACGATCGACACGTTCACGGAGAACGGAATCCGGCTCGCCTCGGGGCAGGAACTCGAGGCCGACGTGGTCGTCACCGCGACGGGGCTGAACCTGCTCCTGCTCGGCGGGATGGCCGTACGCGTCGACGGTCGCGACGTGGAGATGGGAAAGACGCTGGCGTACAAGGGGATGATGCTCTCCGGTGTCCCCAACCTGGCGTTCACCGTGGGATACACCAACGCGTCCTGGACATTGAAGGCCGACCTCGTCGCCGGATACGTGTGCCGCCTGCTGCGGCACATGGACGCGCGCGGGTACGCCTACTGCACCCCGACCGCTCCCGCCTCCACGACGGCCGCGTCACCGCTGGTCGATCTGGCGTCCGGGTACGTACTGCGCAGCATCGATTCGCTCCCCAAGCAGGGACCCGCGGCTCCGTGGCGACTGTTCCAGAACTACGTCCGTGACCTGGTGATGATGCGCCGCGGCGGGCTCGAGGACGGCGCCATGCGCTTCTCGCGGGCAGCGGTCCCGACAGCGAAGCAGCCGGCCGCCTGAGGTCCCCGTACGGAATCTCCGAGCATCCCGGGGCCCGCTTCCGCGGATGCGTATGTCCGCGTATCCGCGAGGAATCTCGCTGCCCGCCCGATCGAAAGTAGCAGCGTAGGTGGGCGGTTCCCAGCCGAGCGCGACACCATCCGGATCCGCCGCATAGACTGCCGGTGGAGGAGGCGGTCGACCCTCCCCTCCCCGGCGCACAGTTCCGCAACCGCGGCAATTTCCAGGGGCGGAGAGTGACATATGCAAGTTGGTGCCCTGTTCGGCAGGTATCGCCTGGACCGTCCACTGTCGGTGGATGCGACCGGCGAGGTGTGGGCCGCGTTCGACACGATCACGCATCGGCACGTCGCCGTGCGGGCGCTGCCGCCGGAGGCGACCGAGGACGACGACTACCGCGCTCGTTTCGAACGGGAAGCCGAGATCGCAGCGCGCATCCGGAACCCGCATGTGGTCCCGATCCACGACTTCGGGCAGATCGGCAGCCGGCTCTTCCTCGCAACGCCGATCGTCCAGGGCACGAGCCTGCAGGCGATGCTCCGGGCCACCGGCGCAATGGAGGTGCCGCGCGCGGTCGACGTCGTCGAGCAGCTGGCGTCGGCCCTCGCGGCCGTGCACGCGGCCGGACTGGTCGAGCAGGAGGTGACGTCGGCGAACGTCCTCGTGCAGGACGATGGGCTGATCTGCCTCACCGATGTGGGGTTCCCCCCGCATCCCGGCGCGGCGTCGGGCGTCTACGGCCTGACCACCGTGCTGTACGAATGCCTCACCGGCCGACTCTTCCAGTCGTCGAGCGGACCGACGTTGCCACCGCAATCGTCGTCGGTGCTCTCGACCCTGCCCGCCGGTATGGTCGACGTGATCGCCCGCGGAACGGCAGCCGAACCCGCGCGGCGTTACGGATCGGTGGGCGAGCTGGCCGCTGCCGCGCGCACCGCGGCAACATCGCAGCGACCCGCCCACAGGGCCTCGACCGCGATCGTTCCGGTCGACTGGAGCCGGCGCATCCTGGTCGCAGGCCTCGCGCTGGCGGCGATCATCGCCGTTTTCGTCGTCGGCAGCATGGCACTCGGCGCGATATCGCCCTCGTCCGAGGGCGCCGACCCCGCTCCGCTCCCGATCGCGGCGCGGCCGGCCGCGCCGACACCGTCGCCACCGACCACCCCGACAGGTGCGGACGAGGTGCCGCCGGAACCAGCGACACCTCGGACGGAAGCTCCGGCCGCCGAGGCTCCTCCGCTTCGGGAGGCGGCCCCACCGGCACCCACACCCCGATCCGCACCGCAATCGCCACCTGCACCGGCACCGCCACCTGCACCGGCACCGCCACCGCCGGCGCCCGCGCCGCAGGTACTGCCCTGCTACCCCGGCTACGAGCACACCCCGCTACCGGACGGACCCTGCCTTCCGGCCGGCTCACCCCCCGCACCAGCCCCGGCACCGCCGGCGCCCGCGCCGCAGGTACTGCCCTGCTACCCCGGCTACGAGCACACCCCGCCACCGGACGGGCCGTGCTGGGCCCCCGCGAGCCTGCGGGGCCCGACCGGCGACGGGTGATCCCGGTGAACCGTCCGCTCGCCGTCGGGCCGAATGTCACACGCATTCAGTTCAATCGAATGCATGTGACATTCGGCCGCCGAGGCGGGGGTCAGAGGCGGGCGCCCGTCGTCGCCGAGAAGAAGTAGACCTCGCCCGCCTGCGGGAGCAGGTGCACCCGCTCGCCCGGACCGATCGGGACGCGTCGATCCACCCGCACCACGACCTTGCCCGACGCGCTCGACCAGTCGGCCGGCTCGGCGGCCGTCGCGTGGACGAACGATTCCGCGCCGAGCTGCTCGACGAGGTCCACCGTCAACGACAGGGTTCCGGAACGCCACGCCCCGACGGGGGTCCACGCCTCGGGCCGCACCCCGACGACGATCCGCTCGGCATCGACGTCGGCCGGCACGGCGACCCGCAGACTGCCGAGCACGGCCGCGCCGTCGCGGACGGGCGCGTCGAGCAGGTTCATGCCGGGCGACCCGATGAATCCGGCGACGAAGGTGTTGACCGGGTTGTCGTACAGGTCGCGGGGCGCGGCGACCTGCTGCAGGCGGCCGCCGTCGAGGACGGCCACCCGATCCCCCATGGTCATCGCCTCCACCTGATCGTGGGTGACGTACACGGTCGTGGTGCCCAGCCGACGTTGCAGTCCCGCGATCTGCGAGCGTGTGCTGACCCGCAACTTCGCGTCGAGGTTGCTCAGCAGTTCGTCCATGCAGAACACCGCGGGCCGTCGCACGATGGCCCGGCCCATCGCCACGCGCTGCCGCTGCCCGCCCGAGAGCTTGCCCGGTTTGCGGTCGAGCAGCGGCTCGAGCTCGAGCATCCGCGCGGCTTCGAGCACCCGCGCCGACCGTTCCGCCTTGCCGACGCCGGCGTTGCGCAACGCGAAACCCATGTTCTCCGCCACCGTCATGTTCGGATACAGCGCGTAGTTCTGGAACACCATCGCCACGTCGCGTGCCTTGGGCGGCAACCCCGTCACGTCGGCTCCGCCGATGTCGATGCGGCCGTCGTCGACTGCCTCGAGCCCGGCGAGCATCCGCAGGCTCGTGGATTTCCCGCAGCCCGACGGACCGACCAGGACCAGGAACTCCCCGTCCGCGACGTCGAGGTCGAGCCGGTCCACCGACGGCCGTTCGACGCCCGGGTAGCGGTGGGTGACGGTCCGGAAACCTATGCTTGCCAAGGCTGTTCCTACAGGTACGGGGTGATCTGGCGATCGATGATCTGCTGCAGCTGACGGGTGACGTCGCCGAACGCCGTCGTCACGTCGGCGCCCTGGAGGGCGATCTGCTCGAGGCCGGTGCCGATGATCTGGTCGCCGCCGGGTACGAAGACGCGCGCGTAGTCCTGCGAGCGAGTGCGCGCGAGTTGGTCGACGGCGGTACGAGAGTTGGGGTTCTGCTCGAGGAACGCCTTCATGTCGGGGTTCTCGGTGGCGGACTTGCGCACCGGCATGTAGCCGATCCGCTGCGAGAAGTAGGCGGTGTTCTCCCCGTTGGTGACGAAGTCGATGAACTTCAGCGCGTTGCGCTTTCGCTCGTCGGAGATGTTCGCGGGGATCGCCAGTCCGGCGCCGCCGGTGGGACATCCCGGAGTACCGTCGGGGGCCGGCAGGAACGCGGTGCCGAAGTCGAACGCGGCGTTCTTCGTGATGCCGGACAGGTCGCCGGTGGAGGCGATCGTGGACGCGATGATCCCGGCGGAGAAGTCGTTGGCGATGTCCGTGGAGACACCCGCGTACTTCCCGGTGTGGATCATGTCCTTCAGGAACTGTCCCGCGGCGATCGTCTCCGCGTCGCCGAAGCGCAGCCGCCAGCCGTCGGAGTAGGCACCGCCGAACGTCCAGATCGGTCCTTCGAAGGTCCAACCCAGGTAGTCCTTGGCGTTGCCCCAGCCGTGCGCCAGCTTGCCTGAGCCGACGGCGCGTTGCAGTTCGGGCCCCCACTCGGAGAACTCCTGCCAGGTGGCGGGCCCGCGGTCGGGCAGTCCCGCCTGCCGCCAGACGTCGCGGTTGTAGTAGAACAGCGGGGTCGAGCGGGCGTAGGGCAGCGCGAAGTGGCGGCCCTCGAAGAGGTAGTCGGCCAGCAGGGAATCGACGTAGTCGCCGGTATCCACGCCGACCTCGGTGAACAGGTCGTCGAGCGGCGTGATCGCGCCGGCGAGCGCGTAGTTGAACCACCACACGTCCGACAGGACCACAACGTCGGGCAGATCACCCCCGGACAGGGCTGCGTTGAACTTCTGTGACACCTCTTCGTAGTTCTTGCCGCCGTCGACGAGGTCGACGGTCAGATCCGGGTACTTCGCCTGGAACCGGGCGATGAGTTCCTTCTCCACGTCCTGGGACTTGCCCGGGTGGTTGGACCAGAACTTGATCGTGTTCGCGTCGGAGGCGGACCCCGAGGTGCCCGCCGACCCGGACGAGCCGGTGCCGGCGCACGCGGCCAGCGCTGCGCTCGCCGCGACCACCCCGGTCAGTCCCAGAAATCCACGCCTGTCGATGTTCACGAAGTTGCTCCTGGAAGAGTTCAGCCCTTGACCGCACCGGAGGTGAGGCCCTTGATCATGTGTCGTTGCAGCGCAAGGAAGACCACGAGGATCGGCAGCATGGCCAGCACCGTGCCGGCCATCACCGGACCCCAGTTGGTGACGCCGTCGTTGTTCTGCAACTGGGTCAGTCCGATCGGCAGCGGGGCCACCGACGCGTCGTCGGCCATGAGGAACGGCCACAGGTATTCGTTCCACTCGTTGACCACGGTGATGAGCGCGAACGCGACCAGGGTCGGGCCGGACACGGGCAGCACGACCCGCCACAGCAGACGGACGTGTCCGGCGCCGTCCATCCGTGCCGCCTCGATGATCTCGGCGGGGATGGACAGGAAGTGGTTGCGCAGCAGGAACGTTCCGAACGCGATGCCCGCGAGCGGCACGATGATCCCCTGGAAGGTGTTGCGCCATCCCCATTCCGCCACCAGCGCGTAGTTGGAGATGACCGTGATCTGGTTCGGCACCATCAGGGCGGCGACGATGCCGACGAACACGAGATTCTTGCCGGGGAACCGCAGGAACACCAGACCGTAGGCGCTCAGGATGCCGAGGACGAACTTCACGCTCGACAGCACCGTGGTGATGATCAGCGAGTTCCGCAGGAACGTGCCGAACGGCACCGAGGTGACGGCCTCCGTGTAGTTCTGGGGATGGAACATGCTGGGCCACCAGGTGACCGGCAGCGTGTAGATGTCGGGCCGCTGCTTGAACGACGTCACCACGATCCAGTACAGCGGCAGCGCCACGACGAGCAGTGCGACGACCATCGCGGCGTAGGCGAGCACACGGATCGCGCGCTCCCGACGCCGGTACGGCTCTGCCGCCGCCGGCTCCGCACGTACGATCCGGCGGTCCAGAAGCGCCGTCATCCCACGATCTCCTTGCGCGCCACCGGCCGGATGTCACATTCCGTCGATGGGACCGAACGCGTGTCACATTCGGCCCCGCGCCCGCGCCCGCGACGGCGAAGACGGGGGCCGCGGACGGGGCGCGGCCGGTCGTCGCGGTCCATGAGACGCACCTGGTACACCGTGACCGCCAGCAGTACGAGGAACATGACGGTCGCGACGGTGGCGCCGTAGCCGGCCCGGAAGTTGCGGAAGGACTCGTTGTAGACCTGGTAGACCATCGTGGTGGTTCCGGTGCCGAGCGGTCCGCCCCGGGTCATCACGTTGATGATGTCGAAGACCTGGAACGAATTGAGCAGCACGGTGATCGACAAGAAGTAGGTGGTGGGCCGCAGCTGCGGCAGGAGTACGCGCCGGAAGGCGGTCCACGACGAGACGCCGTCGATCGCGGCGGCCTCGGAGAGTTCGGGGCGCAGGCCCTGCAGGGCGGCGAGATAGATGACGAAGGTGTAGCCGAGGTTCTTCCACAGGTAGGTGAGGGTGACCATCACCAGCGCCCAGGCCGGATCCTGGTAGAAGTCCGGGGCGCCGATCCCGACCCTGTCCAGCAGGTCCTGGACGAGGCCGAAGTTCGGGTCGAACACGAACTGGAACGCCACGCCCACCGCGGCGCCGGAGATGACGAACGGCGCGAAGAGTGCGGAGCGGACGAGGTTGCGGCCCAGGAGTTTACGGTCCAGCAACAGCGCCAGCGCCAGACCGAGCAGCATGGATCCCGCGACGGTGGCGACGGTGAACACGACGGTGTTGCCGACGATCTGCCAGGTGTCGGCGCGGCCGAACCACTCGCGGTAGTTGCCGAATCCGACGAACGTGGCGGTGGGGCTCGAGATGTTCCACTCGAAGAACGAGAGGCGGATGTTGTCGACGAGCGGCCGGTACGTGAACAGGATCAGCAGCGCGAGATTCGGTCCGATCAGCGTGGCGAACAGCGCGTAGTCGCCCCATGGGCGTCGCGACAGCCCCCGATCGGGTTGGGGCAATACTCTTTCCGGACTCGAGCGCACTGCGGCAGTGTGCCTGCCGCGGGCGAACCGGAGGTTACGCCGGTCTGGCGCCGGCGAGTACTCTCGCCACCCGGAAGGTCACCAGGTGCTCGCCGGCGTCGACCGTTGTCCGGCTAGAGGTTCCAGTCGCCGAGGCCGTCCCAGCCGTTGAGGGTGCCGCCACCGGTGTTCTGCACGATCACCGGGTCGCCCTTCTGGGCGTTCTCGAAGAACCAGCGACCGTCCTCGGTGCTCACGTTCAGGCACCCGTGGCTGACGTTGGTGTTGCCCTGCGCCCACTCGGACCACGGCGCCGCATGCACGAAGATGCCGCTGTTGGAGATGCGGGTCGCGTACTCGACGTAGGTGCGGTATCCCTCGGGCGAGTCGACCGGAACGCCGTACGTGGACGAGTCCATGTACATGTCGCGGAACTTCTCGCCGACGATGTAGGTGCCGTTGGGCGTCTCGTAGCCGGGCTTGCCGAACGACGTCGGCATGGTCTTGACGACCTCGCCGTTGCGGGTGACGGTGATGGTCTTGGTGTTGTCGTCCGCGACGGTGATCAGCGCGTCGCCGACGGTGTACGACGACTGCGTGCCCCCGGCGTTCACGGTGACCTGGGTGTGGGCCGGCCAGAACTCGAACGGCCGCCACCGCACCTGCCGGTCCGAGGCCCAGTAGAAGTGCCCGGACACCGGCGGGTTCGACGTGACGGTGATGGCGCGCTCGGCGGCCGCGCGATCGGTGACGTTCTCGTCGAAGCGGATGATGATCGGCTGGGCCACGCCGACCGTCTCACCGTTCGACGGGTTGATCGACGGGGCCGAGAACGGCGGCGGCGTGGGTGCGACGGAGTTCGAGCCGCCCGGAAGCCTCTCGACGAGTTCCTGCACGCTCGGCAGTTCGGGCCCGCCCGGCCACAGGGGTACCGCGGCGGCGGGTCCCGTCATGGTGAGCATGGCGGCGCCGGCCCCCACCAGCGCGGTGGCGACACGGCCGGACCAGCGACCGGCGCGGCCACGACTGCTCGGCCGACCCTTCTTCTCGAACATTCGACAACCCATCGTTCGTTCGTGCCGTCGCACCCACGTCCGCCCCGACAGCGACGACTTGGCGAACCCATTAGACACAGCTCCCCCGCAAGCGGGCAATTCGACCATGCCCGCCCGGACCACCCCTCGCGGGCTCGCGCCCAGGTCAGGACTCGATTCGAGAGGCGGCAAGGAGATCGGCGACAGCGACGAACTTCACGCGAGAGCGACCCGCGGCACCGCCCCGGGCGCGTTCCTGCTTGTCGATCTGCTGCCAGCCCCGGTAGTCGACGTACTCCGGCCGGCGCTCGGAGACCAGCGCCGCGAGCTTCTCCCGGTCGGCGACGGGTGCGACGAGCCGGCCGGCCACGAAATCCTGGACCAGGTGCTCGACGGTCTGGGCGGAGCACTGCTTGTTGGTGCCGATGACGCCGGTGGGTCCGCGCTTGATCCAGCCGGCGGTGTACACGCCGGGCAGCGGCTCGTTCGTCTCCGGGTCCACGACCCGGCCCTCCTCGTTGGGGAGGATGCCGCGCTGGTCGTCGAACGGCAGGTCGGCGACGGGGGCCCCGCGGTAGCCGACAGAACGCAGGACCAGGCCGGTGGCCAGGGTCTCGGTCTGCCCGGTGCGGTGCGCCTCGAGCCGGCCGTTCGCCTCGACCAGTTCGGTGCGTTCGAGGGTGATCGATTCGACCCGGCCGTCACCGCTCAGCTCGACGGGGGCGGCGAGGAAGCGCAGCACGATCCGCTTGTTGCCCTCGGTGGGGCGCCGCTGGGCGAAGGCCTGGACCTGTTCGACCTTCAGCACGATCCGCGGTTCGGCGGTGGGGTCGTCGACGAGGGCGCGGCCGGCCGGGTCGAGTTCGGCCTCGGCCGGGTCGACGACGATGTCGACGCCCGCGAGCTGACCGAGGGCCAGCAGTTCCGGGTTGGTGTAGGCGGCCTGGGCGGGTCCGCGGCGTCCCACGACGACGACCTCGCGGATGTTCGACTCGCGCAGGGCGGCGACGGCGTGGTCGGCCATGTCGGTCTTCGCCAGCTCGTCCGGGTCCATGACCAGCGCCCGCGCCACGTCGAGGGCGACGTTGCCGTTGCCGACGATCACCGCGCGTTCGCCGGACAGGTCGAAGGTGCGGTCGGCGTAGTCGGGGTGTCCGTTGTACCAGGCGACGAACTCGGTGGCCGCGTGCGAACCGGGCAGGTCCTCGCCGGGCACGTCCAGGCGCCGGTCCCCGGCGGCGCCGACGGCGTAGAGCACCGCGTGGTGGTGCGCGAGCAGTTCCTCGTGGCTGATGTGGGTGCCCACCTCGACGTTGAACCAGCACTGGCTCTTCTTGTGGCCGAGGGCACTACGGAACAGCTCACCGACGGCCTTGGTGCTCTGATGGTCCGGGGCGACACCTGCGCGGACGAGGCCGTACGGGGTGGGCAGGCGGTCGAAGATGTCGACCTCGACGCGGGCCCGGCCGGTCAGCTCCAGCGCGGCGTAGCAGGCCGCCGGCCCCGAGCCGACGATCGCCACCCGCAGGGTGCCGAGCTCGGCGGGAATCTTGGTGCGGTCGCGTTCCTCGGGCCAGTCCGGTCCGATCGGGTATCGCCGGTAGTAGTCCTCGGCGATCTTCAGATAGGGCTCGTGCGCGGCGGGCAGCTCGTTGTCGGCGTAGATCGCGTCCACCGGGCATTCGTCCACGCACGCGCCGCAGTCGATGCAGGTGTCCGGGTCGATGTAGAGCATCTCGGTGGTGGCGAACGGCGCCTCGTCGGGCGTGGGATGGATGCAGTTGACGGGGCAGACCTCGACGCACGAGGCATCGTTACAACACGCCTGGGTGATCACGTAAACCACGGTGGATACCTGCCTGAAGTGCCGGGGGTTCGACGACCCACTCAGACTATAACGTGTTCCAATTCCGGTCGAGATCCGGTTCGCCGCCCCTGCTCTCCCGGCGTGTCCCCCGCCACCGGACCGGACGCGTCAGCCGTCGGTCGGCTCGATGCGGAAGCCGATCTTCACGGTCACCTGGATGTGCGCGACGGCCCCGTCGTCGATGTGGCCCCTGACGTTCATCACCTCGAACCACTCGAGGTGGCGCGTGGTCTCCGCCGCGCGCGCGACGGCCTGCTTGATCGCGTCGTCGACGCTGTCCGTCGACGAACCCACCACCTCGATCACCCGGTACACGTGGCTCACAGTGTCGCTCCCTCCGTTTCGAACTGCTTCGAACAATCGTGGGGGTAGGCGCCGCGGCACCTTCCTCAGGCGCGGCGGGCCAGGTCGCGCGCCAGCGCGCCGAGCCGCGCGAGGCGCAGATCGCCCAGCGCGATCGGACCGCTGCCCAGGCGGTTCGTCGTGAACGCGAGCGACAGTCCGGTGTCGAGGTCGGCGAAGGCGCCGGAACCGCCGACCCCGTAGTGGCCGAGCGCCCCGCGCGGCCGCTCCCGGCTGACGAACACCGGCTGGTGGTAGCCGAGCCGCCACGCCATCGGGACCCCGAGCACGTAGTCGCGGCCGCGCACCTGGACCTCGCTCATGGCCTCGATGGTTTCCGGGTGCAGGAACTGCACGCCGTCGATCGTGCCGCCCGCGGCGATCGCCCCGTACATCCGCGCCAGGGCGCGCGCCGAGAACACCCCGTTCCAGCCGGGCATCACCGCGTCGTGCACCGCGGGATCGCGCACCAGCTCGTCGAACTCCTCCGGCATCGCGGCCTCCGCGAGGCCCCGGGTGAGGCTCACCCGGGACAGCACCGAGGCGGTCATCCCCCAGTGCAGGCCGGCGGGATTGATCCGCGGGAACAGCTTGGCGATGCGGTGCCGCTGCTCCTCCGGCACCCGGAACCAGAATTCGGGGGTACCCAGGGGTTCGGCAATCTCCTGCCGGACGACGTCGACGAACGGCGACCCGGTCACGCGCTGCACGATCTCCGCGACGAGCCAGCCGTACGTGACGGCGTGGTATCCCGGGCCTTCCAGCCGGCGCGGGTCGGGTGGGGCCGCGGCCAGCGCACGCACCGTGGCGTCGTAGTCGACGATGCCCATCCGGCCGGGCCGCAGGTTGCGCACCCGGTGCAGTCCGGCCCGGTGGGTGAGCACGTCCGCGACGGTGACGTCCTCCTTGCCGGCCGCCGCGAACTCCGGCCAGTACCGCGCGACGGGGGCGAAGTAGTCGATCAGGCCGCGGTCGGCGAGCCGGTGCACCACGGTGGACGCCACGCCCTTGCCGGTGGAGAAGGACAGCGAGACCGTGTCGCGGTTCCACCGCCGGTCGCGGGTGGCCCAGCCCGCCCAGATGTCGAGCACCTTCTCGCCGTCCAGGTAGGCGGCGAGGGCCCCGCCCCCGTGCCGGGGCAGCCGGTACAGGTCGAAGAAGCGATCCGCGAGCGGCAGGAATCGCCGGTCGACGTGCATCTCGGTCGGCGGCGGTTCCTGTACCGCTGCCGCGCCCCGCACCGGTCGGGCTGTCATCCGTGGTACCTCCCAGTCGACATCGTGCCGCCAGGTTACGTCGCAGCGTCCGGTCCCGAACGGGTTTTCCGCAGGCTCCCGGTCAGGGCGTGACGTACCGGAACGTCCCCAGCACGACGCACCCACGGCCGGTGGTGAGGTTGACGGCGGTCGCGGCGGACCCCTCGCACAGCACCGGGTCGCGCAGGTCGCCGATGAAGGCCTGGGACTGCGGGCCGGCCACGACGAGCGCGGTCGCGGGCTCCTCGACGATGCCCAGGGCCAGCGCGTCCTCACCGAAACCGAGCGTGGCGAGAGAACCGCCGCGGGCCTCGCCCGCCCCGGCACCCCCCGAGAGCCCGGCCGCGAGCACCCGCGCCCCGGTGCGCGCGTCGGCGAAGCCGACTCCGCCGTCGCCGTGGGCCCACGCGCCGCTCGGTGCGTCCGCGACCGCGCCGCACGCGGTCCGCCCGTCGAGCTGGGTGACCGAGGCCGCCGAACCCGGGGGCGCCGCACACGTCACCGCCTGCGCGGACGGCGCCGCGACGAGTGCGGCCCCGACGGCCGCCGCCACCACGGCCCCACCACCGAGAACCCGAACCGACTTCCGCGCATCCGCTACCACCGACACGGTGACTGCCTCCTCCGGCCTCGTCCCCCGCAAACCGAATCCCCCAGGGGGAGTCTACGGAGACGCGCACCGGTTCACCGGGTCGGCGGGCATCGATGCGGTCACGAGAGGTCACCGCCCCGGTGAATCCCTAGCCGGGCCGCTTGCGGTCGGTGTCGCGGGACGGCTGCACCCGCTTCGGCTCGCCCGGCATCTTCGGATGGGTCGGCGGGTAGGGCAGGTCGCCGAGGCCCGCGGCGGCGTCCCGCTCGGCCATCTCGAGCAGCACGTCGAGCGCCTGCGCGGTCTCGTCCATCGCGGCCATCGGATCGCCGCGGCGCTCGAGCAGGCCCGGCACGGTCGCGATCGTGAGATCGTCCGGGTCGGCGTCGACGAGTTCGTCCCACGTCAGGGGTGTCGACACCGTCGCGATCGGGGTGCGCCGCACCGAATATGCCGACGCGATCGTCTTGTCCCGGGCGTTCTGGTTGAAGTCGAGGAAGATGCGCTGCCCGCGCTCCTCCTTCCACCACGCGGTGGTGGCCCGGCCGCCGCTGCGGCGTTCCACCTCCCGCATCAGGGCGATCCCGGCGCGGCGCACGCCGACGAAGTCCCACTCCGGGACGATGCGGACGTACACGTGCAGGCCGCGGCCGCCCGACGTCTTCGGGAAACCGACCAGACCCAGCTCGTCGAGCAGCGGTCGCAGCACCTCGAGCGCGACCGCGCGGGCGTCGTCGAACGCGGTCCCCGGCTGCGGGTCGAGATCGATGCGCAACTCGTCCGGGCGGTCGACGTCCCCGCAGCGCACCGCCCACGGGTGGAACGTCACGGTGCCCAGGTTCGCCGCCCACACGACGTCCGCCGCGCTGCGCACCCGCAGCACGTCGGCGGTGCGGCCGGACGGAAACGTCACCTCGCACGTCGCGACGTGGTCGGGCCGGCGGGCAGGCACCCGCTTCTGGTAGATCTCCTCGCCCTCGATCCCGTCGGGGAACCGCTGCAGATGTGTCGGCCGCTCCCGCAGCGCCTGCAGCAGCGGCGCCGAGCCGGCCGTCGCGACGGTCCGGTAGTACTCGACGAGGCGGCGCTTGGTGCCGGCCTCTCCGAGCCGGGGGAAGTACACCTTGTCGGGGTTGGACAGGCGGACGGGCACGCCGCCGACGTCCAGTTCCACGGCGGGAGAACGCTTCGCATCGGGCACCGGAGGTCACACTCCTGTCCGGTCGAGGACGTCGCCGAGGTCGTACCGCACCGGCACGTCCAACTGCTCGAAGGTGCAGCTGCGCGGCTCGCGGTCCGGTCGCCACCGCAGGAACCGCGCCGCGTGCCGGAACCGCAGGCCGGTCTCGGCGTTGCCCTCCATCTGGTCGTAGGCCACCTCCAGGACCCGCTCCGGCCGCAGCGGTATCCATCGGCGGTCCACCGCCGTCCGCCACCGGCTCGGCTCCCCCTCGGCGACGACGTCGGCGCCGACCCGCAGCGGTGCGAGTTCGGCGAGCAGCTCCTTGCGCTGTTCGACGGTGAACGCCGACGCACCGCCCACCATCACCGGTTCGTCGCCGCCGTCGTACAGGCCCAGCAGCAGGGACCCGACCCCGTCGATGCTCTTGTGCGGCCGGTAGCCGATGAGCACGCAGTCGGCGGTGCGGGCGTGCTTGACCTTGAGCATCTCCCGCTTGTCCGGCACATAGGGCCCGTCGAGACGCTTGGCGACGACCCCGTCGAGACCGGCACCCTCGAACTCGGCGAACCACCGGCCGGCGGTGTCCGCGTCGCGGGTGGCGGCCGTGACGTGGCAGCTGGGGCCGCCGCCGACCACCGCCCGCAGCCGCTCCCTGCGCCGCGCGAACGGCGCCTCCATCAGGTTCTCGTCACCGATCGCGAGCAGATCGAAGCCGACGAACTGCGCGGGGGTCTGCTCGGCGAGCAACGCGATGCGGCTCGCCGCCGGGTGGATTCGCTCGGACAGCGCCTGCCAGTCGAGCCGGATCCGGCCGTCGCGCGGGCGCGGCACCACGATCTCCCCGTCGACGACGCACCGGGCGGGCAACTCGGCCCGCACCGCCGCCGCCAGTTCCGGGAAGTACCGCACGAGGTCCTTGCCGCCGCGCGAGGCGAACACCACCTCGTCGCCGTCGCGGAACACGACGGCGCGGAAGCCGTCCCATTTCGGCTCGTACGACCACTCGGGGTCGCCGTCGGCGGGCTGAGCCGGGACCTCGGACACGGCCTTGGCGAGCATCGGTGCGATCGGCGGAGCGACGGGCAGCTGCACCGGCCCATGGTCGCACCCCGAGCCGACTCGTGCCCGCCGGATTTGCGAGAAATCACCCTACGTTTCCCGCCCGAGGCGGACATTCCGTACGCTCTCCCCCCATGAACTTCATTCGACGGGTGAGCGGCACCGCCGTCGCGCTGGCCGCGGCGGCTCTGGTACTCGGCGCGTGCGGATCGGACGTCGAGCCCCGGGCGGTGCCCGAGTCCGGGTCCGAGACCACGTCGGCGAGTGCATCGGATACCCGGACCACCACCGGCCGTCCGACCACTACCACGGCACCGACGTCCCCCGGCTCCTCCGGCCTGGACATCGACGTCGAGATCGGCGACTGCGTGCGCCTCGGCGGCACCGTCGACGACGCGACCATCGAGAACGCGACCTGCGGCAGCATGGACTCGAACTACAAGGTGATCGACATCGTCGACTCCAGCGAGCAGTGTGTCTCGGACGCCGACCAGACCTACTACGAATCCTCCGCCGGTGTCGAGGTGGGCGCCCTGTGCCTCGACGTCGACTGGGTGGTGGACAGCTGCATGGACATCTCCGGTGAGGACCCGCAACGCGTCGACTGCGCCGCGCCCGGCCCCGAGACGGAGAAGGTCACCGAGATCCTGCAGAACACCGACAACGTGAACGACTGCTCCGTCTCCGAAGGCGGATTCGTCTACAGCGAGCGTCGTTTCGTGGTCTGCACCGACACACTCTGAGGTCGCCGTCCGCCGCGGCCGGCTACAACCAGCCGCGGCGGCGGAAGATCGCGTAGAGCCCCGCGCACGTCATGACCATCATCAGTAGAGCCATGGGATATCCTGCGGCCCAATGCAATTCCGGCATGGTGTCGAAATTCATCCCGTAGACCGTGCCGATCAGCGTGGGCGCGAACAGAATCGCCGCCCACGCCGAGATCCGCTTGATCTCCTCGTTCTGCTCGATGCTCGCCCGGCTGAGATTGCGCATCTCCTCGTTCTGCATCTGTGAGACCAGCGTCGCGTTGACCGTGAGGATGTTGCCGAGCAGCTGACGGAAGCTGTCGACCTGCTCGACGACCGTCGTCGCGTGGTCGGTGACGTCCCGCAGGTAGCGCTGCAGTTCGTCGTCGGTGCGGTACTTGGCGAATCCCGACGACAGACCGGACAGCACGGTGAGCAGCGGCTTGGCCGCCCGCTGGAACTCGATGACCTCACGGGACAGTTCGTAGATGCGGCGCGAGACCCGCGGATCGCCGCTGAACACCTCGGTCTCGATCTCGTCGATGTCGTTCTGCAGGCCCGCGACGACCGGCGCGTACCCGTCGACGACGGCGTCGAGGATCGCGTAGAGCACCGCCTCGGGGCCGAGCCGCAGCAGATCCGGCTCGCTCTCCATCCGGTCCCGCACCGCCGACAGGTCGGGCGATTCGCTGTGCCGGACGGTCAGCACGAACGTCGGGCCGACGAAGACGTGCACCTCACCGAAGTCGACCCGCTCGGATTCGTCGACGTAGCGGGCGGCCCGCAGCACGACGAACAGCGTGTCGCCGTACCGCTCGAGCTTCGGGCGCTGATGCGCGACGATGGCATCCTCGACCGCGAGTTCGTGCAGCCCGAATTGCTCTGCGGCGGCGTTGAGTTGAGCGTCGGTGGGCCGGTACATCCCGATCCACGCCATCGAGCCGGGCTCGGGCAGGCAGTCGAGGGCTTGCGCGAGCGTCGCCGGCGACGCGACGCGGCGGCCGTCACGGTAGACCGCGCTGTCGACGATGCTGCTCTCCGCCCCCGCGGCGTCACGGCCGGGACTCGACGCGACGGCGGGGTGCAGGGACGCACCGAACCCGGCGGACGGGTCGGCGGTCGCCGCCGCGGAGCGACGCGGCAGCAGGGCACGGACGGAACGGTTCGGCAGCATGTCGGCACGGCCTTTCGGGGGGCACGGGGGACGACGGCGAGGGCATTCGCCGTGGGACGTACACGCGACGGCAACCGTCGCGCACCGAAAGGACGCGTACGGGCTGCCGTCAGCCGGTACTCGGAGGTCGACTGCGCATCGCGAGTCCCACCTCCTCCACATCACCCGGAACCGCTCCGGGGGCCTGACGAAACACCAGCAGCGTACGCCTTCGTGCCGCACGGAGCCATTTCGGCCGGTCCGGCGCACGACGTCGCGCCGCCCGGCGGACGGTGTCGGTGGCTGCGGCCACAATCGCCGTGACCGCCCTCACCGCCCGCACGACCGACGACAGGACCCCCGATGACGCACTGGCCCGATCGACCGATCTGCGCGTTCGACCTCGAGACCACCGACCGCGATCCGCGGATCGCGCGCATCGTGACCGCGTCCGTCGTCGTCCTCGACGGTGACACCGTCGCGTCGCGGACGTGGCTGCTCGATCCGGGCATCGAGATCCCGGAGGAGACGTCGGCGATCCACGGCGTGACCACGGAGCGGGCGCGCGCCGAGGGCCTCGAGTACACGGCCGGCTACGCCCAGATCCGCGAGGCACTGTGCGAGGCCTGGGTCCGCGATCACATCGTCGTGGCGTTCAACGCCAGTTACGACCTGACGGTCATCGACGCCGAGGGCCGCCGGCTGGGCCTGCCGGGACTCGCCACGGGCCTGGTGTTCGACCCGTACGTCGTCGACCGCGAGATGGACCGCGGCCGCGAGGGCGGCCGCACCCTGCAGGCGGTCTGCGCTGCGTACGGCGTCACGCTGACCGCCGCCCATCAGGCCGAGGCGGACGCACTCGCGGCCGGGCAACTGGCGCGGGCGCTGTGCACCCGCTTCCCGCAGCTCGCCGACCTGGACATCATGACGGACCAGGCGGCCTGGCACGCGGAGCGGCAACGCAATTTCGCCGAGTACCTCTCGGGCCTCGGCCGCGACGCGTCGGACGTGGACCCGCAATGGCCCATCCGCGGTATCGCCTGAGAGAAGTTGCCGGGCAGCGGTTTCCAATGCAGAAACTCTCGACACCGTCCGTGGGCGACCGAATGTCACATGCGTTCGATCGAATCGAACGCATGTGACATTCGGTCCGGCCGCTCGGCGCTCACCCCTTGACGACGCCGAGCGGCACGAGCCGGGCGATCCGGCGGGCCAGGCCCGCACGTTCGCTCACCTCCGCCACCGCGTCGATGTCCTTGTACGCCTCCGGCTTCTCCTCGGCGAGTCCCCGCCACGAGCTTCCCCGCACGAGCACCCCGTGCGTCTCGAGTGCGTCGCGCACCGCCCGGCCGTCGGTGTGCCGGGCAGCACGGTGCCGGCTCTGCACCCGACCGGCCCCGTGCGCGGTGGAGTAGAACGCCGGGTTCCCGGCGACACCGGCCAGCACGTACGACGCGGTGCCCATCGTGCCGGGGATGAGCACGGGCTGCCCTGCATCGGTGAGGTCGGCGGGCACGTCGGGGTGGTCCGGCGGCAGGGACCGCGTCGCGCCCTTGCGGTGCACGCACAGCGCGCGGACCCGGCCGCCGACCTCGTGCCGCTCGATCTTCGCCAGGTTGTGCGAGATGTCGTAGAGGAGGTCGAGGGTCGTGCCGGCCGTTTCCTCGAAGACCCGGCGGGCCGCCTCGGTGAGCAACTGCCGGTTGGCCCGGCCGTAGTTGGCCGCCGCCACCATGGCCCCGAGATAGGCCTCCCCCTCCGGCGACCGGACCGGAACGCACGCCAGCTGCCGGTCGGGGACGTGAATCCCATAGCGGCCCATTGCCTTACCCATCTCACGTACATGGTCGGTGCAAATCTGGTGGCCCAGGCCGCGGGATCCGCAGTGGATCATCACGCACACCGTGCCCACGTCGAGCCCCATCAGCCGCGCGGTGTCCGGATCGAAGACCCGCTCGACGGCCTGGACCTCGAGGAAGTGGTTTCCCGACCCGAGGCTGCCGAGCTGACCGAGGCCCCGCTCGACGGCACGGTCGCTCACCGAGTCCGGGTCGGCGCCGTCCAACACGCCACGGTCCTCACACCGCTCGAGGTCGCGGGCGACGCCGTGCCCCTGCTCCACCGCGAAGCGGGCGCCGCCCGCGAGCACCTGCCGCAGCACGGTACGGTCCGGGAGTTCCCACACGCCCCGGGTCTCCATGCCGCGCGGTACGACGCGACCGAGCCGGTCCATCAACACACCCAGGCGCGACGCGAGGGCGGACCGGTCCGCGTCGCGTGCGATCAGGAGCCGTACGCCGCACGAGATGTCGAAGCCCACGCCGCCGGGGGAGACGACGCCGCCGTCGTCGATGTCCGTCGCCGCGACCCCGCCGATGGGAAAGCCGTAACCCCAGTGCACGTCCGGCATGGCGAACGACGCGGTGACGATGCCGGGCAGCGTCGCGACGTTGGCGACCTGGGTGAGCGCCTCGTCCCCCTCCGCGACGGGGAGCAGGGACCGGGCGGCGAAGACGATCCCGGGTACGCGCATCGCGCCGGCCCGATCGATCCGGAACCGGTACGGGGTCTCCTCGACGATCCTCATCACTGTCCGATCCGGGGGCGGGAACGCGACGTCGGCGGCCTCGTTCCACCATAAGATCTGCAGTGCCTGCTGCACAGGCCCGGGAGCGAATCATGAACGGAAGCGGGTACCGGTCGGTGCCGCACACGGCGGATCTGCGCATCGAGGCGTGGGCACCGACCCGTGACGAGTGCATCGCGCAGGCGGTGCGCGGCGCCGTCGCGAGCTTCGCCGACATCTCGTCCGCGGGACCCGGCCGGGTCCGCAACCGCCCGTTGACGGCCGACGGCGACGAGGACCTGCTCGTCGCGGTGCTCGACGAGGTGATCTATCTGCTCGACACGGCCGGGGAGATCCCGATCGACGTGGTCGTCGAATCCGGCGGCGGCACAGCGGAGGCGCGGTTCTCGATGGTCGACGCCGCCGCGGTGCCCCAGATCGGTGCGGTCCCGAAGGCGGTGTCGCTCCACGAGCTGCGCCTCGACCGACGACCGGAAGGGTGGTCGTGCTCGGTGACGCTGGACGTGTGAACCGGCGACGAGCGCCGCAGTACCGGTCGCGGCACGCCGAGCGCAGGCGACCGTGTGGGCGCCCTCGCCGTTGTGACTTTCCGCTGTAGATGGCCGGGATTGCCTGCCGGGCCGGTGCCCGTTGCCGGGGCCGAGACCCGGGTGGTCGGCGAGCGGCGGCGCTACATCGGCATGTTCATCATGGGCATCCCGCCCATCTGGTGGAGCCACATCATCAGCTGGTGCAGCAGGGTGTGCGCCTGGTCCATCATGCCCATCATGTTCACGGCCGTGACCTTTCTGGAGCCGAGTAACCCTCGGGGGCGGGATCGTCCCACTATGGCGCTCTGTTGTTCCCCGATGTGCCACCTCGCCTGCGAGATCCGTCTTCTTCAACAGATCTTCACGAGATCTCGACTTTCGGTGTCCGGACACGGCAGGAGTGGGCCGCAGCACCCCCGCACTTCGGAACCTGCCGGCGCGCATGGCGTGGCACCGGTTCATTCGAGCTGTCGTGCGCCGCCCGGCGTGGGTGCGCTGCGGCTGTGCCAGTGGGGCGGTGCGGTTGCCCGCTCGGAGGTCAGTCCGCAGCGATGATGGGGGTGCCGCGGTCGGCCAGCCACTGCGCCGGGTCGGTCTTGGCGCCGGAGCGGTCTTCGACCTCGAAGTGCAAGTGGGGTCCGGTGGAGTTGCCGCGATCTCCGACGGTGGCGATCTTCTGCCCGGCTTCGACTCGTTGCCCGGCCGTCACCAGGTTGGTGTTGTTGTGGCCGTAGGTGGTCACCGTGCCGTCGTCGTGCCGGATGCGTACCCACAGCCCGTAGCCCTGTGCCGGTCCGGCGCTGATGACCTCCCCGTCGGCGACGGCGACGATCGGTGCGCCCATGGTATTGGCGATGTCGATGCCTCCGTGTCCCCGCCCGTCCCCGAAGGTGGAGGTGATCACCCCGGCGGTCGGGGCGACGGACCGCCCGGTCCCGCCCCAGTGCCCGCCGTCGGCCGGGCGCGGCAGGGTGGGGCTTGCGGGTGCGGCGCCGGGGTCTTCCCCTCCGGTGGCGCTCTTGTTGCCGGGGCCGTATCGGGTGTGCCCGCAGCAGGCGCGTCGTCGCCGCCGGGCGGCGCCCCAGGCTCCGGTGCCGGGGGTTGCCCGAATCTCGCGTGCTCTCGACCGCTACCGTCCCCCTACACTGAGGGCACTCGGTCTGTCGAGTGTGAGAGGAGCGGAGATGCGGAACCTGTCGCCGCTGACGATCGTGCTGACCGAGCAGGAGCGCCTGCGGGTGCGCGAACAGCTCCGGCAGCGAGCTGCATGAATCGCGACCAGTTCTCCATGGACCTCAAGGCGCGTGCGCGCACCTGGACGAGCCTGCCGGGCGCGGTGTCGGCGTTGGCCGCAGCTGCCCTGCTCGTGGCCGGATGCTCGTCCCCCGACACCCCTCGCGCGGCGACCGTACCCTCCGGCGCCGCCACCGCACCGCGCGTTGCGTTGTCCCCGGCGCTCGATCACGTGCACGGGATGAGCGTCGATTCCGCCGGCACGATCCTGGCCGGCACCCACAGCGGACTGGTCGCGGTCGCGCCGTCCGGCGCCACCACCGAGGTCGGCACCTCCGACGACGATCTGATGGGGCTGGCCGGGGTGTCCGGCAGCGACGTGCTGGTCGCCTCGGGCCATCCGGGTCCGTCGAACCCCGGCCCCAACCCGCTGGGTTTGCGCCGCAGCGACGACGGCGGGCGCACCTGGACCGACCGGTCCCTGCTCGGAGAGGTGGATTTCCACGCCCTGGCCACGGACGGCACCGTGGTGGTCGGTTTCGACGGCACCCGCGGCATCCGGGTGTCCACCGACGCCGGCGCCACCTGGAGCGCCGGTGCCACCGTGGCGGCCGCGGCCCTGGCCCTGACCCCGGGCGCGGTGTGGGCGATCACGCCGGCCGGGCTCGAGCGCAGCACCGACCTGGCACGCACCTTCACCCCGGTCGAGGACGCACCCGCCCTCGTGCTGCTGGCCGGCACCGGCGACGGGCTGTGGGGCATCGATGCCGACGGCTACGCCTGGCGCAGCCGGGACGGCGCCGCCTGGGAGCAGCGGGCCTTCGTCGGGCAGGTGGAGGCGCTGACCGCCACCGGGTTCGACACCGCCTACGCCGCCACGGCCGAGGTCTTGTACACACTGAACTGACGCGGTCGGACCGGGCGGTGCTCCCCGCTGACCGGTGGGGCCCGGCACGTCCGCGTGCCGGGCCCCACCGTGTCGACCGCGCGAGCGCGGCGGCTTTCTCGCGGTCACAACGAGGACAAAATGTTCTCCATCGTGGTGATCTCCTGCTGCTGCGTCTCGGCGATGGTGCGCGCCATGGCCACCGCGTCGGAATTCTGCCCGGAGTCGACCTCGGTCTGCGCCATCGCGATCGCGCCGCGGTGATGTTCGATCATCTGGGTCAGGAACAGGCGGGACGCGTCGACACCCTGTGCGTCGCGCAGGGCGGTCATGTCCTCGGCCGACATCATCCCGCTCATGCCGCCACCCATCTGTCCGCCGCCGGGCATCGTGGTGGACTGCATCGGCATGTCGTGTCCGGGCATCTCCATCCCGGGGGACGACATGGGCATGTTCGGAGTGGCCATCGGCATGCTGGTCGTGCCCATGGGCATGGTGGGCTGCCCCCAGTCGGTGAGCCAGCTCTGCAGCTGCTCGATCTCCGGGCCCTGGGCGGCCTTGATCTGCTGGGCCAGTTCGGTGACCCGCGGGTCGATGCCCTCCTTGGCCAGGATGACGTCGCTCATCTCGATGGCCTGGCTGTGGTGCGGGATCATCTGCTGGGCGAAGGTCACATCCGCCTGGTTGTGGTCGGCGGCCGTCTCGGCGGAGGCGCTGGTGGTCGCCGTCGCCGACGGGCTCGCCTGCGAGGCCTGATCGTTGCCCGAGTCGCTGCAGGCGGCCAGGGTGAGCGCCGCAGCGACCGCCACTGCGCCGGTGGCCAGAGACTTCTTCCTCACAAGAACATTCCTTTCCGTCGTGTACACGCACCGGGCCGACACCACGGTCGCGATAGCGAAGGCATCCCCCACAGCGGCTGCGGCAAACCCGGCCCGCCTCACCCCTCGGCGGGGGACGCGGACCACTGCGGGTGTGATACGCCCTCTGCGGTGCGGCCGACCGGCCGGCCGCACCTCGTCCGGATCCGAGCCTGGCAGCCGCACCCGGCGACAACTCGGACCTTTCGGTGAAGATTTCCTGAAGAACCACCGCGCCGAGCCCGGAGCCGGGGTCACACGGCGCTCCGTGCCCGGACCGTGGACGCTGCGGCCCCTTCCCGCCCCGGCCCCTCCGGCAATCGGCGACCGACCCGGACGCCTGGGCGACCATCGCCGCTGTTCTTGAGCAGATCTTCACGGAAACGACGGCGAAGAGCTCATCGAGGCCGGGCACCGTGGACAGCGAACACACCGGGACCGCGCACCGCTGCCCCACGCGGGGTGCCGGTGCTGCGGCCGACCGGGTCGGACAGCCGGTGTCCGGTAGCGCCGACCGAGGGCGAGGAAGGGTGGTTTCGATGATGTTCTGGTACGGCAACGGCATGAACGGTTGGGGTTATGTGCTCATGACCGTCGGGATGGTGGCGTTCTGGGCGTTGGTGATCGTCGGCATCGTGATGCTGGTGCGCGCCGCGACTCCCCGGTCGACACCACCGCCGGCGCCCTATGCCCCGACGCCGGAAGAGATTGTGGCCATGCGCTTCGCCCGCGGCGAGATCGACGAGGACGAGTACCGGCGCCGTCTCGACGCCCTGCACACCCATCGGCCCGGCCCGGGGGCGTGAAGACCGCAGTCAGGTCGAATCGCCCTGCCCACCTCAGGTGCGCCGGGTTCAGGAGCGGCGGTGTCAGCGGCGGTAGTGGCGACCGTCGGAGTCGTCGGTGACCAGGCGGTACAGCACGTAGACCGAGAACCAGACGATCAGCACGGACACCAGCACGAGCGCGATCTCGTACACGAGGACCACACCACCGATCCTACGGCCGCGCCGGCCACCCGATCCCACCCTGGCGTCGACCCCTGGATGCGCCGACACCGCGGTGAGGTCAGCGGTGCGGGCTGGTAGGGATCGGCTCCGGTGCCGGGCGCGGCGCCGGCTGCTCCTGCGGTGGGGACGGCAACCGCAGCCGCTTGAGCATCAGCGCATTGACCGCGACGATCAGGCTCGAGCCGGACATCGACAACGCCGCGATCTCCGGGCGCAGCACCAGCCCGAAGGCGGGCTCGAACACGCCGGCGGCGATCGGCAGCGCGATGACGTTGTAGCCGACCGCCCAGCCGAGATTCTGCCGCATCTTGCGCAAGGTGCCCCGGCCGATGCGCAGCGCAATCGGCACATCCAGCGGGTCCGAGCGCATCAGCACCAGATCGGCGGTTTCGATCGCGACGTCGGTGCCGGCACCGATGGCGATCCCCAGATCCGCCTGCGCGAGGGCGGGTGCGTCGTTGACGCCGTCGCCGACCATGGCGACCTTCTTCCCGGCTCTTTGCAGTTCGGCGATCTTGTCGGCCTTGTCGCCGGGCAGCACCTCGGCGATGACGGTGCCGATGCCCAGTTGTCCGGCGATGCGGCGGGCTGTGGCCACGTTGTCGCCGGAGAGCATGACCACCTCGATGCCGAGTTCGTGCAGCGACGCCACCGCCTCGGCCGAGGTCTCCCGGGCGGCGTCGGCCAGGGCAATCGCCCCGACGCCGCGGCCGTCGACAGCGACGAGGACCGCGGTGCGGCCGGTCGAAGCCAGCTCGTCGCGCCGGTCCATCAACGCGCCGAAGTCGACATTCTCGGCGACCATGAGTTTGCGGTTGCCGACGGCCACCCGCCGGCCCGCCACCTCGGCGACCGCACCGTGTCCGGGCACGTTGCGGAAGTTCTCCAACGACACCGCGGGAAGGCCGCGGGCGGCGGCATAGCGCACGATCGCACCGGCGAGAGGATGTTCGGATTCGCGTTCGACCGCCGTCACCAGGGTCAGCAGCTCGTCCTCGGTGAGCCCGTCGACGACGACGTCGGTGACCTCCGGCTCGCCCTTGGTCAAGGTGCCGGTCTTGTCCATCACCACGGTGTCGATGCGGGCCGAGGTCTCGAGGGCGGTGGCGTTCTTGAACAGCACGCCGCGCTGGGCGCCGAGACCGGTGCCGACCATGATCGCGGTCGGGGTGGCCAACCCGAGCGCGTCGGGGCAGGTGATCACCACGACGGTGATGGCAAACAGCAGCGCCCGCTGCACATCCCCGTCGACCGCCCACCACACCACGAACGTGCCCAGCCCCCCGATCAGGGCGACGAGCACCAGCCAGAATGCGGCGCGATCGGCCAGGCGCTGGCCGGGTGCCTTGGAATTCTGGGCCTCCTGCACCAGCGCGACGATCTGCGCGAGCGCGGTGTCGGAGCCGACCTTGGTCGCCCGTACCCGCAGGGTGCCGGTGGTGTTGATCGACGCACCGATCACCTCGGACCCTTCGGCCTTGGTCACCGGCAGGGACTCCCCGGTGACCATGGATTCGTCGACCTCGGAACTGCCGGTCTCGACGGTGCCGTCGACCGGGATCTTCGCCCCCGGTCGGATCAGGAGCAGGTCCCCGACCACGACCTCGGCGGTGGGGATCTCCACCGGCTGCCCGTCGCGCAGTACCACCGCCATCGGCGGGGCGAGTTCGAGCAGGGTCCGGATGGCATCGTTGGCGCCGCCGCGGGCGCGCATCTCGAACCAGTGCCCGAGCAGCACGAAGCTCGCCAGCACGGAGGCGGCCTCGTAGAACACCTCGCCGCCGCCCGTCAGTGTCACGCCCACGCTGTAGAGCCAGCCGGTGCCGATCGCGACGGCGACGAGCACCATCATGTCCAGGGTCCGCGCCTTCAAGGCCCGGTAGGCACCGTCGAAGAAGATCCACGACGAGTAGAAGATCACCGGCAGGCTCAGCAACAGGGTGAACACGTCGTCGCGCAGGCCGAACGGCGCCGGGACGGTGAACCCGAACATCTCGCGACCCATCGGCGACCACAACATGATCGGGATCGACAGCACCAGCGCCACCAGGAACCGATTGCGCATGTCGCGGACCATGGCGTCCATCGACATCCCGGCGTGACCGCCGTGACCCATCAGCTCCTGCGCGGTGTGCCCGCCGGGCATCTCGTGCGCCGCCGGCTGCGGGGGATGTGCGGGTGTGCCCGGGCCCGGAGCCGGTTCGCTCATCGGGTCGCACACGTGCTCGGGCACCGAGCGGCCGGCGCAGTGATAGCCGCAGTCCCGCACCCATTTCGACAGCTCCGCCACCGACGTGCGGTCCGGATCGTAGGTGACGGTGGCGGTCTGGTTCACCGCGTTGGCCTCCACCGCGGTCACTCCCGGTCGGCGCAGCAGGGCCGATTCGATGACCGGCGTCGACGTCGCCCAGTGCAGGCCGCCTACTTCGAGAACGGTGGTTCGGTTCATTCGATCCGGTCCCTCCCTCTGATAGCGGGGACGCATTACTCGCCCCCGTACGCAGTGCGGTTCCGCCGAACCGCAGTACCGGTAGCCGACACCGGTGAACGGTCATCGCTGATCGAGTCCGAGTCTGCCCCGCCCCGCCCCGGCGTCTTCTGGTGGTTGGATGAAGATCCGTTGAAGAAGTCCGGGTCTCGGTCAGGGTCCGTGCTCGTCGGTACCAGTGCCCCGGCGATGATCAGCCATCTCGCCTCCTCGGATTCCGGATGTGCGGGTCGGTTGGTACCGGAGCCGTGCGCCGATGACTCTTCCCGCCGCGGTGGGGGTTTCGGCTGGTGGTTCGGTGAAGATCTGTTGAAGACTCTGCATCCCCCGAAACGGGTACCGCCGAGCCCTGCGGTGACAGTCCCTCAGCCGCTGTGGTGTTCGCCGTGGTCGGCCGGGACGGTGGTGGTCGGCACCGAGCTCGGTCCCGGCGCCGGCGCAGGGTTCGGGGCCGAGGGGCCGGTCAGAGCCGGTCCGAGCACGAACGCCGAGAGCGAGAACATCGCCGCGAACACCACCAGGGCGAACGCCGGGGCCTTCCAGGTGTGGAACCGCCGGAACAGCCGGCGCAGCAGCGGAATCGAGAACACCACCCCGAGGGCGAAGAACAACAGGTTGCCCCCGGCGCCGGTGACCAGCGCGGCCCCGGCGATCAGGCCGACGTGGTGCAGCACGTGCGGCGCCAGCCCCATCACCGCGCCGAGGGCCGCGGACACGGCGTTCCAGGTCGCGGCCGGCGGGCCCTTGCGGGCCGGCACGGCCGCCGGTGGGGTGCTCATGGCTTCGGCGGTGGCGGGGTGCTCGCCGGGAGGAGTCGTCACACGCAGGCTCCGTCTTCTCAGGCGCGGTAGGACAGGGTCGTCATCATTCCGGCTTCCTGGTGGTAGGCGTTGTGGCAGTGCAGGGCCCACTGGCCCGGGTTGTCGGCGTCGAACTCGATTTCCACAGTCTGCATCGGACGCACCGTCACGGTGTCCTTGCGGGCTCCGCCGTCGACCAGGGCGAAGGTGTGTCCGTGCACGTGCATCGGGTGGAACATGGCCGACATGTTCCGCAGCCGCATCCGTACCCGTTGTCCCTGGGCGACGGTCAGCGGCGCGGTGTCGGGGAAGGTGGCGCCGTTGAGCATCCACCGGTACGGGGCCATCGTGCCGCCCATGTCGACGCTCAGGTAGTTGTCGTGGGATCGTCGGGGCAACCGCACCTGCTCGGCCGGGGACAGGGCGGTGCCGAGCAGCACCCGCCGATCCAGCTCGCCGGGCCGGGTATCGGTGGTGGCCGTCCCGGCGGCGGTGCGCACGACGGCCACCGCGTGGCCGGGTTTGCCTTCGGCGGCGGCGTAGAGCGGGAACACCCCGTCGGCGAGGGTGACCAGCACATCGAACCGTTCGCCCATACCGATCAGCACCGCGTCGGTGTTCCGGGGGGACACGGGGAAACCGTCACTGTGGGTGACCGTCATCGCATGTCCACCGAGCCCGACGCGGAAGGCGGTGTCCGAGGCGGCATTGACCAGCCGGATCCGCACCCGCTGCCCCGGGGCGGCGGTCAGGGTCACCGGGTCGACGGGGGTGCGGCCGTTGAGCAGGTAGTACGGGTAGTTCACGTCGCCGGCACCGCCGAGCAGGTCCGAGCGCATGCTCTCTGCACCCATCATCGAGCCCATGCCGCCCATCGCGCCGTGGTCCATCATCGAGCCCATCCCACCCGCGCGGGGGGCGAGCCGGCCGGGGGCCGGCATGCCGAGTTCGCGGGCGACATCGTCGGGGGTGCGGCCGGTGCCGTCGACCCAGTCGTCGAGCACGACGACCCATTCGTCGTCGTAGCCGCCGGGCTCGGCCGGGTCGTCGATCACCACCACCCCGTACAGGCCGCGGTCGAGCTGCAGCCCGGTATGCGAGTGGTAGAAGTAGGTGCCCGGATGCGGGGGCGTGAATTCGTAGGTGAACGACTCCCCGGCGACGATGGGCTCCTGCGTGAGCCCCGGTACCCCGTCCATGTCGTTGCTCATCGCGATGCCGTGGAAGTGGATGCTGGTGTCGGCCTCGAGTCGGTTGTCGACCCGCACCTGCAGCAGATCCCCGGCCCGGGCCCGCAGCAGCGGACCGGGCAGCGTGTCACCATAGCCCCAGGTCGAGACCACCGTACCGCCGAGGTCGACCTGCACAGGCCGCGCCGTCACCTGCGCGGCGACCACCGCCTGCCCGGTGGTACGGCGTTGGGCCTCGAGCCGGCGCACCGCCTCGGCGCCCGGCCCGACCGGATTTCCCGCTACACCGGGGCGGGCGCAGCCGACCGGCCCACCGAGGGCCATCGCCCCGGCGGCCGCGGACGCACCGAGCAGAAACATACGGCGGGACATCTGCACCACACACATCTCCTGGAAACGTTGGGACGACAACGGACGACACGAGGTCGGCGCCGCTCACCGATAGGGACGCAGCGCCCGCCGCCGGGCTTGGTACTCGTCGGCGTCGATCTCGCCCCGTGCGAAACGGTCGTCGAGGACGCGCAGCGGATCGGCCGGCGGTGGCGGGGTGCCGGTGCGGTGACCGGTGCGGAACAGCGCGGCGATGCCGAAGGCCACCAACGCCCAGAAACCGATCATCGTCAGCGCCATCACCATCCAGCCGGCCCAGCCCACTGCGCCCGATCCCCACATCACGGCCGCTCCTTTCCTCGAAAGGCCCGGATCCGAGTCTGGGCCCGTTACCCGACGCCGCGGGTTGGCGTTCGATGAAGGTTCGCTGAAGAACGTCGCCACCGGCCCGCCGCGGCGGTCACGATGGGACATGGCCTCCGGTTCCGATCAGCTCGTCCCCGCCTCTGCCTCGAGCGCAGCGGTCCCCCCGAGCGGCCTGCGGGCGCTGGTGGTCGAAGACGAAGTGGCGCTGGCCCGGGTGGTGGGCACCTACCTCGAACGCGCCGGCTGCGAGGTCACGCTCGTGCACGACGGGCTCGACGCCGTCGAGCGCGCCCGGCAGGTCGATCCGGATGTCGTGGTGCTCGATCTGGGGTTGCCGCACCTGGACGGGATCGAGGTGTGCCGGCAGCTGCGCACGTTCTCCGACGCCTACGTCGTCATGCTCACCGCCCGCGCCGACGAGATCGACACCCTGGTCGGCCTGTCGGTCGGCGCCGACGACTACATGACCAAACCCTTCAGTCCGCGTGAACTCATCGCCCGCATCCAGGCCATGTTGCGGCGCCCCCGACCCTCGACCGGGGACGGCCGCACCCCCGCGCAGTCCGGCACCGATACCGGCCGCCGTACGTTCGGGTCGTTGACCCTCGATGCGGCCGGCCGCGAGGTGTGGGTCGACGGTACCCCGATCGCCTTGACCCGCACCGAATTCGACCTCCTCGCCGCGCTGTCCGCACACCCCAACATGGTGTTCACCCGGGCGCAGCTCATCACCGCGGTGTGGGGCCCGAGCTGGGTCGGCAACGAACACCTGGTCGACGTGCACATCGGGCACCTGCGCCGCAAACTCGGCGACGACGCCACCCGCGGGGTGTTCGTGCGCACCGTGCGCGGGGTCGGATACCGCATGGGAGCCGGGCAGTGACCACACCACCCCCACCGGCGGCAGCAGGGCGGAGGCCCGGGCGCCGCAGTGTCGGATTCGGCAGCCGGCTACTGGCCGCGCAGGCGATCGTCGTCGTCGGCGGCGCGATCAGCGCCTGGCTGGTGGCCGCCGCCGTCGCCCCAGGACTGTTCCACAACCACCTCGAGCAGGCAGGTATCGAGCACGTCTCGACCGAGGCGGCGCATGTGGAGGAGGCGTTCACTTCGGCGATGATCATCTCGCTGGCCATCGCGCTGGTGGTCTCGGCGCTGATGGCGCTGGCGGTGAGCTGGTACTTCACCCGCAGGGTGCAGCGCTCGGTCACCGGCGTGGCCGCCTCGGCCACCGAGATCGCCGGCGGCCACTACGGCGTGCGGCTGCCCGGACCCGGTCTCGGGCACGAATTCGACCAGCTCGCCGAGACGTTCAACCAGCTCGCCGATCGGCTGGACTCGGTCGAAACCACCCGGCGGCGCATGCTCTCGGATCTCGCGCACGAGATGCGCACCCCGCTGGCCACTCTCGATGCCCACCTCGAGGCCCTCGAAGACGGCATCCGGGTTTCCGACGCCGAGACCCTCGCGGTCCTGCGGTCGAGCACCGCCCGGCTCGGGCGGCTCGCCGAGGACATGGGCGCGGTCTCGCGCGCCGAAGAGGGCCGGCTGTCCGTCACGCCCGTGCCCACCGACACCCGCACCCTCGTCGACGCCGCGGTCCGCGTCGCCGCCGACCGCTACGCCGCCAAGGGCGTCGCCCTGGTCGAAGACGTCGAGCACCCCGCCGCGGTCACGGTCGACCCGGACCGGATCGGGCAGGTGCTGGGCAATCTGCTCGACAACGCCCTGCGGCACACCCCCGCCGGGGGCACGGTCACCGTCGCCACCACCGCCGTCGACGGAGAAGCCGGGATCACCGTCACCGACACCGGCGACGGCATCGCCGCCGAGCACCTGAGTCATCTGTTCGACCGGTTCTACCGTGCCGACCCCGCCCGCCGACGGCAAGAAGGCGGCAGCGGCATCGGATTGACCATCGCCCGCGCCCTGGTCGAAGCCCACGGCGGTACGCTGACCGCCTCCAGCGGCGGAGCCGGAACCGGCGCCCGATTCACCGTGCACCTGCCCACCGCCGCAGGCGCCCGCAACAGCGGGCGCACCACCCCTCCGCGGGGTGCCGTGCACGCCGGCACCGGTCCCCGGGAGCGGCGATGAAGAAGCTTGCGCTCGATGCGCTCGCCCGGCACCTGGCCGCGCATGCCGCCGCCGCGCCCAGCGGCCGCAGCGCCGAGACCGTCTACGGCGGGCACGAACACGTGCTGCGGCAGACTCTCGTGGCGTTGCAGGCCGGACAGTCCATGGCCGAGCACGTCAGTCCCGGTGAGGCCACGGTGTACATCCTGCGCGGGCGCATCCGTGTCGTCGCCGACCGGACGAGCTGGGACGGACGCAGCGGCGACCTGATCGCCTTACCCCGCACCCGGCACCGGATCGACGCCGTCGCCGACACGGTCGCGCTGCTCACCGTCGCCAAGTACTGACCTCCGGGTGGTTCAGAGCCCGTCGCCGGGGAGCGGCTGCGCCCACTGCGACGGCTCCGGCTGCAGCATCGGGCTCTGCCCGATCCCCAGATCCTCGAACGGCACCAAGAACGCGATGAACGTCCGATGTCGGCGCTGCCCACCGCTACCGACTGGCGCCGAGCCGGGAATCCGCCCCGGTCCGCTACGGAGGTGGGCTGCGACAAAGCCCTGCTAGGGCAACAGGCCTTGCCGACGGGCCTCGACGACCGCCTCGTGCCGGCTGCCGACCTCGAGCTTGCCCATCAGATTGCGCATGTAGCTCTTGACGGTCTCCACGCTCAGCGACAGCCGCTCGGCGATCTCGGCGTTGCGGCACCCGAGCGCCACGTACGCCAGCACATCCCGTTCCCGCGCCGAGAGCCGCACCGTCGGTGTGGCCGCCCCGCCGGTCAGCGTCCGCAGCTTCTCCTCGACCTCCCGCAGGCGCGCTTCGATCCCCGGGTCGGACGTCTGTGCCGCGATCTCCCGCAGGGCCAGGTAGCTCTCGGTGATGCCCTCCGACACCGACGCGGACACGGCGGACGGGGCGGCGGCGCGGGCGTTGTCGATGAGGGCGACCCGCCGGTCCACCTCGTCCCGGATCTCGATCTCGCGGGCGAGCCTGCGGGCCGACCGCATCACCTGCTCGACGACCACGTCGCCGATCGGCAGGCTGGTCCGCAGGCCGCCGTACAGGGCGGCGCGGGTGCGGCGGCGCACCACCACCGGAACGGCGAGCAGCGACTCGATGCCCTCCCCCGCGACCTCCCGGTCGTACTCGTGGGAGATCTGGGGGGAGTTGAAGTAGTCCGACACCGCGCCGGGCCGTTGCTCGGCGACCACCTTGCCGCCGAGCCCGCACTCGGAGCTGATCACCAGGTCGCGGAGGATGCCGCTGCGGGTGCCGACGAAACCGGACAGCAGCATGTCCCCGCCGTGCACGGTGCCACCGAACAGCACGGGCATCCCGGTCGAGATCTGCAGCTGCCGCAACTCGGCGCGCAGGGCGTCCTCGTCGCTCGGCCGCAGGTGCGCGTGCGGGCCCTGGCGCGTCGCCGCAACATTCGGCGTCCCGACCCGTGTCGATGCCGGGTTCGTCGACGCCGTGCTCGTCGACGCTGGGTTCGTCGACACAGACCTCACCGGAACCACCTCCGAGACCGCGAATACCCACTTCGGAGGGTAGCGGGGAATCTGTCGTGACTCATAACCTCCACCCGTTCCGGTGTTGCAGCGATCACAATGGCGTACACCGACCGAGTGCCGAAGTCCCGGAGGTATCCGTGCCCACCCCCACGTCCGTCCCCACCGCCCGAACGGCGAACCACACCCCGCTCAGCCCCCTGCGGTTCCTCGAGCGTTCGTCGTCCGTGTTCCCCGACCGCACCGCGATCGTCCACGGCGACCGCCGCTACACGTACGCGCAGTTCGCCGACGAGGCGCAGCGCCTGGCCCGCGTCCTGCGCAGCCGGATCCAGCCGGGTGACCGGGTGGCCTTCCTGGCGCCGAACGTGCCGGAACTGCTCATCGCGCACTTCGCGGTGCCGCTCGCCGGAGGCGTGCTGATCGCGCTGAACTCCCGGCTCGCCGGGCCCGAACTCGAGTACATCCTCGGGCACGCCGAGGCGTCGCTGCTGTTCGTCGACTCGGAGTTCGTGGGGTCGGTCGCCGGTGTCACGGCCGGCGTGCCGTCGCTGACGGCGGTCGTGGAGGTGCCGGATTCGACGGTCCCGTACCCCGACGTGCCGGCCGGGATCGTCACCACCCGGTACGACGAGTTCCTCGCCGCCGCCGACGACCTCGACGACACCCCGCTGCACTGGGGCGTCGACGACGAGGAGCAGGTCATCACCCTGAACTACACGTCGGGCACCACCGGCAAGCCGAAGGGCGTGATGTACACGCACCGCGGCGCCTACCTCAATTCCTTCGGCGAGACGTTCCACAACGGGTTCGACGGGAAGACGCAGTACCTGTGGACCCTGCCGATGTTCCACTGCAACGGCTGGTGCACGCCGTGGGCCGTGACGGCGGCCGCCGGCACGCACATCTGCCTGCGGGCCGTGCGGGCGGACGCGATCTGGGACGCCATCGACAACCTGGGCGTGACCAACCTCTGCGGCGCCCCCGCGGTGTGCTCGACCATCGCCGAGGCCCCGCAGGCCCACCGGCTGGACCGGCCGCTACGGATCACCACGGCGGGCGCGCCCCCGTCGCCGACGGTGATCGCGCAGCTCGAGGCGATCGGCGTGACCGTCGTGCACGTGTACGGCCTCACCGAGGTCTACGGGCCGTACACGATCTGCGAATACCAGGACTCGTGGGACGACAAGCCCGCCGAGGAACGCGCGGCGCTCCTGTCGCGGCAGGGCGTGGGCATGCTGCAGGCGGAGAACGCACGGGTCGTCGACGCGAACATGAACGACGTGCCCGCGGACGGGCAGACGATGGGCGAGATCGTGCTGCGCGGCAACAACGTCATGGCCGGGTACTTCAAGGATCCGGAGGCCACGGCGGAGGCGTTCATGGGCGGCTGGTTCCACACCGGCGACCTGGGCGTGATGTACCCGGACGGATACATCCAGCTCAAGGACCGCGCCAAGGACATCATCATCTCCGGCGGCGAGAACATCTCCACCGTGGAGGTCGAGCAGGCCATCGTCAGCCACCCGGCCGTGCTGGACGTCGCGGTGGTGGGCGTGCCCGACGAGAAGTGGGGCGAGCGTCCCAAGGCGTTCGTGATCCTGAAGAAGGGCGAGACCGTGACGGCCGAGGAGCTGATCTCCTACACGCGCACGTTGCTCGCCGGGTACAAGGTGCCGCGGGAGATCGTGTTCCCGCTGGATCTGCCGCGGACGCCGACCGGCAAGATCCTCAAGTTCGAGCTGCGGGCCGCGCACTCGGCGCAGGCCTGACGCCGGCCGCGCCGCCGGGTCCGGCGGCGCGGCCGTTTCGACTTCGATACCGCGGATTGGATACTGAGAACCATGGCACTCGGTCCCGACTCCGCCCGCCGCATCGACGCGACCGGCCCCGATCCCGCCCAGTTCCGGGTGCACGTGGTGACGCAGGCGATCCGCCTGTTCTCCGAGTACGGCTACGAGTCGACCACCGTCGAGCAGATCGCGTCGGCCGCGGGAGTGTCGCGACGGACCTTCTTCCGGCAGTTCCGCTCGAAGGAGGACGTGATCTTCGCCGATCACGAATCGCTGCTCGAGCAGGTCGGACACTATCTGTCGGGGAACTTCGACGATCCGTGGGCGGCCGCCGCCGAGGCCGCCGAGCTGGTGTTCGGGCACTTCCGGGACAAGCGGGAGCTTGCGGTGTGGCGGTATCGCGTGGTGCAGCGGGTGCCTGCGCTGCGCGAGCGGGAGCTGGTCACGACGTACCGCTACGAGCGCCTGTTCACCGACTACCTGCGCTCGGCGGTGCCGTCGGAGTCGGGGGTGCGGATCGTCAGCTTCGCGGCCGCGATGACCGCGACGCACAACTTCCTGCTGCGCGCGATGATCCGCGGCGACGAGTCCGCGACGGCTGAGGAACTGCGCCGCGCGCTGCTCGAGGTGCGGCGCTCGTTCGGTGTCGCACCGGGGCAGAGCGCCGCGCCGGCCGTCGGTCCGGCGCGGGACGCCGAGCGCGCGATCACGGTGGTGACCTATCCCCCGGGCACGTCGCCCGCGGAGGTCGCCCGCCAGGTGCAGGCGCAGCTCGAGGCGGCGTCGGACTGACGTCAATGGGGTGGCCGACGATCCACCACCCCATTGACGTGGCACTGAGTGCCGTGGTTCACTGGAACCGATTTCGTGACGTCGCGAGCCCTCCACTCAGTAGGATGGATGCGACACCCAAACAAGAACTGGCACTGCGTGCCGATAGGAGTCCGCCGTCATGGCCTTCAACCCGGAGTTCGGTCTGTTCAAGCTGGGCGAGGAGCACGATGAGCTCCGCGCCGCCATCCGCGCGCTGGCCGAAAAGGAGATCGCGCCCTACGCCAAGGACGTCGACGAGAACTCCCGCTTCCCGCAGGAGGCCCTCGACGCCCTCAACAAGTCCGGCCTGAACGCGATCCACGTCCCCACGGAGTACGGCGGCGACGGCGCCGACTCGGTCGCCACCTGCATCGTCATCGAGGAGGTCGCCCGCGTCTGCGGTTCGTCCTCGCTGATCCCGGCCGTGAACAAGCTCGGCACCATGGGCCTGATCCTGTCCGGCTCCGAGGAGCTCAAGCAGAAGGTCCTGCCCGACCTGGTCAAGGGCGACATGGCGTCCTACGCGCTGTCCGAGCGGGAGGCCGGCTCCGACGCCGCGGGCATGCGTACCCGCGCCAAGGCCGACGGCGACGACTGGATCCTCAACGGCTCCAAGTGCTGGATCACCAACGGCGGCAAGTCCAGCTGGTACACCGTCATGGCCGTCACCGACCCCGACAAGGGTGCCAACGGCATCTCCGCGTTCATGGTCCACAAGGACGACGAGGGCTTCGTCGTCGGCCCCAAGGAGAAGAAGCTCGGCATCAAGGGCTCCCCGACCGCCGAGCTGTACTTCGAGAACTGCCGCATCCCCGGCGACCGCATCATCGGCGAGCCCGGCACCGGCTTCAAGACCGCCCTCGCGACCCTCGACCACACCCGCCCCACCATCGGCGCGCAGGCGGTCGGCCTCGCGCAGGGTGCGCTCGACGCGGCGATCGCCTACACCAAGGACCGCAAGCAGTTCGGCAAGCCGATCTCCGACTTCCAGGGTGTGCAGTTCATGCTGGCCGACATGGCCATGAAGGTCGAGGCGGCACGCCTGATGGTGTACACCTCCGCGGCGCGCGCCGAGCGCGGGGAGCCGAACCTGGGCTTCATCTCCTCCGCCGCCAAGTGCTTCGCCTCCGACGTCGCGATGGAGGTCACCACGGACGCCGTGCAGCTGTTCGGCGGTGCCGGCTACACCACCGACTTCCCGGTCGAGCGGATGATGCGCGACGCCAAGATCACCCAGATCTACGAGGGCACCAACCAGATCCAGCGGGTCGTCATGTCCCGCGCGCTGCTCCGCTGACGCGGCGGCAGTAAGTTCACCCTGGTCCAACCTTCGTATCGAGGAGAATCTCCCGTGGCAGTGGAATTGATCGGTGTAGTCGGTGGCGGCACGATGGGGGCCGGCATCGCCGAGGTGTGCGCCAAGGCCGGCAGCGACGTGATCGTGCTCGAGACCAGCGAGGAGTTCGCCGACGCGGCCCGCAAGCGCGTCTCCGGCTCGATCGGCAAGGGCGTCGCCCGCGGCAAGATCACGCAGGAGGAGGCCGACGCCGCGATCGCGCGGGTTCGGGTCACCACCGATGTCGCCGATCTCGCCGACCGTGATCTCGTCATCGAGGCGGCACCCGAGATCGAGTCGCTCAAGGTCGACATCTTCACCAAGCTCGACGCGGTCGTGAAGCCCTCCGGCATCTTGGCGACCAACACGTCGTCGCTCCCGGTGATCAAGATGGCCCAGGCGACGTCGCGTCCGGGACAGGTGGTGGGTGTGCACTTCTTCAACCCGGTGCCGGTGATGCCGCTGGTGGAGATCATCTCGGCGCTGACCACCGAGGAGGAGACGGCGAACGCCGTCTTCGACTACGTCAAGAACACCCTCGGCAAGATGACGGTCCGCGCGGGCGACCGCGCCGGCTTCATCGTCAACGCGCTGCTGATCCCGTACCTGACGTCCGCCGTGCGGATGCTCGAGTCGGGCTACGCGACGAAGGAAGACATCGACGCCGCGATGAAGGGCGGCTGCGGCTACCCGATGGGCCCGCTCACCCTCATCGACACCGTCGGTCTCGACGTCACCCTCAACGCCGCCCAGTCGCTGTACGACGAGTTCGCCGAGCCGCACTACGCGCCCCCGGCGCTGCTGCGCCGCATGGTCGACGCCGGCCGCCTCGGCCGCAAGACCGGCCAGGGCTTCTACAGCTACAACTGAGCCCCGCAGCACGAACCCCGTCGCGACGCGCTCGCGGCGGGGTTCGTCGTATCCGTGATCCCCCGCGCGCATCGGTGCCGTCCGCGCGCGGCCACGCCGGGCGAGCGGACCTACGCCGGGGGTGCGTCCCGGTCCGCCTCGGACCGCTCCTCCACGTGCCGCTGCAACGCGCCGATCCGCAAGTCGAGATCCCGGGCGCTCTCCGCGGCGGCGCGCAGTTCGTCGAGCATCTCCCGCGGGACGTGACCGTCGAACTCGGTGCGCAGCCGCGTCGCCACGCTCTCCCACGACTCCATGACCCCGGTGCGGATCTGCACCTCCACGTACACGGTCCGCACCCGGCCGGTCGACGCCACCGGCACCTCCACGACGAGGCACAGCCCGCGGTACCCGTCCGGGCCGGCGCGCTTGATGTAGTCCCTCGCCTCGATCACCCGCACGTCCCGCCGGGCGACGAGCAGGTCCCGTACGCGGTACACGTCGGCGGTGACGGCGCACGTGAGCCGGATCCCGGCGACGTCCCGCCCGAGGTCCTCGACCCGCAGCGGTGGATCGGCCTCGTCCAGGACCGAGTCGGGCGTGGTCAGCCACGTTTCGGCATGCTCGACGGGATCGTAACCGTGGGTGTCGGCGAACTCGCTGCGGACGATGTCGATCTTCGTCCGCAACTCTTCGACACCGAACCCGCAGGTCTTCAGGAACCGAGCCAGATCCCGCCGGAGGATGTCAGTCCGCCCGGGTCCGCTCCCCGTCATCGCCAGCCTCCTCGATCCGCGTCTGCGAATTCGCCGGCCCCGCGCGACGACCGTCGCGCAGCACCTGCCGCAGCGTCCGCGGCGACACGCCCGCCTCGCGGCGGGCCTTGCCGCGGGTGACGAGCACCCCGATGATCGCCACGACCCACACGGGATACTGCGCCAGCCAGGCGACCCGGAACGCCTCGAAGGTGTAGCCGCCGAGACGCTGCAGGATCAACCCCATCGCCTGGATCACCAGCAGGGACGCCAGGAATCCGCCGATGTTGACCATGCCCTGGGCGGTGCCGAGCGCGGTGCTCGGGTTGAATGTCCGCGCATAGTCGAATCCGATCATAGACCCGGGTCCGCCCACCGAGATGGTCACGATCAGGAGGACGAGCAGCCACATCGGGGCCGGCGCCGGCAACAGCAGCACGACCGTCCACATCGCGGCGTTGCTCACCATGATCGACAGCACCAGCCACGAGCGGTGCAGCGGGAACCGGCCGCTGAGGATCCCGAGCACCGGGCCGGCCGCGATCGCCGAGACCACGGAGAGGGTGAGCAGCGAACCGGCGGCCGCCGCGGACAGGCCCTGCGCCGACTGGAGGTACGGCACGCCCCACAGCAACGCGAACGTGGTGAT
The DNA here is from genome assembly GCF_011058165.1 of Rhodococcus aetherivorans. GTDB lineage: Bacteria > Actinomycetota > Actinomycetes > Mycobacteriales > Mycobacteriaceae > Rhodococcus > Rhodococcus aetherivorans. The sequence goes on from NZ_JAALEG010000030.1 coordinate 44,635, forward strand.
GGAGAATTGGGTGCCCATGTGGGTGAAGAAGCCGAGCCGTGTGCCCGGTCTGCGCCACACCACCCCGATCTGCCCGAGCACCTGCCGCATCCCGGCAGCCTCGGTCCGCACGACCACCCCCGGCGGCGCGTCGCGCACCACTGCGACCGCGAGCACGCAGGCGAGCACACCGAGCGCCGCGGCGCTCGCGAACGCCGCGCTCCACCCCGCTCCGCCCAGGATCAGCACGAAGGGCAGCGCCGAGAGCACCTGACCCAGCTGCCCCAGGATGCCGGTCAGCTGCGACACCAGCGGCACCCGCCGCGTGTCGAACCACACCGGCACCAGCCGCAGCACCGAGATGAAGGTCAGCGCGTCGCCCGCCCCGACGAAGACGCGGGCCGCATAGGCGGCGGGCAGGGACTCGGTGAACGCCAGCACCAGCTGCGCCACCGCCATGATCGCCGCACCCGAGGCGATCATCACCCGGGAACCGAACCGGTCGAGCAGCACCCCGGCCGGAATCTGCATGCTCGCGTACACCACGATCTGCAGGACCACGAAGCCCGACAGCACGGCCGGGGTGATGTCGAAGCGTTCCGTCGCGGCGAGTCCGGATACGCCGAACGACGTGCGATGCATGACGGCCACGACATAGGCGAGGACACCCACGCCCCACACCCACCAAACCCGTTTCATGATGAAACGACCCTACGCGGCGACGCGACTACCCGCCGGTAGTCACTCCCGGCCCCACGACACCCAGGTCGGGTCCGCGGCCCGCCCACCCACGACCGCGTCGGCGAGGGTGTCGAGCCTGGCGACGTGCTCGTCGGTGAGACGCACGTCGAGCGCGCCGGCATTCTCGGTGACCCGCGCGGCGGAGCGGCTGCCCGGGATCGCCACCGACGGCAGCCCGAACTGCCGCGCCTTGGCGTCGAGCCACGCCAGCGCCACCTGCGCGATCGTCGCGCCCACCTCGTCGGCCACCGCGCGCACCGCGGCACGCACCTGCAGGTTCGCGGGCAGCGCGTCGGCGTCGAATCGGGGGAAGCGCCGGCGCAGGTCCTTCTCCCCGATCCGGGCGGCATCGAACGCGTCGGTGAGCAGACCTCGGCTGACCGGCGAGTACGGCACGAAGCCGATGCCCAGCTCGACGGCGGTCGGCACGACGTTCTTCTCGACGTCCCGGGAGACGATGCTCCACTCGGACTGGATCGCGGCGATCGGGTGCACGGCGTGCGCGCGGCGCAGCTCGTCGCCGGTGGCCTCGGACAACCCGATGTGCCGGATCTTGCCGGCCTGCACCAGCTCGGCCAACGCGCCGACCGTGTCCTCGATGGGCACGTCCGGGTCCACGCGGTGCAGGTAGTACAGGTCGACGCGGTCCACCCCGAGCCGGTCGAGGGACTCGTCGAGGGCCTTCTTCGCGTACTCGGGACGGCCGTCGATGCCGCGATTACCGCTGCCCAGCGCGCCGACGAGCCCGAACTTCGTGGCCACCTGCACCTCGTCGCCGCGGTCATGCAGCAGCTTCCCGACGACCCGTTCGCTGGTGCCGTCGCCGTAGACGTTCGCGGTATCGACGAACGTGACCCCCAGGTCGACGGCGTGATGCAGCGTCGCCAAGGCCTCGTCGAGATCGACGGGTCCGTAGGCGGGCGAGACCGACATCGCGCCGTATCCCTGTGCGCTGACGGTCAGGCCGGGGGCGAGGTCGACGGTGGGGACGGGCATGACTTCTCCAGTACTGTCCGGACGATCGGGGGACCGCACCAGGTGCGGCGACACCGATCCTTCCGAACATCGCGGGCCGCCGCACGCCGGGAAACCCGGTGCCGCCGCCACCGCCCGCCTAGGCTGAATCCATGTCGTACGACTGGCTCGAACTGCAGCACATCGCCCGGCAAGGTTTCGAGAGCCGGCTCTCGGCGGTCACCGACTGGTCCGCCCCCACCCCCGACACCGAATGGGACGTCGCCACCCTGTTCCGGCACGTCGTGGACGAGCAACGGTGGGTGCCGCCGCTGCTCGCCGGCAGGACGATCGCCGAGGCGGAGGCCGAACTCGACCCGCTCGGCGACGACCTGTCCGCCGAATGGGACCGGCACGCCGTCGACGCCTCCGTCGCGTGGGCGTCCACCGACCCGGACAAGCAGGTGCACCTGTCTTACGGGATGGTGCCCGTCCGCGACTATCTGCGGCAGCAGGTCGCGGACATCGCGATCCACACGTGGGACCTGGCCCGGGCCGTGGGGGCCGACGAGCGCCTCGATCCCGACCTGGTGGCGGCCGTGTGGGAGGACATACAACCGCAGCGGGACATGCTGGCCGCGAGCGGGCTGTTCGCGCCGCCCGTGCCGGTGCCCGACGACGCGGCCGTGCAGGACCGGTTGCTGGCGCTGACCGGGCGTGATCCCCGACCGGGAGGAACGCGATGAGCACGCCGACCGAGCCGGAGGCGAGCCGCGCGACCGAGCCGGAGGCGAGCACGCCGATCGAGCCGGAGGCGAGCAGCGCGACCGAGCCGGACATCAAGCCCCGCAGCCGCGACGTCACCGACGGCCTCGAGAAGACCGCGGCGCGCGGCATGCTCCGCGCGGTCGGCATGGGCGACGACGACTGGGGCAAGCCGCAGATCGGGGTGGCCTCGTCGTGGAACGAGATCACCCCGTGCAACCTGTCGCTGGACCGGCTGGCGCAGGCGGTCAAGGACGGCGTGCACGCCGCCGGCGGGTATCCACTCGAGTTCGGCACGATCTCCGTCTCCGACGGCATCTCGATGGGCCACGAGGGGATGCACTTCTCGCTGGTGTCGCGGGAGGTGATCGCCGACAGCGTGGAGACGGTCATGCAGGCGGAGCGGCTCGACGGGTCGGTACTGCTCGCAGGATGCGACAAGTCCCTGCCCGGAATGCTGATGGCCGCCGCGCGTCTCGACCTGGCGGCCGTGTTCCTGTATGCGGGGTCGATCCTGCCGGGCGTCGCGAAGCTGTCCGACGGATCCGAACGCGACGTGACGATCATCGACGCCTTCGAGGCGGTCGGCGCCTGCGCCCGCGGGCTGATGAGCCGGGAGGACGTCGACGCGATCGAGCGGGCCATCTGCCCCGGCGAGGGCGCGTGCGGCGGCATGTACACGGCGAACACGATGGCCAGCGCGGCCGAAGCGCTCGGCATGTCGCTGCCGGGAAGCGCGGCGCCGCCGGCGACGGACCGCCGCCGCGACGGGTACGCCCGCCGCAGCGGGCAGGCCGTGGTGAACCTGCTGCGCCGCGGCATCACCGCCTCCGACATCCTCACGAAGGAGGCGTTCGAGAACGCGATCGCCGTGGTGATGGCGTTCGGTGGGTCGACCAACGCGGTGCTGCATCTGCTCGCGATCGCGCACGAGACGCAGGTCGAGCTGAGCCTGGACGACTTCTCCCGCATCGGTGCGCGCGTCCCGCACCTGGCCGACGTCAAGCCGTTCGGCCGGCACGTGATGCAGGACGTCGACCGCATCGGCGGCGTGCCGGTGATCATGAAGACCCTGCTCGACGCGGGCCTGCTGCACGGCGACTGCCTCACCGTCACCGGGCGGACCGTCGCCGAGAACCTGGCCGAGATCGCCCCGCCCGACCCGGACGGGAAGGTGTTGCGCGCACTGAGCGAGCCCATCCATCCCACGGGGGGCATCACGATCCTGAAGGGCAGCCTCGCCCCGGGCGGCGCGGTGGTGAAGTCCGCCGGGTTCGACGAGTCGGTGTTCGAGGGCACCGCCCGGGTCTTCGAGCGCGAGCGTGCCGCGATGGACGCGCTCGAGGACGGCACGATCACCGCGGGAGACGTGGTGGTGATCCGGTACGAGGGCCCGAAGGGCGGGCCGGGAATGCGGGAGATGCTCGCCATCACCGGCGCGATCAAGGGTGCCGGCCTCGGTAAGGACGTGCTGCTGCTCACCGACGGGCGGTTCTCCGGCGGCACGACGGGCCTGTGCGTCGGGCACGTGGCTCCCGAGGCGGTGGACGGTGGCCCGATCGCCTTCGTCCGCGACGGCGACCCGATCCGCCTCGACGTCGCGAACGGCACCCTCGACGTGCTGGTCGACGAGGAGGAACTCGCGTCCCGCCGGCAGGGGTGGGAGCCGCTGCCTCCCCGCTACACCCGCGGGGTGCTGGCCAAGTACACGAAGCTGGTCGGTTCGGCGTCGAGCGGCGCGGTCTGCGGCTGACCCGATTCGCGGATCCGTCGAGGCGGTGGAGAATCGGCCTGCGCGACGGCGCCCTACAGATCGAGGCCGAGGTCGACGTCCCGGCCGTCGAGGGCGCCCCGCAGGATCGCCTGGTCGGCCAGGTCCTCGGCCAGGAATTCCCGGAGCAGGTCCACCGCCTGCACGATCTTCCGGCTGCGCAGCGAATAGAAGACGTTGTTGCCGGAACGTCGCGCGTTCACGATGCCGCGCTCGCGGAGAACGGACAGATGCTGGCTGGCGTTGGACTGGCTGAAGCCCAGCGCCTCGCACAGGTCACCGACGCTGAGTTCGCCGTCCCGCAGCTCGTTGATGATGAGCAGTCGCTTGGGGTCGGCGATGGCCTTGCAGACTCGGGCGTGGAGTTCCTGCAACTGTGCCGCGATGTCCTGTTCCATCACCCCTCCGAACCGAGCGTCGGGTGCCGATTATAGGTGCGCCGGCCGGGCGGCAGCGGATCGCGGCGGGGCGCCGGCCCGGCGAGCGCGACGGTGCCGTCGGTGGCCGCACCGCTCAGTGGGCGGTCTTCAGCGAGGTGGCTGCCGCGCATTGGTTGCGGCCGACGTCGAGGACCTCGAGCTCGTCGTCGGCGGGGGCGAGTTGTCCGGCGTTCACGCGGCGGATCGTCTCGTAGGTGTGCGGGGCTGCGGGCAGCGAGTTCACGATCTGCTCGACGAAGCGTTCGAGGGCGTGCTCGTTCAGCAGTGTGGCGGTGAAAACCTCCTCCAACGTGGTGACGACCAGTCCTTCGGCGTTGATCTCCTCGCTGCTCGACCAGTGGGCCGGGGCGATCATCGTTCGCGGGTCGAGGGGGCGCAGCCTGTCGTGCACGCTGCGGAACAGATCCCGCGCCAGCTCCTCGGCCCGGCCGGTCAGGTCGGGCCGGCCGAGTCCCCGGACGAAGACGGTGTCGCCGACGAGCAGGACCGAATCGCTGACCAGCAGCGCCGTCGTGCCGGGGGTGTGGCCCGGCAGGTGCATGGTCATGGCCCGGACGACGGTGGACCCCAGGTCGAGTGCGTCGCCCTCCTTCAGCGGCCGGTTGGGGAACGGGACGATGCCGCCGGCGTCCTCCGGCGGCAGGTGATACTCCGCATCGAGCCGGGCGGCCAGTGCCGGGCCACCACTGACATGGTCCGCGTGCACGTGGGTGTCCACGACGTGCACGATCGAAACATCTTGCATTCGAGCAAGTTCCAGGTATGCCTCGGTCGATCTGGCGGGGTCGACGACGATGCCGCGGCCGCCGGGCACGCCGACGAGGTACGACAGGCAGGCCTTCGCCGGGCGCTGGAACTGCCAGATGCGCACGTCGCCGGGGAGTCCGGTGATCTCGACGGGAACGAGGAGCCGGTTCCACGCGTCGGTACCGCCCTCGAGGGAGCGGGTGCGCAGGCCCAGCGTCTCGAACTCCTCGGCGACCAGTTCGGAGCCGTTGCCCTGTCCGCAGACGACGACGGCGCCCGCCCGCGTGACGGCGGCCTGTTCCTCGAGTTCTTCCATCACCCGATAGACCGGGACGTGGCGAGTGGGAACGGGCCGGGGTCCTTCGATCCGGCCGGCCCGGAAATCCTCGGTGCTGCGGATGTCGAGGATCTCGGGAACGGTGCCCGCCTGGAGCTCGCGAAACAGTTCCAACGCTGTGACGGTATCGGCCACGGGTCCTCCCAGGGACGAAACGGGCGGGTGGTCCGCACACCGGGAGGGCGACTTTCCGAACCATCTTGCGGTATGCGCATACACGAATGTAGTGTTCTGGATCACATATCGCAACACTCCGCGCGAAGGCCGCACGAGGCCTCCCCGGCAACCACGAAAGGGGCCGGCGCATGTCGGACAACCCGCAGCGTGACGTCGACGACGCCCCGGAGAGCATGACGATCGTGGCGTGGAGCGGCGATCTGGACAGAATGTGGCCGACCCTGATCCTCGGCTCCACCGGCGCCGCCTACGGCATGTCCACGACGATCTTCTTCACCTTCTGGGGACTGTTCCCCCTGGTGCGCGACGACGTCCGGATCACCGGCACCGACGCGATGACCAAGGCGCTGGCCGGCATGAACCGGCCGGGCATGCGGCACATGAAGCTGTCGAAGCTCCACCTGGCCGGCGCCGGGCCCTGGATGATGAAAAGACTTGCGCGCCAGAAGAACGTGGCCCACCCGGCCGAGCTGGTCGAGATGTGCACCGAGCTGGGCGTGAACCTGTGGCCGTGCGAGATGACCATGGACCTGCTGGGCCTTCGCCGCGACCAGCTCCTCGAGGGAGTGGGCGAGCCCGTCGGTGCCGCCACCGCCCTGTCCGCGATGAGCAGGTCCCAGATCAGCCTCTTCATCTGACCCTTCCGAACCCAGGAGCGGACCGTGGACTACCAGATCGACGTCGTCGTCGACGCCAAGGGACAGAAATGCCCGATGCCCGTGCTGCTCGCCTCGCGTGCGATCAAGAAGCTCGAGTCCGGGCAGATCCTGCTCGTCGAGGCCACCGACGGCGGATCGAAACGCGACATCCCGTCGTGGGCGACCGACACGGGAAACGAACTGCTGGACAACAACAGCGAGGACGGCGTCCACCGCTACCTCATCCGGAAGAAGTGAGACGGTGCGCTACGGCTTCGCGATCGATCAGCGCACGTGCATCGGCTGCCACGCCTGCACGGTCGCCTGCAAGACCGAGCACGAGGTGCCGCTCGGCCAGTTCCGCACGTGGGTGAAGTACGTCGACGCGGGTGAGTTTCCGAACACCACAAGATCTTTCGGTGTGATGCGCTGCAACCACTGCACCGACGCACCGTGCGTGAAGATCTGCCCCACCGGCGCGCTGTTCAAGCGCGACGACGGAATCGTCGACTTCGACAACGAGCGCTGCATCGGCTGCAAGAGCTGCATGCAGGCGTGCCCCTACGACGCCATCTACATCGATCAGGACACCCACACCGCGGCGAAGTGCAACATGTGCGCGCACCGCGTCGACAACGACATGGAGCCTGCCTGCGTCGTGGTGTGCCCCACCCACTCGATCTGGGTCGGCGACCTCGACGACCCGACCAGCGGCATCGCCACCCTGGTCAGCACGCAGCAGACCGCCGTGCGCTCGCCGGAACAGAACACCGGGCCGAACGTCTTCTATCTCGGTGCCGACCGGGCGGTCCTCGATCCGCTGGTCGCCCCGGTCGCCGACACCTACATCTGGGCCGAGCCGGACGCGCACCGCCGCGAGACCGCGGCCGACCTGCCCGGGGATCGCACCACGAAGGCGCGCACCACGCTGAACACCGCGCATCCCCGGCCGTGGGGATGGCGCGTGACGACCTACCTGTGGACCAAGGCCGTCGCCGCCGGCGCCCTCGCCGTCGCGGGGCTGGCCCACATCCTGGGCATCGACCTGGGGTGGCTGGGTGACTACGCGGCGCCCGCAGTGGCCATGGCGGGCGCGGCCCTCACCGGAGTCCTGCTGATCTGGGACCTGAAGCGGCCGGAGCGTTTTCTCTACATCTTCCTGAGATCCAACTGGTCCTCGTGGCTCGTGTGGGGCGCCTACGCGCTGGCCGCCTTCGGCGGGGTGGCCGCCCTGTGGGTCCTCGCCGCCTTCCTCGGATCGGCTTGGGGCGCAACCGTGCTCGCCTGGGCCGCCCTGGTCTCCGGCGCGCTGGTCGCCGGCTACACCGGATTCCTCTTCGGGCAGGCCGAGGGCCGCGACCTGTGGCAGTCACCGTTGTTGTTCTGGCACCTGCTGGTTCAGGCCGCCATGGTCGGGACCGGGGCGCTGCTCGTCGTCGCGCCGTTCGCGGGTCTCTCCGACGGGGCGGTCGGCTTCCTCGTGCGCGTCTTCGTGCTCTCGACCGGACTGCACCTGCTGATGCTGCTCATCGAGTACTCCGGCCGGCACGCCAGCCGGCAGGCGACCCTGGCCGCGCACATCATCACCCGCGGCCGCTACGCCCGGCTGTTCTGGCTGGGGGCGATCGTCCCGGCAGTGGTGGCGGCCGCACTGGCCGCCCCGTCGTGGAACGGCTCCGCCGGGGCCGCCCTCCTCGTCGCGGCCGGCCTGCTGACGCAGATCTCACTGCTGGCCTACGAGACTGCGTTCGTCCGGGCGGGCCAGGACCCACCCCTGTCGTGAGCGGCCCGACCGGCACCCGACCACCCACCCGAAGGGAACCCCATGACTGCCGAGACGGAGCACACCCCGACCGGGTCGGCGCTGCCCGGTCAGCGCACGCACGAGCGGCTGCGGAACTTTCCTCCGGTCGAAAACTGGGACCACCACGTCGAATACGACGCCAAGGCCCACCCTCGTAAGGTGCCGCACGAATACATGCTGGTGCCCACCACCTGCTTCAACTGCGAATCGGCGTGCGGCCTGCTCGCGTACGTGGACAAGTCCGACCTGTCCATCAAGCGGCTCGAGGGGAACCCGGCGCATCCGGGCTCACGCGGACGCAACTGCGCCAAAGGTCCCGCGACCATCAACCAGATCAAGGACCCCGAGCGCATCCTGTACCCGCTCAAGCGCGTCGGTGCCCGCGGCAGTGGGCAGTGGGAGCGCATCGGCTGGGACGAGGCCCTCGACGACATCGCCGCCCGGATCCGGGCCGCCATCGTCGAGGACCGCCGGGACGAGGTCGTCTACCACGTGGGCCGACCCGGCGAGGACGGCTTCGCCGAGCGGTTCCTGCTGGCGTGGGGGGTGGACGGACACAACAGCCACACCAACATCTGCTCCGCCGGCGCCCGGCTGGGCTACGCCCTGTGGGGTGGCTACGACCGGCCCTCACCGGACTACGCGAACGCCAAGGTCATCCTGCTGATCTCGAGCCACCTCGAGACCGGGCACTACTTCAACCCGCACGCGCAGCGGATCATGGAGGGCAAGGTCGAGGGCGGCGCCAAGGTCGTCGTGCTCGATCCGCGGCTGTCGAACACCGCGTCCCACGCCGACCTGTGGATCGCCCCGTGGCCCGGCAGCGAGGCGGCGATCCTGCTGTCCGTCGCGTCGTACCTGCTGCGCACCGGCCACATCGACCGGGCATTCCTGCGCCGCTGGGTGAACTGGCCCACCTACATGAAGCACCGCCACCCCGACCTGCCCGCCGACGACTTCGACGTGTTCGTCGGCGCACTGACCGAGGACTACGCCTGCTTCACCTTCGCCTTCGCCGCGCAGGAGGCGCAGGTACCCGAGAAGCAGATCGCCGAACTCGCCCGGATCGTCGCCACCGCCGGCTCGGCCCTGTCGGCGCACGTGTGGCGGGCGGCGACCGCCGGCAACCTCGGCGGGTGGCAGGTCTCGCGGGCCCTGTTCTTCCTCAACGTCCTCACCGGCAGCGTCGGCACCAAGGGCGGCACCAGCCCCAACGGCTGGGACAAGATCATCGCCCACGGCCCGAACCTGCCCCAGGGACACGAGTCCTGGAACGAGCTGCTCTGGCCCCCCGAGTTCCCCCTGTCGACCAACGAGATGTCGATCCTGCTGCCGCATCTGCTCCAGGACGGCCGCGGCACGCTGTCGATGTACTTCTCGCGCGTCTACAACCCGGTGTGGACCAACCCCGACGGCTTCAGCTGGCTGGAGGCCCTGACCGACGAATCGCTCGTGGGCTGCCACGTCGCACTCACCCCCACGTGGTCCGAGACGGCAACCTTCGCCGACTACGTCCTGCCCATGGGGCACAGCACCGAGCGGCACGACACCCAGTCCTACGAGCAGTACGCCGGCAAGTGGCTCGGATTCCGCCAGCCCGTCACCCGGGTGGCGCTCGAGCGCATGGGCCGGAGCGTGTCCGACTCCCGCGAGTCCAATCCCGGAGAGGTGTGGGAGGAGAACGAGTTCTGGTTCGAGCTGTCCTGGCGCATCGACCCCGACGGCAGCCTCGGCATCCGCAAGTTCTTCGAATCCCCCTACCGGCCCGGGCAGAAGGTCACCGTCGACGAGTACTACCGGTGGGTGTTCGAGAACAGCGTGCCCGGCCTGCCGAAGGCCGCGGCCGACCAAGGGCTCACCCCACTGGAGTACATGCGCAGATACGGCGTCTTCGAGGTCGCCAAGGACACCTACCGGCTCGACGAGCGGCCGCTGACGGCCGCCGAGACCGAGGGGGCGGACCCGGACGAGCACGGGGTGCTGCGCAAACCCGTCACCCTGGACTCGACCCCGCCGCTCGTCGGCGAGGCGGGTGCCGTCGGTGTCGTCCACGAGGACGGCAGCAGGACCGCCGGGTGGCTCACCCCGTCGCGCAAACTCGAGCTGTTCAGCGAGACCATGGTCGACTTCGGGTGGGAGGAGTACGCCACGCCCGGCTACATCGAGTCCCACGTCGGGCACCGCTCGATCGACCCGGCGAACAACGAGATCGTGCTCGTGCCGACCTTCCGCCTGCCGACCCTGGTCCATACTCGGTCCGCGAACGCGAAGTACCTCAACGAGATCAGCAACACGCATCCGCTGTGGACGAATCCCTCGGACGCCGCGCGCTTCGGCGTCGGCACGGGTGACCTGGTCCGGGTCAACACCGAGATCGGGTACTTCGTGGCCCGTGTGTGGGCGACCGAGTCGATCCGCCCCGGCGTCCTCGCGCTCTCGCACCACATGGGCCGCTGGCGCACGTCCGAGAACGCCGGATCCCGTTGGGCGATGGGCCTCGTCGATCTCGACAACGACGGAGACGGGGTGTGGCGGTTGCGCTACAAGCAGGGCGTACAGCCGTTCCGCAGCGACGACCCGGACAGCGAGCGGATCTACTGGGAAGACCCCGGCGTGCATCAGAACCTCGCCTTCGCCGTGCACCCCGACCCGCTGTCGGGCATGCACTGCTGGCACCAGAAGGTGCGCGTGGAGAAGGCCCACGCCGACGACCGGTACGGCGACGTGGTGGTGGACACCCGGCGGTCCCGCGAGGTCTACCGCGCCTGGCTGGCGTACACCCGGCCCGGCCCCAGCCGGTCCGGGCTGCGCCGCCCGGAGTTCCTGATGCGCCCGGTCAAACCCCGCCGGCGTGCCTTCCGCGCGCCCGGGACGGAGGAGCGAACATGAGCCTGCTGTCGCGGAGGACGTCCGGCCCGGCGGTCTCCGCGGCTGCGGTGCGTGCCGCGCTGGCCCGGGTCGAGGATCCCGAGCTGCATCTGCCGCTCGAGCAGGCCGGCATGCTCGGCGAGGTGAGGATCGATCGCTCCGGACTCGTCCGGGTGACCGTCCGGCTCACCACCTCCTCGTGTCCGATGCAGGCCTCCCTCTCCGCCGACGTCACCGCGGCCGCCGGGGCAGTCGCCGGCGTGACCGGCGTCGAGGTCGTCTTCACGGCGATGAGCGAAGCCGAGCGGAGGCGGCTCGCCGCCCGCTTGCGCGGCACGAGACCAGAGGACGCTCCCCCCTTCGGTCCCGATTCGGCGACCCGGGTGTACGCCGTGGCCTCCGGCAAGGGCGGCGTCGGCAAGTCGACGCTCACGGCCAACCTCGCGGTGGCGCTGGCCCAGCAGGGCAAGCGGGTCGGCGTTCTCGACGCCGACGTCTGGGGTTACTCCGTTCCGCATCTGTTCGGGGTGCGCCGCGCACCGGTCGCCCTGCACGGAACGATGCTGCCGGTCGAGGCGTTCGGCGTCGCCCTCATGTCCGTCGGGTTCTTCGTCCGCGACGACGAGCCGGTCGTCTGGCGCGGCCCCATGCTGCACAAGGCGATCGAGCAGTTCCTGCGCGACGTGTACTGGGGTGAACTCGACGTCCTGCTCATCGACCTGCCACCGGGCACCGGAGATGTGACACTTTCGCTGCTCGAACTCGTGCCGGACGCGGCGCTCCTCGTCGTCACCACGCCCCAGCCGGCGGCCCAGACCGTCGCCCAGCGGGTGGGCCGCATGGCGCGTGACCTGCGGATGCCGGTCGCCGGCGTCGTGGAGAACATGTCGGCGCTGGTGTGCTCGTCGTGCCACGCGAGCACACCGTTGTTTGGTACCGGAGGCGGCGAGTGCCTCGCCCGGGCCATCGCGGCACCGCTCCTCGGGCAGGTGCCCCTCGACCTCGACCTGCGCGCGGCGGGCGACAGCGGCATCCCGGCCATGGTGGCGACGCCGCACGCCCATTCCGTCTCGCAGATCCGGCAGATCGCCGCGGCCCTGCCGGCCCCGAGACGAAGCCTCGTCGGCCGGCCGCTACCGCTGTCGGTCCCGTAGCCGGCCGACGAGCCCGCGCCTGTACGTCAGATGGGGCGGTAACCCGCGCCGACGCCGCCCCGGGCGTCGACGTCGCCGAGGATCGTGACGAAGTTGGTGCCCACCTCCGGGCCGATGCACGGTGTGAGCAGGTAGGCGTTGACCATCGCGACGAGCGTCGTGCCGACGACCAGCGGGGCGCCGGAGTCGCCCTCGACGACGCACACCTGCGTCCAGGTCTCCTGGGAGTTGAACACGTCGCCCCACACGACACCACAGGTGTTGCCGGTGGTGCGGCCTTCCTTGCACGCCACGTTGGGGAACCCCACGGGGGTGCCGACGCCGGTGATGGTGACGTTGCCGACCCGGTTCACCGGCGCGACGCGGCCGCGGTCGAACTCGATCACCGAGTAGTCGAGCACCTCGTTGGTGCCGACGATGCGCCCGACGACCCCGGCCCCGGGGTCCGCCTCGGACTTCACGGTCGTCCCGGGACCGCCGCAGTGGCCGGCGGTGAAACCGACGAGCCGGCCGCCACGGTCGTTGCCGATCGTGGCGAGCGTGCAGTCGAACAGATCCTCGGATCCGTTGCCGAGCGTGATGCCCGACCCGCCCCCGAGCGGAACCGGCGGCGCCGCCACCGCGACCCCCGTCCCACCTGTCAGCAGTGCGACCCCCGCGACGATCGCCATCGCAACGCGCTTGAACATGAGCCCTCCCGCCCGGCCGGTTCCGGCCGCATCAGCGGATCAGACTACCCGGTCGGGCCCGATCCCAGGCTCTCCAACGCCTTTCTGGCCTCCTCGAGTTCGCGGCTGAGCTGCGCGACGCGTTCCTCCGCGGCCTGGCGCGCCGCGTCGATCACGGACCGGACCGCCTCGAGGGCCGCCTCGTCGCCGAGCTCGAGCACGGCGCGCTCCACGGCGTCGGGGCTGACGGGATTGGCCTTGCTCAGGCGCCGGGTGCCCTGCGCGACACCGACCGTCCACTCCTGCTCGGGGTCGATGGTGATGGTGACGGTCACGCCGGGCTGCTTCTTGGGCCGACGCGACGCCGCCTTCGGCTTCGGGGTCGCGCCGGTCTGCGGTTCGGGTGCGGTCGGCGGCACGGTGGTGGTCTCCTTCGTGGCGGGGGTGGATACCCGGGACGAGCTCTTCGGGGC